>NZ_JBEAAK010000004.1:0-532240 GCF_040446535.1 Pseudoxanthomonas sp. Soil82
GGTGCATGTGTGTATGTAGGAGCCCATCCTCATGGGGCGACCGCGGTGCCATGGGTCGCGATGGCCCGTCGGCATCCCAGCCGCCTCGGGTCGCCGATGAATCGGCTCCTACAGGAGCATCGCGCCGGTGCAGGCTGGCGCTGCTCCGAGGCCCAGGACCGCTGAGCCCGGCCGGTGCATGTGTGTGTAGGAGCCCATCCTCATGGGCGACCGCGGTGCCATGGGTCGCGATGGCCCGTCGGCATCCCGACCCCCTCGGGTCGCCGATGAATCGGCTCCTACACGAGTGCGGGCCGGGCCACCCGCGACCTTTCACGCCGTTTTCGTTCATGATTGCGAAAATGTTCACGCGCACGCTGCTATTCCTTTCGACCCGCACCGGATGCCCGACCGCTTGCCCATGAAGACTCCCCTGCGCTGGTTCGCCCTGCTCGCCTTCCTCCTGCTGCCGCTCATGGCCTCGGCCCAGCAGGGCCTGGAGATCGACATCGTCGGTGGCAACGCCTCGGCCCTGCCGATCACCGTGGTGCCGATGCCCTACCAGGGCAGCGGCACGCCGCCGCCGACCGACATCGCCAAGGTGGTGCGCGACGACCTGGCCCGGTCCGGGGTGTTCCGCACCCTGCCGGAGGCGCAGATCCTCGAGAAGCCGACCCGCGGCGGCGAGATCAACTACGCCACCTGGAAGCAGCTCAAGCAGGACTACATCGTGGTCGGCCGCGTGCTCGACGCCGGCGACGGCGGCTACCGGGTCGAGTACGAGCTGTTCGACGTGGCCAAGGCCGAGCGCCTGCTGGGCCTGGCCATCACCGCCCGGCCCAACGCCACCCGCGACGCCGCCCACCAGATCGCCGACGCGATCTACGAGAAGATCACCGGCGTGCGCGGCGCGTTCTGGACCCGGGTGGCCTACGTCACCGCCAGCGGCACCGGCAAGGACATGCGCTTCGCGCTCAACGTCGCCGACGCCGACGGCTGGAACCCGCAGGTCGTGGTGCGCTCGGCCGAGCCGCTGCTGTCGCCGGCCTGGAGCCCGGATGGCCGCAAGCTGGCCTACGTGAGCTTCGAGCGCGGCAATTCCTCCATCTACGTGCAGGACATCGCCTCCGGCGCCCGCGAGCTGGTCTCCAGCTTCCGCGGCATCAACGGCGCGCCCTCGTTCTCCCCGGATGGCCGCCGGCTGGCCATGGCCCTGTCGCGCAGTGGCAACCCGGAGATCTACGTGATGGACCTGGGCAGCAAGCAGCTGACCCAGCTGACCAACCATTTCGGCATCGACACCGAGCCGACCTGGAGCGCCGACGGCGGCACCATCTACTTCACCTCCGACCGGGGTGGCCGTCCGCAGATCTACCAGGTGCCGTCCTCCGGCGGCAGTGCGACGCGCGTCACCTTCCAGGGCAACTACAACGCCACCCCGTCCGTTTCCTACGACGGCAAGAAGATCGCGGTGGCCCAGGGGGCCGGCAACACCTACCGGATCGCGATCATGGATTCCAGCCTCGGCTCGCCGCGCTGGAACACCGTGTCCACCGGCTCCCTCGACGAATCCCCCAGCTTCGCCCCCAATGCCAGCATGCTGCTGTACGCGGCGCGGGAGGGCGGGCGCGGGGTGCTCTACGCCGTCTCCGCCGACGGCCGGGTGCGCCAGCGCCTGGTCCTGGCCGACGGCGACGTGCGCGAGCCGGCCTGGTCGCCCTACCGCAGCGCCCGTTAAAATTCAGTTGTAATATTGCGCCGGTTGAACCGTCCGTTCCTGTTTTCCCCTACCACCACCCAATGCACCACAAGGAATGATCATGAACTCCTCCACCCGCGTCCTGTTGGTTTCGCTGCTGTCCGTGGCCGCCCTGGCCGGCTGCTCCAAGAAGGTCAAGGAAGCCCCGGTCGCCGAGACCACCCCGACCGCCCCGACCGCCCCGGTCGCCGATGACGGCGTCTATGGCCCGGAAGACCTGGACACCGACGCCTGCCTGCGCCAGCGCGTGATCCACTTCGACTTCGACCAGTACACCGTCAAGCCGGAGTACCAGGCCGTGATCGCCTGCCACGCCAAGTACCTGCGTGACCGCCCGTCGGCCCGCCAGAACCTGGAAGGCCACACCGACGAGCGCGGCAGCCGCGAGTACAACATGGGCCTGGGCGAGCGCCGCGGCAACGCCGTGTCGTCCGCGCTGCAGGCGGCCGGTGGTTCGGCCAGCCAGCTGACCGTGGTCAGCTACGGCGAAGAGCGTCCGCTGTGCACCGAGTCGACCGAGGCGTGCTGGGCGCAGAACCGCCGCGTCGAGATCGTCTACAGCGCGCGCTGATCCATGCGCTTGAAGCATCCCCTGCGGATGTTGGTCGTGGCGGCCCTCGTGGCCGCCACGCCCGCGTACGCGCAGAAGCTCAGCCTGGCCGACCGGGTCGCCCGCCTCGAACTGCAGGCGAACAACACCCAGGCCAACCAGGACCTGCTCAACCAGATGGAGCAGCTGCGCAACGAGGTGCAGACGCTGCGCTCGACCATCGAGCAGCTCCAGCACGAGAATAAGCAGCTGCAGCAGCGCAACCGGGACCAGTACCTGGACCTGGACGGGCGGCTGAACCGGCTGGAAGGCGGCGCCGTGCCGCCGCCGGCTGCCACCGACGCGCCGGCTTCTTCCGCGGCACCGGCGAGCGCGCCCACCCGCACCGTCACCCCCGCCGCGGCCGAAGCCGCACCGCGCGTGCACGGCGACCCCGGCTCGCTGGCCCAGGCCGGCGACGAGCGTGCCGCCTACGACATCGCCTTCGACGCGCTGAAGTCCGGTCGTTATGACGAGTCGGCCCAGCTGTTCCAGGCCTTCATCGACACCTGGCCGGCCGGCATCTATGCGCCCAACGCGCTGTACTGGCTGGGCGAGAGCCATTACGCCACCAAGAACTACACCCTGGCCGCGCAGCAGTTCGAAACGCTGATCGGCCGCTACCCGACCCACGACAAGGCGCCCGGCGCGCTGCTCAAGCTCGGCCTGTCCCAGTTCGGCAACGGCGACGTGGCGCGGGCCGAGGCGACGCTGCAGCAGGTCGTCAGCCGTTATCCGCAATCCGACGCCGCGCGCATCGCCGGCGACCGCCTGCATTCGATCCAGATCGGCCAGCTGCGCTGAGGCGCGCGGCGAGAGGGTGTCCTCGCCGTAGGAGCCCATCCTCATGGGCGACCCGAGGGCGCCTAGATCCACGGGGTGGGTCCACGGGGCGGCATGGAGGCCCGGACAGAGCACTGGGTCGCCGATGAAGATCGGCTCCTACAAAAAAAGCCCGCGCCCCACCGTGTGTAATAGCCCATCCTCATGGGGCACCCCGGGTGCATCGATTCACGAGGCGCCACGGATGCCACGACATGGCATCGGGTTGCCGATGAGGATCGGCTCCTGCGACCCGCCGGGCGCCCGCTGCAACACACAGGACCCATGGATACACCCGCGCCACCGAACCGCCTCAAGCTCACCGAGATCTTCCTGTCGCTGCAGGGCGAGGCGAACGCGGCCGGCTGGCCGACCGTGTTCGTGCGCCTGACCGGCTGCCCGCTGCGCTGCCAGTACTGCGACACCGCCTACGCGTTCCATGGCGGCCAGTGGTGGGAGATCGACGACATCCTGGCCGAGGTCGCCCGCCACGGCGTGCGCCACGTCTGCGTGACCGGCGGCGAGCCGCTGGCGCAGAAGCGCAGCATCGACCTGCTGCAGCGGCTGTGCGACGCCGGCTACGACGTGTCGCTGGAGACCTCCGGGGCGCTGGACATCGCCGGGGTCGATCCGCGGGTATCGCGGGTGGTGGACCTGAAGACGCCCGGTTCGGCCGAGATGGCGCGCAACCGGCTGGAGAACATTCCCCTGCTGACCGCCCGCGACCAGGTCAAGTTCGTGCTGTGCGGCCGCGAGGACTACGAGTGGGCGCGCGACATGGTCGCCGAGCATGCCCTGGCCGCGCGCTGCGACGTGCTGTTCTCGCCGAGCAAGAGCGAACTGGCGCCGCGCGAGCTCGCCGACTGGATCGTCGCCGACCGCCTGCCGGTGCGCTTCCAGATGCAGCTGCACAAGCTGCTCTGGAACGACGAACCGGGGCGCTGAGCGGGCGCACCGCGGCTTCCCGTAGGAGCCGATCCTCATCGGCGACCCGAAGCCGCTTCGGCACACCCCTGCCGCCTCGCGACCCGCTACGCCCGTGTCGCCCATGAGGATGGGCTCCTACAAGGCGCGTGGCGGCTTCTTGTAGGAGCCGATCCTTATCGGCGACCCGAGGCCGGGTCGGCATACCCGGGTGCCCCACGACCCATCGCGCCCGTGTCGCCCATGAAGATGGGCTCCTACAAGGCACGTGGCGGCTTCTTGCAGGAGCCGATCCTTATCGGCGACCCGAGGCCGTGTCGGCATACCCGGGTGCCCCACGACCCATCGCGCCCGTGTCGCCCATGAAGATGGGCTCCTACAAGGCGCGTGGCGGCTTCTTGCAGGAGCCGATCCTTATCGGCGACCCGAGGCCGGGTCGGCATACCCGGGTACCATCGCGCCCGTGTCGCCCATGAGGATGGGCTCCTACAATGGGCTTCCCCCACACGCCAGCAGTCCCATGAAGAACGCCGTCGTCCTCGTCTCCGGTGGCATGGATTCGGCCGTGGTCCTGGCCATCGCCCGCGAGCAGGGTTTCGCCGTGCACGCGCTGAGCGTGCGCTACGGCCAGCGGCACACCTCCGAGCTCGACGCAGCCGACCGCGTTGCCCGGGCGCTGGGCGCTGTCGCGCACAAGACCGTAGGCGTGGACCTGCGCAGCATCGGCGGCTCGGCGCTCACCGACGACATCGAGGTGCCCGATGCCGGTGGCGAGGGCATCCCCGTCACCTACGTGCCGGCGCGCAACACGATCATGCTCTCGGTCGCGCTGGGCTGGGCCGAGGTGCTGGGCGCGGCGGACATCTTCTGCGGCGTCAACGCGGTCGACTATTCCGGCTACCCGGATTGCCGGCCGGAATTCATCGAGGCGTTCGAGCGGCTGGCCAACCTGGCCACCAAGGCCGGCGTGGAAGGCGCCGGCATCCGCGTGCACGCGCCGCTGCTGCGCATGGGCAAGGACGAAATCGTGCGCGAAGGCCTGCGCCTGGGCGTGGACTTCGGCCAGACCGTGTCGTGCTACCGCGCCGACGCCGCCGGCCGCGCCTGCGGCCATTGCGACGCCTGCCGCCTGCGCGCGGCCGGCTTCGCTGCCGCAGGCGTGGCCGACCCGACGCGGTACGTGGGCGGCGCGATCGGTTAAAATGCCCGCCCGGCCGAGCGCCGGCACCCCGTGGGCCGTTAGCTCAGTCGGTAGAGCATCGGACTTTTAATCCGCTGGTCGATGGTTCGAATCCATCACGGCCCACCAATTGCATCAAGGCCCCGGCCTTCCAGCGTGCTGTGTTTGCTTCCATGATTTCTCGCGCCTGGTGAACGCGCGCGCTCTTGGAACGATGGCCACGTCGCGCCGACGCGAGAAGGGATTCGAAGGCAGCGATGCCTTGCGCCGATCCCCACTCTCGAACCAGAACTATCCTCATCGCGTCATCGGCGCCAGGCGCTGCACGCCATCACGGCGCCTGAACCGGTCGAGCCCACGATTGGGTTGCATTCCGGGGCAGCGCTGGCAATTCCGGGACGACCGCCGACGCTGGAATTCGCCAAAGACGAAGTGCTTCTCCTCCGTGAAGCCGGCCGAGGATCGAATTCCGGGTCCCGTCACCCGTCCGCCAGCGCCGCGGCAAGGAACCTGGCGGTCCTGCTCCGCTTGTGGCGCGCGACCTTCTCCGGCGTCCCCACGACGACGACCCTGCCGCCTTCCGCACCCGCTCCCGGGCCCATGTCGATGATCCAGTCGCTGCCGGCCGCGACGCGCATGTCGTGCTCCACCACGATCACGGAGTTGCCCGATTCCACCAGGGCCTGCAGCTGGTGCATCAGCCTGTCGACATCGGCCGGATGCAGGCCGGTGGTGGGTTCATCCAGCACGTAGACCGTATCGCGCCGCTGCGCGCGCTGCAGTTCGCTGGCCAGCTTGATCCGCTGCGCTTCGCCACCGGAAAGCTCGGTGGCCGGTTGGCCGAGCCGCAGGTAGCCCAGCCCCACTTCCTCCAGGACCTGCAGCGAGCGCGACACGGCAGGATCGTCCGCGAAGAACACGGCGGCCTCCGACACGGTCATCGCCAGCACTTCGGCGATGTTGCGTCCCTGCAACTGCACCTTGAGGGTGGCGGCGTTGTAGCGCGCCCCCCGGCACGTCGGGCAGGGCGCGTACACGCTGGGCATGAAGAGCAGCTCCACGCAGACCGAGCCCTCGCCCTCGCAGGTCCCGCAGCGACCCTTGGCCACGTTGAAGGAAAAGCGGCCCGCATCGTAGCGGAGCTTGCGGGCCTGGGCTGTCGCGGCGAAGCGCCTGCGCACATGGTCGAACAGCCCGGTGTAGGTCGCCAGGTTCGAGCGGGGTGTGCGCCCGATGGGCTTCTGGTCGACCTGCACCAGCCGGCGGGCCTGTTCCAGCCCTTCCACACGCCCCTGGGTACCCGGGTTGTCGCGACGCTCCAGCGGGTCGACCTCCTCGTCAGCGGCCTCCGGCTCCTGGCCGAGGTGGCCGGCCAGCAGTTCGACCAGTGCCTGGCTGACCAGCGAGGACTTTCCCGAGCCGGAAACGCCGGTCACGGTCGTCAGCACGCCCAGCGGAAAATCGACCGCGACATCCTCGAGGTTGTTGCGGGTCACGCCGCGCAGGCGCAACCACCCCGAGGGAGCTCGCCGCAAGCGCGCCGGGCGCTGCGCGCCTGCGAAGAGATAGCGGCGCGTGCTGGACTGGGCCACCCGCTCGAGGCCCTCCGGCGGGCCGCTGTACAGGATGCGTCCGCCCTGTTCGCCCGCGCCGGGGCCCACGTCCACGATCCAGTCGGCATGGCGGATCACGTCCATCTCGTGTTCGACCACGAACAGGGTGTTCCCCGCGGCCTTGAGCTCGTCCAGGGCGCGCAGCAAGGATTGCGTGTCAGCCGGGTGGAGCCCCGCCGAAGGTTCGTCCAGCACATACACCACGCCGAACAGATGGGAGCGGATCTGGGTGGCCAGGCGAAGGCGCTGGAGTTCGCCCGGCGACAGCGTCGGCGTGGCCCGTTCCAGGGTGAGGTAGCCCAAGCCCAGCTGCTCCACGACCCGGATGCGGTCGAGCAGGTCCGCGGCGATGCGCTCGGCGGCTACCGCCTGCTCCGGATGGCGGATATCGGTAGAGGTCTTTCCTCGGGCCACCGGGCCCAGTAGTGCGGCAACCCGGGTGAGGGGCAGCCGCGACAGCTCGCCGATGTCCATGCCGGCGAATTTCACCGACAGCGCCTCGCGGCGGAGGCGCTTTCCGTCGCAGGCGGGGCAGGGGGTACTGAGCAGGTACTGGGACACCCGTCGTTTGATCAGCGGACTCTGGGTGGTGGCGAAGGTGTGCAGCACGTACCGTCGCGCGCTGGTAAAGGTGCCCATGTAACTGGGTTCCGTCTTCTGCCGGAGCGCACGCCGGGTCTCGGCCAGTGTGAATCCGGCATAGACCGGCACGACGGGCTGCTCGTCGGTGAACAGGATCCAGTCCCGGGTTTTCTTCGGAAGCTTGTTCCAGGGTACGTCGACGTCATGACCCAGCGTGGTCAGGATGTCGCGCAGGTTCTGTCCGTGCCAGGCGACCGGCCAGGCGGCCACCGCCCGTTCGCGGATGCTCAGGGACCGATCAGGCACCATCGACGCCTCGGTGGCGTCGTAGATCCGGCCCAGCCCGTGGCAGGTGGGACATGCGCCGGCGGGCGTGTTCGGCGAGAACCCGTCCGCATGGATGATTTCCTGACCACGCGGGTAGGTGCCCGCGCGGGAATAAAGCATTCGCAGTGAATTGGAGAGGGTGGTGACGCTGCCGACCGAGGAGCGCGTGCCCGGGGAGCCGCGCTGCTGCTGCAGGGCCACCGCCGGAGGCAGCCCCGCGATGGAATCCACGTCCGGGATGCCTGCCTGGTCGATCAACCGGCGGGCATAGGGCGAGATCGATTCGAGATAGCGCCTCTGGGCTTCGGCGAACAGGGTTCCGAAGGCAAGCGACGACTTTCCCGAGCCGGAGATGCCCGTGAACGCCACCAGCGCGTCCCGTGGGATGTCCAGATCGACGTTCTTGAGGTTGTTCTCGCGCGCGCCCCGCACCTGGACGAAGGCATCCGTATCGCGGACACGGGTGGATCTGGTCGAGCGGGCCATGCGATGCCTCCTGGTCGACCCACTATCGGTGGCCCGGCCGGACGGGGCCGTCAAGGGTGGCTGAAGCAGTCGTGGTCGGCCATGCCGGCGCCCGCGTACGGCTTGCCGCCCAACATCGGCGCCCTCGCGACCGCGATCCTGAACCCGTGGGGTCTCCTCCCCGGCATCGGGTTGAAGGCCCGCCGGGGCGGGCGCAT
Organism: Pseudoxanthomonas sp. Soil82; assembly: GCF_040446535.1. NCBI lineage: Bacteria > Pseudomonadati > Pseudomonadota > Gammaproteobacteria > Lysobacterales > Lysobacteraceae > Pseudoxanthomonas > Pseudoxanthomonas sp. Soil82. Next base: position 8,459 of record NZ_JBEAAK010000004.1, read on the forward strand.
ATTCAGATTTCCCGTCCGGTGCGCGATTCGGACCGCGTCTCACCTGCTGCGACTGCCCCGCGCCACGCTGCGATACCGTCGCGACCGCGCCGGCCCCGGTCGCGATCCTGCCCATGACCATCGACGCCTTCCATCCCGCCGTCGCCCGCTGGTTCGACGGCGCCTTTCCCGGACCGACCGAGGCGCAGGCCGCGGCGTGGCCGGCGATCATGGCCGGGCGCAACACATTGGTGGCCGCGCCGACCGGTTCGGGCAAGACCCTGACCGCCTTCCTGGCCGCGATCGACGCGCTGGTGCGCGAGGGCCTGGCCAACGGCGGCGAGCTGCCCGACCGCACCAGCGTGCTCTACATCTCGCCGCTGAAGGCCCTGTCCAACGACATCCAGATCAACCTCGAAGCGCCGCTGGCCGGCATCCGCGAAGCGCTGGACGAGCTGGGCCTGCCGGACGTGGAGATCCGCACCGCGGTGCGCACCGGCGATACCCCGCAGTCCGAGCGCGCGCAACTGCGCAAGAAGCCGCCGCACATCCTGGTGACCACGCCGGAGTCGCTGTACGTGCTGCTCGGCTCGGCCTCCGGGCGGGCGATGCTGGGCACGGTGCGCAGCGTCATCGTCGACGAGATCCACGCGCTGGCCGACGACAAGCGCGGCAGCCACCTGGCGCTGTCGCTGGAGCGGCTGGAGGCCCTGTGCGGGCGCCCGCTGGTGCGCATCGGCCTGTCGGCCACGCAGAAGCCGGTGGAGGAGGTGGCGCGCTTCCTGGTCGGCGGCGCCAATGTCTATCCGACGCGCGCGGACCTGCCCGGCTGGCAGGCGGCCGATCCGCTGGCCGGCACCGATGCGGTGCTCGGCGGCAGCGCGACCGTCGACGTGCCGGACTGTGCCATCGTCGACATCGGCTACGCCAAGCAGCGCGACCTGGGCCTGTTGCTGCCGCCCACGCCGCTGTCGGCGGTGATGTCCAACGAGCAGTGGGCGCAGGTCTACGCGCAGCTGGTCGAGCTGGTGCGCGCGCACCGGACCACGCTGGTGTTCGTCAACACCCGGCGCATGGCCGAGCGCGCCGCGTTCAACCTGGGCGAACTGCTCGGGCGCGAGAACGTCGGCACCCACCATGGCAGCCTGTCCAAGGAACTGCGCCTGGAGGCCGAGCAGAAGCTCAAGGCCGGCCAGCTGCAGGTGCTGGTCGCCACCGCCTCGCTGGAGCTGGGCCTGGACATCGGCGACGTCGACCTGGTCTGCCAGCTCGGCTCGCCGCGCTCGATCGCCGCGTTCCTGCAGCGCGCCGGGCGCTCGGGCCACCACGTCGGCGGCGTGCCCAAGGCGCGGCTGTTCCCGCAGACGCGCGACGAGCTGGTCGAGTGCGCCGCGCTGCTGGACTGCGTGCGCCGCGGCGAGCTGGACGCGCTGCGGATCCTGCCGGCGCCACTGGACGTGTTGGCCCAGCAGATCGTGGCCGAGGTCGCCGCCACCGAGTGGGAAGAGGATGCGCTGTACGACTGGATGCGCCGGGCCTGGCCCTATGCGCGGCTGGAGCGTGCGAAGTTCGACGAAGTGGTGAAGATGCTCGCCGACGGCTTCAGCGACCGCCGCGGCCCGCGCGCCGGCTGGCTGCACCGCGACGCGGTCAACCGGCGCCTGCGCGGGCGCCAGGGCGCGCGGATGGTCGCGACCATGTCCGGCGGCACCATCCCCGACACCGGCGACTACGCGGTGGTGCTGGAGCCGCAGTCGACCTTCATCGGTAGCGTCAACGAGGACTTCGCGATCGAGAGCATGGCCGGCGACGTCTTCCAGCTCGGCAACACCAGCTACCGGATCCTGCGCGTGGAGCCGGGCCGGGTGCGGGTGGAGGACGCGCAGGGCCAGCCGCCGAGCATTCCGTTCTGGCTGGGCGAGGCGCCCGGGCGCACCGACGAGCTGTCGCTGGGCGTGTCGCGCCTGCGCGAGGAAATCGCCGTGCGAATGGAGGGCGCGCGGGTGGTGGTCGAGCCGCCGGTGCCGGCCGCGGGCGATGGCGGGGCCGACGAGGCCGAGGCGCCCATGCCGCGCCTGGTGGTGGAAGGCGCCGAGACCGCCACGCAATGGCTGCACGAGGAGGTGGGCCTGGACGCGGACGCCGCACGCCAGCTGGTCGACTACCTGGGCTCCACCGCGATCGCGCTCGGCGCCATGCCGACCCAGCAGCGCGTGGTGCTGGAACGCTTCTTCGACGAGACCGGCTCGACCCACCTGGTCATCCACAGCCCCTACGGCAGCCGCCTCAACCGCGCCTGGGGGCTGGCCCTGCGCAAGCGCTTCTGCCGCCAGTTCAACTTCGAGCTGCAGGCGGCGGCGACCGAGGACGCGATCGTGCTGTCGCTGTCCACCAGCCACAGCTTCCCGCTGATCGAAGTATCGAAGTACCTGCATTCCTCCTCGGCGCAGGACGTGCTGGTGCAGGCGCTGCTCGACGCGCCGCTGTTCCCGGTGCGCTGGCGCTGGAACGCGACCACCGCGCTGGCGCTGCCGCGCTTCATCGGCGGCAAGAAGGTCCCGCCGCAGCTGCAGCGGATGAAGTCCGAGGACCTGCTGGCCACCGTGTTCCCGGACCAGGTCGCCTGCCTGGAGAACATCGTCGGCGAGCGCCAGGTGCCGGACCACCCGCTGGTGGCGCAGACCCTGGACGACTGCCTGCACGAGGCGATGGACACCGACGGCTGGCTGCAGGTGCTGCGCGGGCTGGAATCGGGCGCGATCGCGGTGGAGGCACGCGACCTGGCCGCGCCTTCGCCGCTGGCGGCCGAAGCCCTGAACGCGCGCCCGTATGCGTTCCTCGACGACGCGCCGCTGGAGGAGCGCCGCACCCAGGCGGTGCAGACGCGCCGCTATGCCGATCCGCAGTCGGCCACCGACCTGGGCCGGCTGGATGGCGAGGCGGTCGAACAGGTCCGCGTCGAGGCCTGGCCGCGCGCGCGCAACGCCGACGAAATGCACGAGGTGCTGACCGGGCTGGGGTTCGTGACCGCCGCCGAGGCGGCGCGCGAGCCGGCGTGGGAGCCGCTGCTGCAGTCGCTGGTGCGCGGCGCGCGCGCGACCCGGCTCACCGCCGCCGGCAGGCAGTGGTGGGTCGCGGCCGAGCGCTTGCCGCAGATGCTGGCGCTGCATCCTCCCGCCCTGCTGCAGCCGGGCATCGCGGTGCCGGAGGAGTTCGCCCGCGCAGGATGGAGCGCGGAGGACGCGGCGGTGTCGCTGCTGCGTTCCCGCCTGAGCGGGCTCGGTCCGGTCACCGCCGCAGCGCTGGCCGACAGCCTGGGCATCGCCCCCTTGGCCACCGACATGGCGTTGCTCAAGCTGCAGTCGCAGGGCTACGCGATGCAGGGCCGGTTCTCGCCGGCGGCCACGGCCGAGGAGTGGTGCGAGCGCCACCTGCTCGCGCGCATCCACCGCTATACGCTCAAGCGCCTGCGCCGGGAGATCGAGCCGGTGGCGCCGCGCGACTTCATGCGCTTCCTGTTCGACTGGCAGCGCGTGGCGACCGACGCCCGGGTCAGCGGGCCGGAGGCTCTGGCCGGCGTGCTGGCCCAGCTCGAGGGTTTCGAGGCACCGGCCGCCGCGTGGGAGGGCGAGTTGTTGCCCGCGCGCGTGCGGGACTACTCGATCAGCTGGCTGGACGACCTGTGCACGGCCGGCCGCACGCTGTGGACGCGGTTGCGCGCGACCGACGTGGAGCCGGGTGCGCCGCGCGGCAATGCCTCGCTGCGCTCCACCCCGGTGCTGCTGCTGCCCCGGCGCAGCGTGCCCCTGTGGACGGCGCTGGCGCCGCCCGCGCCCGACGATGCCGCGCTGTCCTCGCGCGCGCAGAAGGTGGCGGACTTCCTGGCCGCGCACGGTGCTTCGTTCTTCGACGAGATCGTCGCCGGCACGCGCCTGCTGCAGACCGAACTGGAAGACGCGCTGGCCGAGCTGGTGGCGCGCGGGTGCGCGCACTGCGACAGCTTCGCCGGCCTGCGCGCGCTGCTGGTGCCGCCCTCGAAGCGGCCGGCGGCCGGGCACGGGCGGCGCCGGGCGATGATGCTGGGGATCGAGGATGCCGGGCGCTGGGCGCTGGTGCGGCGTGCGCCGTTGCCTGGCGGCGGGCTGGAAGACCCGCCTGCGCCCACGCGCGGAAGCGAAGCGCGGGCGGCGAAGAAGCCGGATCCGGAGGCGGTCGAGCACGTGGCCCGGGTCCTGCTGCGTCGCTATGGCGTGGTCTGCTGGCGGGTGCTGGAGCGCGAGGCCGCCTGGCTGCCGCCGTGGCGCGAGCTGCTGCGCGTCTACCACCGGCTCGAGGCGCGTGGCGAGGTGCGCGGCGGCCGTTTCATCGAGGGCCTGTCCGGCGAACAGTTCGCCCTGCCCGAAGCGATCGCACCCCTGCGCAAGGCCCGGCAGAAGCCGCAGGACGGCACCCTGGTATGCGTCAGCGCGCTGGATCCGCTCAACCTGTCGGGCACGGTGGTCGTCGGCGACAAGGTTCCGCGGATCGCCGGCGCGCGGGTGCTGTACCGCGACGGCATCCCGGTGGCGTCGCTGGTGGCGGGCGAGGTGGCTTTCATGCCCGGGCTGCCGCCCGGGGAGCACGACGCGGCGCGGCGGAGCCTGCTGCGCGAGCCGGCCTCGGGCGTGGACGCGCTGATGGCACAGCTGCACGCGGGCACGGCAGCGGTGCATTAGGCCCGCCGGTACGCACGGCAGGGCCCGCGGTCGCGGGCGGCACGCCGGCATGGGATGCCCAACGAGGCGGGACGTTGTCAGAGGCCTGCCGTTGGTCGGTTTAAACCGACCGCTGGTCGGTCATGCGCGAGCCCCGCCGGGGCATGCGTCCTTGTTTCCGGTTGGATGCACCGGAAACCATCATAAGCCACTAATTTTGAACGCATTATCTCGGACTGCATTACCCGGTCGGTCGGGAGGGGCTCTCCGGGGGGCGTGATAGTTTTGCGATGCGGTTCGCGGTTTATGGAGTAGGGGACGAACCATCAGGTCCCCTTCCGCTCAGGGGGAACCATGGAACAGCTGCATTGCACCGGCCGGCGCACCGTGCCGGATCGCCACGCTGGGGAAGGCGTGGCAAGGCCGAATCCGACTGCCCGCCGCGCCGCGCCCCGCCAGGCGCGCGTCCTTTGGCCTGCCGTCGCGGCACTCGACCGCGCCGGACCGCGACCGGACCCGGCCTGCGGTTCCTGCATCCGCTGAAAAAAACCCCTCGCTCGCACTTCCGCGCGGCCATGGCGGCCGCGCGCCATCGCAGGCGCACGCGCCTGGTCATCGGGAAGAAAACGACATGAACAGCAAAGGCCACCCCCGGACGTCCCGCCACGGTTCCCGCGCGGCGTCCACCGTGCAGGCGCTGAAGCCGAACCGCCTGACCATGGCCCTGCTGGCGACCTGGGGCGCGCTGCCCAACGCAGCGCTCGCCGCCAACAACATCACCCTGACCGAGCGCAGCCCCGGGGTCACCGACACGGCGACCACGATCACCCCGCGTGGCGGCAACCCAAACGTCACCGACATCAGGACCTCGACGGTCCGCGGCGACACCGGCTTCAACTCGTTCGGCCACTTCATGGTCGACACCGGCAACACCGTCAACCTGTACGTGCCGACCGGCGCGAACAACCTGGTCAACCTGGTACACGGCAGCGCGCCGACGATCAACGGCACGCTCAACGGCCTGCTCGAGTCCAGCGGCAGGATCGGCGGCAACATCTTCTTCGCCAGTTCGCACGGTTTCGTGGTCAATTCCGGCGGCGTGATCAACGTCGGCAGCCTGCTGGTGACCACCCCCAGCAGCGCGAAGATGCAGGAGCTGCTGCGCATCGCCAATGGCACCGACAGCGCCGACTACGACCAGCTGGCGCTGGACCTGCTGGCCGGCAAGTACGATGGCGGCAACGGGACGGCGACCATCGGCGGCCTCGTCAACAGCGCCGGCGCCATCGACCTGTTCGCCGCATCGGCCACCGTCGCCTCTGCCGGCGCGGTCAATGCCGGCGCGAAGGTGTTCGACGCCACGGTCAACACCAATGGCAGCCTGGACGTCAGCGCCGCCGTGCGCAAGGACGGCTCGATCAGGATCGTCGCCGACGATACGGTGGAGGTCAGCGGTGCGCTGCGTGCGCTGATGGAGGACAACTCCGGCGCGGTGGTGCAGGTGGCCGCCGCACGCGGCATCGAGCTCAAGGGCAGCGGGCGGATCGACACCACCGCCGGCGCCGCGGGCCTGCACGGCGGCGACGTGACCCTCGAAGCGCCTTCGATCCAGCTTTCCGGCACCTCGTCGGTGGTGACCCGCGCCAGCGGCAATGGCAGCGCCGGCGACATCACCCTGCACGCCTACAGCGACGTCAGCTGCACCTTCTGCGGCGGCGACGCCGGCGACGCGCAGACCATCGAGGAACTGGCCGACGGCCTGACCACGCAGGCCAGCCCGCTGCTGCAGGCCAAGCTGGGCAAGGCCGACGTGGCGATCGCCGCCGGCGCGGCGCTGGATGCCGGACACACCGGCACCGGGACCGGCGAAGCGGGCGATGTCGACGTCCGGGCGTTCGCCTTCGACCGGCAGATGGCCGGCTACGCCGAGGCGACCAGCTCGATCAAGGTCGACGGCAGCATCACCGGCCGCGACGTCAGCCTGCGCGCGGCCGCCAACGCCCACGTGTCGGCCGACATCCTCAACAACCTGCTCAATACCGGCGACCTGGCGTCGGACGTCTCCAACCTGGTGGGCACGCTGGGCGAGGAAGCGGCCTGGACGCAGATCTTCGAAACCCTGCAGGAGTCGGTCGACTACCAGCGGGTCAGCGACCTGGGCCTGCTGGGCCTGGATCCGGCCAACTACAGCGAGCTGACCGTCCTGCTGCCTTACCTGTCGGTGCTGATCGCGCGCGCCAACGCCGACGTGACGGTGAGCTCGACCGCCGTGCTCGACGCCTCGCGCAACCTCGACCTGCAGGCCGACAGCACCCGCCTGGTGCAGGCCTCGACCTTCTCGCTGCCGATCGTCAACAAGAAGATGCCGTTCAACTTCGGCCTGGCCTATGGCCGGATCGACGGCACGACCAAGGTCGACGTGCAGGCCGGCGCCGATCTGGACGCCGGCGGCGACCTGGACATCAGGGCGTTGAGCGACGACACGCTCGACGTGATGGCCACCTCGGTCAACAACCACGACGCCAACGGCAACACGCTCACCACGATGGGCATCGCCTTCAGCATGGCCCACAGCGACATCACCACCGAGGCCAAGGTCGCCCAGGGCGCCGCGCTGGACGTGGACGGCGACGTCGTGTTGGCCGCGCTGACCGAGCAGAACCTGTCCAACAGCGCCGACTTCAAGGCGATCGGCGATGGCGCCACCGGCGGGCCGTCGATCGCGCTGACCCTGTTCAACAGCAAGACCCGCGCGGTGTTCGACGCCGACCTGTCGGGTGCCACCGACCTGGCCGTGTCGGCCACCAACCTGGTCCACAGCCAGAGCAACAGCGCCTCGGTGCAGGTCGGCAAGAACGCGCTCAACCACCTGAAGAAGCAGGTGATGGGCAGCTCCCAGGTCAAGGGCGTCACCGATGCGCTGACCAACAAGGTCAAGTCGCTGTTCGGCATGAAGCCCAGCGCCGACAAGGACACCACCCCGACCGAGAGCAAGTTCCGGCTGGCCTCGGCACTGGCGATCGGGATCTCCGACCACCAAGCCGAGGCGGTGGTCGGCAGCGGCGGCGCCGCCCCGGACATCGACATCGCCGGCAACCTGAGCGTACAGGCACTGCAGCGCCAGTCGTCGATGCACAACAGCGCCGACAGCACGGTCAACGCCGACGCGGAGAAGGAAGACGGCTCCAAGACCTCGATCAGCGTGGCTGCTGCCTACGACCAGATCAGCCAGCAGACCCGCGCGCTGGTCGGCGACGGCAGCAGCCTCACCGCCGCGCGGATCGGCGTGGGCGCGCGCAACGAGCAACTGCTCGACCTGGGCGACATCACCCGCTGGAGCTCGGTGTCGGACATCTTCGGCAACCTGAAGACCATCGCCGGCGGGCTGCCGGAAATCCCGGGCAGCATCTCCACCTCCTACGCCAACTCGACCAGCGAGGCCCAGGACCTGGGCATGGCCGGTTCGTTCGCGGTCAGCTACCACGCGCTCGATGCCACCGCCTGGGTCGGCGACAACGTCAGCCTGACCAGCACCGCCAACGACGGCGGCGCGTGGAGCAGCAAGCCGCTGCTGGGCCTGGCGCCGTTCTACGACGACCAGGGCACGCCCGACGAAGACCGCGAGACGCTGCGCAACCTGCAGTGGGACTGGGACGCCTCGCTGGCGGTGCAGGCCGATACCCTGGTCGAGCAGCTGTCGATCGCCGGCAACCTGTGGTGGACGCTGTTCAACGTCGGCGCCGATGGCGACGACGGCAAGGCGGTCGGCGGCGGCGTGAACGTGCAGGTGGCCACCAACCGCAGCGTGGCCGGCATCGGTGCCAACGGCACCGTGCAGTCGGAGAAGGTCGACGTTTCCGCGCACCAGGACGAACTGGTCATCGGCATCAGCCCTTCGGCCGGCAAGGGCACCAGCGCCGCCGGCAACGGCGCGGTGGTGGTGGGCGTGGTCGACGCCAACGTCAATGCCTCGATCCACAACAGCACCGAGGTCGAGGCCGGCCAGGTCGGCCTGTCGGCCCGCCACGACATCGGCCTGTGGAGCGCGGCCGGCGCGCTGGCGGTTTCGCAAGAGACCAGCATCGGCATCGGCGCGGCGGTCAACGTACTGACCTCCGACGTGGAGGCCACCGTCGGCGACAACAACGGCACCGATGCCGACGGCGTCAACCTGTGGCGCCCGGAATCGCTGGGCGACGGCGCCGCCGGCGCCGGCAACGCCCACTGGAGCGTCGACGAGATGCTGGTCGACGCCAGGAGCACCGGCCAGAGCGGCGCGTTCGGCATCGCTGGCGCGCTGGCGCGCAGCGAGCAGGAGCAGCAGAAGCAGGACGAGGCCACCGCCAACGATGGCGGCGGCGATTCCGGTCCGATGAACCTGCTCAGCGGCGAAGGCGCCAAGCTGCTGGCCAAGTTCGGCCTGGCCCAGGCCGGCCTGTACGACGGCCTGGCCACCGCGGTCGACTACGGCACCAAGATCAAGGATGCGCTGACCCAGACCCCGGACAAGGTCGCCGGCCAGCTGGAGGGCGGCAAGGCGGCACAGAAGCCAGAGAACCAGATCGCCGGCGCCGGATCGGCGTCGATCAACGTCTCCGGCCAGAACACCCGCGCCGCGATCAGCGGCATCACCATCGATCCGCGCGGCACCGGCGTGGGCAGCGACGTCACCGTGCTCGCGCTCAACCAGACCAACCAGTTCAGCGGCGCCGGCGCCGGCGCGCTGACCCTGGCTTCCGGCCCGAAGTCCGACCGCAGCTCGGCGGTGGCCGGCGCGATCGCCTACAACCACCTGTTCAACGAGACCGAGGCGCTGGTCGACGGCGTCACCTTCAACGACAGCGACTCGCTGACCGTGCAGGCGGCCAGTGCCGGCGACCAGGTCGCGCTGGGCCTGGGCCTGGCGGTCTCCACCGGCGGCACCAACAACACCGCCGTGGGCTTCTCCGCCTCCGGCGGCACGATCACCAACACCACCCGCGCGGCGGTGGTGGACAGCATCGTCAACCAGCGCGATGACGCCGGCAGCGCGCAGTCCATCGAGGTCTCGGCCTACGACCGCGCGCGCGTGCTGCTGGGCGGCGGCGCGTTCGCCGGTACCTCCGGCAGCGGCACCAGTGCCGGCGGATCGCTGGTCATCGGCTACCTGGGCAACACGCTGCAGGCCGAATGGCTCGGCAGCCAGGCGCACGGGTTCGACCAGCTGGGCGTGGGCGCGTTCAGCGCCACCCGGGTGCTCGCCGGCGCGATCGCCGGCGCGGTATCCGCGGGCAGCGACAGCACCGCCGGTGCCGGTTCGATGTTCGTGCTGATCGTCGACAACGAGGTGAGCGCGAAGGTCGACCGCAGCGACGACACCGACCATTCCGAACTCGACGGCGGCGACGTCGAGGTGCTGGCCAGGAGCTCCAGCGGCCATGGCGCGCTCGATGCGCAGTTCGACAGCGCCTCCACCACCGCGCTGTCCGGCTCGGGCCTGGACCTGGACGGCAGCAGCACCGTGGCCGGGATCCAGGTCGAGCAGTCGGTCGACGACAGCCTGTTCGGCGGCGACGAGGACGCCAGCACCACCCACAGCCTGTTCGACGGCGTGCCGGCCGGCGAGGCGATCCTGGGCATCGCCGGCAGCCTGTCGCTGTCCAACGGCAAGGCGGTGGGCGTTTCGGCCGGCGGCATCTACACCGGCAGCGATTACACCGCCTCGGTCGCCAACACCGACATCACCCTCAGCGGCGACCTGGACGTCCATGCGCTCAACAGCACCGAGGCGCTGGCCGCCGCCGTTTCCGGCGCGCTGGGCAACGGCGATTCGGCCACCTCCGGCTCGATCACCGCCATCATCGCCCGCGGCACGGTCACCGCCACGGTCGACATGAGCGGGCGCAGCCAGCCTCTGGAAGCGAACGACCTCCGCGTGAGCGCGACCAAGAGCGGCGGCGCGTACTCGCTGGCCGGCAACATCACCGGAAGCGCCGGCTCGCGCTCGATGGGCGGCGCGTTCAGCATCAACGACCTCGAGCAGGGCACCCGGGCCGAGGTCAAGGGCGGGACCTACGACCTGTCCGGCGACGCCAGCATCGGCGCCGCCCAGCAGACCCATGTCATCACCGCGGCGTTGTCGGGTAGCGTATCGCTGAGTGACCTGGCGATCGGCGGCGCCGGCACCTTCAACCGCATCGCCGACACCACCACCGCCGCGCTCACCAACGCCACGCTCGACGCGCGCGACCTGTCGATCACCGCCAGCCAGCCTGGGCTGGGCGCGCAGATCTGGTCGCTGGCCTTCAACCTGGCCGCCAGTGGCGGCGGTAACGGCGTCGGCGGTGCCGTCGCGATCAACCTGATCGATGCCGAGCGCACCGCCAGGGTGAGCGGCAGCACGGTCAACCTGGGTGGCGACGCCACCCTGGCGTCCTCGCTGGACGGTGAGATCTGGGGCTTCGCCGTGGACGCGACCGGCGGCAGCAGCAACGGCGTCGGCGGCTCGATCGTGGTCAACAACATCGACGGCAGCGACACCGTGCTGGTCGAGGACAGCGACATCACCACTACCCGGGCCGATGGCGAGCTGAAGCTCGATGCCAGCGCCGGCGACGGCCTGATGATCGCCTCGCTGACGGGCTCGATCAAAGGCGGCGGCAGCAATGCGGTAGGCGGCGCGATCTCGGTCAACCGGATCGGCGCCGACCGCAGCGCGCTGGTGCGCAACGATGCCGCGAACACGATCGCCGGCTTCGGGGACATATCGCTGCTGGCCGGCGCGGACCAGGACATCTACGCGATTGCAGTGGCCGGCGGTGGCGCCGGCAACGTCGCGGTGAACGGTTCGTCGACCAGCAACGTCCTGGAAGGCACCGAGCGCGCCGCGGTGGAAGGCGGCAGCATCGATGCCGGGTCGCTGAAGGTTTCGGCCGCCGAGGGCGACCGCACGATCTGGAGCCTGGGCGGCGCAGTCAGCGGCGCGGGCAGCGTCGCCATCGGCGTGGCCAACGCCAACAACATCATCCTGGCCAAGCGCCAGGCCGAAGTGGCCGATGCCAGCCTGACCCTGGACGGCGCGCTGCAGATCGAAAGCGGCGGAGCGTCCCATATCCGTTCGGCGGCGGTCGGCGGCGGCGGTGGCGGGACGTTCGCCGGCGGCGCCTCGATCGCGGTCAACGTGGTCGAAGGCGAAGAGTCGGCGCTGCTGGACAACAGCACCGTCCATTCGGCCGATTCGGTGAGCGTCGAGGTCACCCGCGGCGATGCCGACATCAAGACCCTCGCCGGCAACGTCCAGGGCGGCGGCAGCGCCGCGGTCGGCGGCGCGGTGGCGATCAGCACCATCGGCCAGAAGCGCGAGGCCAGGATCATCGACAGCACCCTGTCGGTGGGCAGCGGCGCGGTCGACGTGCTGGCTTCCACCAGCGGACGCATCGACACCCTGGCGGTGGCCGGCGCGGGCGCGGGCGCCGGCGCGGGCGCGTTCTCCAACACCAGCAACAACATCGGCGCGCGTACCGGCGCGCTGGTGCAGAACAGCGGCGGCAATGCGGGCAACGTCACCGTGCGCGCCACCGACGACTCGGAGATCAACGCGATCTCCGGTGCCGTCGCGGTGGCCGGCGGCGCCGGCGCCGGCGCCGGTACCGCCATCAACCGGATCGACAGCGAGATCGAAGCGGCCCTGACCGGCACCCGTGGCAGCGGTTGGAACGTCACCAACCTGGCGGTGGACGCCGATTCGTCCAGCGACATCCTGTCGGTGGCCGTCGGTGGCGGCGGCGGCAGCGGCGCCGGGGTCGGCGCCGCGGTGGCCACCAACCTGGTGACCACGCAGAGCAAGGCGCACGTCAGCAATGGCGCCAAGGTCACCGCGCAGCACAACGTCGGCATCAGCGCGAGCAACCACGATGCCATCCTCGGCATCGGTGCAGGCATCGCCGGTGCCGGCTCGGTGGCGGTAGGCGCTTCGGTGACGGTCAACCTGATCGAGACCGAGACCGAGGCGTACATCAGCGGCGCGGCCACCGAGGTCAGCGCGCTGGGGCTCAGCAGCAGCGACACGATGACCATCGACAGCGGCGAGCTGCTCAACGCGCCGCTGGACGACCGCGAATGGTTCGACGAGTCCGCGGTGGAGGCCAACCACGGCGACGACGAGGAGTGGGTGGGCGGCGACCTGTTCAACCCGGCGCCCAACCTGGGCATCGGCCAGCGCAGCTTCACCGGCCTGGCGGTGCAGGCGAGCAGCCTGCAGCAGGTCGGCCAGCTGTCGCTGGCGGCCGCCGTCTCGGTGGTGCCGCTGGGCGGCGCGTCGGTGGCGGGCCTGTTCAACACCAGCGTGCTCGGTGGCGCGACCGAGGCCTACATCGATTCGGCGAAGATCAACCAGGCGGCCGGCGCCGGCAGCGCGCAGGACGTGCACGTGGGCGCGGCCAGCCATGGTTTCAGCGCGAGCTACGAGGCCAGCCTCGGTGTGTCGGCGGGCTGGGCCGGCGTGGGTGCCGGCGTCGACGTGCTGGTCAACCAGCGCACCACGCGTGCCAGCGTGAGCGGGGCGACGCTGGACAGCGTCGGCGACACCAGCGTGCAGGCCGAATCGACCCAGTACGCCAGCAGCGTGGTCGCCGCCGCCGGTGGCGGCGTGGTCGGTGCTGCGGCCGCGGCACAGATCAGCATCCTCAAGGGCACCACCGAGGCGCTGGTCGGCGGCGGCAGCCAGCTCGACGTGGGCTCGCTCGACGTCGACGCCTCGGCGCTGCAGGTGATCGCGCCGAACGTGGCCACCCTGGCCGCCGGCGCCGGTGCGCTCGGCGCCGGCTTCGGCATGGTCTATAACCAGAGCAACACCCGCGCCTGGATCGGCGAGCCGCTGGGCACCGCCGGTTCGGCGATCAACACCCGGATCGACGCCGGTGGCGTCGACATTTCCGCCGACAACACCACGCGCCTGCAGATGCTCGGCGTCGGCGTGGCCGGTGGCGGCGCGGCGGTCGCCGGAACGGCGACCATCGCGATCGTCGAGACCGTGACCGAGGCTGGCGCCAGCCAGGCCGATTTCGGTTCGGCCGGCAACCGCATCGACTATCTCGACATTGACGCCAGCGACCGCCTGCAGGCCGATGTCACCGTGGGCTCGGCCGCGGCCGGCGGACTGTCGGTGGGTGCCAGCGCCAACGTGCTGGTCGCCAACAGCGCCACGCGCGCGCTGCTCGACAACAGCAGCGTGCATTCCAGTGGCGACGTGGGGGTCGATGCCCAGCGCAGCACCGATGTCACCATGAACACCGTGACCGGATCCGGCGGCGCCGGATTCGCCCTGGGCGGCAGCATCGGCCTGCTGGTGCTCGGCTCGGGTGCTTCGACCCAGGTCAACGAGGAAGGCGAGTCGTTCGACCCGATGGGCGAACTCAACAAGGACGGCAACGGCACCCTGGCCACGCTGGACGGCATCGGCGACGACGACCGCGTGGGCGACATCACCTACGAGGACTTCGTCTACAACTCGACGACCCAGCAGTACGAGAAGGTGACGGTCACCGACTCGTCGTCGAAGGACAGGCTCAACAGCAGCAGCAAGGCCACCGGCAGCGACCGCCTGCAGTCCTCAGCCCCGGCCAGCTACAAGCATGAGACCGTGGCCCGCATCAATGGCAGCACGGTGGTGGCCGGCGGCGATGCCGGCGTCAACGCGAGCGACCGGCTGGAGTCGAGCAACCTGGCCGGCAACGTGGCCGTCGGCGGCCTGGCCGGCGTGGGCATCGGCATGGGCCTGACCTTCTCCAACGCGCAGGTCAAGGCCGAGGTGCTCGGCGGCAGCCTGCAGGCCAACGACGTGTCGGTGACCGCGCAGTCGCTCGATCTCGGCAGTGCCCCGGCGGTGACCGTCAAGGCCGAGAGCGGCGCGGCCGGCGGCTTCGTCGGCGCTGGTGCGGCAGTGGGCGTGGCGGTCGTGGACAACCGCGTGTCGACCACGCTGGGCGGCGACATCGACGCCTCCGGCACGCTGACTGGCCGCGCGCGCGACGCGCAGGACGTGCGCGTGGAAGCGCTGGGCGCCAATGTCGGCGGCGCCGCCGGCGCGGGCGTGGTGATCGGCGTGGCCAAGCATGACAGCGACGTGTCGCTGGATGTCGCTTCGGGCACCGCGCTCGAGGCGACCGACATCGACCTGGCCAGCGTTTCCGAGTCGGCGGTCAGCCTGCTCGGGCGGGGTGGGTCCGGCGGCATCCTGGCCGGCGTGAACGCGACCATCATGGTCGCCCGCGACGACAGCGACTCGCGCCTGACTGTCGGCGAGAACGCCGAGGTTTCCGCCGATGGTTCGCTGTCGCTGGTGGCCGAAGCGCGCCCGCACGTGGACATCTACAGCGAGGGCGTGGCAATAGGCGGCCTGCTCTCGGCCGGCGGCACGGTCGCCGTGGCCGACAGCACCGCCAGCGCCAGCCTGGACCTGCGCAGCGGCGCACACCTGGCCGCGCGCGACGCCACCCTGGCCAGCCGCATCGGCCTCAACGCCGACCGCAACAGCGCCGGCGTGGCCGCTTACGGCGTCAGTGGTGGCGCGGGCGTGGCGGTCAATGCCGTTGTCGCCACCGCCAGGAACACCAGCAGCAGCCGCTTCACCAGTGCCGGCGACGTCGAGTTCGAAGGCAAGGGCGGCACCTGGAACCTGGTCGCCTCGACGGACACCCGCCAGCGCGCATGGACCACCGGGCGCGCCGGCAGCCTGATCACGCTCGGCGCGCACGTGTCTGAAGCCACCGCCGACGCGACCACCGAGGCGCTGGTCAACGGCCTGTTCTCCGGCAGCTATGCCGGCATGAACATCGGCGCCAGCGCTGCCGTGGACAACCTGGCCGAAGCCTCGGCCGGCCAGGGCGGCCTGGTCAGCGGTGCGGCATCCAGCGCCACCACCCGCGACGACAGCACCACCCGCGCCGAGCTGTACGCGCGCGGCGCCGGCGGCGGAGCAGCGCAGCTCGGCCACCTGAACCTGTCGGCGCTGCACCAGTCGACGTTCAACGCCTTCGTCGACAGTACCAGCGCCGCCGTGCTGGGCATGAGCGGCTCATGGGCGAAGAACACGATCGACCTCGACACCCATGCCCGCCTGCTGGGCGGTTCGGACGTGGTAGCCACCAGTTACAACCAGGATGCACGCAACAAGGCGACCAAGGGCTGGAGCGCCAACTACAACGTGCAATCCGGCTCGGGCGGTATCTTCGACGCGGCCGCGGCCAGCAGCGTGTCGGAACTGTGGCTGGACGCGCAGAGCACCATCGGCGACAACGTCGACCTGGCCCTGTCCGGCGACTGGCGCAGCCCCCAGAAGCTCATCGTGCAGGCCTACAACGACGTCTACGCGCGCGACCGGGTCAAGCTCGACAGCGGCGGCGCGATCGCCATCGCCGACGCCGAGTCGAAGGTCGACGTGCGCCAGGCCGATGCCACGGCGTCGGTTGGCAATGGCAGCGACCTGTACAGCATCGGCGACCTGGTGCTGTCGGCCAGCGGCCGCTACGACATCGAGACGGCAACCAACGCCAAGACCTGGGGCCTGGCCGGTGCGGCGATGGGCGAGAGCCTGGCCAAGGTCGACGCGAACTACACGGTGGATGTCGGCGACGTGGACCTGTTTGCGTACGGCGACCTCAAGTTCCTGGCCGGCTACGACGTGGCCGGCGCCATGAACAAGGCCACCCTGACCGCGCGCACCGACCTGTGGAACAACACCGCCTTCCCGGTCGTTAACGACCCCGAGGCGGTGGCCTGGTACCAGCGCGATTCGCGCGTGAACCTGGCCTCGGGCAGCGCCGGGCGGGCGGTCGGCGACGTGCATGCCTATGCCGGCACCGGCTACTCGGTGCTCACCGGCGAAGGCGTGGGCAAGGACCTGTACCGCGAAGGCATCGGCAAGGCGCTGGGCCTGTCGCTGGACATCACCGGCGGCGAAACCGTCAACGGCGGCCTGGCCGTGGTCACCGCCAACGGCAGCCTGGATGCCGGCGTCTACAGCCAGCGCCACCTGCGCGTGAGCGGCCTGAAGTACTTCATCGACGGGGTCGAAGTCACCGACCTGAGCGCCATCAACGCCGGCACCACCGGCAACCTGACCGTGGTCCCGGTGGTGGACGCCAGCGAGGACGTGACCTGGTCGGTGCGCGAGGGCAACTACTCGCAGCTGATCAGCGACCGCATCGCCGAACTGCGCAGCCGCCTGGCCGATTACGGCCTGTCGCCGATCGAGCGCTCCGGTTTCGAGGCCGAACTCAACCTGCTGACCCGCACCCTGGACAAGCTCTATGCCGACCTGGGCGGCGATCCCGGCAGCGGCGTCAGCCTGCCGTCGCAGCTGAAGGTATGGATCATGGAGGTCGATCCGATCCTGGCGCGGCCGGGCAACATCCACGTCAAGGGCCATGCGCTGATCGGCAGCGGCAGCCTCAGCGCTCCGGGCGACGCCAGGATCGAGATCGCCAATGCCAGCTCGATGTTCCTGGACATCCAGGGCCTGGAGATCCCCGACCGCGAGGGCGGGCAGGTGCTGTTCAACGGCGCCAGGATGCGCAGCAACGGCGACATCAACGCCGCCAACCGCTTCGGCCTGGCCGCCGGTTTCGGCTCGATCCAGACATCGGAGAACTCGCCGCCGCCGGTGATCTCGGTCATCAACAGCTACAACCCGGCGACCGGCCAGGTCGACGGCTCGGGCCTGAAGGCGCCGGCGCCGGACATCCATATCAACGGCAAGATCAGCAACCGCCGCGGCAGCATCGACCTGACCGCCTCCTACGGCAGCATCTACGCCAATGCCGACATCCGCGGCCAGAGCCTGAACATCAGCGCGGGCAAGGACTTCGTCCTCAACAACATGGACGGGTTCACCCACATCGGCGGCGACCCGGCCTACAACAACAACGGCTCCACGCTCAGCCCGGCGGCCTCGGCCACCGTGGCCGGCAACAACGTGGTGATCACCGCGCTGTACCTGAACATCAACGGCCTGGTCCAGAGCGGCGTGGCCGACTGGTCGGTGGTGATCGACGAGAGCGCGTTCGGCTCGCTCGAAACGCTGCGAGCGGCCTGGAGGGCCGGCGGCCCGGCGGTGGTGCAGCTGGCAACCACCGACGCGCGGCTGGGACGGATCGGCTACAGCTACGACTTCCGCACCGACAGCATCGTCCTGGACCAGGTCGATATCGGTGGCGGCTACATGGAACTGACCGGCCACATCCTGAGCACCGGCAACGGCCAGCTGCGGGTGCTGGACGGCTACAGCCAGGTCAAGGTGGTCAACAACACCATCCGCGACCTGACCATCTCCGGGATCGACCTGGGCAGCGGCGTGCAGGGCCAGCTGCGGATCAACGACCTGGCCCGCCAGGCCGGCGACGACCGCGCCTGGTCCACGATCTACACCTACGACAACGGCCAGGTGCAGCGCTACGAAGGGTGGAGCAGCGAGATCCGGGTGAACGACAGCTTCCTGAAGGGAAGCACGTCCGGCCGCACCGCCACCTACGATACGACCGATGGCCGCACCTATGTGTGGCTGCAGGGCCGCGACCGCACCGACACCCGCACCAAGGTCGAATACTGGGACGAGTTCTGGGGATTCATCCCGACCGGCGACGGCACCGTGCTCAGCGACAACACCGTGCGTGGCGCGAGCACGCCGATCGACGGTGCCGAGTACATGGGCACCGCGAGCAATGCCTACCGGATCGACTACACCGCGGTCATCCTGCGCCATGCCCAGCTGATCGCGGCGGGCGATTTTGCCGGGGCGCAGGCCCTGATCGACGCCTACAGCAACGCGATCGCCACCGGTAACGCATCGGCCAGCGCGCTGCAGCCCTACCTGGTATGGCTCACGAGCGAAGGCCAGGTCATGGCCCAGCGCGACCAGACCTACCAGACCAGCGGCTGGGAGCAGATCGACCGCTACAACGGCGGCTACTGCCTCAAGCACTTCATCTGGTGCCAGGTCTACCGCACCACCCGCACCACCATCAGCCAGATGGGCCTCAAGGAAATCGATCGCTACACCGTGCTGGCCGATGCGCCGATCGGGATCGATTTCATCGGCTATGACAGCGGCCTGATCGACCTGACCTCGAAGGGCAATGTGACCCTGCTGGGCTCGCTGTTCAACGAGAGCGGCCGGACGTCGGTGAAGGTCACCGAGGGCGCGCTGACCCAAGGCAACGATGCGGTCGTCGCCGCGGCCAACCGCCTTGAGCTGGAGGCGCGCGATGGCATCGGGAGTGTCGACCAGGCCCTGCGCGTACAGGTCGGCGACACGCTGTCTGCCTACAGCAGCCATGGCGACATCAACCTGCATGCGGTCAATGGCGGCCTGGACTTCACCCGTCTCGAAGCGGCCCGCGGCGACGTGCAGGTGGTGGCGCAAGGCGACATCACCAGCAGCAGCGGCGCGGCGGTGACCGGCGCATCGATCGGTCTGACCTCGACCCACGGCAGCATCGGCAGCGACAGCCACCTGCTGCGCATCGACACCGGCAGCCACGAACGCGCCCTGTTCCGCGCCGACGCGGTGGGCGGCGTCTTCGTCGAGGAGACCAACGGCGACCTGTGGCTGGATACCGTCCGTGCCGGCGGCGACGTGCACCTGAAGGTGCGCAACGGCGACCTGCTCGACGGCAACGCCGACCTCACCTATGACGAGCGCACCCTGGATCAGCTGCGCGAGCTGTGGGCGGGCATGGGCCTCACCGGCGACGAAGCCGATGATGCCCTGGCGCTGCAGAAGGAATCGCTGGTCCGCGCCGGCAACCAGCGCTACGCGCGCTACTGGCAGTTGCGCAACCTGCAGCAGGTCAACGGCAACTGGGTGACCGACGCCTACGATCCGTCGCAGGCCGACTTCAGCGCCGCCCAGGTCGCGCAGATGCGCGCGCTGGGCTGGAGCGATGCGCGCATCGCCGACGCGCAGGCGCAGCAGCGGACCGAGTACGCGAAGTGGAACGCCGAGTTCGGCGGCACCGCCTATGCGTCCGGCTTCCAGTACGCGCTGTCGGGCACCGAGCTGGCCGCGCTGGAGTCCACCTCGCACTGGACCGAGGACGAACTGCGCTATTCGGTTTCGGCCAGCCTGCTCAACCGCGGCAGCGGCGGGTCGAGCCGGGTCGAGACGATGAACATCGATGCGCGCAATGTCACCCTCGAGGCGAACCGGATTGGCCGCCTGCTCGACCAGGACGTGGTCATCGACCTGAGCCAGGGCCCGGGCGCGTTGACGACCGCCCAGCGCGCCGCGCTGGCCTCGGCCGAGTACGACGACGTCTACTTCGACGACGACGCCAACCCGACCCTGATCCGCATCGTCCAGCGCGACGACGTCAACCTGCGTGCCGCGGGCGACATCCGCGCCACGGCCACCGGCGACGTGTACCTGGGCGGCGATCGCGACTTCAACATCTACGACGTCAACGGCCACACCATCCACATCAAGACCGACGGGAGCATCAGCAGCGCCAACGGGACCAACGTGGTCGTGCGCGGCCACGACGTGGTGCTCGAGGCGGCCAACGGCACGATCGGCGGCGATCCTTCCGGCGGCGACGGCAGCCTGCACACCGAGATCGGCGGCGACCTGACCGCGCGCGGCAAGGTCGTGGACCTGGTCAACCACGGCGACCTGAGCATCCAGCGCGTGACCGGCACCGACGCGGTGCGCCTGCGCGTGCTCGGCAACCTGACCGCGTCCACGCAGTTCGGCGAGAACCTGCTGGGCGGCAGCATCGACCTGTGGGTGACCGGCAACGCCGGCGACAGCCTGTCGCGGATCCAGCTGGGGACCGGCGGCCTGGCCGACCGGATCAACCTGGACATCGGCGGCAACGCCTGGATCGGCGGCCTGCAGGGTGCGCTGGGCCTGCCGGGCGTGCTGCGCTTCGACGGGGTGCAGGTCGGCGGCCTGCTGGACATCGGCCAGGCCGCGGACCTGTGGCAGTACGGCGACTGGAGCGTCGGTGGCCTGTCGCTGGATCTGGACAACCTGTGGCGGATGCAGGCCGGCACGTCGCTGGTGGCACGCGACGGCATCTTCGCCCGCGTCGATGGCGACGCCGAACTGGGCGACGTGGAAACCACCGCGGCCGGCAGCAGCATCGACATCGAGGCCTATTCGCTCCAGGCCGCGCACGACGGCGCGCAGTGGCGCGCGATGGACCTGCTGCGGCTGCGTGCGGCGGGTGGCGACATCGGCCGGGCCACGCGCTACGTGACCGTCGGCGGGCAGCGACTCGACATCGCGAGCATCCCGGGCAGCCTGTACCTGAAGCTGCTCGGCGGCATCGGCGGCGGCAGCCTGGCCAGCGCCGCCAGCCAGTGGTTGACCACCCTGGGCAACGTGCGCCTGGACGAGGTCCGCAGCGGCGGCGGCGACGTGACCCTGGACGGCAGCGGCGCGGTGTCGATCGATGCGCTGTATGCGCATGGCGCGCTGGACCTGAAGGCCGACGACCTGGCGCTGGGCGATGCCGAAAGCGCCACCGGCGATACCCGCATGCAGGTCGCCGGCGGTCTCGACGTGGGCGCGTTGCGTTCGGGCGCCGACTGGACCATGCAAGCGGCAACCGCCGACATCGGCACCGCCGACGTGCAGGGCGATGCGACCCAGACCGCGGACGTGCTCACCCAGCAGCAGCTGGCGGTGGGTGGAGACTGGATGCTGGATGCAGGCACTGCGGTGCTCGGCACGGCCGACATCGCGGGCGATGCCAGGCAGACCGCCGGCACCCTGACCCAGCAGCAGCTGAGCGTGGGCGGCGACTGGACGCTGGATGCCGGCGAGGCGGACATCGTCGCGGCGACCATCCAGGGCAACGCGACGCAGCAGGCCGGTCGCCTGGGCATGGACACGCTGGTCGTGGGCGGGGATTGGCAGCTCGACGGCGGCGATGCGGTGGTCGAGCAGGCCACGATCGCTGGCGAAGTCGATGTGACCCTGGCTGGCGACCTGTCGCTGGGCACGCTGGACGCGCGCTCCACCCGGATCAGCGCCGGCAACGCCTCGCGCATCGACCGGTTGGGCATCGACGGCGACCTGTCGCTGGCGGTAGCCGACAACCTGGCGCTGGGCCGCGCCGACGTCAGCCATGACGCGGTGCTGCGCCACACCGGCGCCGCAGGCCAGCTGGCCTACAGCGAACTGGCCGTGGGCAACGAGCTGGACGTGGCCGGCGCGGGCGACTGGACCGGCGGCGTTGCGACCTCCGGTGCGGATGCGCGCTTCGATGTCGGTAGCGCCGACCTGCAGCGGCTGGAAAGCCGCGGCGGCGACCTGCTGCTGCAGGCCCGGCGCCAGTTCGTGGCCGGTGCGCTGGCCACGCCGGCGGGCCGGATCGACCTGGTCGCCGGCAGCATCGAGGTCGATGCTGCCGACGCCGCGGCGACCCTGGACATGCAGGTGACCGGCGGCCCGTTGCGGATCCAGCACGGGCACAGCGGCGGCAACCTGACCCTGGGGGCCGCCGACGGCTCGCTGGCCGAGATCCACTTCGGCACGCCGGCCGATCCGCATGCGGTGGATGGCCTGTCGACCGCGCACCTGAAGTCCGGCGGCAACATCCTCGTGCGAACCGATGGCGACCTGTACGGCGGCAACGCCGAAGCCGACGGCAGCGTCACCCTGATCGGCCGCAACATGCGGCTGGGCCGGATCCAGAGCCTGCAGGGCGACGTCTTCATGCAGGCCGCGCAGGACATCCATGCGCTGCTGGTGGAAGCGCATGGCGACGTCGGCATCGTTGCCGGCGGCGACCTGGACATGCCCGAAGTGCGCTTCGGTGGCACCTACTCGCTCAAGGCGGGCAAGGACCTGACCGTGGGCATCGGCGGCGACCTCGACGTGGACGGCATCGCAGAAGCCGGCCGCGACCTGACCTTCAACGTGGGCGGCGACGTCGACCTGGCCGGGATCAAGGCCGGGCGCAACGTGCTGGTCAACGCCGGTGGCGGGATCAACCTGGACGAGGGCGTGGATGCAGGCGGCGACATCGACCTGTTGGCGCGCGGCGGCGGCATTTCCAGCGGCGGCGTGATCCGCTCGCGCGGCGCGCACGATGGCCAGCCCATGCTGGGGCAGGTCAGCCTGGTGGCCAGCGGCGATGTCGACGTGGCGGCGGTGCAGGCCGATGCCGGCAGCATCGCCGTCGACGGTGGCAGCCTGAGCATCGGTTCGCTGCTGGCCAGCGAGAACATCGACCTGCTCGGCCGCGGCTTCATCCACGTCGGCAGCAGCCGTAGCGGGGGCGGCCAGGACTGGCATGCCGGCACCGGCGACATCGCCTTCGACGAACTGCTCGCCGGCACCCAGGCCTACCTGGACAGCCTGCTCGACACCCGCGGCCGCGTGCTCTCGGCCGGGCAGGGGGCGGTGCTCAACGCCGGCTGGCGGCATGGTATTGCCAGCGAGGCGACGGTATGGCTGGACCAGGCCACGGCGCAGACGCTGGAGATCCACTCGGGCAACCGCATCCACGTCGGCGACGCCAACCTCGGCGCGTCCGCGGCGCTCCATGGCCGCGACATCGAGCTGTACGGGCGGCACACCGGCAGCGGCGCGCTCAACCTGTGGGTGCAGGGCATCGATTCGCCGGCGGCCGCGCGCCTGGATGCGGTGATCGACGCCGGCGCGATCCTGGTGCCGCGGCTGTTCGTGGTCGACGGCACCCTGCGGACCACCTCCGACCAGGTGGTGATCGAGGATGCGCAGCACGTGGACCGCCTGCGCCTGCACACCGCCAATGCCAACGTGCTGATGGACAACACCACGCCGGCGTACCAGGCCGGCGCGGACGTGCAGCTGTACGAGCTGGACAAGGCATTCCACCTGCGCCAGGAGGGGCTGGTCACCACGACCAACGCGTACGTCCTCCACCGCGCCTACACCCACCAGGTGCTGGTGCCCAACTTCCAGGCCTCGCACCTGGACGCGCTGCTCGAGTTCCAGCGCAACAGTGGCGCCCGTTACGGCGAGCAGCACCTGTCGGCGGCGTTCACCGAACAGCGCCTGGGCGAGCTGGATGCGTTCATGTTCACCGCAGGCGAGGCGCCGGAAGGCTGGGAGCTGTCGTGGGGATCGGCCCCGGCCGGTTCGCGGATGCAGCTGGAGGGCGATGGTGCGGACCCGGCGTCCGGCGATCAGGACCTGACCTGGTGGTCCGACGGCCCCGCCGTCGAAGCAAAGGAAGAAAGCCGCAACCTTGGAGCGATGCTGTGATGGTGAAGGAATGGGGGGTGCGCCTGGCGGTACTGGTCGCGATGGGTTGCGTCTGCGGCACCGCACTGGCGCAGGTCGCGCCGACGCTGCCGGGGCAGGCGAGCCCGGTGCTGCAGCGCGAACAGCTGGAGCAGCAGCAGCGGCAGCGCGAGATGGAGGAGCGGGCGCGGCAGGTGCAGGTGCCGGCGCTGAGGGGCGAAGCCATCGAAGCCCAGGCGCTGCCCGACCAGGACGTCGTCTTCGTCCTGCAGCGCATCCGCTTCTCGGCGTCGGTGTTCCTGCAGCAGTCCGAGCTGGAGGCGCTGGCCCAGCCCTACCTGGGCAGGGAAATCAGGCTGTCGGACCTCAATGCGCTGCTGGCGCAGATCAATGCGCTGTACGAAAAGGCCGGCCAGCTGACCGCGCGCGCGGTCATCCCGCCGCAGGAACTGGAGGGCGGCGAGCTGCGCGTGGTGCTGGTCGAGGCGAAGGTCGACCAGGTGGAGTGGCAGGGACGGCAATGGGTCGATCCGGGGTTCTACGACCGCCGCATCCCGCTGGAAAGCGGACAGGTCCTGGACAGCCCGAAGCTGATGGCCGACATCCAGCGCTTCAATGCCACCACGCCCGGGCCGCAGGTGAGCGCGGGCCTGTCGCCCGGCCGCGGCTTCGGCACGTCGGACGTGACCCTGCAGGCGCACGAGCCCGAGCGCCTGCAGTGGCTCGGCTTCGCCAACAACTACGGCAACCAGGGCAGCGGCCGCGAGCAACTCGGCGGCAGCCTGACCTGGTTCTCGCCCACCGGCGCGGCCGACAGCTTCACCGCACTGGTGGTCGGCACCCGGGACTCGACCTATGGCAGCCTGCGCTACTCGCGGCCGGTCAACCGCCACAACGGCGTGGTCTGGGTCGAGGCCGGCGCCAACACCATGGCCGTCACCGACGGCCCGTACGCGGACCTGGACATCGAAGGCGATTCGCAGGTCTATTCGGCCGGCTACGACCATCCCTGGTGGCTGGGCCCGGAGTGGCTGCTGCGCGCCGGCGGCGGCTACATGTGGCAGGCCGCCGAAACCACGGTCGAGGGCGAGTCGCTGAGCGACACCGACACCGGCGAGGCGTTCCTCTCGGGCACGGTCGAGTACCGGGGCAGCCCCTGGTACGTGCGCTACGACCAGCGCGTGCGCCTGGCCTCGGCCGACAACGACATCAGCGGCGAGAGCGGGGACTACACCCTGCTGGCCGGCAGCGGCCTGCTCAACCGGGCGATCGGGGAGGACTGGGGCTTCAACGCGCGCCTGCAGTGGCAATACGCCAGCGATCCGGCCAAGTTGCCGGCATCGCTGTACTTCCAGCTCGGCGGCATCGCCAGCGTGCGCGGCTATGATCCGGGCGTTATCTCGGCCCCGCGCGGCGTGGCCACCAACCTGGAGTTCTCGCGCCGCTTCGCCGGGCGCTGGCAGGTGTTCGCGTTCTACGATTACGGCCTGGCCACCGAACTGGGCACGCGCGACGTGGACCTGCAGGGCGCGGGGCTGGGCCTGAACGTGGACTGGAACCGCCACTTCAGCGCCAGCCTGGTCGCCGCCAGCGCGCTCAAGGACGTCGTCCCGGACCAGGACAGCGGCCAAGTGCTGCTGCAGGTCATCGTGCGCTGAGCGCCCGTCGCACCGATAGACAACCCATCGCCACACGAACCAACGATGCATTGCGGAGAAAAGAAATGAGCAACTCGCTGCTGCTGTACAAGCAGATCACCGCCCTCAACCGCGACGCGCACCGCCAGCTGCGGCTGCGCCAGGCCGAGGACGCCAGCTTCGCCGCCTCCACCCACCTGGTGCCGCTGGCCGGCGTGGAGTTCTTCCAGGCCGCGCGCCATTACCCGATCCTGTTCGTGGGCGAGGCCACCGGCGCCTCGCCGATCGCCCTGCTCGGCCTGAAGGCCGGCCAGAACGGCTTCGTCGACGGTGCCGGCCAGTGGCAGCGGAACACCTACGTGCCGGCGTTCGTGCGGCGCTATCCGTTCGTGCTGGCGCAGGGCGAGAAGGACAACTTCACGGTCTGCTTCGACCGCGAGTTCGCCGGCTGGAACGAGCAGGAAGGCCAGGCGCTGTTCGACGCCGAGGGCAAGAACAGCGCCTACCTCGACGAGATGATCCGCTTCCTCAACAACTTCACCGCCGAGATGGAGCGTACCCGGCAGTTCGTCGCCAAGCTGGCCGAGTTCGAGCTGTTGTCGCCGCGCAGCCTGCGCCTGAACCACAGCGGCGGCGAAAGCTTCGTGCTCAGCGACTTCCTGGCGGTGGACGAAGAGAAGTTCCTGAAACTGCCGGACAAGAAGGTGCTGGCCCTGAACAAGGCCGGGTACCTGGGCTGGGTGTATGCGCACCTGATGTCGCTGGCCAACGCCAACGAGCTGTTCGCACGCCACCTGGCGGGCCGGAACGGCGGCGCCGCCGAGGATGGCGAGGCGAAGACGCATTGATCGGGGGCGAGGTGCCTGGCCGGCCGTGGGGGCGGCCGGCCGGGCAGCTCAACCCGCCTCGCGGATGACCTCCAGCACCGACTCGCCGTAACGGCCGAGCTTGCTGCCGCCGATCCCGCCCACGCGGGCCAGTTCGCCCAGCGAGGCAGGCCGCAACTGGGCGATGTCGCGCAGGGTGCGGTCGTGGAAGATCACGTAGGCCGGCACGTTCTGCTCGCGTGCCAGCTGCGCGCGCCAGCCGCGCAGCGCGTCGAACAGGGGGCGGTCGCCGGCCTCCACGTGCAGCGTGCTTTCGCTGCGCCGCTCGCCGCCGCGCGCGACGCGGGTCCGCGCCGGTTCCTCGCGCAGGTGGACCGGTTGCTCGCCACGCAGCACCGACCGGGCGGCGGCGCCCAGGCGCAGGCTGCCGTGGCCTTCGGCATCGACCTCCAGGACGCCGGCGACCACGAGCTGGCGGAACACGCTGCGCCAGGCGTTGGCGTCCAGCTCCGTGCCGATGCCGTAGGTGGACAGTTCATGGTGGCGGAACTGGCGCACCTTCTCGGTGTCGGCTCCACGCAGCACGTCGATCAGGTGCGCGGCGCCGAAGCGCTGGCCGGTGCGGTAGACGCAGCTCAGCGCCTTGCGCGCGGCCTCGGTCGCGTCCCAGGTGCGGACCGGCTGCAGGCAGTTGTCGCAGTTGCCGCAGGCGCCCGGGTGGGCCTCCCCGAATGCGGCCAGCAGTGCCTGGCGGCGGCACATCGCCGATTCGCAGAAGCCCAGCAGCTGGTCGAGCTTGCGCCGCTCCAGCGCCTTGCGCTCCTCGCCGGCCTCGCCCTGTTCGATCATCTGCCGCAGCAGCACCACGTCGCCCAGCCCGTAGCCCATCCAGGCCTCGGCCGGCTCGCCGTCGCGGCCGGCGCGGCCGGTCTCCTGGTAATAGCCCTCGATCGACTTGGGCAGGTCCATGTGCGCGACGAAGCGCACGTCGGGCTTGTCGATGCCCATGCCGAAGGCGATCGTCGCGCACATCACGATGCCGTCCTCGCGCAGGAAGCGGCGCTGGTTGTCCGCGCGCACCTGCGCCGGCAGGCCGGCGTGGTAGGGCAGGGCGGCGATGCCGCGGCCGGCGAGGAACTCCGCGGTCTCCTCGACCTTGCGCCGCGACAGGCAGTAGACGATCCCGGACTCGCCGGCATGGCCGGCGAGGAAGTCGACCAGCTGCCGGCGGGGGTTGTCCTTGTGCGCCACCGAGTAGCGGATGTTCGGGCGGTCGAAGGAGCTGAGGAAGCACTGCGCGTCCTCCAGCGCCAGCCGTTCGGCGATCTCGCGCCGGGTCGGCGGGTCGGCGGTGGCGGTCAGGGCGATGCGCGGCACGTCCGGCCAGCGCTCGTGCAGCACGGTCAGCTCGCGGTACTCGGGGCGGAAGTCGTGGCCCCACTGCGAGACGCAGTGCGCCTCGTCGATCGCGAACAGCGCGATCCGGCTGCGTTCGAGCAGCGAGACGAAGCGCGGCGTGAGCAGGCGCTCGGGCGCGACGTAAAGCAGGTCGAGCTGGCCATCGAGCAGGTCGCGTTCGACCTGGCGGGCCTGCTCGGCGTCCAGCGTGGAATTCAGGTAGGCCGCACGCACGCCGAGCTGGCGCAGCGCCTCGACCTGGTCCTGCATCAGCGCGATCAGCGGCGAGACCACCAGCCCGGTACCGTCGCGCAGCAGCGCCGGGACCTGGTAGCACAGCGACTTGCCGCCGCCGGTGGGCATCAGCACCAGCGCGTCGCCGCCGGCGGTCACGTGCTCGACGATCGCCTGCTGGGGGCCGCGGAAGGCGTCGAAACCGAATACGCGGCGCAGCACGGCCGGGGCATCGGCGGCCGTGCCGGGATCGGCGACGCGGGCGCGCCTGTCTTGGAGTTCCTGCATGCGCAAAGGATAGCGGGCATGCATGGCCGCGGTGCTGAACCGCCGGCACGACGCCGGTAGGAAATCGCGGCGAAGCCTTGTAGGAGCCCATCTTCATGGGCGACCCGACGCCCCCGGCGCGGGCGACGGCACCATGGTTCCGACGCCGTGTGGCCCATGAAGATGGGCTCCTACACCGGCGGCACCACGCCGCCGCGCGCGGCATAGCGGAAGGTCGGGGTGGACATGACCATCTCGGCCAGCGAATAGGCCAGCTCGCGTTCGGCCAGCACCGCGCCGTCGGCGCCGTGCGCGAGCAGGTGCCGCACCTCGGCCTCGCTGTGCGCGCGCGCCAGCACCGGCAGCGCGGGATTGATCGCGCGCAGCTTGGCGATCGCCTCGCCCGCCTCCAGCGGCTGCGGGATCGCCAAGATCGCGATGCTCGCCGACTCCGGGTGGGCTTCGGCCAGCACGCGGTCGGCGGCCGCATTGCCGCGGATGCCGGGGAAGCCGGCCGCGTGCGCGCGCTCGATGTGGTCCTTGTCGTTGTCGATCACCAGCACGTTGACGCCGCGCTCGCGCAGCACGCTAGCCAGTTCGCTGCCGACCCGGCCGTAGCCGACCACGATGGCGTGGTTGCCGGGCACCAGCGAAGGCCCGGGTGGTGGTTCGACCGGCGCCGGCTCGGGTTCCAGCGCGCGCAGGCGCGCCTGGCGGCGGTCCAGCCAGCCGAACAGCAGCGGATTGGCCAGGATCGACAGCAGCGCGCCGGCCAGGACCAGGTCGCGCCCGGTTTCCGGCAGGATCCGCAGCGACACGCCCAGCCCGGCGAGGATGAAGGAGAACTCGCCGATCTGGGCCAGGCTCATGGAGATGGTGAGCGCGGTATCGGTGGGGTGCTTGAACGCGCGCACGATCCAGTACGCGGCCACCGACTTGCCGACCAGGATGATCGCCAGCGTGCCCAACACCTGCCACGGGTGCTCGACGAGGATGCGCGGGTCGAACAGCATGCCCACCGAGACGAAGAACAGCACCGCGAACGCGTCGCGCAGCGGCAGCGAGTCGCTGGCGGCCTTGTGGCTGAGTTCGGACTCGTTGAGCAGCAGGCCGGCGAAGAACGCGCCCAGCGCGAACGACACTCCGAACAGCGCGGCCGAGCCGAACGCCACGCCCAACGCGATCGCCAGCACCGCCAGGGTGAACAGCTCGCGCGAACCGGTGCCGGCGACCCGCTCCAGCGTCCACGGGATCACCCGCCGCCCGACCAGCAGCATCACCGCCACGAACAGGCTGACCTTGAGCAGGGTCAGGCCCAGCGCGGCGAAGATCGCGCCGGTGGTGGTGTCCTCCGGACGGGTGCCGCCCTCGCCGAGCACCCCGCCCAGCGCCGGCAGCAGCACCAGCGCCAGCACCATCACCAGGTCCTCGACGATCAGCCAGCCCACGGCGATGCGGCCGCGGCGGGTGTCCAGCAGCCGGCGCTCCTCCATCGCCCGCAGCAGGACCACGGTGCTGGCCACCGACAGCGCCAGGCCGAACACGAACCCGTGCAGCGCCGGCCAGCCCATCGCCCAGGCCAGGCCCATGCCGAGCAGGGTCGCCACCGCGATCTGCGCGACCGCGCCGGGAATGGCGATCCACTTCACCTCCAGCAGGTCGTCCAGCGAGAAGTGCAGGCCGACGCCGAACATCAGCAGCATCACCCCGATCTCGGACAGCTGGGTGGCGATTTCCTGGTCGGCGACGAAGCCGGGCGTGAACGGCCCGACGAACACGCCGGCCAGCAGGTAACCCACCAGCGGCGACAGGCGCAGCTTGTTGGCCAGCGTGCCCAGCACGAAGGCCAGGCCTAGGCCGACCGCGACGATGTCGATCAGGCTGGTGTCATGGGGCATCGGCGTGGCGTGGTCGAATGAGGCGCCAGTGTCACCGAAGCGGCGTGCGCGCGGCAAACGTCCCGCCGCGCGCCGGACTTCCATCGCCCGCGGCGCGATGGCGTGTCGCAGTCCGGCCGGCGGTCCTGCGACGCGCCCGGTCCCGTGCCGGTCCGGTATCGGAAGCGGCGGCGCGGCCTGTGCTGCACGGCGTCGATTCCATCCGCGCCGGCCACGGCGCGCTGCCGACGAACCGGAGGATCCGCGCTGCGCGGGACTTCCCGCCTGCCGGCTGGCCCGATGGCGCCCGGCCGCGCCGGCGGCGTGCGCCGGGGCGCGGATCCTCCGGGGGCGGCCGCGCCGTCGCCGGCGCGCCAGCCCGCGGGTTACCAGCGGTAGCCGGCGCGCAGGTACAGGTAGGCGCCGTTGAAGCCGAACGGATTCTGGGTCGGGTACGGCAGCTGGCCGGAGGTCGAGGTCGCGTAGATGTTCTCGTCCGGATACTCGTCCAGCACGTTGTCGCCGCCGGCGGTGAACTCCCAGCGGTCGAGCTTGAAGGTGGCGGCCAAGTCGAGCAGCCATTTCGGGTCGAAGGTCTGGTCCAGCGACGCGTTGGCGTTGCGGATGGTGAATTCGCCGTAGCGCGAGGTCGTGGCGCTCAAGCGCCAGTGATCGTTCTCCCAGGCGCCGCTGAGCAGGAACTTGTCGCGCGGGTAGCCGACCTCGAAGCGGCCCAGCTCCACGCGGCCGAAACGCAGCGCGGTCGGATCGATTGCCGTCAGTGCGGGCGGGTTGGGCGCGATGCGGTCGATCTCGGTCTTGGTGTAGTTGTAGCCCAGGGTGAAATCCAGCGCGCTGGCGTCCAGCTGCCAGCTGTAGGTGCCCACCACGTCCACGCCCTGGGTGGTGGTATCGAGCGCGTTGGTGAAGTAGCGGCCGCCGGCCACGTCCGGGAAGCCGTTGCTGTTGAGCCAGGTGCGCACCGCGGTGCTGGTGAGGTTCTCCGAAAGCGTGATCCGGTCCTTGACCTTGATGTGGTACGCATCGATGGTCACGTACAGGTCCTGCACCGGCGTGAGCACCAGGCCGAGGGTGAAGTTGTCCGAGGTCTCGGCCTTCAGCGGCTCGGCGCCCAGGGCGATGCCGGCCGGGTTGGTCACGCGGAAGGTGACCAGGTCGTAGGGCAGGCCGCCGATGAAGTTGGTCGAGGTGGTCTGGTAGTACTGCTGCTGCAACGAGGGCGCATGGAAGCCGGTGGAGGCGGTGGCGCGCAGGGCCACCGCATCGCTGAAGGCGTAGCGGCCGCTGACCTTGCCGGTGGCCTCGCTGCCGAAATCGCTGTAGTCCTCGTAACGCGCGGCGATGCCCAGGCTGAACTTCTCCGTGAGATCGCCTTCCAGGCCGAGGTAGTACGACAGCGAATGCCGGTCGAAACTGCCGCTGTCGGAGGGGCGGAAGCCGGGGAACACCTGCGCGCCGGAAGCGGCCGGGGTGCCGTTGGGCAGCAGCACGCCGCCGTTGATGTAGGAGCCCTCCTCGCCCGGGCCGATGGTGAACTCCTCGCCGCGCCATTCCACGCCGTAGGACAGGGTGACCGGATAGGCCAGCCCCCAGTCCAGGCGCTTGTTGAAGTCCAGGTTGAGCACGTGCTGCTTCAGTTCCAGCGAGCCGGCGTAGAACTGCGTCGGCGACGTCGGGCCCAGGCTGCGGTTGAGCGTATTGCGGATGTCGAACGCCAGTTCGTTGGCGCCGTAGGTGTAGCTGAAGTCCACGTCGGTCTCGCCGGCGGTGGTCGCGCGCAGGCCGGCGGTGACGCTGATGTCGTCGGAGGTGTTGAAGATCTGCGGCAGGAAGCCGTCGGGGTAGATCGAGGGGATGTTGCGGCTGTCGCCGGCCGGGCGGAAGAAGCCGTTGGAAAGCGTCTCGCGCTCGGTATACAGGCCGAAGGAATAGAAGCTCAGGTAGTCCTCGACCGGGACCTCGCCGTTGTAGGCCACCGAGTGGTTGTCGATCTCCGGGTCGCCCAGGCGCTGCACGACCTCGCCCAGTGGCGGGCTGGTCGCGCTGGGCGCGCCGGTGTACGGGCGGGCGCGGTCGGTCTGGTCCTGGTGGCCGGTCTGCGCAGCCAGGTGCAGCTTGCCTGCGCCGCCGAGCTTGAACCCGGCATCGCCCATCACCTGGTACTGGCCGCCGTCGCCGGCGCTGAACTGGCCGTAGCCGGCGCTGAGGCTGCCGCCGCTGTCGGAGCCCTTGAGCACGATGTTGACCACGCCGGCGATGGCGTCCGAGCCGTACTGGGCGGAGGCGCCGTCGCGAAGCACCTCGACCCGCTCGATCGCCGCGACCGGAATCGAGTTCAGGTCCACCGGCGAGGAGCTGCGGCCCTGGCTGCCGTTGACGTTGACCAGGGCGCCGGGGTGGTAACGCTTGCCGTTGACCAGCACCAGGGTGTGGTCGGGCGCCAGGCCGCGCAACTGCGCCGGACGCATGGCGTCGGTGCCGTCGTTGATCGCGGCCCGCGGGAAATTCAGCGAGGGAATGGCCCGCGCCAGTGCGGTCGCCAGTTCCGTCGACCCGGTCGCCTGCAGCGCTTCGCCGGTGATGATGTCGATCGGTGAGGAGGATTCGGCCACGGTCCGGCCGGCGACCCGGGTACCGGTGACGATCACCGTGTCGAGCACGGTGGCCGTGGGCGTGGGCGGGGAGGCGGTCTGGGCCAGGGCGGGAGGGGCGGCCAGGGCGGTGACGATGGCGGCGGAGAGCAGGCGGTGCTGGGCGATCATGGAACGACTCCTGGAGGGGCGGGGTCGGCATCGGCCGGAGCGGATGGTGTTGCGGCGCAGCAATCCCGGAATAACCCTGTGACGGGCGATTGTCAAATTTCCGTTACGGGATCCTGGGCCTGCCGGCGTCAAGTATTCGTTAACCGGTAGAATGGCCGCGCCGCATCCGTCGGCATCTGCTGATTCCCGTTCCTTCTGTAGCGTCCCCCATGATTTCCCTGCGCAATTTCGCCCTTCGCCGCGGCGAGCGGCTGCTGTTGTCCAACGTCGACCTGGCCTTGCATGCCGGCTACCGGGTGGGCGTGGTCGGCCGCAACGGCACCGGCAAGTCCAGCCTGTTCGCGGCGATCAAGGGCGAGCTGGAGGCCGACAAGGGCGACGTCGACCTGCCCGGCAAGGTGCGGATCGCCTCGGTCGCGCAGGAAACCCCATCGCTGCCCGATCCCGCATTGGAGTTCGTGCTTGGTGGCGACGAGGTGATCGCCAACGTGCTGCGCGAGGAAGCGGCGGCCAACGCGCGCGAGGACTGGGAGGCGGTGGCCGCCGCGCACCAGAAGCTGGCCGAGCTCAACGGCTACGACGCCGAAGCGCGCGCCGGCCGGCTGCTGCATGGCCTGGGCTTCCCGGCCGAGACCCACCACCGCCCCGTGTCCTCGTTCTCCGGCGGCTGGCGCGTGCGCCTGAACCTGGCCCGGGCGCTGATGATGCCCTCGGACCTGCTGCTGCTCGACGAACCGACCAACCACCTCGACCTCGACGCGGTCTACTGGCTGGAACAGTGGCTGCTGAAGTATCCGGGCACGCTGCTGCTGATCTCGCACGACCGCGAGTTCCTGGACAACGTCGCCACCCACACCCTGCACCTGCACGGCGGCGGCGCCAAGCTCTATGTCGGTGGTTACACCGACTTTGAGCGCCAGCGCGCCGAGCAGCTGCGGCAGCAGCAGATCGCGCACGAGAAGGAACAGGCCGAGCGCGCCCACCTGCAGAGCTTCATCGACCGCTTCAAGGCCAAGGCCTCCAAGGCCGCGCAGGCGCAAAGCCGCATGAAGCGCCTGGCCAAGCTGGCCGGCACCGAGGCGGTGCGCGCCGAGCGCGAGTTCCGGATCGAGTTCGCCCAGCCCAACCGCTTGCCGTTTTCGCTGATCCGGCTGAACCATGTCGAGGCCGGCTACGGCAAGGATTCGGTGATTCTCCATGAGGTCGGCTTCGGCCTGGAAGCGGGCGACCGCATCGGCCTGCTCGGCCCCAACGGCGCCGGCAAGACCACCCTGGTGCGCACCCTGGTCGGCGACCTGCCGCCGGTGGCGGGCGAGCGCAGCGCGCACCCGGACCTGCGGATCGGCTACTTCGCCCAGCACACGGTCGAGTCGCTGCACGAAGGCCAGTCGCCGATCGACCACTTCCGCGAACTGTCGCCGGATTCGCCGACCCAGGCCTTCCGCGATTTCCTCGGCAAGTGGAATTTCCCCGGCGATCGCGCGTTCGAGGTGGTGGACGGCTTCTCCGGCGGCGAGCGCGCGCGCCTGGCCCTGGCGCTGATCGCCTGGCAGCAGCCCAACGTGCTGCTGCTGGACGAGCCGACCAACCACCTGGACCTGGAAATGCGCGAAGCCCTGGCCGAGGCGCTGAGCGACTTCGAAGGGGCGATCGTGATGGTCAGCCACGACCGCCACCTGATCGGCCTGGTCTGCGACACCTTCTGGCGCGTGGCCGACGGGGTGGTCGAGCCATTCAATGGCGACCTCGACGCCTATGCGGCATGGCTGCGCGCGCGCCCGGCCGCGCAGGGCACCAAGCAGCGCATGGCCGAAGCGGCGCCGGCGCCGGTGGCACTGCCGCCCGCGCCGGTCAGGCCCGCCACCGCGAAGAAGCCGGTCAATCCGGTCAAGCTGGCGGCCGCCGAGAAACGCGTGGGCGAACTGGAAGCCGAGGTCGCTGAACTGGACCGCCGGCTGGCCGACCCGTCGCACATGGCCGATGCCGCGCGCCTGGCCCAGCTGGGGCGCGAGCGCGAGGACATGGCCCGGCAGCTCGAACAGGCCGAACAGGCCTGGCTGGGGCTGCTGGAAGACGCCGGCTGACCGCGTGCATGCCTGCGGCGGCTTGAAATGCCGCCGGCAACCCCTACATCCCGCCGGTCCGGACCTTCCGGCCCATCCACCGCAAACCGAATCCTGCTGCCATGCCGATCTACGCTTTCCAGTGCACCGAGTGCGGCCACAGTTTCGACCGCCTGCAGAAGCTTTCCGATGCCGATCCGGACACCTGCCCGTCCTGCGGGGCGACCGGCGGCGTGCGTCGCCAGTTGACCGCGCCGGCATTCAGGCTGTCGGGCAGCGGCTGGTACGAAACCGACTTCAAGAAGGACGGCGACAGGAAGCGCAACCTGGCCGACGGCGGCGAAGGCGCGGCCAAGTCCGAGTCGAAGGCCGAGTCCACGCCGGCCGCCGCGCCAGCCACGGCGGCCGCACCGGCCAAGGGCGATGCCGGCACCCCCGCCGCCAAGCCGTCCGCCCCCGGCAGCGCGAGCTGACCGGGCGGACGTCACTGGCCTGCGCCAGGCGCGACTGACATTGCGCAGCGGCAGGGGCGCGGCTCGCCGTTGGCGGTAGGGCGCGCTTGGTTGTCGGTTCCGGTTCCAGGCGGGCGACAAAGGTGGTGTGGTTGCCGCCTCTTGCCAGGCGCGGTTACGGTGGGGCGATGAATGCCTTCCGTCTCGCTCCGTTGTTCCTCTTCGTCGCCGCCTGCTCGCAGGACGCCGCGCCGCCCCCGCCACCGGCCAACCCGCGTGCCGACGCCCCGGCTGCCGACGCCGCGATCGCCGGCGTCACTGCGCCGTCCGTGGCGCCGGCCGACGCCTTCCTGGCCGCGCTCGCTGCCCACTGCGGCAAGGCCTATGCCGGCCGCATCGTCGCCAACCGACCGGCCTCGGCCACGCCCGACCCGTTCGAGGGCAAGGCCCTGGTGATGCACGTGCGCGGATGCGAAGACCCGGCACGCGAGCTGCGCGTGCCGTTCCATGTCGGCGACGACCATTCGCGCACCTGGGTGCTGACGCGCACCGCCGACGGGCTGCGTCTGAAGCACGACCACCGCCATGCCGACGGCAGTCCCGACCCGGTGACGCTCTACGGCGGCGACACCGCATCGGCCGGTACCGCGCAGCGGCAGGAATTCCCGGTCGATGCCCAGTCGGTGGCGATGTTCGAGCGCGAAGGGCTTACCGCCTCGGTCACCAATACCTGGGCGATGGAGATCGAGCCGGGGACCCGTTTCGTCTATGAGCTGGGGCGGCCGGCCGGGCGACTGTTCCGGGTCGAGTTCGACCTGGCCACGCCGGTGGCGCTGCCGCCGGCGCCCTGGGGCACCGGCGACTGACTCCGACCGCCGGCGCGGCTCAGCGGGCGCCGAAGCGCGCCCGGCACCCGCCGTCGACCCAGATCGAGCCGCCGCTGTAACCCCAGTTGCGGCCTTCGTCGCAGCGCGTGCCGGAGATGTTCTCGATTACGCGCGGCCGGCCCTGGCGACTGTCCCAGGCGCAGGTGCGGCGGCGGTTGTTCTCGCTGGCACAGGTCACCGAGTAGCCGGGGTTGTTGCCGCCCCAGCCGCCGCCCTGGCGCTGGGCGAACTCGCCGCGGCAGCCATTGCTGACCCAGATCGTGTTGCCGCGCTGGCCCCAGGTCCGGTTCTCGATGCAGGCGCTGCCCGACAGCTGCCGGACCAGCACCGCCCGGCCGCGGAAGTTGGTCTGGCAGGTCCGTTCGCGGTTGTTCTGGCTCTCGCAGCGGATCGTCTGGCCGGTGTTGCCGCCCCAGCCGCCGCCCCGGCCCTCGGTGAAACGGCCGCGGCAGCCCTGGTCGACCCACATCATGCCGTTGCCGCCGCCGAAATTGACCCCTTCCACGCAGCGGGTGCCGGAGATGTTCTCGACCAGCGCCGGACGGCCGTTGAACGGCGTGCGGCACTCGCGGCGGCGGTGGTCGGTGCTCGAGCAGATCAGGGTCTGGCCGCTCCAGTTGGAGCCGTTCCAGCCCGGGCGCAGGCCGCTGCTGGCGCTGCCGCCGCGCAACGAGGTGGCGATGTCCTGCTGGATGCGGCTGAAGCCCCAGCCCGAGTCGATCTGGTCCAGGTAGAACTCCAGCTGGTCGTCGGGGATCTGCCGCCCCCGGGACTGGTCGGCGTACTCGCGCTCGATCACCCGGACCCGGTCGGGAAACGACAGCTGGCGCAGGTTCTCCGGCGCGTAGGCGCGCGTGGACTGGGCGGCGGCGGTCTGGGGCAGGGCGGTGCCGGCGAAGGCCAGGCCCACGGCCAGGCAGGTGGCGGACAGGGAACGGAACATGGCTTTCTCCTCCTTGACGGTCGCCTGGTACCCCGGCGGTTGCTCCGGGATTTACCGCTGGGCGGCTTAATGCCGGCCCACTATGTCACCGGTGCGGTGATGACGGGGGCGGGCCGGGCAGGACGCGTTTGCCCGGGCCGGGCGCGGGCCTCAAAATATCGCGTTCCCCGGCGCCACTGGCGACCGGCCCCCCTGCGGAGTTCCCATGCGTACCCATTACTGCGGCCTGGTCGACGAGACCCTGATCGGCCAGACCCTCACCCTCGCCGGCTGGACCGACGTGGCCCGCAACCTCGGCGGCGTCTGCTTCATCGATCTGCGCGACCACGAGGGCATCGTCCAGGTGACGGTGGAGCCGGACAACCAGGAGGTCTTCGCCGTGGCCGCCTCGCTGGGCTACGAGGACGTGATCCAGGTCGAGGGCGTGGTTCGCGCCCGCCATGCGGTCAACGACAAGATCAAGACCGGCAAGGTCGAGGTGATCGCCACGAGGATCACGATCCTCAACAAGGCCGCGCCGCTGCCGTTCCACGCGCACGAGAACCCGGGCGAGGAAACCCGCCTGAAGTACCGCTACCTCGACCTGCGCCGCCCGGAGATGCAGCGCATGCAGCGCACCCGGATCAGGCTGGTGCAGGCGCTGCGCCGGTACCTGGACGCGGACGGCTTCCAGGACATCGAGACCCCGATCCTGACCAAGGCCACGCCCGAGGGCGCGCGCGACTTCCTGGTCCCGGCGCGCATGCACCCGGGCGAGTTCTACGCGCTGCCGCAGAGCCCGCAGCTGTTCAAGCAGATCCTGATGGTGGCCGGCTTCGACCGCTACTACCAGATCGCGCGCTGCTTCCGCGACGAGGCGCTTCGCGCCGACCGGCAGCTGGAATTCACCCAGCTGGACATGGAGTTCGCCTTCGTCCGCGAGCGCGACGTGCAGGACTACGTCGAAGGGATGATCCGCGCTATCTTCAAGGAGGTCGTCGACGTCGAGCTGGACGCGCAGTTCCCGCGCCTGACCTGGGCCGAGGCGATGCGCCGCTACGGCTCGGACAAGCCCGACCTGCGCATCGCGCTGGAGCTGGTCGACGTGGCCGACCTGGTGAAGGACAGCCAGTTCGCGGTGTTCACCGGCCCGGCCAACGATCCGGACGGCCGCGTCGCCGCGCTGCGCATCCCCGGCGGTGCGTCGCTGTCGCGCAAGCAGATCGACGAATATGCCGCGCACGCGGCCAAGTACGGCAGCAAGGGCCTGGCCTACATCAAGATCGACGAGGCAGGCGCGGTCTCCTCGCCGATCCAGAAGTTCTTCAGCGATGAGCAGTTCGCAGCGCTGGTCGCCCACGTCGGCGCCGGCAACGGCGACATCGTGTTCTTCGGCGCCGGCGCCTACAACAAGGTCTCCGACTTCATGGGCGCGGTCCGCCTGAAGGCCGGCAAGGACTTCGGCCTGGTCGCCGATGGCTGGCGCCCGCTGTGGGTCACCGACTTCCCGATGTTCGAGTGGGACGAGGAGGCGCAGCGCTACGTGGCCCTGCACCATCCGTTCACCGCCCCGGCGGTGGACGACATCGCCGACCTGCGCGCGCATGCGAAGACCGCGGTGTCGCGCGGCTACGACATGGTCCTCAACGGCAACGAGATCGGCGGCGGTTCGATCCGCATCCACCGCCCGGAGATGCAGAGCGCGGTGTTCGAGCTGCTTGGCATCGGCGCGGAAGAGGCCGAGGCCAAGTTCGGCTTCCTGCTGGACGCGCTCAAGTACGGGGCCCCGCCGCACGGTGGCATCGCCTTCGGCATCGACCGCATCGCCGCGCTGATGGCCGGCACCGAATCGATCCGCGACGTGATCCCGTTCCCGAAGACCACCTCGGCGCAGTGCCTGATGACCGGCGCGCCGTCGCCGATTCCGGACGAGCAGCTGGCGGAGGTGCACATCCGGGTTCGCGAAGCCTCACTGCCCAAGCAGTGAGGCTCCCCCGTGATTTCGCATTGCGAAACCGCGGGCCCCGCTCACCCCCTCCACAACCCCTGCGGCTGCCGCCGCGTCCCCTTGACTCAAGGGGACTACACGCACGGAAAAGTTTTCGATGACCGAGTTTGCGTTTTCGCTGCACTGGGAAAAGCTGGGTAATGAGGGTTCCGAAGCCGGGCTGGTGACCGAGCGCGCTCGCGTGTTCGGCGGCTGGCTGGTGCGCGTGGGCAGCAACCCGTCGGCGTTGGCGGTGACCTTCGTCCCGGACGGCCAGGGCCGCTGGGACGGCGAGGACTTCGGCGAGGACGACTACGAGTACGAAGAAGACGAGGACGGCGACGAGGAAGACGAGGACCTCGACGGCGAGGAAGAGGAAGACGAGGAAGAGGAAGACGAGGACGAGGACGAGGACGAGGACGCCGCCGAAGGGCGCGCGCGCTGACCGTGCGCATCCGTCGCGCCACCGTCGACGACGCCGCGACCCTGTCCTCGCTGGCGGCACGCACCTTCACCGAGACTTTCGGCCACCTCTATCTGCCGGAAGACCTGGCGTCCTTCCTGGCCGATGCCTATCCGCCGGAGAAGCAGGCGGTCATCCTGGGCCATCCGGACTACGCGGTCTGGCTGCTCGAGGACAAGGGCGAAGCCGTCGGCCACGCCGCCGCCGGTCCCTGCGGCCTGCCGCATGCGGACGTGCAGCGCGGCGACGGCGAACTCAAGCGCCTGTACGTGCTGGCCTCGCACCAGAATGGCGGCTGGGGCGGACGGCTGTTCGACGAAGCCGAGCGCTGGCTGCTGCGCGACGGCCCACGCACGCTCTGGGTCGGGGTCTGGTCGGAGAACCTCGGCGCGCAGCGGTTCTATGCACGCCACGGCTTCGCCAAGGTCGGCACCTACGAGTTCCCGGTGGGCCGGGTCCGCGACCTGGAATTCATCCTGCGCCGCCCGGCCTGACCGCCCCGACGCGGGCACGCACGAACGGCCGCATCGCTGCGGCCGTTCGTGTTCTTCCCCGGGATGGATGCGGCGTCACTCGCGCAGGAAGTCGAGCAGGTCCTGGTTGAGCCGGTCCTTGTGGGTATCGGCGATGCCGTGCGGGCCATCCGGGTACACGATCAGGCGCGCGCCCTTCACCAGCGCCGCCGATGCCCGCGCCGAGGTGTCGACCGGCACGATCTGGTCCTCGCCACCGTGGATCACCAGGGTGGGCACGTCGAACTTCGCCAGGTCGCCCCGGAAGTCGGTGGCCGAGAACGCCGCGATCGAGTCGTAGGTGTTCTTGTGCCCGGCCTGCATGCCCTGCGCCCAGAAGCTCTGGACCAGGCCGGCATCCGGCTTGGCGCCCGGGCGGTTGAAGCCGAAGAACGGGCCGGAAGCGATGTCCAGGTAGAGCTTCGAGCGGTTCTCGAGCGAGGCCTTGCGCAGGCCGTCGAACACATCCATCGGCAGCCCGCGCGGGTTGTCGGCGGTGCGGACCATGATCGGCGGCACCGCGGCGACCAGCACCGCCTTCTTCACCCGCGCGGTGCCGTGGCGGCCGATGTAGCGGGCCACTTCGCCGCCGCCCGTGGAGAAGCCGACCACGGTGACGTCGTGCAGGTCCAGCGCGTCGATCACCGCGGCCAGGTCGTCGGCGTAGTGGTCCATGTCGTTGCCGTCCCAGGGCTGGCTGGAACGGCCGTGGCCGCGGCGGTCGTGGGCGACCACGCGGTAGCCGCGCTCGGCCAGGAACAGCATCTGCGCCTCCCAGCTGTCCGAGTTCAGCGGCCAGCCGTGGCTGAAGGTGACGACCGGGCCATCCTTCGGACCCCAGTCCTTGTAGTAGAGGCGCACGCCCTCGGCGGTGGTGACGTAATCGCCCTGCACGGTGGCGCGGGCGGCCGCATCGACGTGCGGCGCGGCGGCGTGGGCGGAGGTGGCGGCGATGGCCAGCAGGGTGGCGGCGAAGCTGCGGGTGATGGCGTTCATGGCGACGGGTTTCCCTTGGGATGAGGAAGAGGGGGAGGGGCGGTCAGTCGGCGATCAGCAGCGACACGTCGATGTTTCCGCGGGTCGCGTTGGAGTAGGGGCAGACCGTGTGGGCCTGGTCGACCAGCGCCTGCAGCGTGTCGCGCGGCACGCCCGGCGCGGCGATGGTCAGCTCGGCCTCGATGCCGAAGCCGGCCGGGATCGCGCCGATGCCGACCTTGCCGGTGACCGTCGTATCGGCCGGCAGCGCGACCTTCTGCTTGCCGGCGACGAACTTCAGCGCGCCCAGGAAGCAGGCCGAATATCCGGCCGCGAACAGCTGCTCGGGGTTCGTGCCCGGGCCGCCGGCGCCGCCCAGCTCGCGCGGGGTGGACAGGTGCACGTCGAGGACGCGGTCGGAGCTTAGGGCGCGGCCTTCGCGGCCCCCGGTGGCGGTGGCGGTGGCGGCGTAGAGGATCTTGTCGATGGACATGGCGGGTTCCTGTCTGGTGTCGGGTGGGATGTGCCCGGCGGGCAGGAGCTACTTTGCGGGCCCGCCTGCTACGATCTGCCACGTGGAGTCCTGAAAACTTGACCAGGAGTACGGATCGATGGTCGACCGCCTCGCGGCGCTGCTGGAGCGCTTCCCGGTCAGCGCGCAGCTGTTCAACGCCGGCGCGCTGTGCGGGATCAACCTGCTCGACGCCGACGGCGTGCACGGGCAGCTGCACCTGGTCCGGCGCGGGCCGCTGGAGGTCTCGCATGGCGGCGCGCCGGTGCGGATCGACGAGCCGAGCCTGCTGCTGTATCCCCGACCGCTGTCGCACCGTTTCAGCAGCGACCCCGAGCAGGGCGCGGACATGGCTTGCGCCAACCTGCGCTTCGAGGGCGGGACCGGCAATCCGGTGGCGGCGGCGCTGCCGTCCTTCGTGTGCCTGCCGTTGTCGGCGCTGGACGGTTGCCAGCCGGTGCTGGACCTGCTGTTCGAGGAGGCGTTCGAACGGCGCTGCGGGCGCCAGGCCATGATCGATCGCCTGTTCGAAGTGGTGATGATCCAGCTGCTGCGCCACCTGATGGAGCGCGGCGAGGTGGCCGGCGGGCTGCTCTCCGGGCTGTCGCACCCGCGGCTGCGGCATGCGCTGGTGGCCATGCACGAAGCGCCGACGCGCGAATGGACCCTGGAGGACCTGGCGGCCACCTGCGGCATGTCGCGCAGCGTGTTCGCCGCCAGCTTCCGCGAGGCGGTCGGCCGCACGCCCGGGCAGTACCTGCTCGGCTGGCGGGTCGGGCTGGCGCAGCAGGCGCTGCGCCGCGGGCGGCCGTTGAAGGTGGTCGCCGACGAGGTCGGCTATGGCAGCGAGGCCGCGCTGTCGCGTGCGTTCAAGGCCCATTGCGGCCTGTCGCCGCGCGCCTGGAAGCAGCAGCACGCCGCGGAGGCCGCGTGAGCTCGAACGGCGCCAAGGCGCCGGTGCGCGAAGGTGCGCATGGAGCCGGCTGCGACCGCGTGCTGCTGGTCCACGGCCTGTGGAATGCGGCGTGGTGGCTGGCCCCGCTGGCCTGGCGCCTGCGGCGGTTGGGCTTCGTGGTGCAGACGTTCGGCTATCCGAGCATCGTCGGCGGTCCGGAGCCGGCGCTGGCGGCGCTGGCCGAACGCCTGCGCGATGGTCCGCCGAGGCACCTGGTCGGGCACAGCCTGGGCGGACTGCTGGCATTGGAAGTGTTGCGCCGGAATCCCGGGCTGCCGGTGGTGCGGGTGGTCTGCCTGGGGTCGCCGTTGCGCGGCAGCGGCACGGCGCGGACGCTGGCGTCGCGTCCGCGCCTGGCGTGGGCGCTGGGACGCAGCAGCGCGCTGCTGCGGGACGGTTGCGGCGCGTGGGACGGCCG
The DNA here is from genome assembly GCF_040446535.1 of Pseudoxanthomonas sp. Soil82. Classification (NCBI taxonomy): domain Bacteria; kingdom Pseudomonadati; phylum Pseudomonadota; class Gammaproteobacteria; order Lysobacterales; family Lysobacteraceae; genus Pseudoxanthomonas; species Pseudoxanthomonas sp. Soil82. The sequence goes on from NZ_JBEAAK010000004.1 coordinate 51,513, forward strand.
CGTTCCGACCGGCATGGTCGCGGGCGACGTGCCGCGAGGGATCGGCCGCCTGCTGCACGCCGTGGATGCCGAGTCCGACGGCACCGTGGCCCTGGCCGAGACCCGGCTGCCGGGCCTGGCCGCCAGCTGCCGCGTGCACGCCAGCCACACCGGCCTGGTGTTCTCGGCCGAAGCCGCGCGCCAGGTGGCCGCGTTCCTGCGCACCGGGGCGTTCCTCGATGCGGAGGTCGTCCCGGGGGGCGATGGCGATCCGGACAGCCCGGTATAATCGCGTTCCTGACGGTTGGACGATTGGAACGTACATGGGTCGCGGCCCCTCGATCGAAGCACGCAAGAACGCCACCGATGCCAAGCGCGGCAAGGTGTTCACCAAGCTGATCCGCGAGATCGGCGTGGCCGCCCGCGCCGGCGGCGGCGACCCGGCCAACAACCCGCGCCTGCGCGCGGCGATGGACAAGGCGCTCACCGCCAACATGTCCAAGGACGTGATCGAGCGGGCGATCAAGAAGGCCACCGGCGAACTCGAGGGCGTCGAGTACGAGGAGATCCGCTACGAGGGCTACGCGCCCGGCGGCGTGGCGGTGATCGTCGACTGCCTGACCGACAACCGCGTGCGCACCGTGGCCGACGTGCGCCATGCCTTCTCAAAGTGCGGCGGAAACATGGGTACCGAAGGCTCGGTCGCGTTCATGTTCAAGCGCCTGGGCGTGCTCAGCTACGAGGGCGGCGACGAAGACAAGATCACCGAGGCGGCGATCGAGGCCGGCGCGGACGACGTCGTGGTCTACCCGGAGGACGGCGCCATCGACGTGCTCACCCCGCCGGACCAGTTCGACGCGGTAAGGCAGGCGATGGAGTCGGCGGGCCTGGTGCCGGGCTATGCCGAAGTCACGTTCCGCGCCGACAACGACATCGCCGTGGCCGGCGAGACCGCGCAGCAGGTCTCCAAGCTGCTGGGCATGCTCGAGGACCTGGACGACGTGCAGAACGTGTACTCCAACGCCGACCTGGGCGACGCCGGCTGACCATGCACCCGACCGGGGTCGAAGCGGTGGCGGTACCGGTCCTGCACGCGGAGGCGCGTGCGTGAGCGTTGCCGGCCTCGCCCGGCCGCAGGGCCGGGTCCGAATCCTGGGCATCGACCCCGGCTCGCAGCGCACCGGCATCGGCATCATCGATGTCGACCCGGGCGGGCGGGTGCTGCATGTCCACCACCAGCCGCTGGTGCTGCTGGGCGAGGGCGACTTCGCCGCGCGCCTGAAGCGCCTCCTGCACGGGCTGGCGGCGCTGATCGACGAATACAGCCCGCAGGAAGTGGCGATCGAGCAGGTGTTCGTCGGCCGCAGCGCCGATTCGGCGCTCAAGCTGGGCCAGGCCCGCGGCGCGGCGATCAGCGCGGTGGTCCTGCGCGACCTGCCGGTGAGCGAGTACGCCGCGCGCGAGGTCAAGCTGGCGGTGGTCGGCACCGGTGGCGCCGACAAGCTGCAGATCCAGCACATGGTGGCGGCCATGCTCGGCTTGAGCGGCAAGGTCCAGGCCGACGCCGCCGATGCGCTGGCCATCGCCCTGACCCATGCCCACGTGCGCGCCACCGCGCGGCGCCTGGGCGTGGATGCGCGCCTGGCCTGGAGCCGGAAGTGACCTGTCCCTCGAGGAGCCCCCGATGATCGGACGCCTGCGTGGCATCCTCGCCCTGAAGCAGCCGCCGTGGCTGGTGGTCGACGTCAATGGCGTCGGCTACGAGCTCGAGGCGCCGATGAGCACCTTCTACGACCTGCCCGACCTCGGGCGCGAGGTGTCCCTGTTCACCCACTATGCGCAGAAGGAAGACAGCGTGTCGCTGTACGGTTTCCTGCGCGAGGGCGAACGGCGCCTGTTCCGCGACGTGCAGAGGGTCAGCGGCATCGGCGCGAAGATCGCCCTGGCGGTGCTGTCGGGGGTGAGCGTGGACGAATTCGCACGGCTGGTGCAGGCCGGCGACGTCACCGCGCTCACCCGCATCCCCGGGATCGGCAAGAAGACCGCCGAGCGCATGGTCGTGGAGTTGCGCGACCGCGCCGCCGACCTCGCCGGCGCCGGCCCGGCCGGCCTGCCGGCCGCGGCCGGCGATCCGATGGCCGATGCGGTCACCGCCCTGGTGCAGCTGGGCTACAAGCCGGCCGAGGCCGCGCGCATGGCCCGCGACGCCGCCGCCGCGGGCGACGAGGCCTCCACCATCATCCGCAAGGCGCTGCAGTCGGCCCTGCGCTGACGCTGCGCGCCGATGCGATCGCAACCGAGCTAACCTAGGGCCGCCATGACCGCAGCGCACACCCCCACGCCTGGCCACGGCCAGCACGGCGCCGCATCGCACGGCGTCGGCGCCAGCCACCTGGCACTGGTCGTCGGCGCCATCGGCGTCGTCTTCGGCGACATCGGCACCAGCCCGCTGTACACGCTCAAGGAAGCGTTCTCGCCGCACTACGGTCTGGACAGCGACCACGACACGGTGCTGGGCGTGCTGTCGCTCGCGTTCTGGGCGCTGATGGTGGTCGTCACGCTCAAGTACGTGACCATCATCATGCGCGCCGACAACGAGGGCGAGGGCGGCATCATGGCGCTGATGGCGCTGGCCCAGCGCACGCTGAGGAACGGCTCGCGCTCGGCGTATGTCGTAGGCATCCTCGGCATCTTCGGTGCCTCGCTGTTCTTCGGCGACGGGGTGATCACCCCGGCGATCTCGGTGCTGGGTGCGATCGAGGGCCTGGAGGTCGCCGCGCCCGGGCTGCACCACTTCATCGTGCCGTTGACCATCGCCGTGCTGGTGGTGCTGTTCTTCGCCCAGCGCTTCGGCACCGAGAAGGTCGGCAAGGTGTTCGGCCCGATCACCATGCTGTGGTTCGTGGCCATCGGCGCGGTCGGTGCCTGGAACATCATCGAGGCGCCGGAGGTGCTGAAGGCGTTCAACCCCTACTGGGGCGCGCGGTTCTTCATGGAGCACGGCTGGCACGGGGTGTTCATCCTCGGCGCGGTGGTACTGGCGGTCACCGGCGGCGAGGCGCTCTACGCGGACATGGGCCACTTCGGCGCCCGCCCGATCCGGCATGGCTGGTATTTCTTCGTCCTGCCCTGCCTGCTGCTCAACTACCTCGGCCAGGGGGCGCTGGTGCTGGAGCACCCGGAGCTGGTCAAGAACCCGTTCTACGAGTCGGTGCCGTCGTGGGCGCTGTACCCGATGATCGTGCTGGCCACGCTGGCGGCGGTGATCGCCTCGCAGGCGGTGATCACCGGCGCCTACTCGATCTCCCGCCAGGCCATGCAGCTGGGCTACATCCCGCGGATGCGGATCAAGCACACCTCGCACGACGCCATCGGCCAGATCTACGTGCCGGGCATCAACTGGATGCTGATGGTGATGGTGATCGGCCTGGTGCTGGCGTTCCGCAGCTCCAGCAACCTGGCGGTGGCCTACGGCATCTCGGTCTCGGCGACGATGCTGATCGACACCCTGCTGCTGGCGCTGGTGGCGCGCGCGCTGTGGCCGCGCTGGCGCAACTGGGTGCTGCCGTTGTGCGTGGTGTTCTTCGTGATCGACGTGGGCTTCGTCGTCGCCAACGGCGCCAAGATCCTGCAGGGCGCGTGGTTCCCGGTGGTGCTGGGCATCGTCCTGTTCACCCTGATGCGTACCTGGCGGCGCGGCCGCGAACTGATGCGCGACGAGATGCGCAAGGACGGCATCCGCGTGGATACCTTCCTGCCGGGGCTGATGCTCGCCCCGCCGGCGCGCGTGCCCGGCACGGCCGTTTTCCTGACCACCGACACCACGGTGGTCCCGCATGCCCTGCTGCACAACCTCAAGCACAACAAGGTGCTGCACGAGCGCAACGTGTTCCTCACCGTGGAGACGCTCAACGTCCCGCACGCGCCAGCGGACAAGCGCCTGAAGATGGACCAGATCGGCGACGACTTCTACCGGCTGATCGTGCGCTTCGGCTTCATGGAGACGCCGGACGTGCCGCTGGCGCTGATGCGCGCCTGCGACGCCGGCGGGATGGGCTTCGACCCCATGGACACCACCTATTTCGCCAGTCGCGAGACGATCGTCGCCGGCCGCCACCGCGGCATGCCGATCTGGCGCGACAAGGTCTTCGCGATCATGCACCGCAACGCCGCGCCGGCTACCGGCTTCTTCCGCATCCCCGGCAACCGCCTGGTGGAGCTGGGGTCGCAGGTGGAGATCTGACCGGCCGCCGCGGCCGCTGCACCGTGGCCGGGCGGCGTGCGAACATGCCCGCATGAACGAACCACGCATCCTCACCGCCGGTGCCACCCGCGAGGACGACGTCGCCGAGGCCTCGATCCGGCCGAAGCGGCTGGACGAGTACCTGGGCCAGCAGCCGGTCCGCGAACAGCTGGGCATCTACATCGAGGCCGCACGGCGCCGCACCGAGGCGCTGGACCACGTGCTGATCTTCGGCCCGCCGGGGCTGGGCAAGACCACCCTGAGCCACGTCATCGCCAACGAGCTGGGCGTGAACCTGCGGGTCACCTCCGGCCCGGTGATCGAGAAGGCCGGCGACCTGGCCGCGCTGCTGACCAACCTGCAGCCGCACGACGTCCTGTTCATCGACGAGATCCACCGCCTGTCGCCGGTGGTCGAGGAGGTCCTGTATCCGGCGATGGAGGACTTCCAGATCGACATCATGATCGGCGAGGGCCCGGCCGCGCGCTCGATCAAGCTCGACCTGCCGCCGTTCACCCTGATCGGCGCGACCACCCGCGCCGGCCTGCTGACCGCGCCGCTGCGCGACCGCTTCGGCATCGTCCAGCGCCTGGAGTTCTATACGCCCGAGGAACTGACCCGGATCGTGCGCCGCTCCGCGCAGATCCTGGGCATCGACTGCGAGGCGGGGGGCGCGGGCGAGATCGCTCGCCGCGCGCGTGGCACGCCGCGCATCGCCAACCGCCTGCTGCGGCGCGTGCGCGACTACGCGCAGGTGAAAGCCGCCGGGCACATCGATGCAGGGGTGGCCGGTGCGGCGATGGCCATGCTCAAGGTCGATCCGGAAGGCTTCGACGAGCTGGACCGGCGCATGCTGCGCACCATCATCGAGCATTTCGACGGCGGCCCGGTCGGCGTGGAATCGCTGGCCGCCTCGCTGTCGGAGGAACGCGGGACGCTGGAGGACGTGATCGAGCCGTACCTGATCCAGCAGGGGTTCCTGGTCCGCACCGCGCGCGGGCGCATGGCCACCGCCAAGGCCTATCGCCACCTGGGGCTCGTCGCGCCGGCGCGCGAGGCGGGCGAGCTGTTCTAGAGGCGCCAGGCCGCGTCACCCCGCACACGCCGGATGCGTGCTGCTGGCATTGCGCGCGACACCCGCAACCGCAACCGCACCGGTGGTAGTCGGCTTCGGTGTGAGCCGCGACACCCCCGGCCCACCGCGTCCTCGAGGGACTTTCGGGTCGCGTCTCCGCTCTGCATGTGTGTAGGAGCCGATTTATCGGCGACCCGACGCCGTCGGCACGGACGACGCCCTGGCGGTCAAATGCCCCGGTCGCCCATGAGGATGGGCTCCTACAAGAGGCCCGGTGGCCCTCGATCGGCTTTCGGGTTGTAGGAGTCGATTCATCGGCGAACCGACGGCGTCGGCACTGATGACGTCTTGATGGTCCTATGCCCCGGTCGCCCATGAGGATGGGCTCCTACAAGAAGCACGGCGGCTTTCAATCGGCGGGTGCGTGTCTGTCTCTGGCAAACGGAGTGGCGGCGCCTCAGGTCGCCCGAGGACGCCGTATCCCGGCACGACGCCGTCCCGTCGGTTAGGGCGCGTACGGCGTGCCGAGGGTCAGGCCGGTTCCCGGGCTCGATCGCCCGGCATGCGCCCGCGCTCGCGTTCAGAAGATGATGGCGGCCATCATCCGGCGGGGCCATTTTCGGGGTGCGCGCGGCATCGGGGTCGGCGCGGGGATCCGGTGCGTGGTTACCGCGCCTGCCGCTGCGCCGCCATCCGCGCGCAGGTGGCCACCGCCGCTTCCAGGCTGGATGGATCGGCCAGCCCCTGGCCTGCGAGGTCCAGTGCGGTGCCATGGTCGACCGCCACGCGCGGGTAGGGCAGGCCCAGGGTCACGTTCACCGCGCGCTCGAAGCCGCTGTACTTGAGTACCGGCAGGCCCTGGTCGTGGTACATGGCCAGCACCGTGTCGAAGCCGGCCAGCTTGCGCGGCAGGAAGGCGGTATCGGCGGGAAGCGGGCCGACCAGGTGCATGCCCTGTGCCCGCAAGTGATCGAGGACCGGAATGATGGTCTCGATCTCCTCGCTGCCCAGGTGACCGGCCTCCCCGGCGTGCGGATTCAGCCCCAGCACCGCGATGACCGGTTCCTGGATCCCGAAGCCGGTGCGCAGCGCCTCATGGGTAACCCGCAACACCCGGACGAGCAGTTCCGCGTCGATCGCATCGGCGACGTTGCGCAGCGGCAGGTGGGTGGTGGCCAGCGCGACGCGGACGACATCGTTGGCCAGCATCATCACCACGTCGCTCCCGGCATGGCCGGCGAGCAGCTCGGTGGTTCCCGTGTAGGCGATCCCACCCTCGTTGATCGTGGCCTTCTGCACCGGGCCGGTGACCATGCCGTCGAAACGGCCGGCCATGCACGCGTCCGCGGCATCGAGCAGGGCACCGACCACCGCCCCGGCGTTGCGCGGATCCGGGTGCCCGAACACCACGGCGTTGGCGTTGGGAAACATGCGCAGCGGCATGTCGCCGGGGCGCCGCGCCGGCTCGTCCTCGTGCAGCAGGTTCAGCGGAAGACGCAGGGCATCGGCGGCCGACCGCAGCGTGGCCGGGTCGGCGAAGGCGACGAGGGAGCAGTCCGTGCGCGGCGCCTGCGCCAGGCGCACGCACAATTCCGGGCCCACCCCCGCCGGTTCGCCTGGAACCAGCGCGAGCCGCGGCCCGGTCACGTCAGCCGCCGGAGGGCGTCGCGGCCGGTGCCGCCGGCGCCTCGGCCGGGGCCTGCGCGTCGGTCGCGCCGGCGCCGGTGCGGAACACCACGTAGGCTTCGCCACGCAGCTCCGCCAGGTAGCGGTTGAATTCCTCTTCCAGCTTGCGCCGGCCGATGGTCTCGCGGACCTGGGCGCGGCGGTTGGTGTCGGTGACGTCGGTCTGGCGCTCGCCGATGCGCTGGATCACGTGCCAGCCGGCTTCGGTACGGAACGGCTGGGACACGCCGCCGTCGGCCAGCGCGGTGACCTGCCTGCCGAAATCCGGGCCGAAGGCGTCGGCCGGGAACCAGCCCAGGTCGCCGCCCTGGCCGCGGGTGTTGGTGTCCTCGGACGACTCGCGCGCCACGGCGTCGAACTCGGCGCCGCCGGCGATGCGCGCCCGCAGGGTGTCGATGCGGGCCTTGGCCGTGGCATCGTCCTGGCGGTCGTTGACCCGCACCAGGATGTGGCGGACGTTGTATTCGGTGACGGTCTGCGCCGGGCCGCCCGCGGTCGACGCGTCGCGCACCTCGACCAGCTGCAACAGCTGGAACCCGCTGGGGCCGCGGATCGGCCCGATGATCTGGCCGGGCTGCGCGTCCGTGATCATGCGCGAGAACGCGCTGGGGATCTCGTCCAGGCTGCGCCAGCCCAGGTCGCCGCCCTCCAGCGCGTTGGGGCTGTCGGAATAGCGCACCGCCGCCGCGTTGAAGGTCAGTTCGCCGCGTTCGATGACGCTCTTGATGCCGTCGATCTTGCGCTGGCCGGTGGCCAGCTGCTCGGCGGTAGCGCCCTCGGGCACGCCGACGAGGATGTGCGCCAGGTGGTACTGCATGCCGCCGCTGGCTTCCTGGGCAATGGCGGCGTCGACTTCGCTCTCGCTGACGTTGATACGGCTCTGCGCGAAGCTCTGGCGCAGCCGCTGGGTCATGATCTCGTCGGCCAGCGAGCGGCGGAAGTCCTCGAAGGACAGGCCGTCGGCGGCCAGGCGCTGGCGCAGGCCGTCGACCGTCAGGCCATTCTGCTGGGCGATCGCGGCGACCGCCTGGTTCAGTTCCTGGTCGCTGATGCGGATGCCGTTGCCGCGCGCGCGCTCGACCTGAAGCTTGGTCAGCACCAGGCGCTCGAGCACCTGCCGTTCGAGCACGGCGCGCGGCGGCAGCTGGTCTTCGCGGCCGGCGTACTGGGCGACGATGTTGCGCATCGCCAGGTCCAGCTCGCTCTGCAGCACCACGTCCTCGTCCACGATCGCGGCGATGCGCTCGACCGGTTGCAGCTGCTGGGCCGGGGCGGCGAACGGGAGGGAAAGGGCGGCGGCAACCGCCAGGAGGGTCGCGGAAAGGCGTGGGCTCATGGACTCACGGAATCAGGTTCGGATCGTAATCGTCCGGATCGGGCGTGGTGTTGCTGGGCGGGACCAGGTACAGGTCGTCGCGGTAGTAGCCGAGAATAGCACGGCGCAAAGTCCGCTCCGTGTCCTGGCCCGCCGACCCTAGGCCCTTGAGCACGAATTCGAACTGAATGGAATTGTCCAGCTCGCCCTCGCGGTTGCGCACGTAGCGCCGGGCCAGCGCCCGGACCGCCAGGCAGCAGCTGTCCCACTGCACCCCGCCGACGGCCTCCAGCAGCTTGTCGTCGTCCATCGAGTAGTAGTAGCGGCCGACCACGCTCCAGACCGGGTTGATCGGGTACAGGAAGTTGAAGTCGGCCTGTTCGAGCAGGTCGCGGCGGTAGCGGTAGCCGATGTTGACCACGCCGTCGCCCGGCCACAGGTAGCGGGCGCGCACGCTGGCCAGGTCCTCGCGGCGGAACTTGGGATCCCACTGGTAGGAGGCGCCCAGGTTCCAGCGGTCGTTGATCGCGTAGTTGGCATCCGCCACCCAGGCCGACTTGCCTTCCTCCACCGGCAGCTCGCCGGGGGCCACGACGCGGGAATCCTCGAAGTAGCGGATCTGACCGAGGCTGGCCGACAGCTTCTCGCGGCCATCGGCCTGGCGGATCAGGCGCGTGCTCAGGGCCACGGTCAGCTGGTTGGCGTCGGTCTGGCGGTCGGCGCCGGAGTAGCGGTTGTCGCGGAACAGCTGGCCCCAGCTGAAGGTGAACGGTCGCGTGTCGAACAGCGGCAGCCCGTCCTGCTCGCGGTACGGGGTATTGAGGTAGAAAAGCCGCGGTTCAAGCGTGTGCAGGTAGTCGGCGCCGCCGATGCGGGTGTCGCGGTCGAAGTACACGCCCGCGTCGAAGGTGGTGATCGGCAGGCTGCGGGTCGGCGAGGTGTCGCCGCCCAGCTGCTGCGCCAGGGCCGGCTCGAGGTCGTAAGCGGTGTAGCGCCAGGCCAGGGTCGGGGTGATGTACCACGCCGGCCCGCCCAGCCGCGCCGAGACATAGGGCTTCACGTCGAGGCGGCTGCCACCGGGCCGTTCGCTGTGCTCGAAGCGCACGGTCTCCGCCCACACGCCGGCGTCGAACCAGTGGCCCAGCGGCTGTTCCCAGTTGAAGTAGAGCCGCGGCAGGCGGCTGTATGGCAGGTTGGCGTCGGTGAGCGTGTAGTCGGTCAGCTGGAAGTGCTCCGCCATCGCCCCGGCGCTCCAGTGCTGGCCCAGGCCGTAAATGCCGGCGGTGCTCTGCAGGTAGGAGGCCGAGATCCCCGCGAGCCGGTTGGCGAAATCCTCGACGTAGCGCTCGTCGCTGACCCAGCCGACGTTGGCACGCGCCTGCCAGTTCTGGCCAAGGTTGTGGTAACCGCTGAACAGGAAGCGGCCGCGGTCACGGTCGCGCAGGTCGTCGTCGGGCATGTAGGACGCATTGACCGTGCCGCGGCCACCCTCGTACAGGTAGCGGAATTCGGTGTCCAGCAGCAGGCCGCGCTGGCTCATCCAGCGCGGTTCCAGGGTCATGTCGTAGTTGGGCGCCAGGTTCAGGTAGATCGGCTGGCGGTAATCGAAGCCGTTGCGCGAGGACATGCTCACCGCCGGGTACAGCAGCCCGGTCTGGCGGCGGTCGTCGACCGGGAACTTGAACCACGGCACGTACAGCACCGGGAACTTGCCCATCCGTAGCACCGCGTTGCGGGCCACGCCGAATCCCTCGTCGCTGTCCACGTCGATCTGCTGCGCGCGCAGCTCCCACATCCGCTGCGAGGGGTCGCAGGTGCTGTAGGTGGAGTGGTGCATCTGTCCCAGCGGCCCGGTCAGTTCGATCGAATCGGCGCCGCCGTTGCCGCGCCTGTCCACCAGCTGGTAGCGGATGTTGGTGATGGTGTGGGTGTCGGTGTTCTGGTTGCCCTCGGCGCGGTCGGCGACGATGCGGATGCCCGAGTCCTGGTAGCGGACGTTGCCCTCGGCCACGTAGGTGCCGGCCTCGGTGTCCATCGCGATGCGGTCGGTGCCCAGGAACTGGTCGCCGCGGACCAGGGCGACGTTGCCCTGGAACTGGGGCGTGGTGCGGGTGCCTTCCTGCTTGTCGCCTTCGATCACCGTCGGCTGCTGGTCGCGCGCCGGGTCGCCGGGTTGCGCCGCCGGGGGCGCGCCTTCGAAGGGCGGAATGATGTCGCCGGCCGGGCACAACGCCCAGTTCAGCGGTTTGTCGCTGGCAGCCAGCGCCGTGCCCGGCAGGCAGGCGGCGATGCTCAGCGACAGCGGGAGCAGGCGCAGGGGTAGACGCACAGGCAGGGGCCATCCGGGGCGAAAATCGCCGGTAGCTTGCCGGATGCGGGTGTATGCGGGCAATGAAAGCGGCTGGCCGGCCGCAGGCGGGGTTCATCCGCGCGGCGGTAGGCGCCGCCGCGGTCAGTCGCGCAAGGCGCCGACATGGGCGACCGCCGACTCGGCCAGGGCGTCGAGGTGGTAGCCGCCTTCCAGCATCGAGACGACCCGGCCGCTGGCATGGCGCCGGGCGATCGTGCGCAGCTCGGACGTGATCCAGGCGAAGTCCTCGGCGTCGAGCATCAGGTCGGCCAGCGGGTCTGCCAGGTGCGCGTCGAAACCGGCCGACACCAGCACCAGCTGCGGTCGGAACGCATCCAGCGCCGGCAGCAGGGAGTCGAGCCAGGTGTTGCGGAAGCGGAACCCGCCGCTGCCCGGTGGCAGCAGCGCGTTGTGCAGGTTGCCGGCGCCGCGCTCGTGGACGCTGCCGCTGTGCGGGTAAAGCCCCGACTGGTGGCTGCTCAGGTAGGCGATCCGCGGCTCGGCCTGGAAGATCGCCTGGGTGCCGTTGCCGTGGTGCACGTCGAAATCGACGATCGCGATGCGCTCGAGCCCATGGTGGTCGCGGGCGTGGGCGGCGGCGACGGCGATGTTGTTGAACAGGCAGAAGCCCATCGCGGTGTCGGGCGTGGCGTGGTGCCCGGGCGGGCGGACCGCGCAGAAGGCGGTCTGCGCCTCGCCGGCCATCACCGCGTCGACCGCGGCCAGGCCGGCGCCTGCGGCATGCAGGGCGGCGCGGGCCGAGCCGGGCGAGAGCGCGGTGTCCGGGTCCAGCCGCTGCAGGCCGCTGGCGACCGGCGCAAGGACCTCGTCGATCAGGGTGTCGCCATGGACCCGCAGCAGGTCGCCGCGTCGCGCCATCGGCGCCTCCCGCCAGTCCAGGTCAGGGTAGGCGCGGTCCAGCGCGTCCAGTACCGCGCGCAGGCGTGCCGGGCGCTCCGGGTGTTCGGTCCCGGGGTCGTGGTCGAGGCAGGCGGCGTGGGTCCAGGCGAGCATGCGGCCAACGTAGCGCGGCCGGCGTTCGGCTGCCATCCGCATTTTGTCTGGCGTTTCCCGGGCAAGGGAAGCGGCCGGCCCGGTCCCGGGTGTGCGCCGGGACGGTCCTAGCCGGCGTTGCGCCGCTCGTGCCGCCACAGGACCTCGCCCTGGCCGTCGGCGCGGGCCAGGACCCGGGCCAGCACGAACAGCAGGTCGGAGAGGCGGTTGAGGTAGCGCACCGCTTCGCCGCGCACGGGTTCGACCCGCGACAGGGCCACGGTCGCGCGCTCGGCGCGGCGGACGATGGTGCGGGCGAGGTGGCAGCGCGCGGCGGCCTCGCCACCGGCCGGCAGGATGAAGTCCTTCAGCGCCGGCAGGTCCGCGTTGTGGTGGTCGAGATGGCGTTCCAGGGCGTCGATGTCGGCAGCCTGGATCGCCGCGTGCCCGGGGATGCACAGTTCGCCGCCCAGGTCGAACATCTGGTGCTGCACGGCGGTCAGCAGGTCGCGCACGCCGGCCGGCACGCCGGGTGCGGCCAGGACCACGCCGATGGCCGAGTTGGCCTCGTCGACGGTGCCGTAGGCCTCGACCCGCAGCGAGTCCTTGCCGGTCCGGCTGCCGTCGCCCAGCCCGGTGCTGCCGTCGTCGCCGGTGCGGGTGTAGATCTTCGAGAGGCGGTTGCCCATGTGGGTCGAAGCGTGCCGGTCGGCGCCTGCGGGCGTGCCCGGTCAGTGCGCGGTGCGGCCGCCGCGGCCGACCATGGGCGCGATGCGTTCGGCGGCCACCTGCAGGCCCGCGGCGATCGCGACGTAGGTGCCGGCGGTGACCAGGTACGGCGCCAGCCAGTCGGTGTAGTTCTTCCACCAGCCGGCCAGGGTCGGGTCGGTGACCGAGTCGCTGAGCCAGTAGAAGCTGCCCTGCGCCAGCAGGTGGCAGGCCAGCACCGACAGCACGAAGGCGAAGGCCAGGCGGCCCAGCGCGTCCCAGCGGGCGCCGGCGTAGCGGCGGCGCAGCCAGGCGCCGCCGGCCCACATCGCGGCGTAGGCCGGCACCAGGAACCAGTACGCGGCGGAGACGCAGTAGTGGTTCCAGAAGTCGATGCCCTGGCCGGTGATCACCCACCAGTCCACGCCCACGGCCAGCGCCATCAGCGCCGGGAAGGCCCAGCGGCCCCAGCCGCGCAGGTGGAAGCCGGCGATGAAGAACACCGCCCAGCTCGCGTCCGGCGGCGAGAAATGGTCGAACACATGCGCGCGCGAGGCGGCCATGAGCAGGGCCAGGACGAACAGGATGAACAGGCGGGAAGTAGTGGCGTTCATGGCGCACGCGAAGCGGAGTCAGGCCCGCATTCTAGCCGAAGCCCGGCGCCGGCCGCCGTGCCGCGGCCCCGGGCGGCCACGCACGGCCGCGTATCATGTGCCGATGAAGCGAACCCACGACGTGCTCATCGTCGGCGGCGGCCTGGTCGGCGCCAGCCTGGCGATCGCCCTGGACGGCCTGCCGCTGGACGTGGCCCTGGTCGAGGCGACCCCGCCCGGTGACCTGCCGGCGGTGTTCGACCAGCGCAACCTCAGCCTGGCGGCCGCCTCGGTCAATGCACTGGACGCACTGGGCGTCATGGGCCAGTTGCGCGCGTCCACCGGGCCGATCCGCCGCATCCACGTCAGCCGCGCCGGCGATTTCGGCAGCGTGCGGCTGGAGGCCGCCGACTACGGCCGCGAGGCTTTCGGCCAGGTGGTGGTGGCGCGCGATTTCGGCGAGGCACTGGAAGGCCGCCTGGCGCAACTGCCGCGGCTCACCCGTTACCGGCCGGCGCGTTTCGTCGGCCTGGACGGCGATGACGGGCACGCGCGCGGGGTGCGCCTGGCCACTGCCGATGGCGAGCTGGCGCTGCAGGCGCGGCTACTGGTCGCCGCCGATGGCACGCGCAGCGCGCTGCGCGAGGCGCTGGGGACTTCCAGCCGCACCCACGATTACGGCCAGACCCTGTTCGTGGCGCGGATGCGCGGCGAGCGCGCGCCCGACGGCACCGCCTGGGAGCGGTTCACCGACAGCGGGCCGACCGCGTTGCTGCCGCGCGGCGATCGCGCCTGGGGCGTGGTCCATGGCGTGCCGAGCGGACAGGCTGCCGCCGTGGCCGCGCTGGACGAGGCCGGTTGGCTGGCGCGGATCCAGCAGGCGTTCGGCTGGCGCGCCGGGCGTTTCCTCGGCGCCGGCGAGCGCAGCGCCTATCCGATCGCCTCGGTCATCGCCGATGCGCTGGTCGCGCCACGCGCGGTGCTGCTGGGCAATGCCGCGCAGACGATCCATCCGGTCGGCGCGCAGGGCTTCAACCTGGGCCTGCGCGATGCGCTGACCCTGGCCGAAGGCCTGCGCATGCATGCCGGCGACCCGGGCGCGGCGTCGCTGCTGCAGCAGTACGCGCAACACCGCCGCGAGGACCGGGATCGCACCCTGGCCTTCTCCGACGGGCTGGCGCGCATGACCGCCAATCCGTCGCCGTTGCTGCGTCCGCTGCGCAGCCTCGGCCTGCTGGCCGCCGATCGCGCCGGCTGGCTGCAGTCGTGGCTGGTCGGCGGGGCGATGGGCTTCCGCGGCGACGTGCCGGAGCTGTGCCGGTGACGGGGTACGTGAAAAGCCGCGCGCGCCTGGACGTGGCCGTGGCCGGTGGCGGCGTGGTCGGCGCGGCCTGCGCGCTGGCCCTGGCCCAGGTCGGCCTGGAGGTGGCCCTGGTCGAACCACGGCCGGTCGCGCGCTGGCTGGCCGAGCGGCCGGACCTGCGGGTGTATGCGCTGGCGCCCGACAACGCCGGCCTGCTCGACCGCCTGGGCGTATGGCCGCAGGTCGCCGCCGCGCGGGTGCAGCCGTATCGGCGCATGCGGGTGTGGGATGCGGCCGGCGGCGGCGAACTGGCGTTCGACGCGGCGGCGATGGCGCGCGGGGAACTGGGCTGGATCGTCGAGAACGACCTGCTGGTCGACCGCCTGTGGTCGGCGCTGGCCGCTGCAGGCGTGCAGCTGCATTGCCCGGCGAGGGTCGAGGCGATGGAGCAGGACGCGGCCGGCGTGCGCCTGCGGCTGGAAGACGGTGCGCGCCTGGATGCGCGAATCGCGGTCGCCGCCGACGGCGCCGCGTCGGACCTGCGGCGCCTGGCCGGGCTGGACATCGACGCCCATGATTACCACCAGCGTGGCGTGGTCGCCTTCATCGAGACCGAGGCGCCGCACGAAGACACCGCCTGGCAGCGCTTCCTGCCGACCGGGCCACTGGCGCTGCTGCCGTTCGCGCAGGGGCGCAGTTCGATCGTATGGACCCTGCCCGAAGCCGATGCCGAGCGCGTGCTGGCGCTGGACGACGCGCGCTTCGCCGTCGAACTCACCGACGCCAGCGCCGCGCGCCTGGGCAAGGCGGTGCCGGCCTCCGCGCGCGTGGCCTTCCCGCTGCGCCGGCAGCTGGTCCGCCAGCAGGTGGAAGGGCGCGTGCTGGTACTGGGCGACGCGGCGCACGTGGTGCATCCGCTGGCGGGGCAGGGCGTGAACCTGGGGCTGCGCGACGTGGCCGCGTTGGCCGCCGAAATCGCCGCCGCCCGCGCGCGGCGCGCCGACTGGGCCGCCCCGCACCGGCTGCAGCGCTGGGCGCGGCGACGGCAGAGCGACAACACCGTGTCGGCCTACGCTTTCGAGGGGATCAACCGGCTGTTCTCCAATGCCGATCCGCTCGCGGTACTGGCCCGCGGACCCTTGCTGGGGCTGGCCGGGCGGCTGCCGCCGCTGCAGCGCGCGCTGTGGCGGCACGCCGCCGGGGTGTAGGAAACGAGGGAGGCCGGCGTCCGTGGAAAGGCGCCCGCGACGCGGCACCGTCGGCGCCGGCGGCACCCGCGCGGTTCCGACGCCCGAGTCGCCCGCAAGCCGGGCTCCTACAGGATCCAACCGGCCAGTTCGTCGCGATCCAGCCGGCCATCCCGATTGGCGTCGACGCGGTCGAACTCGGCGCGCAGGCTCGCGTCCGACGCGGCCTCACGCCGGTCGACCGCGCCATCGCCATCGGCATCGAGCACGGTGAAGTCCAGGCGGTCGCCGCCGACCAGGCTGTCCGGTTCGACCGAGCGGATGATCACCGGTCCGCCATGGGAGCCTTCGAGCACGGTCATGCCGGTCTGCCGCTGCAGCGGTGCGTCGGCCGGGGTCGCGGCCGGTGGCGGCAGCGGCAGCGTCGTCGCTGGCGTTCCGCGCGTGGCCTGCGCTTGCAGCGAGGCCAGGAGCAGGGCGGCGGTCAACAGGGCAGTGCGGGTCATGGGCGTCCGGGACAGCGCGGGATTGCCGGCAACGCTAGGGGCGGCCGGGTGAAGCGGTGTTGAACCGCTGGCGCTTGCGCGTATGCAGGAACCCATCCCTGCGGGCGACCCGACGCCATCGGCACAGGCGACTCCCTCGTTCCTCCGACGCCCGTGTCGCCCATGAGGATGGGCTCCTACAGGACGATGCGCCGGCCGCCATCGCGCGCCGAGGCGTAGATCGCATCGACCACGCGCATGTCGCGCACCCCTTCCTCGCCCGGCACCAGCGGTGCGGTGCCGCGCAGGATCGCCAGCGCATCGTCGTCCATCTGCTTGGCCTGCTGGTGCGGCACCGCGTCGGCGAAGGTCTGGCCGTCGCTGGTGCGTCCCTTCAGTCCGTCGTAGGTCTGGAAGGGCGACAACTCGTACCAGCCGCGCTCGCAGTCGGCGCGCAGGGTGTTCATGTCCTCGCCGAAGCTGGTCGCGCATTCGGCGACGCTGCCGTCGGCGAACTCCAGCGTGAAATGCATGGTCTCGTCGACGCCGTCGAACAGCTGCGGACGCCGGACCTCCTGCCGCGCGGTCACCGCCACCGGTTCCTGGCCCTTCGTGTAGCGCGCGGCGTTGAGGGAGTACACGCCCATGTCATACATCGCGCCGCCGCCGTGCTGCGGCAGCAGCCGCCAGGGCTTGTGGGCCGGATCGACGTCGTCGTAGGCATTGAAGCCGGCGTCGGCGCGGATCTTGAGGATCCGGCCGTAAGGCTGCTCGCGGGCCATCGCCATCAGCCGCCGGGTGTTGGGTTCGTGCTGGAGGCGATAGCCGATGGTCAGCTGCACCTTGTTGCGGCGGCAGGCGTCGACCATCTTCTGGCCCTCGGCCGCGTCCATCGCCATCGGCTTCTCGCACCACACGTGCTTGCCGGCGTTGGCCGCGCGCAGGGTCAGCGTCATGTGCAGGTCGTTGGGGGTGACGATGTAGACCGCCTGGATGTCGGGATTGTCGGCAATGCGATCGAAGTCGTCGTAGCTGTAGACGTTGCGGTCGGGGATGCCGTGCTTCTCCTGCCAGGCCGGGATCTTGTGGGGCGAGCCGGTCACGATCCCGGCCAGGTGGCAGTGCTCGGCAAGCTGCAGCCCGGGCGCGAGCTGGTGGGTGGCGTAGCCGCCGAGCCCGACCAGGGCCACGCCGACCGAATCCTTGCGCCGGGTGCGCTTGCCGTTGTTGTCCATCGCAGACTCCGCGCGCAGGGGAAGGGAGGCGCCGATGCCGGCGCCGGCCATCGCAGCCAGCAGCTGGCGGCGGGTGAACTCCAGGGTCATGCGCTTGCCTCCGTTCGCGCCCTTGGCGCCGATGCCCTCGCACCTTAGGGCGGCGGCGCCGGCTCCGCCACCCCGGCGACGGCATGCGAGGCATGCCGCGGACGAATAGCGGGCGGCTCTCTGGCACACTGGCGCGCGCATCGCCGTCGAGGACGCCGCCATCATCCGACCGATCCCGTTCCGATACCTGGCCCTGGCCTTGACCATGCCCGCGTTCGCGCCGCAGGCCGCGGCCGACCCGGCGCCCGGCGCCAGCGTGGAGGCGCTGTTCGTGGCGCGCGATTTCGTCGCCGACGGCGTGTTCTCCCGCGGCATCGAGGGGCCGGCCACCGGACCCGGCGGCGTCCTCTACGCGGTCAGCTACGGCCGCGACGGCACCATCGGCCAGGTCCATCGACAGGCCGATGGCAGCGGCAAGGCCTCGCTGTTCGCCACCCTGCCCGACGGAAGCACCGGCAACGGTATCCGCTTCGGCGCCGACGGCACCATGTACGTGGCCGACTACACCGGCCACAACGTGCTGGCCATCGACATGGACACGCGCCAGGCGGAGGTGTTCGCCCATCTCGGCGGCGCGTTCCAGCCCAACGACATCGCGCTGGCGCCAGACGGAGCGCTCTATGCCAGCGACCCCGACTGGGCCAACAACAGCGGCCAGCTCTGGCGCATCGGCGCGGACGGCCAGGTGCGGCGCCTGGAGGCGGACATGGGCACGACCAACGGCATCGAGGTCAGCCCGGACGGCCGCCGCCTGTACGTGAACGAAAGCGTGCAGCGCAACGTCTGGGTCTACGACATCGACGCCGTGGGCGACCTGTCCAGCAAGCGCCTGCTCATCGCTTTCGCCGACCATGGCCTGGATGGCATGCGCAGTGACGTCGATGGCAACCTGTACATCGCCCGCTACGGCGCCGGGTTGGTCGCGGTGGTGTCGCCGCAGGGCGGGCTGCTGCGCGAGGTGCCGCTGCGCGGGGCCAAGCCGACCAATGTCGCCTTCGGTGGCGCTGACGGCCGTGATGTCTATGTCACCCTGCAGGACCGGGGCGCGATCGAAGTGTTCCGCAGCGACCGCCCTGGCCGGGAATACGGGCGCTGACACCGCCGGGCAGGCGGCGGCACCCAGTCCCGGCCCCTGCGACTGCCACCGGCGATACTGGCGCACCGGAGGAGGCACGACCCATGCAGCAGCTCGAACTCAAGGACCCGGCGGCGTTCGCCGCGGAATTCCTGCGCCAGACCCAACTGCAGGGCTTCGGCGCGCTGAGCAAGCGCGACCTGGAGCTGCTGGTCTACGTGCTGCTCGAACGCGACGGCGCGATCGACCGCAACGCCAGCAACCATGCCGCCGCCTCGCTGCTGCGGATCACCCCGGCCAAGCTGCGCGCGCTGCGCAGCGACGGCTATGCACGCTGGCGCCAGCTGGTGGCCGAGCCGGCCGACGTGGCCCTGCGCCGCATCCTCGGCCACGTGCTCACCGACTCCAACCTGCGTGCCGGCAGCCGCCACGTGAGCGAGCGCAGCCGCAAGGACGGCTTCCTCGCGGTGCGCGTGGAGCACCCGGACGACCGCCTGCAACTGGAGCAGGCGATCCTCGATGCCGGCGCGTTGCCGGTGTACGAGCGCAACCGCGAAGTGCTCGCGGTGCGCTTCGACACGCTGGTCGCGCTGGCCGAGCGCAGCGGCTTCCTGCAGCCGGACACCGAGGCGGTGGTGAAGGCGTTGCGCAAGCTGGCCCCGGCATCGGAGGAACTGGCCGACCTGCTGGAGAAGGACGTGACGAAGCTGCGCTGGGAGGATGCGCGCAATGCGCTCAACAGCCTCGGCGCCAAGGCCGTGTCGAGTACGGCCGAGGGTGGACTGAAGAGCCTGCTGAAGCTGGCCTTCCCGTTCCTGTAGGGCGGCATTGGCCCGGGCCTGCGCCCTCGTAGAGCGGGGCTCGCCCCGCTGCTTGTGATCGTCGGCAAAGGCAGCGGGGCAAGCCCCGATCTACGAAAGGTGCCGAAGGGGAGTGGGCGAGCCCGGATCCTCGTGCGGCCAGCGTGCGCCTTACTTCGCCAAGGTGGCGAAGACCGTGATTTCCTCGCGGTCGTGGTAGAGCTGCTTCGCACGCACCGTGAGCGGCGTTCCGGCCTGCTCTTCGAACAGGTCGAGGCACAGCCGGGTTTCCTGCCAGCGCTTCTTCATCGGCAGCTTCAGGTTGAACACCGCATGCCGGCACCAGCCTTCGGCGAACCACTTCGCCATGCGCGCGGCGACCTTGGCCGGCTGTTCGACCATGTCGCACACCATCCAGTCCAGCGGTTTGGCCGGATGCCAGTGGAAGCCGTCTGCGCGCAGGTGCTCCACCAGGCCGGTGTCGAGTACGTGCTGGCGCAGCGGTCCATTGTCGACCGAGGTCACCCGCAGGTGCTGGCGGGTGAGTACCCAGGTCCAGCCACCGGGCGCAGCGCCCAAGTCGGCGGCAGTCATGCCCGGGCGCAGCAGGTGCTCTCGCTCGTCGGCGGTCAGCAGGGCGAGGAACGCTTCTTCCAGCTTCAGCGCCGAGCGCGACGGCGCCTCGGGCAGCAGCTTCAGGCGTGGGATCCCCAGCGGCCAGGGCGCGCTGTCGCGCGGGTCGGCCAGCGCCAGCAGCGCGTGGTCGCCGGCCAGGAAGCAGACATGCAGGCGTGGCAGGCGCGCGTCTTCCTTCGCTGCCAACACGCCGGCTTTGCGCAGCGCCGGGCGCAGTGCATTGCCGAAGCTGCGCGCCAGCCCCGACAGTGGCTTGCCGGCATCCGAATCCGGATGCTCGACCCACAGGTCGCCAAAGCGCGCGCCCCCGGGCATCGCCGCCAGCAAGGGCGTGAGCCGGTCGGTGGGATCCATGCCGCGCAGTTCGGCGAACAGGCGCAGCTTCTGCCGGGCGAAGACCAGTTCGCGGAACGGCAGGGCGCGTGCCAGTGCCTGCGCGCCGGCCTCCTCGCCCGTGGCGAAAATCACGTAGCCGTCGTCGCGGCTGGCGCGGGCGTATCCGGGGATGCCCGCCCGCGCGGCGCGCTCGCCCAGTTCGGCGGCCAGTTCCGGTTCGAAGCCCTGGCGGCAGTAGCCGAGCAGTCCGTGCATGGATGGGCTGGCGGCGCTCAGTAGCGCTCGCCGCCGCCTTCGCCGTAGGCGCGCAGCACCGCGCGAGCGTCGCTGCGCAGCAGGTCGCGCTGCACGGCGATGCCGCGGCGCTCCAGCTCGCCGATCCAGTCCGCCGGCAGCGGGCCTTCGTCGAACTCGGTCAGCTCCATCACGTCCTCGGCGCGCGCGCCGATCAGCAGCCGGTCGATGCCGGCCCAGATCGTGGCGCCGTAGCACTGGCAGCAGGGCTGGGACGAGGTGGCCAGCGTGACCGGCGACAGCACGTCGTTCAGGCGCGGGGTCTGCAGGCGCTGCTGGGCCAGCATGTAGGCCATGTTCTCGGCGTGCGCCAGCGAGGTGGTATGCGGCATCACCCGGTTCACGCCGGCGGCGACCACCCGGTCATCCGGGCCGAACACCACCGCGCCGAACGGCCCGCCGCTGCGCGCCTCGACATTGCGCCGCGACAGCTCGATCGCCAGCGCGACCTTGTCCTCGTCGGAGGCGAAGGTCGCGCCCGGTTCGATCGCGTCGTGGATCCAGGCGGGCAGGGTGAGGTGGACCTGTGCGTACAGCATGGCGTTCGTACTCAGCCCGCCGCCCAGGTATCGCGCAGGGTCACGCTGCGGTTGAACACCGGCTTGCCGGGGGCATGGTCGCGGCGGTCGGCGACGAAGTAACCGGTGCGCTCGAACTGGAACGACTGCTCCGGCGCGGCCTGCGCGGCGGCCGGCTCGATCCAGCCCTGCACGGTCTTCTTCGATTCCGGGTTGAGATGGTCGCGGTAGGTCTTGCCGTCGGATTCGTCGTCGGGCTTCTCCACCGAGAACAGGCGGTCGTACAGGCGGATCTCGGCGGCCACCGCATGCTTCGCGCTGACCCAGTGGATCGTGCCCTTGACCTTGCGGTTGGCGCCCTCCATGCCCGGGCGCGATTCCGGATCCAGCCAGCCGCGCAGTTCGGTCACGTTGCCGGCGTCGTCTTTCACCACCTCGTCGATGCGGACGATGCCCGCGCCGCGCAGGCGCGCCTCGCCGCCCGGCACCAGGCGCTTCCAGCCCTTGGGCGGGACTTCGGCGAAATCCTCGCGCTCGATCCACAGCTCGCGCGCGAACGGCACCTGTCGCTCGCCCTGCGCTTCGTCCTTGGGATGGTTGGGGAACGTGAGCGACTCCTCGTGGCCCTCCGGCAGGTTCGCCAGCACCAGCCTGAGCGGCTCGACCACCGCCATGCGCCGCGGCGCGGTCGCGTCCAGGTCTTCGCGCAGGCAGCCTTCCAGCACCGAGAAGTCGATCACCGAGTTCTGCTTGCTGATGCCGACCCGGTCCACCAGCAGGCGCAGCGAGGCCGGGGTGTAGCCGCGCCGGCGCAGGCCCTGCAGGGTGTACATGCGCGGGTCGTCCCAGCCGTCGACCAGGCCCTCGCCGACCAGCTGGGTCAGCTTGCGCTTGCTCATCACGGTGTAGTTGATGTTCAGCCGCGAGAACTCGATCTGCCGCGGCTTGCCCGCTTCCTTCGGCAGGCCGTGCCGCTCCAGCGGCGCGAGCAGGTCGGGGTTGCCGGCCAGGTCGACGTTGTCCACGCACCAGTCGTACAGCGGGCGGTGGTCCTCGAACTCCAGCGTGCACAGCGAATGGGTGATGCCCTCGATCGCGTCGCCCAGGGCATGGGCGAAGTCGTACATCGGGTAGATCGGCCACTCCGCGCCGGTGTTCTGGTGCTCGACATGCTTGATCCGGTACAGCGCCGGGTCGCGCAGGTTGATGTTGCCGCTGGCCATGTCGATCTTGGCGCGCAGGGTGCGGGCGCCATCCGGGAACTCGCCGGCGCGCATCCGCGCGAACAGGCCCAGGTTCTCCTCGACGCTGCGGTCGCGGTAGGGCGAGTTGCGCCCCGGCTCGGTCAGCGAGCCGCGGTAGGCGCGGACCTCGTCGGCCGACAGGTCGCAGACGAAGGCCTTGCCATCGCGGATGAGCTTCTGCGCGGCCAGGTAGTAGACGCCGAAGTAGTCCGAGGCATGGCGCAGGCTGGCCCAGTCGAAGCCCAGCCAGCGCACGTCGTCCTGGATCGCGGCGACGAACTCGGGGTCTTCCTTGGCCGGGTTGGTGTCGTCGAAGCGCAGGTTGCAGCGCCCGCCGAATTCGGCGGCCACGCCGAAGTCCAGGCAGATCGCCTTGGCATGGCCGATGTGCAGGTAGCCGTTCGGTTCGGGCGGGAAGCGGGTGCGGATGGCCGCGTGCCTGCCGCTGGCCAGGTCCTCGCGGACGATCTGGCGGATGAAATCGCGTTTCTCCGGAGCCTGGGCCTCGGTGGGGATGGGGGCGTCTGCGGAAGCGGGGGCGTCGGACATGGGGCGGGGGCGGCGGAGGCAAACTGCAAGTCTAGCCGAGCCGCCCGCTGCAGGCGCCCACGCAGCGCGCGACCGGCCGGCCTGAACGGGTTGCGCGATTGCGCGCCGCCTTGGCCAGCGGCGCGAAGTCAGGCGTATGCTCGTTCCGGATGGGCGGACGGCGTCCGCCGGCCAGGAGCTTCCGCCATGCAGGTCGCCTATCGCGCCCACAACCTGATCGACGCCCACCTGGCCCGGCACGTGCTGGAAGACGCGGGCATCCCGGCCTTCGTCTTCGGCGAGAACCTGCTCGGCGGGGCCGGCGAGCTGCCGCTCTTCGGGGTGCTGCGGGTCTGCGTGCCGGATCCGCTGATGCCCGACGCCAGCGCGGCACTGCAAGCCGCCGGCCTGGGCGGGGACTCGACCGGGAACGACTTGCCCGAGGGCGACGGCGACCCCATCTCCATGGGCGACCCCGGCTTCCTGCCGGCCTGACGGAGCTCGCGATGACCCTCGGATCGATGCTGGGCGTTGGCGCCTGGAAACAGCGCCTGCCTCGCGACGCCGACCTGCTGCCCGGCCGCGACCAGCCGTTGCCGCTGCACAACATCCATCACGTCAGCGGCCGGCCCTTGCAGGGGGAGTTCGCCGGGATGGAGGTGGTGGATGTCGGCCTGGGCTGCTTCTGGGGCGCCGAACGCAAGTTCTGGAACCTGCCGGGCCTGTACACCACCGCGGTCGGCTATGCCGGCGGCGGCACCCCGAACCCCACCTACGAGGAAGTGTGCTCCGGACAGACCGGGCATGCCGAGGTGGTGCGCGTGGTCTACGACCCGGCGCAGGTGGACTTCACCACGGTCCTGAAGACCTTCTGGGAAAGCCACGACCCCACCCAGGGCATGCGCCAGGGCAACGACGTGGGCACCCAGTACCGCTCGGCGATCTACTGCCGCACGCAGGCCCAGTACGAGGCGGCGCTGGCCAGCCGCGACGCCTACCAGGCTTCGCTGGAGGCCTCGGGCTATCCGCCGATCACCACCGAGATCGCCTACCCGGCGCCGGCGTTCTACTACGCCGAGGATTACCACCAGCAGTACCTGTCGAAGAACCCGAACGGCTACTGCGGGCTCGGTGGAACCGGGGTGTCCTGCGCGATCTGACCTGCGTCCTCCTGTTGTAGGAGCCCATCCTCATGGGCGACCGG
Source organism: Pseudoxanthomonas sp. Soil82 (assembly GCF_040446535.1). Taxonomy (NCBI): domain Bacteria; kingdom Pseudomonadati; phylum Pseudomonadota; class Gammaproteobacteria; order Lysobacterales; family Lysobacteraceae; genus Pseudoxanthomonas; species Pseudoxanthomonas sp. Soil82. The sequence goes on from NZ_JBEAAK010000004.1 coordinate 75,390, forward strand.
GCGAGCCGGATCGCGAGGCGCTGCAGGCAGGCCGAGCCGTCCCGGGTCGCCGATGAATCGGCTCCTACAAGGCCGAGAGGCCGCAGACATAGACCACTTCGCAGGCGCCGCCGCCGGTGTCGGTGCGGCTGGTGGAGCTGCGCCAGCGCCAGCCGTCGTCCGCCTGGACTTCGACCAGCCAGCCGTCGATGCGGACCTGCTGGCCGGCGCGGATTCCCGCCAGGGTCCGCGCGACCTCGGTGGACGCCGGAATCATGTGCATGTTGGCGCTGCTGCTGGCGATCTCGCGCGGCGGCAACGGCGGGTCGTCCCGCCAGCGGTAGTGGTACCAGCGGCCGGACTGGCGGATGTCCAGCCGATCGAGCACCTCGTCGCGGGCCATGCCGTCCCAGCCCAGCGCCAGGTCGGTCGGCGACCAGTCCGCCTCGCGGCCGCTGCGGTAGTCCTTGCGGGACAGCACCCGGCCGTCGAGGCTGAAGCCGGCCAGCGGCACCAGCCTGGACCCGGCCATCGGGAACGGCGCCAGCCCGCCGGGGACATCGCTCTGCAGCGGCGGACCGCTGCGGGTGATGGACGGCGGCAGGGGGCAGCCACTGCTGCCGGCATGCACGGCCGCCGGCAGGGCCTCGCCGCGGCCCGGCCGGGCGGAGAACCACCAGCCGGCCAGGCCGAGCAGCAGGCAGGCCAGCAGCACCCGGTTGAGCGTCACCGGGCGCCCCGGCGTCAGGCCAGGCGCTGGGCGATGTCCGAACGCAGCGCGTCCAGGTCCTTGGCGAAGGCGGCGATGCCCTCGGCCAGCTTCTCGCTGGCCATCGCGTCGGCAGCCAGGTCGGCGTCGAAGCGGGCCTGGTCGACCGGTGCGATCACCCGTTGCTCGCGCGCCGGCGCCACGAGCTTGCGCTCGACCGTGCCGGTGGAGGCGTCGAGCTGCTCGAGCAGGTCCGGCGAGATGGTCAGACGGTCGCAGCCGGCCAGCGCGAGCACCTGCTCGACCGAGCGGAACGAGGCGCCCATGACCACGGTGGCGGCGCCGCGCTTCTTGAACTCGGTGTAGACCCCGCGCACGAACACCACGCCCGGATCCTCGTCGATGCTCGCCGGCACCTGGCCGTGGGCCTTGTACCAGTCGAGGATGCGGCCGACGAACGGGGAGATCAGGAACGCGCCGGCCTCGGCGCAGGCGATGGCCTGGGTCGGGTTGAAGATCAGGGTCAGGTTGCAGTCGATGCCCTCGGCCTGCAGCTGGCGCGCCGCCTCCACGCCTTCCCAGGTCGCGGCGACCTTGATCAGGATCTTGTCGCGGCCGATGCCGCGCTGCGCGTACATGTCCACGAACTTGCGCGCCTTGGCCACGGTGGCGGCGGTGTCGTGGGCCAGGTCGGCGTCGACCTCGGTGGAAACGCGGCCCGGGACCAGGCCGGTCAGCATCGCGCCGACGCCGACGGTCAGCCGGTCGGCGACCTCGTCGACGACACCCTTGTCGGTGGACGCCTGCGTGCGTGCCCAGGCCAGTTCGCGCTCGATCAGCTCCGCGTACACCGGCAGGCCCAGCGCCTTCTTCACCAGGGTCGGATTGGTGGTGCAGTCGACCGGGCGCAGGCGGACGATGGCGTCGTAGTCGCCGGTGTCGGCGACGACCACGGACAGTTCGCGCAGCTGCTGCAGGCGGGACGGGGCGGAGACGGTATCGGTGGCGGTCATCGGGATGTGCAATGGCTTGGGGACAGGGAGGACTGTCCATCGTAGCCTGCACGCACGCGGGCGTCTGCACGCAGCGCGGGCGAGGACACGGTTGGCGATGCAACCTTCCTCGACCCTGCGCCCGCGTATGTCCGGGCGCGTCATCGTTGCCGGGCGCCGCGCTGCACGGCCGCGATGACAGCGCTGCCTAAGCGAGGTGCCGATGTGTTAGGTTTCGCTGCCTTTTCGCGCTCACCGACCACGCCACCGAATCCCCACATGACCGACCATCTGCGCCGCACCAAGATCCTCGCCACCCTCGGACCGGCCACCGATGCGCCGGGCGTGCTGGAGGCGCTGTTCCGCGCCGGCGTCAACGTCGTCCGCCTCAATTTCTCGCACGGCGACCCCTCCGGCCAGGCCAAGCGCGCCGCCGAAGTGCGCGCGGCCGCGCAACGGGTCGGTGCCGAAGTCGGCATCCTGGCCGACCTGCCGGGCCCGAAGATCCGGATCGAGCGCTTCGCCGAAGGCAAGATCACGCTCAAGGCCGGCGACCGCTTCGACCTGGTCGCCGATCCGGCCGCGCCGGCCGGCGATGCGACCCAGGTGGGCGTCAGCTACCTCGGCCTGCCCGGCGACGTGAAGCCCGGCGACGTGCTGCTGCTGGACGACGGCCTGGTGCAGTTGCAGGTGGCCGAGGTGCAGGGCGAGCGGATCATCAACACCGTCCTCACCGACGGCGTGCTGTCCGACCGCAAGGGCCTGAACAAGCAGGGCGGCGGCCTGTCGCTCGGCGCGCTGACCGAGCGCGACAAGGAGCTGATCGGGATCGTCGCCAAGATCGGCGTGGACTTCATCGCCGTCTCGTTCTGCCGCAACGCGCAGGACATGAACGACGCCCGCGCCATCGCCCGTTCGCACGGCTGCGACGCCGCGCTCGTGTCCAAGGTCGAGCGCACCGAGGCGATCGAGAACCTGGTCGAGATCGTCGAGGCTTCCGACGTGGTGATGGTCGCCCGCGGCGACCTCGGCGTGGAGATCGGCGACGCCGAGCTGCCCGGACTGCAGAAGAAGATCATCCGCGAGTCGCTGCGGCAGAACAAAGTGGTCATCACCGCCACCCAGATGCTGCAGTCGATGGTGGACAACCCGATCCCGACCCGCGCCGAGGTGCTGGACGTGGCCAACGCGGTGATCGACGGCACCGACGCGGTGATGCTGTCGGCCGAGACCGCCGCCGGCGCCTACCCGGTGAAGGCGGTCGAGGCGATGGCCCGCATCTGCCTGGGCGCCGAACGCCAGTTCCAGACCGAGACCGACTTCGGCAAGGCCGCCCGCGGCCTGGAGCGCGCCGACCAGGCCATCGCCATGGGCACCATGTTCCTGTCCCAGCACATCGGCGTGCGCGCGATCGTGGCGATGACCGAATCCGGCGGCACCGCGCGCTACCTGTCGCGCTTCCGCGCCTCGGCGCCGATCTACGCGATCACCCGCCACGACGGCGCCCGCCGGCAGATGGCGCTGATGCGCGACGTGTTCCCGATCAATTTCGACAGCCGCGGCCTGACCCCGCGCGAGGCCGCCCGCGGCAGCATCCGCCTGCTGGTCGAAGCCGGCCTGCTGGCCGCCGGCGACCGCGTGGTCTTCACCAGCGGCGAGCACATGGAAACCCACGGCGCGACCAACACCCTGCGCCTGCTGGAAGTGGGCGAAGACGGCCGCGCCAGCGGCCTGGGCGACCTCTGAGGGACCGGCGGCGGGGCGCAGGCCCCGCCGCGCGCCGCGCCGCCGCGGCTGCTTGCGGGCCACGCAGCGGCGACCCGCCTAGCCGGCCGTGCACGAGCGCGCGGCTATAATCAGCGGCCCCCTCCGCGGCGCCGCATTACCATGAGCATCGAGCAGCTTGCCGAAACCGCCCTGGCGATGGTCGCGCCCGGCAAGGGCATCATCGCGATCGACGAATCCACGACCACCATCGGCAAGCGCTTTGCCGCGGTCGGGATCGAGAACACGGAAGACAACCGCCGCGCCTACCGCGAGCTGCTGCTGACCACGCCGAAGCTGTCCCAGCATATTTCGGGCGCGATCCTCTACGACGAGACCCTGCGCCAGTCGACCCGGGCCGGCGTGCCGTTCGCCCGGTACCTGGCCGACAGCGGCATCCTGCCCGGCATCAAGGTCGACAAGGGCACGGTCGCCCTGGCCGGCTTCCCCGGCGAGCTGGTGACCGAGGGCCTGGACGGCCTGCGCCCGCGCCTGGAGGAGTACTACCGGCTCGGCGCCCGCTTTGCCAAGTGGCGTGCGGTGATCAACATAGGCGACGACATCCCGACCGGCACCTGCATCGAGGCCAACAGCCATGCGCTGGCGCGCTACGCGGCGCTGTGCCAGGAGCAGGGCCTGGTGCCGATGGTCGAGCCGGAGGTGCTGATGGACGGCGACCACGACATCGAGACCTGCTACGAGGTCACCGAGGCGGTGCTGCGCTCGCTGTTCGCCGCGCTGTACGAGCAGAACGTGCTGCTGGAAGGCACGATCCTGAAGGCCTCGATGGTCATCGCCGGCAAGGACTGCCCGGAACAGGCCGACGTGCAGGAAGTGGCCGAGTCCACCCTGATGTGCCTGAAGAGCACGGTGCCGGCGATCCTGCCCGGCATCGTCTTTCTCTCCGGCGGGCAGGAGGACGAGGACGCGACGGCGCACCTGGACGCCATGAACCGGCTGGGGCCGAACCCGTGGACGCTCAGCTTCTCCTACGGTCGGGCGATGCAGCAGGCCGCGCTGAAACTGTGGGCCAAGGACATGGATGCCAACTTCCGGAAGGCGCAGGACACCGTATTCGCCCGCGCCCGCGACAACTCCCGGGCCGCGCTGGGGCAGTGGCAGGGCGAGGGCTGATCGCCATCGCGAGCACGCCATGAAGGAACGCCGGCCTTGTGCCGGCGTTTCTTGTTGTCCGCGATACGCAACGACAACGGCAACAGGTTGCGTCGGCTTCGGCAGGAGTCCGCCGTCCTGCGCGGAGGGGGCGCACCCGAGGGATGGGACATCCCCAGGCGACGGCGGACTCCCTTCCGAAGCGGGCCAGCGCTTCTGCTTGGAATGGCTTTGGCTGTGGCTGTGGCTTGAGCTACTCGGTCCGCACGGTACCCGCCGGCACGAACACCCAGGTGCGGGTGACGTGCAGGATGTCGACCTTGTCGCCGGTGTCGGGCAGCGGCGGGAACGGTTCAGCCAGGCGGACCATGCGCAGCACCCCCTCGTCCAGCAGCGGCGTGCCGCTCGAACGCAGGATCCGCGTGCTCTCGACACTGCCGTCGCGGCGGACGCCGACGCTGACCACCACCTGGCCGCCGAGGCGCCGGCGGCGCGCTTCGTCGGGATAGTTGAGGTTGCCGATCCGCTCGGCCCGGTCCACCCAGGCGCGCAGGTAGTTGGCGTAGGCGTACTCGCGCGTGCTGGCCGAGACGAACTTGCGCGTCGGCCGCTTGGCGTACAGCTCCGAGCGCAGGTAGACCTCGGCCGCCAGTCGCGCCATCTCGGCGTCGCGCGCGGCCCGTGCTTCGCTCACTGGCGGCAAGTCGGGCACGTGCAGCGGCTCGCGCGGCTGCGCCGCGACCACGGCTTCTTCGCCGCGCCGGCTGGCGACCACCCGCGCCTGCGGCGGCGGCGCTTCCACCGCCGCACTCTGCCGCTGCGGCAGCGGCTCCTCGCCCGGTTCGGCCAGCGGGATCGCGCCGGCCTGCAGGTCGCGCGGACGCTGGGCCTTGTCGTGCTCGCCGCCGCCACGGTTGCTGGCCTGGGCCAGGAAATCGGCCTGTTCCGGGGTCAGCTCGGTCCGGGTCTGGCTGAAGATCACGTCCAGCGTGGGCACCAGCGGCGCCTCCTCCTTGAACGCGAAGCCCAGGCCCAGGATCACGATGCCGTGGACCAGCAGCGACAGCACCGCGGTGGCGTTGAGGCGCTGGCGGGGGCCGATGGGCGGCGGCGGGGCGGCGGCCGCGGCGGTCATGCGCCGGCGTCGGCCGGCGGGCCGGCTTCGATCGCGTCGAACAGCAGGCCGGCGATGTTGAGGCCGAACTGCGCGTCCAGCTCGCGCACGCAGGTCGGGCTGGTGACGTTGACCTCGGTGAGGTAGTCGCCGATCACGTCCAGGCCGACGAAGCGCATGCCGCGCCGGCGCATCTCCGGGCCGACCTGGGCGGCGATCCAGCGGTCGCGGTCGCTCAGCGGACGGCCCTCGCCGCGGCCGCCGGCGGCCAGGTTGCCGCGGAACTCGTCGCCCTGCGGGATCCGCGCCAGGCAGTAGTCGACCGGCTCGCCGTCGACCAGCAGGATGCGTTTGTCGCCGGCGACGATCTCCGGCAGGTAGCGCTGCGCGAGCGCGAGCTTGCGGCCGCCGTCGGTCAGCGTCTCCAGGATCACGTTGAGGTTGGGGTCGCCGGCCTGACTGAGGAAGATCGAGCGCCCGCCCATGCCGTCCAGCGGCTTGAGCACGACCTTCCCCTGCTCGGCGGCGAACGCCTTCAGCTCGGCCGCGTCGCGGCTGATCCGGGTCGGCGGGCAGCATTGCGGGAACAGCATCGAGGCCAGCTTCTCGTTGAAGTCGCGCAGCCCGCGCGGGTCGTTGACCACCTGCGCCCCGGCCAGCCGTGCCAGGTCCAGGACCTGGGTGTCGTAGACATACTCGGCGTCCACCGGCGGGTCCTTGCGCATCAGCACCAGCTGCCCCGGGCCGAAGGCGCGCTCGGCGAAGTCGCCCAGGGTGAACCAGCCGTCCTTGTCGTCGCGCACCGCCAGCGGCGCGGTCCGGGCCACGGCGCGGCCGTCGCGCACCGACAGCCCGCCCGGCCGCACGTAGTGCAGCCGGTGCCCGCGCCGCTGCGCCTCCAGGAGCATCGCGAAGGTGGTGTCCTTGGCGATCTTGATCGACCCGATCGGGTCCATCACCACGATGACGTCGAGGGGGGCGGTCATGGCGCGCAGGCGGGTGCCGCAGGGGAGGGACCGGTGATGGTAGCCGATCCGGCCGCCGGCACCGGCGCGTCAAAAATGCGACGCCCGTCAGGGAATGCGGCCGCTCCTGCATCCTGCCCGTTCAGGGTGGGCGCCATTATGCCGCCGGGCTTGACAGTCTCTGGCCGGACTGGGATATAGACACCTTCGCAGTGGCGCCGGAAGAAGCGCCGCGCGCATGGGGAATTAGGGTAATGACTGACAACACGGCCCCGACCGGGGCACTGGCCGGCTTGCGGGTCATGGTCATCGATGACTCCAAGACCATCCGCCGGACGGCCGAAACGCTGCTCAAGCGCGAGGGCTGCGAGGTGGTCACCGCCAGCGACGGCTTCGAGGCGCTGGCCAAGATCGCCGACCAGCAGCCGCAGATCATCTTCGTCGACATCATGATGCCGCGGCTGGACGGCTACCAGACCTGCGCGCTGATCAAGGGCAACCAGAAGTTCAAGGGCACGCCGGTGATCATGCTGTCCTCCAAGGACGGCCTGTTCGACAAGGCGCGCGGCCGCATCGTCGGCTCAGAGCAGTACCTGACCAAACCATTCACCCGCGAAGAACTGCTGGGCGCCATCCGCACGTACGTCAACGCCTGACCGGGGGGCAGGCAACAACATGGCTCGAATCCTGCTGATCGAAGACTCGCCGACCGATCGGGCGGTCTTCACCCAGTGGCTGCAGAAGGGTGGCCACCAGGTCATCCTCGCCACCAATGCCGAGGACGGCATCGAAATCGCGCGCAAGCAGCTGCCGGACCTGGTGCTGATGGACGTCGTGCTTCCGGGCATGAGCGGCTTCCAGGCCACACGCGCGCTGACCCGCGACGCGGCCACGAGCAAGATCCCGGTGCTGATCGTGAGCACCAAGAGCATGGAGACCGACCGTGCCTGGGGCATGCGCCAGGGTGCGGTCGACTACGTGGTCAAGCCGCCGCGCGAGGAAGACCTCCTCGAGCGCATCAACCAGCTGGTGACCGCCTGACATGCGCACTCCGTTCGACATCCTCGCCGACTACGAGCAGCGCAGCCTGCTGCACGCCGTGCAGCTGCCCGCGCGCGAACTGGGTCCGGAGACCTGGCGCGGGGTGGGCTACCGCGTCGGCGACCGCCGCCTGGTCTCGCAGTTCGGCGAGGTGGTCGAAATCCTGTCGATGCCGCCGGTGACCCCGGTCCCCGGCGCGCAGCCCTGGCTGCTGGGCATCGGCAACCTGCGCGGCAACCTGTTCCCGGTGGTCGACCTGAAGCTGTTCCTGGAGGGCGAGCGCACCGTGCTGCACGAAGGCCAGCGCGTGCTGGTGATGCGCCAGCAGGGCGGCGACGTCGCCCTGACCATCGACGAACTCTACGGCCAGCGCAGCTTCGGCGAGGAACAGGCGATCGACCCGGCGCCGCTGGCGCAGGGCCGCTACGGCCACTTCGTCGATCGCGCCTTCCACAGCGACGGCGCCGACTGGGGCGTGTTCTCCCTGTCGCGCCTGGCCCGCACCCCCGAATTCCGCCAAGCCGCCGCCTGAGCCGGCCGGCCCTGCACCGAACCGAGGTTACAACGCATGAGCACCGCACCGGACACCGCCAAGACCAGCCGCCTGGGTGGCGTCAGCACAGGCTTCTGGCTCGTCCTGCTGGCCCTTTCGGTGATCGTGTTCGGCCTGAACACCGGCGTGGCCACCTGGCAGGGCAGCCGCCTGGCCGGCGCCGGCACCGGCGCGGCCGACCTGCAGGTGCTCTCGCAGCAGCTGGCCAACCAAGGCCGTGACGCGGTGTCGGGCAACGCCGAGGCGTTCAAGGATTTCCGCCAGACCAAGGCCCAGATCGAGAGCACCGTGTCGGACCTGCAGGGCCGCTTCGGTGCGGAACCCGGCGTGTCCGGCCAGCTCGGCCAGCTGGTAGAGGTGTGGACGCCGCTGGGCGAAAGCGCCGCGCAGATCGTGGCCAGCGAGCCGGCGGTGCTCGCGCTGGCCGGCAACGCCGACCGTTTCGCCGGCCGCGTCCCGCAGCTGCAGGCGCAGCTCAACGAAGTGGTGCGCGCGATGACCGCCGGCGGTGCGCCGGCATCTCAGGTGTTCAGCGCGTTGCAGCAGGTCGTGGTGGCCGGCACCATGGCCCGCCGCGTGACCGAAATCCGCGCAGGCGGCCCGACCGCCGCCGCCGCCGGCGACGCGCTGGCGCGCGACGCCGTGGTGTTCGGCCAGGTGCTCGAAGGCCTGGCCCAGGGCAACGAGGAACTGGGCGTGGCCCCCGTCCGCAACGCCGCCGCGCTGGCCGCGCTGGAGCAGTCGCAGGCGCTCTGGGGCGAGATGCGCAAGGACCTGGACGCGATCCTGGGCAGCTCCAAGAACCTGTTCGCCGCGCAGGGCGCCGCGGCCAGCCTGGCCGCCGGCTCGGACGAGATGCTCGAGGCCAGCAAGAAGCTGTTCGACGCGTTCTCCGCGTTCGGATCGGTTCGCGACACGCGCCTGTTCCCGAACTTCTGGCTGGGCATCGTGTCCGGTGCGCTGGCGCTGATCTCCCTGATCGGCTTCGTCTGGACGTCGGTGCGCAGCCGCTCGCGCGAGCAGGAGATCCGCTACCAGGCGCAGGTCGAGTTCAACAGCCGCAACCAGCAGGCGATCATGCGGCTGCTGGACGAAATCAGCTCGCTCGGTGAGGGCGACCTGACGGTGAAGGCCTCGGTGACCGAGGACATGACCGGCGCCATCGCCGACGCTATCAACTACGCGGTCGACGAGCTGCGCAACCTGGTGACCACCATCACCACCACCTCGGTGCAGGTCGCGGCCTCGTCGCAGGAAACCCAGGCCACGGCGCTGCAGCTGGCCGAGGCGTCCAACCACCAGGCCGAGCAGATCACCGCCGCCTCCCAGCGCATCAACGAGATCGCGGCCAGCATCGAGCAGGTCTCGCGCAACTCGACCGAATCGGCCGAAGTGGCGCAGCGCTCGGTGGTCATCGCCGCCGAGGGCGCCGGCGTGGTGCGCGAGACGATCCAGGGCATGGACCAGATCCGCGACCAGATCCAGGAGACCTCCAAGCGCATCAAGCGCCTGGGCGAGTCCTCGCAGGAGATCGGCTCGATCGTGGAACTGATCAACGACATTTCCGAGCAGACCAACATCCTGGCGCTCAACGCCGCGGTGCAGGCCGCGGCGGCGGGCGAAACCGGCCGCGGCTTCGCGGTCGTGGCCGACGAAGTGCAGCGGCTGGCGGAACGCACCTCCGGCGCGACCCGCCGGATCGAAGGCCTGGTCCAGGCCATTCAGGCCGACACCAACGAAGCGGTCAGCTCGATGGAGCAGACCACCGCCGAAGTGGTGTCGGGCGCCCGCCTGGCCGAGGACGCGGGCACCGCGCTGACCGAGATCGAGCGCGTGTCCAACGCACTCAACGAACTCATCAAGAACATCTCGGTCGCGGCGCAGCAGCAGGCCGGCGCGGCGGCCGACATCACCAAGACGATGGGCGTGGTCCAGCAGATTTCCGGACAGACCTCGCGTGGTGCGGGACAGACCGCCGACTCGATCGGACACCTGGCGCAGCTGGCGGCTGACCTGCGCCGCTCGGTGGCCGACTTCAAGTTGCCGGCCTGAGCGTGCGACGGGGGAATGAGTCGATGAGGATGGTCATCAACAAGCGCCCGCCCGCGCCCGGCAACGCCGGCCGGCTCCGCCTCGCCGGGAGCCGCCGATGAGCGCCCTGCGCGACGCGATGAGCCACGCGGTGCTGGGATGGGTCAAGCCGGAGCTTGACGAGACCCTGCGCCAGGCGCGCAACGAGGTCGAGGCGTTCGCCGAGGATCCGGCGGATACCAGCCGCATGCGCTTCTGCGCCGGTTACCTGCACCAGGTGCAGGGAACCTTGCGCATGGTCGAGCTGTACGCCCCGGCGATGGTCGCCGAGGAGATGGAGTTGCTCGCCCAGGCGGTGCAGCAGGGGGCGGCCAGCGATCGCGACGAAGCCTGCGCGACCCTGATGCGCGGCACCGTGCTGCTGCCCGACTACCTCGAGCGACTGCAGAACGGCCACCGCGACATCCCGATCGTGTTGTTGCCGCTGCTCAACGACATCCGCGCCGCGCGCGGCGCGGCGGTCCTGAGCGAGAGCGTGCTGTTCGCGCCGGACCTCAGCGGCCCGCTGCCGGACCAGGTGCCGGAGGCCTCGCCGTTGCCGTGGACCCAGCGCCAGGACCGGGTGGCCTCGGCGCAGGCGCGCCTCGACCAGGCGCTGGCGGCATGGCCGGAACAGGCCGCGCCGGCCGACCCGGCGGCGCTGGCCTCGGCCGCGGCCGACCTGCTCGAGAACGCCCGCCACGAAACCACCCGCCGCATGCTGTGGGTGCTGTCTTCGGCCGCCACCGCGTTGCGCGACGGCGCCCTGGCGGCCAGCGACGCCCTGCGCGGTGCGTTCGCCGGCATCGCCCGCGCCGTGCGCCAGGCGCACGAGGACGAGGCCGCGCCCTCGAACGCGCAGGGCGTGGCCAGCCAGGAACCGACCCGCCAGCTGCTGTACCTCATCGCCCAGGCAAGGGCGACGCATCCCGCGCTGGACGCGCTGCGCGATGCATTCGACCTCGAGGTGCACGCGCCGAGCGAGGCCGAGCTCGACCATGCGCGCGGCAGCCTGGCCGGCCGCAACCGCGACCTGCTCAACACCGTCGGCGGGGTGGTCAAGGAGGAACTGCTGCGGGTCAAGGACGCGCTGGACCTGCACCTGCGCACCGGCGGCGACGCCGCCTCGCTGCAGCCCCAGACTGCCGAACTGGCCAATGTCGCCGATACCCTGGGCATGCTCGGCCTGGGCGTGGCCCGCGACGTCGTGCTGCAGCAGCGCCAGGCGCTGGACGCCATCGCGCGCGGCGAACAGCCGGCCAGCGAGAGCGCGCTGCTCGACATCGCCGGCGCCCTGCTCTACGTGGATGCATCGCTCGACGACCAGGTGGCCCGCCTGGGCGCGGGCGAGGAAGGCGAGGATGCCGCGGCCGCCGAGGCGCGGCGCACGGTGGAGGTGCTGGCGCACGAGGCGATCGCCAACTTCGCCGCCGCGCGCGAGCACTTCGTCGCCTTCATCGAGACCAACTGGGACCACGAACGGCTGAAGGACGTACCGCAGTTGCTGTCGGAGGTTTCGGGCGCATTGCGCATCCTGGACCTGCCGCAGCCGGCCGACTACCTGGAAGGGGTGCGTCGCTACATCGCGACCGAGCTGCTGCAGCGCCGGCGTGTACCCAGCGGGCGCCAGCTCGACACCCTGGCCGACGCGATGGCCAGCCTGGAGTACTACCTCGAAGCGCTGCGCGACCGCCGGCCGAACCGCGAGGAGATCCTGGAGATCGCCCGCAGCAGCCTGGAAAGCCTGCACTACTGGCCGTTGCCGGAAGAAGCCGACGCCGGGGCCGAGGCCGCAGCCGCGCCAGCGGTGGCCGTGGCCGCCGTCGGCCTGGCGCCTGCGCCGGTCGCCGCCGCGGCGACCTCCTCCTGGGATCCGGTGGCCGCCGAGAACGACGATGCAGCCGCGCTGGCAGACGATGCCAGCGGGCCGGCAGCGTTGCCGGAGCGCGAGGTGCTGGAAGCGCCGGCGCTCGACATCGAAATGCCGGCCGCCGAAGTGGCTGCCATCGCGGAGCCGCCTGCGGTCGACAACGCGCAGTGGACCAGCTTCGATCCGGTGGCGGCCGAACTAGACAGCGGCGCCGTCGGCGATGCTGGCGACGGCCAGGCCGCGGAGGCGGTGCCGTCGACCGCAGCGGCGCCGCAGGCCGATGCCATCGGGGGCGTGGAGGTATCCGCCGTCGACGAAGGCGCGGCGAGCGCCGCCGGGTCGATCGCGGCCGACGGGGCTGTTGCCGCCGGCGCCACGCCCGAGGCCGTTCCTGCATTGCCGGACGACCTGCCGCACGTCTCCCCGGTAGCCGGGACCGGTACCTGGCTGGACCTGAGCATGAAGGTCCAGCCGGATGTCCGGCCGGCCCAGGTCTACGAGAGCCGGATCAGCCGCATCGAGCTCGATGCGGACTCCACCTCGCTGATCGCCGAGATTTCCGCCGCCGCCGCCGGCCTCGAGGCCGTCGCTTCGCCGGCCGTCCCCGCACCGGCCATCGCCAGCCTGCAAGCTGCCGAGGTCATCGGCGGTTTCGACGATACCCAGGACATCGATGCCGACATACGCGAAGTCTTCCTCGAGGAGTTCGAGGAGGAGCGCGCCAACCTGCAGCGCATGGTGCCGCACTGGGGCCAGGCGCCGGAGGAGCTCGAGCGGCTCCGCCCGATCCGCCGCGTGTTCCATACGCTCAAGGGCAGCGGCCGCCTGGTCGGCGCGCGCGCGCTGGGTGAATTCAGCTGGAAGATCGAGGGCATGCTCAACCGCGTGCTCGACGGCACCCGCGCCCCGGGTCCGGCGGTGCTGGCGATGGTGCAGCAGGCCTGCGACGTGCTGCCGCAGTTCGATGCGGCATTGCGCGGCGAAGGCAGCGTGACCGCCGACCTGTACGCGATGGAGGCGGTCGCCGACCGCGTCGCCGCCGGCGAGGACGTCTTCTACACCCCGGCTGCCGCGCCGTCCGCGGCTCCCGCGGCCGAGCCGGTCCTCGTGGTCGAAGAGGGCACGCCGGCGTCGGTCGACAGCGTCCTGCGCGAGATCCTCGAGGCCGAGGTCGCTTCGCACCTGGAGACCGTCGACGCCTGGATCGCCTCGGCGCGCCAGGCGCCGGAGCCGGCGAGCGAGGCGTTGCTGCGCGCCATCCACACCATGAACGGCGCGTTCGCCATGACCGACGTGCCGGAGATCACCGGCGTCACCGACGCGGCCGAAACCTTCGTGAAGCGCTCGCTCGCCGCGTCCCGGGTGCCGGACGCCGAGGCGGTCGACGCCCTGGCGGCCATGGCCGACGCCATCCGTGGCTGCATCCGCGCGCTGCAGGCCGAGTCGCCGCGCATTCCGCGCTTCACCGCGCTGGCCGAGCGCCTGCGCACCCTGTCCGAAAGCCTGCCCGAGGCGCGCTGGCCGCAGGTCGCCGAGCCGGAGGCCGAAGCGCTGCAGGACACGCTCCCGCAGGCGGGCGTCGAGCTCACCAGCGTCGAGGACCTGGCGGCGTACCTGGACCAGGCACCGGCCGATGTCCCCATGCCGGCCGACGCCGATGCAGGTCGCGTTGCCGCCGCCAGCGGCGTGCTCGCAGCGGCTTCCGCCGCGGCGGTGGTGGGTAGCGATGCGTCCGGCCGCGCGGAGGTGGTCGCCGCGCACGAGGCCGACCAGCCCGTCGAAGACTTCGATCTCGAAGCCGCCGGCGAAGTCGCGGCCGACGCGCCTGAAGCAGGTGTCGCGGCCGGATCGGACGCGACCGACGCCGGCGACGAGGCGGTGGATGCCGCCTTCGTCGACGTGGAGGCGATCGATTCGGCAGCCGCGACGGGCAACCTGTCGGAGGCGCATGCGTCGGAGGCCGAAGGCGAGCCTGCAGGCGTGCCGGCAATCGACGCAGACGCCGAATCAGCTGCGGAAGCAGACGCCGAGGGTCAAGCCGAAGCCGAACTCGAAGTCGAACTCGAAGCCCTCGAGATGGACATGGGCGCCGCCGAGGCGATCGACGCAGGAGCCGCCGACGCGTCCGGGGCAGCTGCTGCCGCTGCCGACGACGATGAGCCGATGGGCATCGCGGACGAAGAGGCCGTTGCGGCGACCGCGCCGGCCGCAGATGCCGACGTGGCGTCTGCCGAAGCGGAGGCGACCGTCGCCGCCGTGGTCGCCATGCCGGCGCTTGGCGCGCCGTTGCCCGAGTTCCGCTCCGAGGAGGAGGCCGTGGCCGACGGTCCGATGCTCGATTTCAACGAACTGGATCGCGACCTGGTCGACATCTTCGTCGAGGAAGGCGTCGATATCCTCGATCATGTCGATGGCCTGATCCAGGAGCTCCGCCAGGACCCGTCCTCGCGCGAGGCGATCATCGGCCTGCAGCGGGACCTGCACACGCTCAAGGGCGGCGCGCGCATGGCTGGCATCGCCAGCATCGGCGACCTCGGTCACGTGATCGAATCGCTGCTGGAGGCCGTGGCCGAACACCGCACCGAGCTGCAGCGCGGCGACATCCAGCTGCTGGAGCGCGGGTTCGACGCCCTGCACCGGCTGCTGCAGCACACCCGCGTGCATCGCGCCACCGACATCCCGCAGGCGTTGATCGACGAGTTCGAGGCGCGGATCCGCGGCGAAGCGGTGGCCGTGCCCGGCGAGTCCGCCGAGGCCAGCTACGTGGCCGCGCTGGCGACGCCGCCAGCGACTGCGGACGTTCCGGAGCCCAAGGGTGCGCCGTCGGTCGCCGAAGCCGCGGAACCGGAGCCCGTGCGCACGCACGTGCCCCTGTCCGCGCCGGTGGAGGACGAGGCGGCGGTCACCACGGACGAAGGCGCGCCGCGCGCGCCGCAGGAGCAGGTGCGCGTGCGCGCCGACCTGCTCGACAACCTGGTCAACCATGCCGGCGAAGTGGCGATCTACCGCTCGCGCCTGGAGCAGCAGCTGGGTGCGTTCCGCAGCGCCATGGCCGAGCTGGACCGCACCAACGCTCGACTGCGCGACCAGCTGCGCCGCCTGGACCTGGAAACCGAGGCCCAGATCGTCGCCCGCTACCAGCGTGAACAGGACAGCGCCGACCCGACCTTCGACCCGCTGGAGCTGGACCGCTTCTCCACGCTGCAGCAGCTCAGCCGCGGCCTGGCCGAATCGGCGGCCGACTTGACCGGCCTGCAGGGCGTGCTCGACGACCTGGCGCGCCAGTACGACGTGCTCCTGCAGCAGCAGTCGCGCGTGAGTTCGGAGCTGCAGGACGGGCTGATGAGCGCGCGCATGGTGCCGTTCGACAGCATCGTCCCGCGCCTGCGCCGCGTGGTCCGCCAGGCCGCGCACGACACCCGCAAGCAGGTCCAGCTGCGCCTGGACGGCACCCACGGCGAACTGGACCGTAACGTCCTCGATCGCATGGTCGCGCCGCTGGAGCACATGCTGCGCAATTCGGTGGCCCATGGCCTGGAGTCGCCGAAGGACCGCCGCGGCAACGGCAAGGACGAGGAAGGCACGATCACCATCGCGCTGCGCCGCGAAGGTTCGGAAATCGTGCTGCAGGTGTCCGACGACGGCCGCGGCCTGGACCGCGCCGCGATCCGCCGGCGCGCCGAACAGCGCAACCTGATCAAGCCGGGTGCGGAGCTGACCGATGCCGAGCTGGACTCGGTGATCTTCGAATCCGGCTTCAGCACCTCCGAGAAGGTCAGCCAGCTGGCCGGCCGCGGCGTGGGCATGGACGTGGTCCGCAACGAGGTGCGCCAGCTCGGCGGCACGGTCGAGATCGACTCGGTCGCCGGCAAGGGCGTGACCTTCACCCTGCGCCTGCCGCAGACGCTGGCGGTGACCCAGGCGGTGTTCGTGCAGATCGGCGAGACCACCTTCGCGGTGCCGGTGGCTTCGGTCAGCGGCATCGGCCGGATCTCGCGCGAACGCTTCGAGGCCGGTGGCGGCGTCTACCGCTATGCAGGCGAGGAGTACGCGCTGCACGACCTGGGCCTGCTGGTCGGACAGGGCGCGGCCAAGGCCGAGGGCCAGGCGCAGGTGCCGCTGCTGCTGGTGCGCGCCGGCGACCTGCGCGCCGCGGTGGCCATCGACCAGGTCGTCGGCAACCGCGAAATCGTGGTCAAGCCGGTCGGCCTGCAGATCTCCTCGGTCCCGGGCATCTACGGCGCAACCATCACCGGCGACGGCCACGTGGTGGTGATCCTCGACGTCGCCCCGCTGGTGCGCCGCCACCTGGCCCAGCCGGAGCGACCGGCCGCGGTCGAGCCGCAGCAGGCGCGCCACGTGCCGCTGGTCATGGTGGTCGACGATTCGCTGACCATGCGCAAGGTCACCGGCCGCGTACTGGAGCGCCACAACTTCGAGGTGGTCGTCGCCCGCGACGGCATCGAAGCGCTGGAGCGCCTGGAGGAGCGCGTGCCCGACCTGATGCTGCTGGACATCGAGATGCCGCGCATGGACGGGTACGAGCTGGCCACCGCCATGCGCGCGGACGACCGCTTCCGCGGCGTGCCGATCGTGATGATCACGTCGCGTACCGGCGAGAAGCATCGCCAGCGCGCGTTCGAGATCGGCGTGCAGCGCTACCTCGGCAAGCCGTACCAGGAACTGGACCTGATGCGAAACGTGTACGACCTGCTGGGGATCGCCCGTGTCCGTGGCTGACGCACGCAAGCCGGTGGCGCTGCTCGCGCGCGCCGGTGCCGCGCGCGACCGCCTGCGCGAGGCGCTGGATGCGGCGGGCGCCCAGGTGGTGCTCGAGGAAGATCCGACCGTGCTCGACGCCGGGACCCTGGCCGCGGCCGGGCCGCAGGCGGTGCTGGTCGCGCTGGAGCCGGCGGTCGAAGACGCCCTGGTCGCCCTGGAGCCCGTGCTGGAGTCGCCCGGCCTGCTGGTCGTGTTCGACGAGGCCGACCTGGCCGCGCGTCGTGATGGCTGGGAAGCGCAGCGCTGGATCCGCCACCTGGCGGCCAAGCTGCACGGCCACGACGACGTGCTCCCGCCCGGCCGCGAGCAGGACCTGGTGATCGACCTGCAGCCCGGTGCCCCGGCAACGCCGGCCCAGCTGCACGCCGAGGATCCGTTCGACACCCACCTGGCCGAAGCCGCCGCGCGCGCCGAGGCGCTGCCGGAGGACCGCCCCGGCGAGAACCTGCCCGAGCCGGCCATCGCCGCGCCCTCGCCGTCCGCCTGGTCGCTGAGCGACGATGCCGCGGCGCCGGCGTTCGAGCGCGCCGGGCGCGAACCGCCCCCGCTGCCGGACTTCTCGCGCCTCGAACTCGTGGCGCTGGAGCCGGAAGGGACCGACGATATCGTCAAGGGTGCGGTCCTGGTGATCGCCGGCATCGGCGGCCCGGACGCGGTACGCAAGCTGATCGGCGCGCTCCCGGCCGGGTTCACCCGGCCCCTGCTGGTCCAGCTCAAGCTCGACGGCGGCCGTTACGACAACCTGGTCAAGCAGCTGGCGCGCGTATCGGCGCTGCCGGTGGCCATGGCCATGCCGGGCGACGCCGTCTCCGCGGCCACCGTCTACGTGCTGCCCCAGGCGGTCGGCATCGAAGCCAGCGACGAGGGCCTGGCCTTCACCGACGGCGACAGCGAGCTGGTCGCGTCGTTGCCGCCGGCCGAGAGCGCGGTCATCGTGCTCAGCGGCGCGGACCCGGCACGGATCGATGCCGTGCTGGCGCTGGCCACCCGCGGTGGCCATGTCGCCGGGCAGTCGCTAGAGGGCTGCTACGACGCATCGGCGGTGAAACTGATGGCGGCCGGTGGTGCCGAGCTCGGCGCCCCGGCGCAGCTGGCCGAACAGCTGGCCGCGCGCTGGCCCTGAGCCGGCAGACCGTTCGAGGACGAAGGACAGATGGCCTATAACAGCGACGAAATCCGCGGTGTCATGATCCAGGTGGGCCAAGAGCGCCTGCTCCTGCCCAATGCGACGGTGGCCGAAGTGCTGGCGCGCGTGGCGATCGAGCCGGTGGAGGGTGCGCCGGCGTGGCTGCCGGGGCAGATCGTCTGGCACGGGTGGAACGTGCCCCTGGTGGCGTTCTCGCGCCTGGCCGGGCTGGGCGAGGAGCCGGCGATGCGCAACAACCGCGTGATCGTGCTCAAGGGCCTGGGCAAGGACGAGACCCTGCCGTATTTCGCCCTGCTGACGGCCTCGTTCCCGCAGCTGGTCTCGGTGCCGCGCGACAGCCTGCTGGCCGACGCGTCGGAGGAAGACCTGCCGCGCGGGGTGCAGATGCGCGTCCTGCTCGGCGACCAGAGTGCCCTGCTGCCGGACCTGGAAGGCGTGGAGCGCATGATCGGCGAGGCGATGGCCGCCGCGGCCTGAGGCCGAGCCGGCGTCGTCGCCCGGACCGGCCGGCGCGTCGCGCCGTTCCTGTCTGAAAACCGCCCTGGGGCCTGTCCCGCTGCCAAAGCCCGACTCTGCGTAGAGCGGGGCTCGCCCCACTGCTACTGGGACGGCGGGACTCGTGGCCAGCGGCGGCGGAAGAGCAGCAGGCGAGTCGGCCCTACAGGTCGCCGAAGCGTGCCTGCAGGGCGGCAATGGCCGCCAGGCCCGCAGTTTCGGTACGTAGCACCCGTGGCCCCAGTCGCAGTCCGCTGAAGCCGGCCGCCTGCAGGATGGTGCGGTCGCGCGGCGACCAGCCGCCCTCCGGGCCGATCGCGATCCACACGTTCCCGCCTGCCGGCGAGTGCAGGCTGTCCAGCCGGTGTTCGCCTTGCGGATCGAGTACCAGGCGCAGGCCTTCGCCGTCGATCGCGCGCGCCGCCGCATCCAGCGTCGCCGGCGCTCCCAGCGCCGGCACCCGCGCCCGCCCGGACTGCTCGCACGCCGACTCAAGCACGCTGCGCCAGTGGGCCAGGCGCTTTCCGGCGCGTTCGGCATCCAGCCGCACCTCGGTGCGGTCGCCCGAGACCGGGACGACGGCGGCCACGCCCAGTTCGGTGGCCTTCTGCAGGATCAGGTCCATCTTCTCGCCGCGCGCGATGCCCTGGAGCAGGACGATCCGCAGCGGCGACTCGTTGGCGACCGGCTCGCGCGCCAGCACTTCCACGCGTGCCTCGCGCTTGCCGATGGCGGCCAGCCGCGCCGGGTAGTCGTGGCCGTCGCCGTTGAACAGCACGCAGCCATCGCCTTCGCGCAGCCGCAACACGCGCACCAGGTGGTTGGCCGCGCGCTCGGGCAGCGCCAGGTCGGCGCCGATATGCAGGGGCAGGTCGACATGGCAGCGGGTCACGCGCACGCGGTGGCCTCCTCGATGGCCTCGGCCGTGACCGAGGCGAGCAGTTGCAGCTGCGCGTCGTCGACGCAGTACGGCGGCATCCAGTACAGGATGTCGCCCAGCGGGCGCAGCAGCACGCCGCGCGCCAGCGCCGCACGGTAGGCGCGCAGGCCGACGCGCGCGGCTGCGGGGAACGGCGTGGCGCGGTCGCCGTCGCGGGTCAGCTCGAACGCCACGACCATGCCTGCCTGGCGCACGTCGGCGACGTGGCGGTGCGCGGCCAGCGGCGCGGCCAGGACCGCCATCGCCGCGGCCGTGGCACGGTTGCGTTCCAGCACGCCATCGCTTTCGAAGATATCCAGGGATGCCATCGCCGCCGCGCAGGCCAGCGGGTTACCGGTGTAGCTGTGCGAGTGGAGGAACGCGCGCTCGCGCGAATCGTCGAGGAAGCCGTCGTACAGCGATTGCGTGGCCAGCACCGCGGCCAGCGGCAGGAAGCCACCGGTCAGGCCCTTGGACAGGCACATCAGGTCGGGCGAGATACCGGCCTGTTCGCAGGCGAACAGGGTGCCGGTGCGGCCGAATCCGGTGGCGATCTCGTCGGCGATGAGGAACGCCCCGTTGGCATCGCACAGCTCGCGCGCCCGGCGCAGGTAGGCCGGATCGTGCATGCGCATGCCGCCGGCGCACTGCAGCCTTGGTTCCAGGATCACGGCGCAGATCTCGCCAGGGTGGCGGTCGAACAGGTCGGCCAGCGCGTCGGCGGCCTGCGCGGCGCGCTGCGCCGGGGACTGGCCGGGCGTGGCGAGGTAGGCGTCGGGCGAGGGCGCGAACAGGGCCTGCGCCAGCAGCGGCGCATAGATGCGCCGGTACAGCGGGATGTCGCCGACCGCCAGCGCGCCCAACGTCTCGCCGTGGTAGCCGTTCTCGAGGGCGACGAACTTGGTGCGACCCGGCTCGCCCCGGTTGCGGAACCAGTGGAACGCCATCTTCAGCGCCACCTCCACGCCGGCGGAGCCGTTGTCGGCGTAGAACACTTTCGCCAGTGGCGCGCGGCCCGCCTGTCGCGGCGCGAGGGCCAGGAGCCGCTCGGCCAGTTCCACCGCCGGCGCATGCGAAAAGCCGGCCAGGATCACCTGTTCCAGGGTGCCGGCCTGGCGTGCGATGGCGGCGGCGATTCGCGGCTCGGCGTGCCCGTGCAGGTTGGTCCACCAGCTGCTGACGCCGTCGAGGTAGCGGCGTCCGTCGTAGCCGTGCAGCCAGGCGCCTGTGCCGCGCTCGATGGGCACCAGCGGCAGGACGTCGGGGTGCTCGCGCATCTGCGTGCAGGGGTGCCAGAGCACGGCCAGGTCGCGTTCCCGCCACCGTGCGCCGGCCTGTTCGGTCGCCGGGTCTGCTAGCATTCGCGGCTCATGATCACGTTCGTGCATCCCGCCATGATATCGGCCGCGCCGCGGCCGCGCCGCGGGTACTTGCCGTGAGCCGTCGCCTCCCGGTCATCCACGAGACCACCGCCCAGGACGTCGGACCATACCGGCTCGAACGCCTGGACCTGGAATTCGGCAACGGCGAGCGCCGGCGCTTCGAGCGCATGGTCAGCCGCGGCCACGGCGCAGTGGTGGTGGTGCCCATGCTGGACGATGGGACCGTGCTGCTGGTGCGCGAATACGCGGCCGGCGTGCACCGCTACGAACTGGGGCTGGTCAAGGGCCGCATCGATGCCGGCGAGACGCCGGAACAGGCGGCCGACCGCGAGCTGAAGGAGGAGGCCGGCTACGGCGCCCGCCGGCTCGATGTGCTGCGCGGCATGACCCTTGCGCCCACCTACATGAGCCATGTCTCCTGGCTGGTGGTGGCACGCGACCTCTATCCCGAGAAGCTTCCCGGCGACGAGCCGGAGGAGCTCGAAGGCATTCCCTGGAAACTGCAGGATCTGGAACAGCTGATGTTGCGAGATGATTTTTCCGAAGGCCGGTCGCTGGCCGCCCTGTTCATCGCCCGCGCCTGGCTGGCCGCACGATGATCAGGATCACCGCCGACCTGCGCGAGACCGTGATCGCGATCGCCCGTCAGGCGGGCGCGGCGATCATGGAGATCTACGCCGGAAGCTTCGACGTCGCCCACAAGGACGACGCCAGCCCGCTCACCGCCGCCGACCTGGCCGCGCACCGGATCATCGTCGAGGGATTGGAGCGGCTGACGCCCGACCTGCCGGTGCTGTCGGAGGAATCGGCCGACATTCCCTGGGCGACCCGCCAGCACTGGTCCAGCTACTGGCTGGTCGATCCGCTCGATGGCACCCGCGAGTTCGTCAAGCGCAACGGCGAGTTCACCGTCAACATCGCCCTGATCCACCAGGGCGCGCCGGCCCTGGGCGTGGTCCAGGCGCCGGTCGGCGGCCAGGTCTGGCATGCCGTGCGCGGCGAGCTGGGCTACCGCCGCGACGGCCATCGCGACAGCGTGCTGCGCGCCCGTGCGCCGGCGACCGCGCCGCTGCGGGTGGCCGCCAGCCGTTCGCACCGGGACGCCCGCACCCAGGCGGTGCTCGACCGGATGGGGCCGATCGAAGAGGTTGCGCTGGGTTCGTCGTTGAAGTTCTGCCGGATCGCCGAAGGCGGACTCGACGTCTACCCGCGCTTCGGCCCGACCTCGGAGTGGGACACCGCCGCGGCGCAATGCGTGCTGCATGCGGCCGGAGGCGCGCTGCTTGCCGCCGACACCGGCAAGCCGTTCCGCTACAACCGGCGCGAGTCGCTGCTCAACGGCGATTTCATCGCGCTGGGCGACCCGGACCTGCCTTGGCGCGACTGGCTGTTGTAGGAGCCGATTCATCGGCGACCCGACGCCGCCGCTCCAAGTGAGGCCCCATCCCCCGACGCCCGCGTCGCCGTCCGATGGGCTCCTCCAAGAAGGGCGCCTGCAGTGCTGGGTCCGGCAAAATCGCCTTGTCCTTCCTTGCCACCCTGGAGTCCCCGCATGGATGACGCCACCCGCCCCATCGACCGCCTGCTGGAAATCATGGCGCGTCTGCGCGATCCGCAGGGCGGCTGCCCGTGGGACCGCGAGCAGGATTTCTCCACCATCGCGCCCTACACGATCGAGGAGGCCTACGAAGTCGCCGACGCGATCGACCGCAACGACCTGGACGCGCTGAAGGACGAACTCGGCGACCTGCTGTTGCAGGTGGTGTTCCATGCGCAGATGGCCAGCGAACAGGGTGCGTTCGCCTTCGACGACGTGGCCGTGGCGATCGGCGACAAGATGGTGCGCAGGCACCCGCATGTGTTCGGCGACGCCAGTTTCGCCGACGCCGACGAGCAGACCCTGAACTGGGAGGCGATCAAGCGCGCCGAGCGCGTCGCCGCCGGCGAAGAGGATCGCTCCGCGCTGGCCGGTATTTCCCGTGGACTGCCCGAATGGCAGCGCGCGGTGAAACTGCAGTCGCGGGCGGCGCGCACCGGTTTCGACTGGCCCGGGCCAGGGCCGGTGATCGCCAAGCTGCACGAGGAGATCGAAGAGGTCCGTGCCGAGTTCGACCGCGGTGCGGTCGAGGACAACCGCGCCCGGCTGGAGGACGAGATCGGCGACCTGCTGTTCGTGGCCGCCAACCTGGCCCGCCATGCCAAGGTCGACGTCGGCGCCGCGCTGCGCCGGGCCAACCTCAAGTTCGAGCGCCGCTTCCGCGCCATGGAGCAGCTGGCGCAGGACGACGGCACGCCGTTGCCGACGCTGGCGCTCGACCAGCAGGAGGCCTACTGGGACCGCGCCAAGCGGCTCGAGCGTGGCGGGCGGGACTGAGCGCCGGCCATGGCCACCTTCCTCCTGTTCGCGATCACCGCGCTGGCCGAGATCGCCGGCTGCTGGCTGGTGTGGTCGTGGCTGCGCAATGGCGGAAGCGCCTGGCTGCTGGTGCCCGCCGCCGCGAGCCTGGCGCTCTTCGCCTGGCTGCTGACCCTGCATCCGACCGCGACCGGCCGCGTCTATGCGGCCTACGGCGGGGTCTACATCAGCCTGGCGATCTTCTGGCTGTGGGGGGTCGACGGCGTCCGCCCGACCCGCTGGGACCTGCTGGGCGTGGCGTTGTGCCTGGCCGGCATGGCCGTCATCATGTTCGCGCCGCGCAGCGCGTAGCGCGCGGCGTTCCCTGGGAGGGGATGCGATGGCCCGTTTCGCCAGTTTCCGCGAGTTCTATCCGTATTACCTGTCCGAGCACAGCAACCGCACCTCGCGGCGGTTGCACTTCATCGGCAGCTGCGGCGTGCTGGTACTGCTGGCCCTGGCGATCGCGCGCGGCAACCCGTGGTGGCTGCTGGCCGCGCTGGCGTGCGGCTATGGCTTCGCCTGGATCGGGCACTTCTTCTTCGAGAAGAACCGGCCGGCGACCTTCCGCCATCCGTTCTACTCCTTCGCCGGCGACTGGGTGATGTTCAAGGACATCCTGACCGGGAAGATCCGCTTCTGAGCCCGGCGCCCCGCGCGGCGCGGGGCGCATCGCGCTACGGACGCGGGCCGGCGGCTCAGCGCGCCGCGGCCGGGCCTTCGTAGAACATCAGGAATGCCGCGCCGACGATCAGCACGAAGGCCGCATAGTGGTTCCACTTCAGCGGCTGGCCGAGGTACCAGGCCGAGAAGCCGGCGAACACCACCAGGGTGATGATCTCCTGGATCGTCTTGAGCTGGACCACCGAATACACCGCGCTGCCCATCCGGTTGGCCGGCACCATCAGCAGGTATTCGAAGAAGGCGATGCCCCAGCTGACCAGGATCACGGTCAGCAGCGGGGCATGCTTGTACTTCAGGTGCCCGTACCAGGCGAAGGTCATGAACACGTTGCTGCCCAGCAGGAGCAGCAGCGGGACGAAATAGCTGGAGACGGGCAGGGCGGGCATCGGGCAGGCGCACTCGTGGGAACCGGGAGCGCAGCATAGGCCAGCGCCACGTCCCGATCATCGCCTCGCGCGCGCCGGCCTCCCGAAGAGGCCCGGCTGCACGGTATCGCCCCGCGCGACGGGGCCGGCGCTCAGGCCTCCCGCAGCGCCAGCGCCGGCGGGGTGCGCAGGATCCGCCGGGTTCCCGACCAGCCGGCCACCAGGCTCAGCAGCACTCCCAGCGCGCCGCCGGCGAGCAGCGACGTCCACGGCGGCGACAGCGCCAGTTCGAACAGCTGGCGCGACACGAGGGTGCCGATGAGCGCGGCCGCGCCGACCGCCAGGATCGCCGCGAGCAGTCCCAGTGCGCCGAATTCGACCAGCACCGCGCCGCGCAGCTGGCCGTGCCGCGCGCCCAGGGTGCGCAGCACCGCGCTGTCGAAGCGGCGCTCACCGGCGGTCGCCTGCAGCGCCGCGAGCAGCACGAGCACGCCGGCGGCCAGGCTGAAGCCCATCACCAGCTGTACCGCCTGGGCCACCTGCTCGATCACTTCGCGCACGCGCTGCAGGATCGCGTCGATTTCCAGCACCGACACGTTCGGGAACTCGCGGGCCACCGGCGCCAGCGCCGCGGTGCGGCCGGACGGAAGGTGGAAGCTGGAGATCAGGCTGTAAGGCGCGTCGCCGACCGCGCCGGCATTGAGCAACAGGAAGAAGTTGACCCGGAACGAATCCCAATCGGCCTTGCGCAGGCTGGTCACGGTGAACGTGCGCTCCTGCTCGCCCAGCTGCAGGGTGACCGTGTCGCCCAGGCCGAGTCCGTAGCGCCCGGCCCAGCCTTCCTCGACCGAGGCTTCGGCGCCGGTGCTTCCCGGCTTCCAGAACGTGCCTGCCAGCAGCGTGTTTGCCGGCGGGAAGGTGCTGCGCCAGGAGAAATTCACCGGCCGGTTGGCCTCGTCCCCGGCGCCGTCAGCGCCATCGTCGGCTTCGCGCCGTGGCGGCCGGCCGTTGATCGCCACCAGCCGGCCGGTGCCGAACGGCTGCAGGTCGGGATCGGCCACGCCGATGCCGCGCAGCGTGCTTTCCACGGCGCCGGCCTGGTCGCGCTGGATGTTCAGGAGGAAGTGGTTGGGCGTATCCGGCGGCAGCCGGTCGCGCCACTCGCCGAGCAGCCCCGGGCCGACCACGGCCAGCAGCAGCAGCGCGCACAGCGACAGAGACAATCCGACCAGTTGCACCACGGCCAGGCCGCGCCGCCGGGTCAGTGCCGCCAGCCCCAGCTTCCATGCGCCACCCACCCGCCGTTGCACCCGCCGCAGCAGCCACAACAGCACGATGCCGGCCAGCGCGGACAGCACCGCGAGTGCGCCGAGGCCGCCGAGGATCCAGGCCGCCAGCGGCAGGTCGCCGGTGGCGTAGACGGCCAGCGCCACTGTCGCGGCGAGGGCGGCCAGGTAAGTGAGCAGCGAAGTGGGGGGCAACGCGGCGAAGCTGCGGTTGAGCACGCGCATCGGCGGGACCCCGCGCAGGCGCAGCAGCGGCGGCAGGCCGAAGCCCAGCAGCAACAGCAGGCCGATGCCGGCCCCGCTGAGGACCGGCGTCGCCTGCGGCAGTGGCAGGCGCGCCGGGATCAGGCTGCCCAGCACTTCGACCAGCGCCATCTGCGCGAGCATGCCGATGCCGATGCCCAGCACGCAGGCCGGGACTGCCAGCAGCAGCAGTTGCAGCGACAGGGCCGCCAGGATGTCGCGCTGGCGCGCACCCAGGCAGCGCAGGACCGCCACCGTGTCGATCCGGCGCAGGGCGAAACGGTTGGCCGCCAGTGCCGTGGCCACGCCGGCCAGCAGTACCGCGAGCAACGCCGACAGGGCGAGGAAGCGTCCGGCGCGGTCGAACGCGCCGCGCAGTCCCTGCTGCGCGTCCTCGATCGTGACCAGGCGCGCGCGGCCGTCCAGGCGTGGCTGCAGCCACTGGCGGAAGTCGTCGATGGCGGCGGCGTCGCCGGCGAACATCAGCCGGTAGGAGGCGCGGCTGCCCGGGCCGAGCAGGCCGGCGGCATCGACGTCGGCGCGATTGACCAGCAACGGCGGGGCCATCTGCAGCAGCTCGCCGGAAGCGTCCGGCTCGGCCAGCAGCACTGCGGTAATGCGCACGCGGCCGTTGCCGAACTCGATCTCGTCGCCCACCTGCACGCCGAGCGCCTTGAGCAGGCGCGGATCGGCGTAGGCCTCGCCGGGCGCCGGCGTTCCCGCGGCCTGGTCACCCGAGCCGTCCGCGTCGTGCCCGACGCGCAGCTGTCCGCGCAGCGGATAACCCTCGCTCACGCCCTTGACCGTGGCCATCTGGCTGGCCTCGCCGTGGAACAGCACGCTCGGGAACGCGACCATGCGGACGCTGCGCAAGCCGCGCTGGCGGGCCTCGTCGGCCAGTCCCGCCGGCGGCTCCTCGCGACCGCGCACGCCCAGGTCGCCACCGACGACCTCGGCGGCGCTGGAGGTCAGGGCCAGGGTCACCCGGTCGACCAGGGTGCCGACCGCGGTCATCGCCGCCACCCCCAGGGCGAGCGCGGCGAACACGGTCATCAGGTCGCCCGCGAGGAATTCACGGCGCAGAGAACGCGCCGCATGCCGCAGAACGTTCATGCCGGGTCCCCGGCCTGTTCGCCGTCGACAAGCGGCGCGACCGCATGCAGGCGGCCGCCATCCAGGCGATACACCCGCCGGCAGCGCCGCGCCAGCGCCAGGTCGTGGGTTACCAGCACCAGGGTGGTGGCGTTGCGGCGGTTGAGCTCGAACAGCAGGTCGCTGACATGCTGGCCGGTGGCCTGGTCGAGGTTGCCGGTGGGCTCGTCGGCGAACAGGATCCGTGGCCGGCCGACGAAGGCGCGGGCCAGGGCCACGCGCTGCTGCTCGCCGCCGGAGAGCTGGCGCGGGTAATGCCGGCGCCGCTTGTCCAGGCCGACCGACTCGAGCACCTCGCGCACCCGCGCCGCGTCCTCGCGGCCGGCCAGCTCGAGCGGCAGCGCCACGTTTTCCTCGGCGGTCAGCGACGGCAGCAGGTGGAAACTCTGGAACACGAATCCGACTTCGCGCGCCCGCAGCGCCGCGCGCGCCTCCTCGTCCAGGGCGTCCAGCCGCTGCCCGGCCAGGGTGATGCTGCCGCGGCTCGGCAGGTCCAGCCCGGCCAGCAGCCCGAGCAGGGTGGTCTTGCCCGAGCCGGAGGCGCCTACGATGGCGACCGTGCCGCCTTCATCGACGGTCAAGTCGACGCCATCGAGTATCCGCACTTCTCCTTCCGGCCCGGCCACCGACTTGCCGACATCGTTCACGGCGATCGCGGTGGCTATGCTGGGGGCGGTAGTGGACAGGGTATCGATGGGAGTCTCCAGGATGCGGATGATCGAAGCTTGGCGGGGCATGGTCGCGGGGCGGCCACGCCGGCTGGCGTGCTGGCTGCTGCTGGCAGCATCGCTGCTGGCCCCGGTGCTGGCCTGTGCCAGAGGTCCGGCCACCGGTCCGGTGCTGGTGGTGGGCGACAGCCTGAGCGCCGAGCACAACATACCGGCGGGCTCGGGCTGGGTCAGCCTGCTCGGCCGCCGGCTGGCCGCGCGCGATGACCGGCCGCGCGAGGTGGTCAATGCCAGCATAAGCGGCGAAACCACCGCCGGTGCGCTGGTACGGCTGCCCGCGTTGCTGGCCAAGCACCGGCCCTCGGTGGTGGTGGTCGAGCTGGGTGGCAACGACGCCCTTCGCGGACTGGCACCGGCGCAGGTGCGAGGCAACCTGGAAAAGATGGCCGTTCTGGCCGAGGATGCCGGCGCCAAGGTGCTGCTGCTCGGCATCGATGTTCCGCCCAACTATGGTCCGGCCTACCGCCAGCGCCTGCGCCAGGTCTATGCGGACCTGGCCCGGCAGCATGGGGTCGCACTGGTGCCGTTCTTCCTCGAGGGCGTGGCCCTCCAGCCCGGCCTGATGCAATCCGACGGCCTGCATCCCACCGCCGCGGCCCAGCCTCGCCTGCTCGAGAACGCCTGGTCCGCGCTGGAGCCGCTGCTGTAGCGCCGGCCTTCCGCAATTCCGAAACGCGGGCTGAACCGGTGCGCGGGAGGGCCGCTTGCGCCTCCCGCTCGAGGCAGTGCCTTCACACGCCATCCACCCGGGCACCGGCAAGGTTCACAAAGCTGAAAACACGGAGTGGGATATGCGTCAGGGCAAAGAGACCGCCGGGCTGGTGCTGGTCGTCGAGGACAACCGAAACATCTCCGAGATGATCGGCGAGTACCTCGAAAGCCGGGGTTTCGAAGTCGACTACGCCGCCGACGGCCTGGACGGCTATCGCCTCGCCGCCGAGAACAGCTACGACGCGGTGGTGCTGGACCTGATGCTGCCGCGGCTGGACGGCATCGAGGTCTGTCGCCGGTTGCGCAGCGACGCACGCAAGTCCACCCCCGTGCTGATGCTGACCGCGCGCGACACCCTGGACGACAAGCTCACCGGCCTGAGCCATGGCGCCGACGACTACCTGACCAAGCCATTCGCGATCCAGGAGCTGGAAGCGCGCCTGCGTGCGCTGATCCGCCGCGAGCGCCGCCAGGTCGGGTCCGAGGTGCTGACCGTCGCCGACCTCGTGCTGGACCCGGTGAGCATGCGCGTGACGCGCGGCGACCTGGAACTGCAGCTGTCGCCGATCGGCCTGAAGCTGCTGACCATCCTGATGCGCGAATCGCCGCGCGTGGTCAGCCGCCAGGAGATCGAGCGCGAGATCTGGGGCAACAGCCTGCCCGACTCGGACACGTTGCGCAGCCACCTCTACAACCTGCGCAAGGTGATCGACAAGCCGTTCGACCGGCCGCTGCTGCATACCGTGCAGAGCGCGGGCTACCGGGTGGCCGACATCGCCCAGCCGGTGGCTGCGAACTGATCCAGCCGAAGCGGCCGGTGCCACCGCCGGGGACTGGCGCCATGCGCAGGTCGGGCCGGACAATCACGCCGGCTCGATCCGCCTTTGCCTAGACTCGGCAGCCACCTCCCAGCCCACCCCGAATGCCGCACGGTCTGCCAAGGAAGATCCGGATCGCCTTCATCGTGCAGATGGTCATGGCGAGCCTGGCGATCCTGGTCGCTTTCTACGTCGTCGCGACCCTGTTCAAGTACGGCTTCATCCAGGCCACCCTTCAGGACGAAGCCCGCCACTTCTGGCAGCTCTACGAGGCGTCGCCGGCGCAACCCCCGCCCAACAACTTCTCCCTGCGCGGCTACCTGGTCGAGGCGGGGTACTCGAACCTGTCGCTGCCGGCCCACCTGCGCCCGCTGGCGCCGGGCTTCCACGACCTGGCGGCCGACGGCCAGCTGGTATGGGTCGACCAGCAGCAGGCCGGGACGTTGTACCTGGTCTACCTGCGCGACCAGGCCACCCGGGTTGCGCTGTGGTTCGCGGTGCTGCCGGCGATGCTGGCGCTGTTCGCGATCTACGGCGCCACCTGGCTGACCTACAAGGCGTCCAAGCGCATGGTGTCGCCGGTGGCCTGGCTGGCGCGCCTGGTGTCGCGCTGGGATCCGCGCCACCCCGACATCGCCGCGCTGGCGCCCGAACGCCTGCCTGCCGACATGGAGGGCGAGGCGCGGCAGCTGGCGCGCGCATTGCACTCCCTGGGCGGGCGGGTGGAGGCGCAGCTGGAGCGCGAGCGCAATTTCACCCGCGATGCCAGCCATGAGCTGCGCACGCCGCTGACCGTGATCCGGGTGGCCAGCGACATGGCCCTCGAGGATCCGGCGCTGTCGCCTCGGGTGGTGCGCAGCCTGCAACGCATCCAGCGCTCGGGCCGCGACATGGAGGCGGTGATCGATGCCTTCCTGATCCTGGCGCGCGACTCGGACATCGAGCCGCAGAGCGAATGGTTCGACGTCTGCGAGGTCGTGCAGGAAGAGGCCGACAGCGCGCGCATGCTCCTCGGCGACAAGCCGGTCCAGCTCGAGGTGCACTGCAATGCGCGCCCGCAGCTGTACGCACCGCCGCGCGTGCTCCACGTGGTCATCGGCAACCTGCTGCGGAACGCCTGCAGCTACACCGACCGGGGCACCGTTGCCATCACCATCGGTCCCGACAGCGTCGAGGTGAGCGATACCGGCATCGGCATGGCGCCGGAGGCGCTGGCGCGGGCGTTCGAGCCGTTCTACCGGGCCGCCCCGGAACGCCCGATGGGGACCGGCCTGGGACTGTCGATCGTCCTGCGCCTGTGCGAACGCTTCGGATGGCAGATCGCGCTGGATAGCGCGCTGGATACCGGGACGGTCGCGACGGTCCGCTTTCCGCAGCCGCCGCCTGCAGGCGGCGCTTAGCCGGTCAACCCGGCGCCAGGCCGCGCGTTAGAGTGTGCGTCCCCCTTTGCAAGATGCGCGCATGAGCCAACCGTCCCGTCCGCACGCCCGCCGATCGCGGCCCGTGCTGTTCCGCGTCGTCGCCGGTATCGCCGTCCTGGTGCTGCTGGGCGTGGGGATAGGATTCTGGAGGCAGCAGCGGAGCGCCGGCGACGAAGGTGCGTTCCGCACCGCGGTGGTGGAGCGCGGCAACATCCGGGTGGCGATTTCCTCGACCGGCACCCTCAGCGCAACCTCCACGGTCACCGTCGGCAGCCAGATCTCCGGCCAGGTGACCGAGATCCTGGTCGACTTCAACGACCGGGTGACCCAGGGCCAGGTGCTGGCGCGGATCGACCCGAAGACCTACGAGGCCCAGATCGCGCAGGGCAATGCGCAGATCGCCAGCGCACGGGCCACGCTGGAGCAGGCCCTGGCCACCCAGCGAAATGCCGCGCTCGACTACCAGCGCAAGGCCGAGCTGGTGCAGCGGCAGCTGGTCGCGCGCAGCGACGTCGACCTCGCCCGCACCGCGCTCGACCAGGCCAATGCCCAGGTCGCCGCCGCCCGCGCGCAGATCCAGCAACAGACCGCCTCGACCCAGACCACCCGGGTCAACCTCGATCGCACCGTGATCCGTTCGCCGGTCGACGGCGTGGTCCTGACCCGCAGCATCGAGCCGGGCCAGACCGTGGCCGCCAGCCTGCAGGCGCCGGAGCTGTTCACCATCGCCGAAGACCTGGCGCAGATGAAGATCGAACTGGCCGTGGACGAGGCCGACATCGGCCAGGTCAAGCCGGGGCAGGGCGTGTCCTTCACGGTCGACGCCTTCCCGGACCGCCAGTTCCGCGGCCAGGTGCAGCAGGTGCGCCTGGCCGCGACCACCACCAACAACGTGGTCACCTACCCGGTCGTCGTCGCCGTGGACAACAGCGACGGCACCCTGCTGCCGGGGCTGACGGTCAACGCCGAGATCGAGGTCAGCCGCCGCGACGACGTGCTCAAGGTCGCCAACGCCGCGCTGCGCTTCAAGCCGGCCAGCCAGCCGGCTGGCGCCGCGCCCGCCGGGCCGCGCGGCGGCACGGGGATGATCGACGACCTGGCGACGTTCGTGGCGACGCTGGAACTCACGCCGGCGCAGCAGGCCGCGTTCGATGCCGATGCCGCCGCCGCGCGTGCGCGCCAGGAAGAAATGCGCAAGGCGATGGAAACGGCGGCGCAGAACGCACAGCGTGCCGGTGGCAGTGCCGGCGGGATGCCGCCGGGCATGGTCATGCAGCGCGCAGGCCAGGGCGGCGGCGCCAGCGGGCAGATGCGCCAGCGCATGCTCGAACGCTTCCAGCAGAACTTCGCCGGCTTCCTCGCCAGCCTGGACGACGCGCAACGCCAGGCCGTGCAGCGCCAGCTGGCGGGCCTGGCCGGCGCACGCCGGGTGACGGTCTACCGCCTGGAGAACGGCCAGCCCGTCCCGGTGCAGGTGCGGGTCGGCGCCAGCGACGGGACCAGCACCGAAATCGCCGGCGCGGTGAAGGCCGGCGACCTGCTGGTCACCGGCGAGCGGGCGAACGTGCAATGACCATGGCCTCGGTGTCGGACGGGAGTGCGGTCCCGGTGATCCGCACCCGCGGGTTGGGCAAGGTCTATTCCCCCGGGAGCGAGGCCGAGGTGGTCGCGCTGCGCGACGTGGACCTCACGGTGATGCCCGGGGAGTTCATCGCGATCATGGGTCCGTCGGGATCGGGCAAGTCGACCCTGATGAACCTGATCGGTTGCCTGGACACTCCCAGCGCCGGCCAGTACCTGTGCAATGGCGTGGACGTGGCCACGCTCGACGCCGAGGCGCTGGCGGCGCTGCGGCGGGAGACCATCGGCTTCGTGTTCCAGGGCTTCCACCTGCTGCCACGGATGAGCGCGTTGGACAACGTGGCCATGCCGCTGGGCTATGCGCGGGTGCCGCCGCACGAGCGCCGCGACCGGGCACGCGCCGCGCTGGAAGCGGTGGGCCTAGGCGCGCGCGTGGACCACCGCCCCAACGAACTGTCGGGCGGCCAGCAACAGCGCGTGGCCATTGCCCGGGCGCTGATCAACCACCCGCCGGTGCTGCTGGCCGACGAGCCCACCGGCGCGCTCGACAGCCGCACGGGCGAGGAGATCCTGGCGCTGTTCAAGCGCCTGCGCGACGAGGGCCATACCGTGGTCCTGATCACCCACGACGCGCACGTGGCCGCGCACGCCGACCGCATCTGCGTGATGCGCGACGGCGAACTGCACGAAGCCTCGCATGCGGAGTTGCTGGCATGAGTTTCCTCGACATCCTGCGCACGGCGGTGTTCGCGTTGCGCGGCAACTGGATGCGCAGCGCGCTGACCTCGCTGGGCGTGATCATCGGGATCGCGGCGGTGATCGTCATGGTCTCGGTCGGGCAGGGCACCCAGGCGGAGATCGACCGGCAGCTGGCCGGCCTGGGCGCGCAGAAGCTGGACATCGGACCGCAAGGACAGCGCAGCATGGGCGGCGTGCGGATGAGCGCCAGCAGCTTCTTCACCCTCACCGAGGGCGACGTCGAGGCCATCCGCGAAGAGATCCCCGAAGTGCAGTACGTGTCCGGCTCCCTGCGCGGCAGCAGCCAGGTGGTGTACGCCGAGACCAACTGGTCCACCAGCTGGCAGGGCATCCAGCCCGACTTCCTGCAGATCAACGGCTGGCAGGTCGCGAACGGCGCCGCGTTCGAGCCGCAGCAGTACGCCGGCGACAAGGTGGTGATCCTGGGCGAGACCGTGCGCCGGGAGCTGTTCGGCAGCGGCACCGGCGTGGGCGAAACGGTGCGCATCGGCCGCACCAACTTCACCGTGGCCGGCACGCTGGCGCCCAAGGGCATGAGCGGCTTCGGCCGCGACCAGGACGACGTGGTGATGGTGCCGCTGGATACCGCGCGGCGGCGCCTGCTCGGCGCGATGGGGCTGCCGCCCGGGGCGGTGATGGACATCTCGCTGGCGGTGGCCGAAGCCGGCGACCTGGCCTACGTGCAGGGCGAGGTGGAGTCGCTGCTGCGCCAGCGGCACCGGATCGAGCCCGGCGACCCCGACGACTTCCAGGTGCGCAACGTGTCCCAGCTGGTGGCCACCCGCACCCAGACCACCCGGCAGATGTCCTGGCTGCTCGGCGCGGTGGCGACGATCTCGCTGATCGTCGGCGGCATCGGCATCATGAACATCATGCTGGTCTCGGTCACGGAGCGGATCCGCGAGATCGGCCTGCGCCTGGCGGTCGGTGCCGGCCCGTCGGACGTGCGACGGCAGTTCCTGGCCGAGGCGATGCTGCTGTCGCTGGGCGGCGGCGTGCTGGGCATCGCCTTCGGCGTGGCCGGCGCCTTGCTGGTCGGCCAGTACAACAGCGAGCTGCCGATCGAACTCAACAGCAAGGTCATCACCCTGGCGGCCGCGTTCTCGGTGGCCACCGGCCTGTTCTTCGGCTACTACCCGGCGCGAAAAGCGTCGCAGCTCGATCCCATCGAGGCGCTGCGGCAGTAGCGGATGGGCTGACATAATGCCCCGGGATCTGGGCGGGGCATGCATGCAAGCGCAATCGATCGAGGCCTGGCGCAGGGCGGAAGCGGCCGCACGCAGCGGCGCGCAGGCGGCCCGGGCCGCGTTCGGCGGTTTGCTCGGGGTTCGGGAACTGGAGTTTCCCGCGCGCCTGCGGCTGCTGGCGCTGGACCTGGAACAAGGCCATCTGCGCGCGGCGACGGCGCAGGCGCTGGCTGCCGCCGGCGTACCCGAATCCGAGCCGGCACTCGTGCTGGAACTGGCTCGCCGCCTGTTCGACCTGGGCGAGGTGGAAGCGGGGCTGCGCTGCCTGCAGTCCCCGGCCATCCTCGATTCGAACGATCCGTCGACCCACGCCGACGCGGGCAGGATGCTGTGCGACCTGTCGTTCTACGACCTCGCGCGGGTCCACCTGGAGCGCGCGCACGCGCATGGCATGGACGCGCCCAGGCTCCACTACCTGATCGGCCTGGCGCGCATGTACTGCGGCGAGGTCGACCAGGCCGAGGAGGCGCTCGAGGACTGCCTGCGCGGGGCGCCCGACTTCATGCCCGCGCTGCGCCTGCTGTCCACGCTGCGCAGGCAGACGCCCGAGCGCAACCATCTCGATCGCCTGCGCGCTGCCCGTTCCCGCCTGGGTGACGCACATGCGTTCGCCCCGTTGGTGCACTACGCATTGTTCAAGGAGCTCGACGACCTGGGGCAGCACGAAGCGGCATGGATGCACCTCGAAAGCGGCATGGCGGCCAGGCGCGCGCAGGTCGCCTATTCCGAGGAGTCCGAGGAAGCGCTCTTCGAGGCACTGCTGCGATGGTCGCCCGCGGCCGGCACGGGCGCCGATACCGACGATGGCCCGGTACCGCTGTTCATCGTCGGTATGCCGCGTTCGGGCACGACCCTGCTCGAACGCACGCTGGCCGCCCATCCCGACGTGGCCGACGCCGGCGAGCTGCGCGATTTCGCCTGCCAGTTGCGCTGGTGCTGCGACCGCATGGGAGGCCCTCATCCGGATGCGGCGCTGATCGACGCCGCCACGCAGGTGGACCCGGCATTGCTGGGGCGTCGATACATGGAGCACGCCGCGTGGCGCGCGGACGGGCGCGGGTACTTCATCGACAAGCTGCCGGCGAACTTCCTGCTTGCGGGCCTGATCGCGGCGGCCCTGCCGAATGCGCGGATCGTGCACATGAAGCGCGACCCGATGGACAGCTGCTTCTCCAACCTGAAGGCGCTGTTCGGCGATGCCTACCCGCACACCTATTCGCAGCCCGACATGGCGCGCCACTACCTGCGCTACCGCCGGCTGATGTCGCACTGGGTGCGCATGTTCCCCGGCCGGATCCTCGAAGTGGGCTACGAGTCGCTGGTCACCGACCCCGAGGCGCAGGCGCGTCGCGTAATTGCTTTCTGCGGCCTGCCCTGGAGCGGGGACGTACTGGGCGAAAAGGCGCGGGGCGGGATGGTCGGCACGGCGAGCACGGTGCAGGTGCGCGAGCCGATCCACACCCGCTACCTGGGGCAGTGGCGCACCTACGCGCAGCATTTGGTACCACTGCAAACCATGCTGGGCTGCAGCACAAACTGAATAGGCACTTGTCGAATGCGGCTAGCTTTTTGAATTGGAAAGAAAAACCGGCAAGTACCGAATAGTTTCAAGCGGGCCTATAACACGCGCTTGCGACAAAATTAAGGAATTGATAACGTCCGGAACAGCTGGACCGGGCTCCCTCCCCATCCGGCAACCCACTCCTTGGTACCGGCACAGGTACCGAGACCCTCTTTAAAGCTGGAGAGAGAATGATGAAGTTGAACCGAAATCTGCTGAGCGACGCGGTGCGCTTCGGCCTGGTGGCCGGTCTTGCCACCGCCGTCGTTGCCCCGGCCGCTTTCGCCCAGGAAGCCGAGGAAGGCGAAGAAGCGACCACCCTCGATCGCATCGAAGTTACCGGTTCGCGCCTGAAGCGCGCCGACATCGAAGGCGCCGTGCCGGTCATCGTGATCGACCGCGCCTCGATCGACGCCACCGGCGACGTCTCGGTCGCCGACGTGCTGCGCGACAGCACCTTCGCCTCCTTCGGCAACTTCCGTCCGCAGTCCGGCAGCTCGGCCCAGTCGCTGGCCACCGTCGACCTGCGCGGCCTGGGTTCGGGTCGTACGCTGGTGCTGATCGACGGCCGCCGCGCCCCGACCAACCCGATGTCGGCCTCGTCCGGCTCGGACCTCAACGCCATCCCGCTGGCCGCTGTCGAGCGCATTGAAATCCTGTCCGACGGCGCTTCGGCCGTGTACGGCTCCGACGCGATCGGCGGCGTGGTCAACGTCATCCTGCGCAAGGACTTCAACGGCGCCGAGCTGCGTTACGGCTACGGCTCGCCCGCGATCAAGGGCGGCGACCTGGAAGACGTCTCCGCCGTCTTCGGTACCTCCAGCGACCGTGGCCGCCTGATCGGTGGCGCGTCGTACTCCAGCCGCGGCATGGTCTTCACCCGCGACCAGATCGGCGGCCAGACCCGCGGCGTGTCGACCTACGGCAACAACTACTACGACTGGGATGCGGAAGGCCCGCGTCCGGTCCCGGGCTTCGACTGCAACTCGAACGGCTTCTGGAGCCTGCCGCCGAACTCGGACGGCGTCTCGCTGTGTTCGTTCGACTTCAACTCGGTCGCCGCCAACGAAGCCGCCGTCGACAACACCTCGGTGTTCGTGCGTGGCGACTACCAGATCAACGACGACTGGACGGTCTACATGACCGCCACCACCAGCAAGGTCGAGACCTTCGGCCGCTACGCGCCGGTGCCGGGCATCTTCCAGGTCTCCGACGGCACGGTGAACGACGTCGTCAAGGGCGATGGCCTGCCGACGTACTTCTACCACCGCTTCGCCGCGGCCGGTAACCGCGACAACACCACCGACACCACCAACAACGACTTCCTGCTGGGCTTCACCGGCCAGCTGACCGACACCATCTCGGTGGACTTCGGCGCCCGTCGCACCTCGTACAAGTACATCGAAGTCGGCAACGGCTACGTGATCTCGAGCCTCGCCCAGCAGGCCGCCGACCGTGGCGACTACCTGGTCACCGATCCGTTCGGTGCCAGCGAGGAGACCGTGAAGGGCTTCACCGCCACCATCGGCCGCAACTCGTTCTACAAGAGCGCCGAGTACTTCGGCAGCGTCAACTTCGACCTGTTCGAAATGGGCGGCGGCATCTCCAACGCCGTGGTCGGCGCCGAGTACCGCGAAGACCGCTTCCAGGACGTCTACGACTCGCTGTCGCAGGCGGGCGTGGTGCTGGGTTCGTCGGGTGGTTCCTCGGGCGGTGGCCGCGACGTGACCTCGGCCTACTTCGAGTGGCTGCTGCCGTTCACCAGCGCGTTCGACATCACCGTCGCCGGCCGTTACGACAAGTACAGCGACTACGGCAACGACTTCTCGCCGAAGATCGCCGGCCGCTGGCAGCCGCTGGACAACCTGACCTTCCGCGCTTCGTGGGGCCAGGGCTTCCGCGCCCCGGGCCTGGACATCCTGACCCAGGCGCCGACCTTCTCGGCCGAGCCGGTCAACGATCCGCGTTCCTGCGCCGCGCTGGCCCAGCCGGCGACCTGCCAGCTGCAGGTCGACACCTTCTTCATCGCCAACCCGTCGCTGGCTTCGGAGCAGTCCGACCAGTTCAGCGTCGGCGTGGTGTATGACCCGGTCGACTGGCTGGACCTGAGCCTGGACTACTACAACATCACGGTCGAGGACACGATCTCGCAGATCGGCGCCCAGGACATCATCAACTCCGACAACGATCCGGGCACCTACGGTCCGATCCCGGCCGGCATGGAGATCGTCCGCCTGCCGAACGGCCGCATCACCGAGATCACCGCCGGTTACGCCAACGCGGGTGACCTGGAGACCGACGGCATCGATTTCCGTGCCAACACGGACTTCGACTTCGGCGGCGCCGGCCGCCTGCAGAACCGCCTGACCGTTTCCTGGGTCAACAAGTACGACGTGACCACGCCGCAGGGCGTGCTGATCGAGTACTCCGGCCTGCTGGGCTACCCGGACCTGCGCGCCAACCTGGCCAACGACTGGGCCTTCGGCGACTGGAACTTCACCTGGAACATCAACTACATCGCTGGCCAGGAAAGCTCGGCGACCAGCCAGGTCGGCGGCTACGCCACCAACGACGTCCAGGTGGCCTGGTCGGCTCCGTGGAACGGCAAGATCGCGATCGGCGCCACCAACGTGGGTGATCGTTATCCGGAGCTGGTGCCGTTCGACGGCCGTCCGTGGAACTTCTACCTGTACGACGCCTACGGCCGCACCGTGTACCTGCGTTACACCCAGACGTTCTGATCCAAGCTTGACGTAGTACCTGGAAGGCCCCGGAAACGGGGCCTTCTTTTTTTTCCGGGCTGGCTGGCGGTGGGCGCGACTTGGCAGCGCCGCCCCCGGTTGCCATGCTGTCCGGCGGATTTCCTGGAGACGGTGATGGGCCCGGGCGAAGACAACGAACGGCGCGAGGCGTGGTCCTCCTACTGGTCCAGCGGACGGCTGCATTCGTGCGCCTCCGGCGACCAGGACAACTACGGGGGAGCGATCGCGCAGTTCTGGCGCACGTTCCTCGAACGGCTTCCGCCGCCGGCCAGGCTGCTGGACCTGGCCACCGGCAATGGGCCGCTGCCGCGGCTGGTGTGGGAGTTGCACAAGGACGCCGCCGATATCGATGCGGTGGACCTGGCCGATGTCGCGCCGGCGTGGCATTCGCCTTCGCTGCACCGGGGCGTGCGCTTCCACCGGTCGGTGCGCCTGGAAGCCCTGCCGTTCGCCGATGCTTCCTTCGATGGTGCGATGAGCCAGTTCGGCTTCGAATATGCCCGGCGCGCGCCCGCGCTGGCCGAGTGCCTGCGGGTGCTGCGCCCGCGCGCCCCGATCGCCCTGGTCATGCACCATGCCGGTTCGGTGCTGGTGGCCGTGGGCCGCGAGGAGCTAGGCCACCATGGATGGCTGGCGGGCGACGACGGCCTTGTCGAGGCGGCACGCGGGGTGATCCCCTGGCTGGCGCAGGCAAGCGCCGGCATTCCCGCCGGCGAGGCCGAGCGCGCCGCGCGCGCGCGCGCGCGTTACAACGCGGCCATGCAGGCCCTCGCCGAGCGGGCGCGGCAGTCGACTGCGCCGGATCTCCTCCTGGAGGCGCGCCAGGCGGTGCACGGGCTGGTCGCCCGCGTGCCCGCCGGCGGCGCCGACGCGACGTTGCAGTCGATGGATGCCTATGCGGGCGAGCTCGCGCGTGCGCGCCTGCGCACCGCCGAGATGGTGTCCCACGCGCTGGATGCAGCGCAGCTGGAAGACCTGCGGGAACGCCTTCGTTCCGCCCGGCCCGGCCAGGCGGTGGACTGCAGTGAGCTGCGTCAGGCCGAGGGCGTGGTGGCCTGGTCGCTGGTTTGCGCTCCCCCGGGTGGCGGTGAGGCCAGCGTCGGGTAGGCGTCGTCCTCGAGCACCTCGAGCAGTGGGCCGAGGTCGGCTTCGTAGTTGCGCCAGCGCCCGATCGAGCGTGTGTATACCGGCTGCTTGACCTGCCACCGGCTCGGCGTCTGTACGCCACGGTCGCTGCGGTGGAACTCCAGGCACGCCGGATCCCATGGCAGGCCGGCGAACGCGATCAGCCGGCGCGCCTGCTCCTCGGGCGCCGTGGCCAGCTGTTCGTAGGCGAGCTCCAGGATCGGCAGCGAGAGCGATGTCTGCCAGTGCCGCATCAGGCGCGTCTGCAGGTTGATGTAGTGGCCGATGCCTTCCAGGCTGGTCGCCAGCCGTTCTTCCAGCGAGAAATTCTCGCCATAGACCGAAACCGCGATGTCGCGCGGATCACGCCGGCACCAGACCACGCGCGCCCGGGGGAAGAGCAGCGCGATCAGCCCGAGGTGGAAGAAGTTCAGCGGCGCCTTGTCGACCAGGCGCTGCGCCTGCTGAGGGGCGTCGCGGGCCGCGGCCGCCAGGTAGCGCCGCGCGGCCGCGTCCAGCGCGGCATCGGGGAGGAGGTCGATGGAGGCCGGCCACGCATCGGCGGGTGCGTCGCCCGCGCGCAGGTTGCGCGCGATCAGCGCGATGTCGGGCAATTCGCCGCATCCGTGGCCGGCGGGGTGCGCGGCAAGGATCTGCTCGGTCAGCGTCGTGCCGCTGCGCGGCATGCCGACGATGAACAAGGGCCGGCTGTCGGGGCTGCCGGGCCAGCGCGCGTGCCGCGCCCGGAGCCGTGCACCGGTGAGCACCGCCATGGTGCGCGCCGCATGGCGCTCGAGCTGCGCCGCGTCGGCGGCTCCGGTCATGCGTCGGCGCGCGGCGTTGGCCTGGTGCCAGCAATCCATGGCCTCGGCATATGCCCCGCGGCCATCCAGTACCTTGCCGAGTTCGTATCCGATCAGCGCGCGGTCGGCGTCCGGCAGCGCCGGCCGTGCAAGCAGGCGTTGCGCCTGCGCGACCAGCGCGTCGTCCGCCTTGCCACGGTCCAGGCCGAGCAATCCGCTCACGGGAAAGGCCCAGTCCGGATGGTCGGCCAGCGCGGCGCGATAGGCCGCGCGCGCGGCCTCGCGATCGCCCACGTCCTCCTCGGTCTGGGCCAGCGCCATCCAGATGTCGCCGGTAGCCGGCTGCCGCCTGGTCGCCTCGCGCAGCATCGCCAGCGCTTCCCCATGCCGGCCGAGCCGGTTCAGCGTCTCCGACGTCCGCAGTATCACCGTGGCATCGTCCGGCCGGTTCGCGAACAGCTCCCGCCACAGCGGCAGGGCATCCTCCGGGTAGCCGGCATGGAACTCCGACTCGGCCAAGGCCTCGAGGACGCGCGGGTTGCCGGGCGCCAGGGCCGAGGCCTGCCGCAAGGCCCGCAGCGCGTCGCCGTGGAGCCCCTGGCGTTGCAGGGCCAGACCCATGAGGTGCCAGGCCTGGAAGTTGCGCGGCGCGCGCTCGACGCACTGGCGGAAGTGGTTCGTCGCTTCGGCGTTCCGCCCCTCGTGGGCCAGCAGGCACGCGAACTGGAAGCGCAGTTCCGGATCGTCCGGCTCGAGTCCGAGTGCGGACTGCATCTGGTCGATCGCCATTGCCGGATCGCCCAGGCGCATGGCGGCCTGGGCCAGGCTGCGGTGCGCGCCGGCGTCGGCATGGCTGCCGGCGGCGGTTCGCAGAAGTTGCAGGGCGACGTCGCGCCGCCCTTCCCGCTCGAGCACGGCGGCGCGTTGCAGGGCGACGGAAACCGGGCCGGGAGCGGTCATGGTGCAGGATGGAGCCGCAGCGTGG
The DNA here is from genome assembly GCF_040446535.1 of Pseudoxanthomonas sp. Soil82. Lineage (NCBI taxonomy): Bacteria > Pseudomonadati > Pseudomonadota > Gammaproteobacteria > Lysobacterales > Lysobacteraceae > Pseudoxanthomonas > Pseudoxanthomonas sp. Soil82. Next base: position 116,911 of record NZ_JBEAAK010000004.1, read on the forward strand.
GGCGGGCATTATCGCCGCAATGCCGCCCAAGCTCATACGCCTGCGGGCGCGCCACGGTCGCTGGCGCCTGCGGCGAAGGCTGGATCAGAGGCCCTGTTCGTAGCGGACGTAGGGCACGGTGCCCTCGTCCGAGTCGCCATTGGTCGGCGAGAAGGGGTTCTTGCCGCGGGTGACGACATTTTCCGCACCGACCGTGAGCTGGCCGCTCCACGGCGTGCGCCAGGTCAGGCCCAGGCCAAGGCCTTCCCACTTGCCGGGCTGGCCCGGCACATCCACCACGCGGCCGATGACGCTGGCGCCGAAGGCGCCGTAGCCGCCGCCGACACTCAGGCTCTTGCTGTTCCACTGGTCGACCAGGCCCGGGCCGGCGTCGGCCAGGGGGACCAGCCTGGCACGGGCATAGGTGCCGGCGATGGAGACATACGCCTCGGCGCCGATGCTCTTCTGGCCGAACACCTGCAGGTCGTTCTGTTCGACGCTGCCGGCGTGGGCCAGCGATGCGGCTCCGCCTTCGGTATTGAGCCACGCAGGCAGCGTGGCGCCCTGGGTGTTGCCGGCGGTCAGGCCGAAACGGTTGCCCTGGCGGCTGATCGCCGTGGTCGCCGTCAGGCGGCGAGCGGGGCTGCTGGCCGGATTGTCCGCCCCGAGGCTGGCGAGCAGGCAGTGGCTGGCCAGGCTGTTGATGTCAGCGCCGCCGGAGCCGCTGCACAGCAGCCCCAGCGAGTCGCCTGCGCCCAGGCCGAATGCCGCATCCAGCGAGTTGTTGCCGAAGCGCCAGCGGGCTCCCGGGCCGGCCTGGCCGGTGGGCTCCAGCAACAGGACGGCCTCGACCTTGCCGCTGCCCTTGTTCCAGACGGGGAGGACGGTCTGCCGGTCGCTACCCGGTGCCGGCTTGCTCTGCGCGTAGGCTCCCGGCGCCGCGCAGAGCGCGGTCAGCAGGACAGCCAGCAGGGGCAGGCGGCGCAGTTTCATGGTCTGCTCTCAGACACCTCGACGGCACGGCAGTTCCCGTGCGGCAGGGAATCGCATCGTATGGGATTTACGATTGGTTAACAAGTCGTGGCCCTCCCCGGGAACGCCTGACCCGTTGCCTGCGTAACCGATTACTGCAACCGGTCCGGCGCCGGCACATTGGCCGGCGGCAGCCCGAACAATACGCCGATTTCCGCCAAAGGGAAGTGATAGAAACGGCCGCAAAACCCGCACTGGATCTCAACTTCGCCATCTCGTGCCGCGGCGAGGGCCTCCTCCTCGCCCAGCGACTGGAGCATGGCCGCGACCCGCTCGCGCGAGCAGGAGCACTGGAACGCCAGCCCCTTCTGCAACATCACTTCCGGCGCCTCCTCGTGGAACAGCCGGTGCAGCAGCGCCGGGCCCGGGGTGGCGGCCAGCTCCTCCGCCGACAGGGTGTCGAATAGTGCCCCCGCCCGGGCCCAGCCGTCGTCGTCACCCTCGTCGCCGGGCAGCTTCTGCAGCATCAGCCCGCAGGCGTGAGCGCCGTCGGCGACCAGCAGCAGGCGGCTGGGCAGCTGTTCGGACTGGCGGAAGTAGTCTTCCAGGACTTCGTCCAGCGCCCCCGACGCCAGCTCGACCAGGCTCTGGTAGCGCAGCGGCTCGCGCGGATCCAGGCCGGGATTCTCGATGGTGATCGCCAGCACCGGGTTCGCCAGCCGCTGCAGGTCCGCCGGGGCGTCCGAGCCGTCCTCGAGCTGGGCGATGCCGCGCACGGTGCCCGCCGCCGTGCACTCGGCGAACAGCAGCTTGAGCTGCGCATCGGCGCGCAGCTGCAGCGACAGGCGGCCTTCCACCTTGACGTGCGCGGTCAGCATGGCCGCCGCCGCGCAGGCTTCGCCGAGCAGGCGCGTGGCGGCCGGCGGATAGCTGGCGTGCGAGAGCAGCTCCTGCCAGCTGCCATGCAGGCGCACATGGACTCCGCGGACGCCGGCATGCGGCAGCAGGAAGCGGGTCAGCAGGTCGTGGTCGGAATCAGGCAGGTTCACAGTTCACCCAGGTCGGCATTGGCGCCATAGAACGACATCAGGCTTCCGGTCATCGCGACCACCAGTTCGCGTTCGAGCGCGGTCAGCATGGGGTGCCAGACGTCGAAGATCAGGACCACGCGCAGCCTGTCGCTGGAGTTCCAGGCTTCGTGGCGGATGGTGTCGTCGAACAGGACCAGCCGGCCCGGCTCCCAGACATGGGTTTCCTCGCCCACCCGCAGGGCGCAGTCGGGCGGGATGATCAGCGGCAGGTGGACGGTCAGCCGGGCGTTGGTGGCGCCATTGTGCGGCGGGATGTGTACGCCCGGCTTGAGCGCCGAGAAGAAGATCACCGGGGCGCGGCCGGGCACCTTCATCTGCGGGGCGCGGCCGATGGCAGCCTCGGTCAGCGGGCAGAGGTCGGCCTGCGCGTCGATGCGCCGGCCGTGCTTCCAGAGGAAGTAGGCGCCCCAGTCTACGTTGCGGTCCAGGGGGGCGAACTGGCCCTTGGGCTGGCCCTCGGGTGTCTGCACGTAGGGCTCGAAGCCGGCATCCTGGTCGAGCAGCGCATGCAGTTCGCCGAGAATGTCGGGGAAGGCAGCCTCCACCTCGGGCACCCAGTCGAAGTCCTCGCGATGGAAAAAGGGGATGGCCGGCAGGCGCGGAATCGGCAGGGTCAACGGCTTGGCGGTAACGAAGCTGCGCCGACCGGCGAGGATGTCCAGGCTGTGGCGCATGCGCTCCACCTCGCGGCGGTCGTGCCCCTGCAGCAGCGGGCCGATGCCGTCCTCCAGGTGGCTGGCCAGTTCCTCCTGGTTGCGGCGTACCGCGGCCTGGGCATGCAGCACCGTCTGTTCCATGTGCTGCTGCCGCCTGACCGCTTCGGGCATGTAGTTGAGCGCGCTTCCCCAGTGCAGTCCCGCCGAGCGCAGCTGGCCCGTTTCCTCGAGCAGCCGCGCCTTCTGCAGGTGCGGCACCCAGGCGGTCGGGTCGATCTGGATCGCGACGTCGATCGAAGCCAGCGCCCGCTCCCGGTCGCCGCGGATCGCGTGCAGGCGCGACAGGCTGGCGTGGGTGGTGGCGGTACGGGGAGAAACCGCCACGGCCCGCTCCAGGTAGGACTCGGCCAGGTCGAGGTCGCCGTGCGCCAGGGTCAGGGCCCCCAGCTGGTTGAGCGCGGTGGCATGCGCCGGGTCGATGGCCAGGATCCGCTCCCACAGGCCATGGGCTTCCTGTGGCCGGCCCGCGCGGGTCAGCGATTCTGCCTCGGCGACGAGGTTGGCCAGCGGTAAGGGCGGACGACTGTTCATGGCATGTGCCGGGCGGGTGGGCTGGCGCATTATCATTCCCGCCGAGGTCGACAGACAGGGGGCGGGCCATCGAAAACGCGACCGGCAAGCGCAGGCGGAGCCCTTGGCGATGGCTGCTCTGGGTCCCCTCGCTGTTCGTGGCCCTGTCGGCGCTGCAGGTGGCCGTGCTGCGCTTCGTCGATCCGCCGGCTTCGGCCTTCATGCTGGCCCGGCAGGGCGAAGCCTGGCGCCAGGGGGACTGGGGCTTCCGGGTCGCCTACGACTGGCGCGACCTGGAAGACATTTCCCGTTACCTGCCGATGGCGGTGATCGCGGCCGAGGACCAGAACTTCGCCAGCCATTCCGGTTTCGACCTCAAGGCGATCGAGAAGGCGCTCGACCACAACGCGCGCGGCAAGCGTGTGCGCGGGGGCAGCACGATCAGCCAGCAGGTGGCCAAGAACCTGTTCCTCTGGCAGGGACGCAGCTGGCTGCGCAAGGGGCTGGAGGCCTGGTACACGCTGCTGATCGAACTGATGTGGCCCAAGCACCGGATCCTGGAGGTCTACGTCAACGTGGCCGAGTTCGGCGACGGCATCTACGGCGCGCAGGCCGCCGCCCGCAGCTATTGGCGCAAGGACGCGGCCCGGCTGTCCGCGGCCGAGAGCGCGCGGCTGGCGGCCGTGCTGCCCTCGCCACGGCGCTACAGCGCGAGCCGCCCCGGGCCCTACGTGCAGCGGCGTGCCGGCTGGATCCAGCGGCAGATGCGCCAGCTGGGCGGAAGCGAATACCTGGAGCAGCTGGACTAGCGGCGGCGGCTTGGCCGCCGGTCACGCGCGTCCCGTACCATCGGCGCATGGACAACCCGCGACACGATCGTCTCACCGTGGTGGTGGCCGCCTGCAACGAGGCCGAGGCGCTGCCGCTGCTGCATCCGCGGATCCGCGCCGCGCTGGCCGGGATCGCCGGCCTGCAGGCCGGCGTGCTGTACGTGGACGATGGCAGCCGCGACGACACCTGGCGCGTCCTGCAGGACCTGGCCGCCAGCGACCCGCAGGTCGCCCTGCTGCGGCTGTCCCGCAACTTCGGCAAGGAGGCGGCGCTGACCGCCGGGCTGGACCGGGTCGGGCAGGGGGCGGCGATGATCCTCGATGCCGATGGCCAGGATCCGCCCGAGCTGATCCCCGAGTTCGTCGCGCGCTGGCGCGAGGGCTGGGACGACGTCTATGGCACCCGGATCGAACGCGAAGGCGACGGCTGGGTCCGGCGCGGCGCGGCCGCGGTGTTCTATCGCCTGATCGGCCGCCTTTCGCCCACGCCGGTGCCGGCCGACACCGGCGACTACCGGCTGCTTTCGCCGCGCGCGCTGGCGGCCTTGCGCCAGCTGCGCGAGCGGCATCGCTTCATGAAGGGCCTGTTCGGCTGGATCGGCTTCCGTCGCGTCGCCCTGCCGTACCGGCGCTCGCCACGGCTGGCGGGCCGCAGCAAATTCGGTCTCTGGCGGCTGTGGAACTTCGCCCTCGAGGGCATCACCAGCTTCTCCACCGCACCGTTGCGCGTGGCGACCTACATCGGCCTGCTCACCGCGCTGGCGGCGTTCGTCGGCGGCGTGGCGATCATGGCCAAGACCCTGGTCTGGGGCGACCGGGTCGCGGGCTGGCCGACCATGATGGTGGTCATCCTGTTCCTGGGCGGCGTGCAGCTGATCGCGCTGGGCCTGATCGGCGAGTACCTGGGCCGCCTCTACGACGAGGCCAAGCAGCGACCGCTCTACCTGGTGGATGCGTGGCATCCGGCAGCGGCAGGAGTATCCTTCGCGCAGGAGCAACCCGCTGACGGAGGCGCCCATGCGCACGGTACGTCAACTGCTGGCCGACAAGCCGGCTGAAGTCTTCGCGGTGGCGCCGGAGGCGCCCGTGGTCGAGGCGATCCGGCTGATGGCCGACAAGTCGATCGGCGCGGTGCTGGTCCTGCGCGGGGAGACGCTCGCCGGGATCCTGTCCGAGCGCGACTACGCGAGGAAGGTCGTCCTGCAGGGGCGCTCGTCGGCCGACACGCCGGCCAGCGCGATCATGACCGCGCAGGTGGTCACGGTCGGCCCGGACACGCCGGTGACCGCCTGCATGCAGCTGATGACCGAGCGGCGCATCCGCCACCTGCCGGTGGTCGAAGGCGGGCAGGTGGTCGGCGTGATCTCCATCGGCGACCTGGTCAAGGCGGTGATCGCCGACCAGCAGCTGGAGCTGGAACAGCTGCAGCGCTACATCGCCGGTTGACGCGAGGCGGGCTCTCGCCGGCGGCGTGGCAGCCCGCGGATCGCCGGGCCACGCATCCTGGCGGAGCGCGCAACCGACCCCTCGGGCTCAGCGCGCGTACTGGCCGCCGCAGTCGCTGTCTTCGCCCGGGCCGGTCTCGAGCGTGGCCAGCAGCGCCGCCGGTGGGGTGATGCTGCCCAACGCCAGCGCGATCGCGCCGCGCACGCCCAGCGCCGCCAGGTCGGGACGGAACGAGGGGTCCTTGAACGTGCCCCCGACCCGCAGCGGCGAGCGCAGCGAGAGGATGCTGCGGTCCTTGGGCCGGGGCCGCAGCAGCAGGTCCAGGCTTTCGTCGCCCAGGTCCACCGTGCCCTCGCCGACGATGATCGTGTCGGTGCTGTCGAACGCAAGGGCGCGCGAGGTCATCACGCCGTCCTGTACGCCGAAGTCGGCGAACGCGCAGCGGATCGGCACCTGGCGGTCGTCGGTGAGCAGGAACTTGAGCGATTCGGCGATGTCCAGTCCGGCCAGCTCCATGATCAGGTTGCTGATCCGGCCGCGGCCCATGCCCAGGGCGACCTCGCCGTCGGCGCTGCCGAGGATGGCGGCCACCGAGTTGCCACGCCCGTGCAGCTGCATGTCGCCGCCGATGCGGCCGATCGCGCCCTGCGCGAGCTCGGATTGCGCGAACAGCCGGGGCAGCTCGACCCCGCGCACGCTGATCTGCGCGCGGGTGTCGATCGGCTCGCTGCGCGCGTCCATGCGGATGGTGGACCGCACGTCGCCGCCGGCGACGCCGAAGTTCAGCGGTTCCAGCCGCAGCAGGCCCGCGTCCAGCCGCAGGTGGGCGTCCATGTCGTCGATCATCGGCAGCTTGGGCGCATGGATCTTCTGCGCGCGCCAGCGCACGTCGGCATCCATCGCGTTGAGCTTGGCCAGGTCGTAGGGCGTGTCCGGGAGCAGGCGCGGGCTGGCGGCGCGCTGCGCGGCCTGCTTCTTCTGCTGCGCGTTCGCGGTTTCCTCGCCGCCGGTCGACGGCGGGGCGCCGAGGAAGCCGGCGAGGTCGTCGAAATCCAGGCGCCGCGAAAGCAGCTGCGCGGTGAACATGGGCCGCTTGCCCGACACGTCCACCTGCACGTCGCCGGCCAGGTCGCTGTCGCCGACCGTGCCCTTGAATCCCTCGTAACGCCAGACGTCGCCATTGCGGCGCAGGCGGCCATCGAGGCGGTACGGCGGCGAGGGCGGCAGCGCCAGCCCGAGCAGCGGGTAGAGGTCTTCCAGGTCCTGGCCCTGCAGGCGCATCTGCACGTCGAACGTCTGGAAGCGGAACGGGTTGGTCAGGGTGCCGCTGGCGCTGGCGCGGGTGGCGCCTGCGCTGGCGTCCAGGTCGATCCGGTAGGGCGTGTCGGTGTCGGCCAGGGCCAGGGGCGAGGCGGCCTGGCCTTCCAGCCGGAACGCGGCACCGCGCCAGTGGCCCTTGCCTGCCACCGCGACCGGAGCGGACGCATCGGCACGCGCACCAGCGCCAGGCGCCACGCTCGCCAGGACGATGTCGATGTCGGTCTTCTCGGCCGCGTCGGTGAAACGCAGCCGGCCCTGGTCGATCCACAGTCGTTCCAGGCGCCAGCGCGGCGTCGCCTCGTTGTCGTCGCGTGCACCGAACTCCCAGTTTCCTCCGCTGCCATCAGGCGCGGTCTCGAGCCACAGGTCGGGGCGGGTGGCGCGCACTTCCTTCATCCGCAGGCGCAGCGCCAGCAGCGGCAGCGGCGCGATGTCGATTTCCACCCGGTCGGCGCTGCCCATGCGCGCCTGCTTCGACCACGAGGCGTTGGAAAGGCGCACCCCGTCGGCGGAGACGGTGATGGTGCGGCCCAGGTCGACGTCCAGGTCGCCATCGATGCGGAACTCGCGCCCGGTGGCGCTGCTCACGGAACGCTCGAGCGGTCCCTTGAACCAGTTCCAGTCGAAGAACACCAGCAGGAGCAGCAATGCCATGCCCAGCGCGCCGAGCACGAAGCGCGTCGGGCGCGAGGGGCGCCAGTGGCGCAGGCGCTGCGTGCGTGGCGGCTTGGACGAGGGCTCCGGCGCATTCATGCGCCCAGTATCGGCAGGACCGGCGTGCACGGCGCGCGAACGCGCGGTGCCGGCGGTTCAGCCGCCCTTGGACCACGCGTCGACGGGTCAGCCGAACCCGTGCTGCAGCCGCGGGGTGAGCACCTGCGCACTGACCGCGACGAAGTGGCAGACGCTGCCGGCGATCACGAACAGGTGCCAGATCGCATGCGAATAGCGGATCGACTCGCGGTGGTAGAAGTAGGTGCCCAGCGTGTAGAAGACGCCGCCGGCCAGCAGCCAGCCCAGCGTCCAGGCATCGATCGCCTCGATCATCGGCTTCATCGCCACCACCACCAGCCAGCCCATGGCGATGTAGATCGCGGTGGACAGGCGCGGGAAACGGCCGGTGTAGAACAGCTTGAACACCACTCCGGCCAGCGCCAGCGTCCAGATCGCCGCGAACAGCCCCCAGCCCCAGGGGCCGCGCAGGCCGATCAGCGTGAAAGGCGTGTAGGTGCCGGCGATCAGCAGGTAGATCGCGCAGTGGTCGAAGACCTTCAACCGTCCCTTGGCGACCGGATGCTGGATCGCGTGGTAGAGCGTGGAGGCGGTGTAGAGCAGCAGCAGGGCGACGCCGAAAACGATCGCGCCGGCCAGCTGCCAGCCGTCGCCGTAGATCGCCGCCAGGGTGATCAGGACCGCGCCGCCGGCCAGCGCGGCGGCGGCGCCCAGGCCGTGGGTCAGGGCGTTGGCGATCTCGTGGCGCACATGGTGCGCGGCGGGGGAGGGGGCGGCCGGCATGCGCCGAAACTTACTGCATGCCCGGCGGGCATGCATCTGTACGCACCGCCACGATCTGGAATGGAACGCCGGCAACGGAAGCGGCCGCGGGGCGGCCGCACCGGAGTTCAGTCGACCGCCACGCTGTGCGCGTGCTCGCGGGTGGCGTTGAAGGTCACGCCCGGCGCGCGCTCCTGCGCCAGTTGCAGGTTGACCCGGGTGGGCGCCAGGTAGACCAGTTCGCCGGCGGCGTCGATCGCCAGGTTCATCGCGTTCTTCTCGCGGAACTCCTCCAGCTTCTTCGCATCGTTGCACTGGATCCAGCGCGCGGTGGCCACGCCGACCGGTTCGAACGTGGCATCCACGCCGTACTCGTCCTTGAGCCGGTAGGCGACCACGTCGAACTGCAGCACGCCGACCGCGCCCAGGATCAGGTCGTTGCTCATCAGCGGGCGGAAGAACTGCGTCGCGCCTTCCTCCGAGAGCTGGGCCAAGCCCTTCTGCAGCTGCTTGAGCTTGAGCGGGTCGCGCAGGCGTGCACGGCGGAACAGTTCCGGGGCGAAGTTCGGGATGCCGGTGAACGACAGCGATTCGCCTTCGGTGAAGGTGTCGCCGATGGAGATCGTGCCGTGGTTGTGGATGCCGATCACGTCGCCCGGGAACGCCTCGGCCGCGATCTCGCGGTCGGAGGCCATGAAGGTCAGCGCATTGGCCAGCTTCACTTCCTTGCCGCTGCGCACGTGGAAGGCCTTCATGCCGGCGGCGAACCGACCGGAGCACACGCGCATGAACGCCACCCGGTCGCGGTGCTGCGGGTCCATGTTGGCCTGGATCTTGAACACGAAGCCGGTCAGCTTGTTTTCCTGCGGGGCGACCTTGCGGCCGGTGGTCGCGCGGGCCTGCGGCGGCGGCGCGTGCTCGACGAAGAAGTCCAGCAGCGGCTGCACGCCGAAGTTGTTCACGCCCGAACCGAAGAACACCGGGGTCTGCTCGCCGCGCAGGTAGGCGTCCTTGTCGAACGGATGGCTGGCGCCTTGCACCAGCTCCAGCTCCTCGCGCAGCTGGGCCAGCATCGGCGCGCCGATCTTCTCCTCCAGCCCCGGCGCGTCCAGCGACGGGAAGATCGTGGAGTCCTGGCGGGTGAAGTTGCGTCCCGGCTCGTACAGGTGGACCTCGCCGCTGACCAGGTGGACCACGCCCTTCAGGCGCTGGCCCATGCCGATCGGCCAGGTCACCGGTGCGCACTGGATGCCCAGCACGGTCTCGACCTCGTCCAGCAGGTCGATCGGATCCTTGCCCTCGCGGTCGAGCTTGTTGATGAAGGTCATGATCGGCGTGTCGCGCAGGCGGCACACCTCCATCAGCTTGATCGTGCGCTCCTCCACGCCCTTGGCCACGTCGATGACCATCAGCGCCGAGTCGACCGCGGTGAGCACGCGGTAGGTGTCCTCGCCGAAATCGGCATGGCCGGGGGTATCGAGCAGGTTGACGATGCGGCCCTCGTAGGGGAACTGCATCACCGAGCTGGTCACCGAGATGCCGCGTTCCTTCTCCAGCGCCATCCAGTCCGAGGTCGCGTGGCGGGCCGCCTTGCGGCCCTTGACCGAGCCGGCCATCTGGATCGCGCCGCCGAACAGCAGCAGCTTTTCGGTCAGCGTGGTCTTGCCGGCGTCGGGGTGCGAGATGATCGCGAAGGTGCGGCGGCGCGCGGCTTCGTTTGGGACTTCGGACATGGGGGCGGGCGCCAGGCGGCGCGGGTGGGATGCGGAAACGCGGGATTATACCGGCCCGGCAGGCCCGATCCGGGCCCGACCCGGCTCAGCGTGGCGGGGCCGGGTCTTCGCGGGCGAACTTCAGCTCGCCCAGCGCACCGAACATCCGGAAGGGAATCGCTTCCAGGCGCATCCCGCCGTTGGCCTGGACCGCGAAATGCAGGTGCGGCGCGGTGCTGTAGCCGGTGTTGCCCGAGAGCGCGATGCGCTGGCCCTGCCGGACCTGCTGTCCGACCCGCACCTCCACCCCCTCCGGCTTGAGGTGCGCGTACAGGGCCATGCTGCCGTCCTCGTGGAGGATGCGTATGAAGTTGGCGCGGCCCCCGTAATGCTCCCGGTCCAGCCCGGCGCGCTGGAAGTCGGACTCGACCTGCATCACCGTGCCGCCCCGGGCCGCCAGCACGGGCGTGCCTTCCGGCAGGGCGAAGTCGATCGCGTAGAAGTTCTGCGCGTCGTTGTGGCTGAAGCGGCCGCCGAAGCCCTGGTCCACCCGCACCCGGCCGTAGTCGAACGGCACGCGGTATTCGAAGTCCAGCGGGCGCGCCCGCGGATCGCCGGGCAGCTGCAGCATGTTGGCTTCGAACGCGTTGGGCAGGCGCGGATCGACCGGGTAGATCCGCGCGACCACCACGCTCCCGCCCGCCGGGACCACCTGGCTTGCCGGCAGCGCCGGCACCGGCTTGACGTTGTCGGCCCGGGCCAGGTCCAGCTGCACCTGCACCGGGCCCGGCGCGCTGTTGAAGGCGGTGATCTCGTAGTGGCTGCCGCGATCGCGCACGTGCAGCACCACCGGGTCGCCGGGCGGGCGGCGGAAGGTCCCGCTGCGCGCGTCGGCGGCCGGATCGGCCGGCGGCCGGTCGCCGTAGATGGTCGTGCCCTGGCCGTCCTTCCACCGCCAGAACCGCGCCGCTTCGGCCGGTGGCGGCAGCGCCAGCGCGACGAGGGCCAGCCAGGCGATCGAGCCGGCGCGACCGCGGTTCATCGGCGGCAGGCGCGGGACAGCCGCAGCCGGCGGGCGACCTCGCCCAGGTCGAACGCCGATACCGCGTGGTCGTCGTGCAGTGCATAGAGCACGCCGTGCGGGAAGCGCGCCGACGCGTCCGCGCGCAGCGCGACGCCGTCGGTCAGCGTGGTCCGCGTACCGGTGAAGCTGCCGGCGGGAGCCAGGCTGATGCGGTCGAACAGGCGGAAGCGGGTCGGCGACAGCTGGTCCACCGCGATCCAGTAGCCCGAGCGGTCGCCGCATGGCCAGAGCACCACGCCTTCGGCGTCGTCCTCGAACGGGGGCAGGTTGCGGCCGAGGAAACGGCCGTCCATCGAGTACTCGCGAAGCGTGGAGCCGACCCGGTTGTCCTCCTCGGCGATGAGCAGGCGGCCATGCGCCGGATCGCCCGCGATCGACTCGACCATGCGCAGCGCCCCCGCCTCGCCGGTGTCGCCGAATGCGCCCAGGTACCGCGCCTGGAGGCGGCCACCGCTGTCCACCGAGACCCGGTAGCGCCTGACCCGCTCGGCCAGCCGCTCGCGTGGCGGCAGTTGCGCGGTAGCGAAATCGGCCATGAAGCTGTCGGTCACGTAGGCGGTCATCCCGTCCGCGGACGAAGCATCCACCCAGATGCCATAGGGCAATTCCAGCTCGTCGCGGCCGAAATGGCCCAAGGCGCGGAAGTCGGGGAGGTGCAGCACCTGGACGCCGTGGCGGTCGCGCTCGACCACGAACAGCAGGTCGCCGGATACCGCCACGCCATTGGGCCGGCGGAACTGGCCGGGGCCGTCGCCCGGTCCGCCGGACGCGCCGATGCGCACGCCGCTGTCGGCGTCGAACAGCACCAGGCGCTGGCCTTCCTTGGCGCTGGCGACCAGCCAGGGACGCCCGGCGGCGGGCTGCCACGCGGCAAGCGAATCCAGCTCTTCGCCCTCCACGGGCGCGGAGGTCCAAGCTTCGCGGACGACCGCGGATGGGGGGACTGCGCCCGGGCTGGCAGCGAGGCAGGGGGCCGAGCAGGTCGCAACCGCGATTGCGACGGCCCGGAGGAAACGGGGGAGGGAGGGCATAGGCAACGATTATCGGCAGACCGGGCGGGAAGGTGAAGGCGTGAGCCATCGCTCTATCCGGATGAAACGATTGACACCCGTCGGGGCCGGTGGCACTCTGGCCCCGCCATCGAGACCGGCGGAGGGACAGGCCCTTTGATGCCGGGGCAGCCAGCAGACGCGCAAGCGCCTGCGTGGTGCCAAATCCTGCGGGGACCTTCGCGTCTGCCGGAAGATGGTTCGACCCGTGCGCCATGCACGGCGAACGCGGGCTCCGCAAAGAGCTCGATGGCGAGTTCCTCCCGGACATCGCCATGAGCCTCGTGAACGCCCCACTGCAGCCCGAAACACCGACCGCACCGGTCGCCGCCGGTGGCGACGCCCCGCCGTCCGCCGTGCGCGGCGAGATCGCGGTGGCATTGCCGATGCGCCATGCCGGCGTGCGCCAGGCGGTCCTGCGTTACGAAATCCACGGCCCCGCTTCTGCGCCGGCGGTCTTCGTCGCCGGCGGCATTTCCGCGCACCGCCACGTCTCGGCCAGCGACAGCTTCGCCGAACCGGGCTGGGCCAATGCGCTGGTCGCCCCCGGGCGCACGCTGGACCCGGCCAGCCATCGCGTCGTCGCCTTCGACTATGTGGGTGCCGATGGCCGGCTGGATGCGCCGATCGACACCACCGACCAGGCCGACGCCATCGCCGTGCTGCTCGATGCACTGGAAATCGGGCAACTGCAGGCCTTCGTCGGCTATTCCTATGGCGCCATGGTCGGCCTGCAGTTCGCCGCGCGCCATCCGCAGCGGCTGCAGAGGCTGGTCGCGGTCAGCGGCGCGCACCGCCCGCATCCCTACGCCTCGGCCTGGCGCGCGCTGCAGCGCCGTGCGGTCGCCCTGGGCCAGCTGCAGTGCGCCGACGCGCAGGGCCTGGCGCTGGCGCGCCAGTTCGCGATGCTGAGCTACCGCACGCCGGAGGAATTCGGCGAGCGCTTCGACAGCGCACCGGAAATCGTCAACGGCCGCGTGCGCTGCGCCGCCGAGGACTACCTCGACGCCGCCGGTGCGCAGTACGTGGCGCGCACGCCGGTCACCGCCTACCTGCGCCTGTCCGAATCGATCGACCTGCACCGCCTCGATCCCGCCAGCGTATCCGTGCCGGTCAGCGTGGTGGCGGTGGAAGGCGACCGCCTGGTGCCTCTCGCCGACTCGGTGAACCTGGTCGAGGGCCTGGCCGGGCGCGGCCAACTGCGCGTGCTGCGCTCGCCGTACGGGCACGACGCCTTCCTGAAAGAAACCGACCGCATCGACCTCATTCTCGCCGCCGTCCTGCGCGGCACCGGAGCCGCCACGTGAGCCAGAACATCCCCGCCGCCGATATCAACGCCGGTTGCAGCCCGGCCACCGCCGCGGTGCGCGCAGGCATCGACCGCGACGCCGCCTACGGGGCGGTGACGCCGCCGATCGTGCTGTCGAGCAATTTCAGCTTCGATGGCTTCGGCAACAAGCGCCAGTACGACTACACCCGCAGCGGCAACCCGACCCGCGACCTGCTGGGCGAGGCCCTCGCGGAACTGGAGGGCGGCGCGGGCGGCGTGGTCACCGCCACGGGGATGGGCGCGATCACCCTGGTGCTGCATGCGCTGCTGCAGCCGGGCGATCGCCTGGTGGTGCCGCACGACGCCTACGGCGGCAGCTGGCGCCTGTTCAACGCGCTGGCCGCCAAGGGCCACTTCGAGCTGATCACCGCCGACCTCACCGATCCGCGTTCGCTGGCCGACGCGCTGGGCCAGTCGCCGAAGCTGGTGCTGGTGGAGACGCCGTCCAACCCGCTTCTGCGCATCACCGACCTGCGCCTGGTGATCGACGCCGCGCACCGCGCCGGTGCGCTGGCCGTGGTCGACAACACGTTCTTGTCGCCGGCGCTGCAGAAGCCGCTGGCGTTCGGCGCCGACCTGGTCCTGCATTCGACCACCAAGTACGTCAACGGCCACAGCGACGTGGTCGGCGGCGCCGTGGTCGCGCGCGATCCCGAACTGCACCAGCAACTGGTGTGGTGGGCCAATGCACTGGGCCTGACCGGCTCGCCGTTCGACAGCTTCCTGACCCTGCGCGGGCTGCGCACGCTGGACGCGCGCATGCGCGTGCACCAGGAGAACGCGGCGGCGATCGCCGCGCTGCTCGATGGGCATGCGGCGGTCGGGAAGGTGTACTTCCCGGGCCTGGAGTCGCATCCGGGCCATGCGGTCGCCGCGCGCCAGCAGGCCGGCTTCGGTGCGATGCTCAGCTTCGAGCTGGCCGCCGGGCCGGATGGTGACACCGAGCGCGCGGTGCGCGCCTTCGTCGATTCGCTGCGCTGGTTCACCCTGGCCGAGTCGCTCGGCGGCGTGGAAAGCCTGGTCGCGCATCCGGCCACGATGACCCATGCGGCCATGAGCGCCGAGGCGCGCGCCAAGGCCGGCATTTCCGACGGCCTGCTGCGCCTGTCGATCGGCATCGAGGCCTGCGCCGACCTGGTGGCCGACGTTTCCACCGCATTGCGCGCGGCGCAGCTGGCCGCGGCGGCCGCCCCCGCGCAGGCCGTGCCGGTGAACGAACGGGTGCACGCATGAGTGCCGTGGCCGGGCTCGCGCCGCGCGCGGCGCGAAGTGCGCACGGACGCGCCGCGCCGCGCCGGCGGCTGGCGCTGCTCGGCACCGGCACGGTGGGGACGGCGTTCGTCGAGCGCTACCAGCAGTTGCAGGCGCGCGGACTGGAGCTGCCGCAGGTCGCGTGGCTGGCCAACTCGCGCAGCGTGCAGGCCTGCGGCGACGGCCTGCTCCCGGCGCTGGACCGCGCCAGGGCCGCGCCGCGCCGCGAAGTCGTGCTGCAGGGCTGGGCCGAAGCGGAGGCGCTGCACGCCGGCGACATCCTCGTCGACGCGACCGCCAGTGAGGGGGTCGCCGACTGGCATCCGGAATGGCTGGCGCGCGGGGTCAGCGTGGTGACCGCGAACAAGCTCGGCCACGGCTCGCTGCTGGCCCGTTCGCAGGCGATCGTCGACGCGCAATGCCAGACCGGCGCGCGTTACGGCGACAGCGCCACGGTGGGCGCCGGGCTGCCGTTGCTCGGCAGCCTGCGCGCGCTGGTGGCCGGCGGCGACCGCATCCATGCCGTGGAGGGCGTCCTGTCCGGTTCGCTGGCCTGGCTGTTCGACCGCCACGACGGTTCGCTGCCGTTTTCGCAGCTGGTGCGCGAAGCGGCGGCGGCCGGTTACACCGAGCCGGATCCACGCATCGACCTGTCGGGCGAAGACGTGCGCCGCAAGCTGCTCATCCTGGCGCGGGCCGCAGGCCTGGCGCTGGAAGCCTCGCAGGTGCAGGTGCAGTCGCTGCTGCCGGACGCGCTGGCGCGGGCCCCCGCCGCCGAGGTGGAGGCGCTGCTGGGGTTGCTCGACGGACCGCTGGAGGAGCGCCTGCGTTCCGCGCGCGAGGCCGGCGGGAACTTGCGCTATGTCGGGCGCTTCGACGCCGGCGGTGCGTCGGTCGGGCTGCGCGTGCTGCCTGCCGGCCATCCGCTGGGCGCCGGCGGCGGCACCGACAATCGCGTCGCGGTGACGAGCGACCGCTATCCGCGGCAGCCGCTGGTGATCCAGGGCCCCGGGGCAGGCGCCGCGGTGACCGCGGCCGCGCTGCTGGACGACGTGCTGCGGATCGGCCCGGCCTAGCTCAGGCGTCATCCGTTGCTGCCGGGTCCGGCCCGAACAGTTCGAGCAGCCCGGAATCCACCAGCCACGACGGATCGCCCTCGAATGCGGTCACGCCCGCCGGTGGCTCTGCGCCAGGGCTCGGGCGGAATGCGGCCCAGGTGTCGCGCCCGGCCGACTTGGCGCGATAGAGCGCGCGGTCGGCCAGGGTGACCATCTGTTCCCAGTCCAGCAGGCGCGGCGCATCGGGGAACAGCGGGTACTCGATCAGCCCGACCGACGCGGTCAGGCGGCGCCGGGTGAGGTCGTCGAGTTCGAAGGCATGCGCATTGATCTCGGCGCACAGCCGCGCGCCGATCTGCGGCACGCTTCCGCGCGGCAGCGGCCGGAACACCAGCAGGAATTCCTCGCCACCCCAGCGCGCCACGTAGTCGCCCTTGCGCACCAGGCCGGTGAGCAGCGCGCCCATCTGTTCCAGGACCCGGTCGCCGGCCGCGTGGCCGTGGGTGTCGTTGACCGCCTTGAAGTGGTCGACGTCGAGCAGGGCGAACACCACCGCTTCGTCGCCGGCGCGGTAGGACTCGTCGCGCTCGTAGAACGACAGGTCGGCGGGGATCTGCCGGGACAGGTAACGCCGGTTGTGCAGGCCGGTCAGCGGGTCGGTGAAGCTCAAGGCTTCCAGTCGTGCGTTGGCGGCCTGCAGGTCGCGGGTGCGTTCCTGCACCAGCTGTTCCAGCGCGGCGCGCTGGCGCGCGTAGCGTCGCTGCAGGCCGACGTAGAGCAGGTAGACCAGGCCGGTGACCAGCAGCGGCATCAACAGGCGGAACGCCAGCGTTTCGTGCCAGCGCGCCTGGATCGCCAGCGGCAGCCGGGCGGCGCTGGCCATCGGGTCGGCCTGGGCGAAGTCGGCCACCTCGAAGCTGTAGTCGCCCGGCGGCAGGTTGGTGTACGTGGCGCTGCGCAGGTGCGGGGCGTCCAGTTCGCGCCAGCCCGCGTCGTAGCCGGCCAGCCGGTAGCGCAGGTGCACCGGGTGCATCGGCTGGAACGTCGGCACGGTGAACTCGAACCTCAGGTCGCGCGCGCCCACGGGCAGGTCGGGCAGGGGCCCGGTGCCGGGGTGCAGCCACTGGCCCTGCACCTGCAGGCGTTCGATCCGCACGTTGCGTGCCACGCCGCGCATCTGGGCCTTCGCCGTGTCCAGCAGCAGCGCACCCTCGCGGGTCGGCAACCAGAGGGTGTCGCCGACCATCAAGCCACGACTGTTGCCGGCGCCGTTGCAGCATTTGTCGGGCTGGCCGCCGGCGCGGTCGGCGCCGGAGTTGATCACGATTTCCGCCGCGACCGTGTGCTGGCCGCTGCCCGTCCCGGCCAGGTCCGCCAGCGGCAGCCGGTAGACACCGCGCATGCCGGCGACCCACAGGTAGCCGTGGTGGACGGCGAAGTGGAACGGGATGTTGGCCGGCACGCCCTGCTCGCGTCCCAGGCGGACCCAGCGCCGGCCGTCGAACAGGCGCAGTTCCTCGCCCTCGGTGCTGCCGAGGATCCAGCGGCCGTCCTCCAGTTCGTGGAAGGCGGTGACCATGGTCGCGTCACCGAGCCCGCTGTCGCGGCCCAACGGCAGGACGCGGCCCCCGCGCCATTCGTACAGGCCGCGGTAGGTGCCCACCAGCAGCCGGCCGTCGCGGGTTTCGTGGACCAGGCGGATGCGGCGGTCGGCCAGCCCCTGCGCCTCGGCATAGTGCTCCACGCGGCCATCGGGCAGCAGCACGAACAGGCCGTGGGTGGTGGCGAACCAGCGCCGGCCGGCGTGGTCGCGGACGATCCCGTTGACCTGCGCGCCCCGCAGCGGCGCCAGTGCCGGCGGCACCTCGATGCGCGAACCGCGCAGCACCGCGACGCCGCTGCGCGTGCCGATCCAGGTCCGGTCGTCCTCGACCAGCAGGCTGTAGGCCTCCGGATGCGGCAGCCGCGCACCGGGGGCGCGCACCTGGAAGCGGTCCTGCGCGTAGACGTCGACGCCATCGCTGCCGCCCACCCAGATTTCGCCGCGTGGACCGGCCGCGATCGACCACAGCAGCGGATTGCGCAGGCCGTGGGCGCGGCCCAGGCGGGTGGTCCAGCCGTCCCACAAGCGGGTGATGCCGTCGGTGAGGCTGCCCAGCCACAGGTTGCCGTCGCGGTCCTCGTACAGCGAACGGACCGCCCGGCTACCGGCGGCGTCCTGGATCCGCTCCACCCGCCGGCCGTCGCGGAAGCGCTGCAGGTCCTGGGCCGTGGCCACCCACAGGTTGCCGTCGCGGTCGCCGAGGATCGCCTCGACCGGCTGGTCGTGAATCCGCTGCCAGGCCTCCCGGTGGCGCCGGTACAGGCCCTGCGCCGTGCCGGCCCACAGGTCGCCGCCAGCGTCCATCGCCAGCTGCGAAACCTGGGCGAGACCGGCCCCGCCCGGCAGGGGCAATGCCTCCACGCCGTCGATGCCGATCCGGAACACCCGCCCGGTACTGCCTACCCAGAGGCCGTCGGCGTCGGCCAGCAGGCTCAGCGCGGGGCCGTCGAGTGGATGGTGCAGGGCCAGTCGCGCCCCGTCGGTGGCATAGATGCCGTCCGGCCCGGCGATGCGCAGGCCCTCGGCGGTGACGGCCAGCGCCCGCACCGGGAAGCTGCCCTGCGCCTGGTCCGGGCCGGCCACCACCGGGATGGAGATGAAGCGGCCTTCCTTGTGCAGTACCAGGCCCTGCGAGGTTCCGATCCAGAGCCGGCCGGCGTCATCGCCCAGCAGCGCGAGCGCGTGGCTGCCCAGTTCGGGCGCATCGCGCTGGTCGAAGCCGGTGAAGCGGCTGCCGTCGTAGCGGGCCAGGCCGCCCTGCGAGCCCAGCCACAGGTAGCCGTCGCGGTCCTGGGTGATCGACAGGACGCTGACCTGCGGCAGGCCGTGCTCGATGCCCCAGGTGTCGCCGACATAGTCGGAGAATCGCTTGTCCGGCTGCAGCGCAAAGGAGTGGCCCGCCAGGCAGAGCAGGCAGGCGGCCACGCAGGCGCGGGCCCACCGTGTCGCCGTCCGGCCGATGGGCTGCGCTGGCCGCTGCGATGGACGCGGCCGCCTGAGGCTGGCGGTTAGGCCGTCGATCGAGATCCCCCCGGTTCCCGTGCGTACGTTTTAAGGCTTTTTCTGGAACTTCTCCAGCGGCACGCCCCCGGGGAACTTGAGCCGGACGGCTCAGCACTCGATGACGTTCACCGCCAGCCCGCCCCGCGAGGTTTCCTTGTACTTGTCCTGCATATCCCGGCCGGTGTCGCGCATGGTCCTGATGACCTTGTCCAGCGACACCTTGTGCTGGCCGTCGCCGCGCATGGCCATGCGCACGGCGTTGATCGCCTTGACCGCGCCCATCGCGTTGCGTTCGATGCACGGGATCTGGACCAGCCCGCCGATCGGGTCGCAGGTCAGCCCCAGGTTGTGCTCCATGCCGATCTCGGCGGCGTTCTCGACCTGGCCCGGATTGCCGCCCAGGGCGGCGGCCAGGCCGGCGGCGGCCATCGAGCAGGCCACGCCGACCTCGCCCTGGCAGCCGACCTCGGCGCCGGAGATCGACGCGTTCTCCTTGTACAGGATGCCGATGGCCGCGGCGGTGAGCAGGAAATCGAACACGCCCTGTTCGGTGGCGCCCGGGCAGAAGCGGTCGTAGTAGTGCAGCACCGCGGGGATGATCCCGGCCGCACCGTTGGTCGGGGCGGTGACCACGCGGCCGCCGGCCGCGTTCTCCTCGTTGACCGCCAGCGCGTACAGGTTGACCCAGTCCAGCGTGGTCAGCGGATCGCGCATGGCCGCTTCGGGCTTGGACGACAGCTCACGGTACAGCCCCGGCGCGCGGCGGACCACGTGCAGGCCGCCGGGCAGCGTGCCGTCGGAGCGGATGCCGCGCGCCACGCAGGCCTGCATCGCCTGCCAGATCTCGCGCAGGCCGGCGCGGATATCGGCATCGCTGCGCCAGGCGCGCTCGTTCTCGAACATCACCGCGGCGATCGACAGGCCGCTGTGGCGGCAGCGTTCGAGCAGTTCGTCGCCGCTGGAGAACGGATGCGGCAGTTCGGTGTCGTCGGCGACGATCCGGTCCTCGGCCGCCTCGTCCTCGTTGACCACGAAGCCGCCGCCGACCGAGTAGTAGTCGCGCGTGGCGATGACCTCGCCGGCGGCGTCGTAGGCGGTGAAGCGCATGCCGTTGGTGTGGAACGGCAGCTTCTGCCGCTTGTTCATCACCAGGTCGCGCTTCTCCTCGAAGGCCACGGCGTGGCCGCCGGCCAGGCGCAGCGACTTCTCCGCGCGGATCCGCTCCAGCGTGGCGGGGATGATGTCGGGGTCGATCGCGTTCGGCTGGTGGCCTTCCAGGCCCAGCAGCAGTGCCTTGTCGGTGCCATGGCCGCGGCCCGTCAGGGCCAGCGAGCCGAACACCTCGGCCCGGATGCGCGCGACCTGCCCCAGGTGGCCCGGATCGGCCAGCCAGCGCTGGACGAAGCGCGCCGCCGCGCGCATCGGCCCGACCGTGTGCGAGGAGCTGGGGCCGATGCCGATCTTGAACAGGTCGAAGGTGCTGACAGCCATGGGGCGGGAGGGTGCGTGCGCGACGGAATGGCCAGCATTGTATTGGTTGCACCCGAAACGGGCGTGACGCAGTGCGGGGGGCGCCCGGCTGGGCTACCTTGGCGCCCCACGCCCGGAGCCCGTCCATGCCGCATTACGTCCTCTACCAGCGCGACGACTGCCACCTGTGCGACCAGGCGCTGGCGGTGCTGGCCGAGGCGCGCCTGCCGGAACCCGAAAGCGTGTTCATCGACGGCGATGCGGCGCTGGAGGCGCGCTACGGCGTGCGCGTGCCGGTGCTGCGCGATACGGCCCGCGACGCGGAACTGGACTGGCCGTTCGACCTGCAGGCGCTGGACCGGTGGCGCGCATGAGCCAGGCCGGCCTGTCGTGGCTGATGGCGCTGGGCACCGTGCTGGCACCGGCATCCGGCGACGTCGACCTGGCCAAGTCGGCCGGGCCGGGCAGCGATGCGCATTGGGCGGGCCGGCGCGTGGCCGACGTGCTGCCGGCGGCCGAGATCGAGCGGGTCGTGCTGCTCAAGGCGCTGACCAGCACGACCGCGGCCCACGACCTCGCCGGCATCCGTCGCATCCTTCGCCAGGCGGCCGAGCAAAAGTTCCTGGACCAGGCGCCCCGACAAGGCCTGCTGCGGCTCGGACGCGAGGACAGCATCTGGGAAGCGGTGCTGGTGGTGCGCGACGGTGCCGTGTTCGGCTTCGTCGCCGATGGCGAGCATGCCTGCCTGCGCGCGGCCGACGGACAGGGCGGCTGCTTCGCCCTGCCGCGTGCCGCGCAGGAGTGAGTCGCGATCCCGGCGGACGGGCCTGCCGGTACCGGTTGCCGATGCGGCGAGGACGCTTTTGTTAGAGCGGGGCTCGCCCCGCTGCTCCGCCTTGCGCGTGTCCTTCGCCAAGGTAGCCGGGCAAATCCCGCGCTACCGCTGCGGACGCGCGCGCCGAGCTCAGATCGGCTTCAGCGCCACCCGGGTGCTGATGTTCACTTCGTCGGGAATGGCCGAGGTATCCGCCCAGTCGCCGCCGCCCACGCCGAAATCCAGGCGCTTGACCACGGCCTTGCCTTCGAGCACCGGCTGCGCGCCCCCGGTCCAGGCGAAGGTCAGGGTCACCGGCTTGCGCACGCCGCGCAGTTCCAGCGTGCCGTCGGCGACGTAGCGGCCGTCGGCCAGCCTGCGGAAGCCGCTGGCGCTGTAGCGCGCCTGGGCGAACTTGGCCACGTCGAAGAAGTCGGCGGTCTTGAGCGTGGAATCGCGATCGGCGTTGCCGGTGGCGGCGCTGGCCAGGCCGATGGTCACGTCCAGCTTGCCCGCTTCGGGCCTGGCCGGATCGAAACTCAGCTTCGTGGCGAATTCGGAGAAGCGGCCGGTGAATACCTCGCCGTCGTAGCGGCTGGCGAAGGCCAGGGTGGAGCCGGGCGCCTGCACGTACTCGGCCGCGTTGGCGGGGGCGCTGGCGAGCATGGCGGCCAGCGAGGCGGCCACCGCGGCAGGCGTGGTCAGCTTGATCGTCATCGTGGATCCTCGGGGGGAAGGTCGGGGGAAGGGGCGGCGGTCGGGACGACCGAGCCGGCGAGCCACCGCCGCGGCAGCATCCTCGCGAGCGTCGCGTCGCGTCGCACGAAATGGTGGTACAGGGCCGCGCCTGCATGGCCGATGACCAGTGCGATCAATACCCAGAACAGCAGTTCGTGGGTTTCGTGCATCGCGTCGGCGAGCGCTTCGTGGGGTGGCGACAGCTTGGGTACCTCGGCCAGCCCGAACCAGCGGAACGGACGCAGGCCGCTGGCCGAATCGTAGAGCCAGCCCGACAGCGGCATGGCCAGGATCAGCACGTAGATCGCGCCGTGGGTGAACGATGCCAGCCTGGCCTGCCAGCGCGGCGTGCCTTCCACCGGCGGCGGCGCACCGGCGTAAAGGCGCCAGGCGATGCGCACGAGCACCAGCGCCAGGACCGTCAGCCCCAGCGACTTGTGCAGGGTGTAGACCCAGAACCACTTCGGCGAACGCGGCAGTTCGCCCATCACCAGCCCCACCGCGCCGATCGACAGGATCAGCACGGCGATGGTCCAGTGCAGCAGCTGGCTGGTGGCGCCCCAGCGGTCGGTGTTCTTCAGGCTCATGCGGTCGTGCTCATGGCGGCGTGGGTTCGTCGCGTTGCGGCTCCGGGACGGGCGCAGGTCCGGTCGCGGGCGGTTCCGTCCCGTCCTCCTGGTTGGCGTCGGGCGGGAGCGCAGGCTCGACCTCCGTCGCCGCAGGCGGCTCGGGGTCGACCTCGCCGGCATCCGCGGCGCCGCGCGCCCGGGTGGCTTCCACTTCGATCCGCAACTCGACCACATCGCCGATGACCGACGGCCAGGCGTCGATGCCGAAATCGCGCCGGCTCAGCGTCGTGGTCGCCGAGAATCCGGCGGTGCGGCGGAACGGCGGCAGCGGGTGGCGCTTGAGGGCATTGAACGCCACCGCCAGCGCCGCCTCGCGGGTCACCCCGCGGATGCTCAACTGGCCGTGGACGATGAAGCGGTCCGGTCCCAGCGGCTCGACGCGCGTCGAAACGAAGCGCGCCTCGGGCCAGCGCTGCGCATCGAGCAGGTTGCGCGCCAGGGTGGCGCGGTTCCAATCGGCGTCGCCCAGGTCGAGGCGTTGCAGCGGCACGGTGACGTCCAGTCGTGCCGTGCTCCAGTCCCCGTCGTCGAACTCGAGCGTGCCGGTGCTGCCGGACACGGTGCCCAGCGCCTGCGAGAAGCCGGCATGGGAAACCGCGAACTGGACCCGGGTGTGCACCGGATCCAGTTCGTAGCGGGCGCTGGCCGCCCATGCGCCGGCGGATGCCAGGGGCCCGGCCAGCAGCGCCAGCAGCATCGCCCACCGCAGGGCGGGGCGGCCGGGGCGCACGGGAACGGGGAACGGAAGGCGCCGGTGCGTCATGCGGCGCATTCTAGGCCCCGGGCGGTCGCGGCGCGGCTTGCGCCTGCAACGATGCGTTGCGACGATTCGTTCCGGGGAGCGTGGAGACCGGATGCCGATGCTGCGCATGTGGGTGCTGTGCGTGCTGCTGGCGGTCGCATCTGCCGCCGGCGGCGCCGTGCCCGAGATTCCGCGCTTCCGGGTCCTCGGGCCGGCCGACGGCCTGCCGGCGACCACCGTGCCGGCCCTGGCGCGCGACCAGGACGGCTTCCTCTGGGCCGCGACCTGGGATGGCCTGGCGCGCTACGACGGGGCCGGCTTCCGGGTCTGGCGCCACGACCCGGACGATCCGGCCTCGCTGCCGGGCAACGTCGTGCAGGTGCTGTACGTCGATTCGCGCAACCGCATCTGGGTCGCCAGCGAGGGCGGCGGACTCAGCGTGATGGATGCCGACCGCACCGGCTTCCGCCATTTCCGCAAGGCGCAGCACCCGGCCATGGAGAGCGACGAGGTCTTCGCCGTGGCCGGACGCGGCGACGAGATCTGGTTCGGCACCTACGGCGGCGGGCTCTACCGGATCGATGCGCAGGACCAGGTCAGGCGGTTGCGTTCGTCCGACCCGGAGGTCAACGCGGTGGTGGACCGCGCGATCATGGCGCTGGCCTTCGACGACCGCGAAGGCGTCCTGGTCGGCACCCTGCAGGGGCTGGTGCGCTGCGCGGACAAGCAGGTGCGGCGCCTCGCGCTGCCCGGCGAGCAGCCATTCCCGGCCGTGGTGTCGCTGACGCGCGAGGGCGATTCGACCTGGATCGGTACGCCGCGCGGCCTGTTCCGCCTGGCCGACGACGGCCGCTGGACCACCCCGGATTGGGCCACCGCGTTCACCGGCGCGCGCACGGTCACCGCGATGAGCGACGACGGCGAAGGCGGCTACTGGGTCGCCACCCGCGACGGGGCCTGGCGCGTGCGCGCCGGCGCGTCGCCGGTGGCGGTCACGCACGAATCCAAGGCGCTGGGCATCAACAGCCAGGTGCAGGCCCTGTTGCGCCAGGACGACGGGGCGCTGTGGGTGGCGCTGCCGTCGCGAGGCCTGGGGTACCTGCGCTCGGACTGGCGGCGCACCGCGGTGCTGGACCACAGCCATGGCCTGGATGGCGGCCTGTATCGCGGCCTGGCGGCGGCCGGCAGCGGCGGGGTCTGGCTGGCCGGCTCGGCCGGCAGCATCAAGCGCCTCGATACCGCCAGCGGCCAGGTCCTGCAGCAGCTTCCGATCGAGTTCGCCGGCCGGCCCCGGTCGATGCGCGAAGACGCGCGGGGCCGCCTGTGGATCGCGCTCAGCAGCGGCCTGCTGCGGGTGGATCCGGCCGACGGAAGCGCGCGGCTCTGGAAGAACACCGCCGCCGAACCCGATGCGACGCCGGAAGGCGCCTCGGTGGACTGGGTGCTGCCGGCGCCGGACGGGAGCCTCTGGCTGGCCGCGCCGGGCGGGGGGCTGCAGCGACGCGACGGGCTCACCGGACGGGTCCTCGATTCGCTGCCCGTGGGCACCCCGGGCCTGGCGACCGCCGACCTGACCGCGGTCCAGCTCGGACCGGACGGCTTGCCCTGGATTTCGGCCGATGTCGGCCTGCGACGCTGGGATCCGGTGGAGCGCGCGTTCGTCGCGCTGCCAGGGATGGATCCGCAACCGGTGCTCGCGTTCGCGTTCGACGGCCCCGGACGGCTGTGGCTGCAGCGCCTCAACGGCCTGGAGTCATGGGAGCTCGACGCCGGGACATGGACGCGGCAGCTGCACCTGGGCATCGGCCAGGGCATTCCGGCGACCGAGGCGACCGGCCTGGTGGTCGACCGGCAGCGGCGGGCCTGGCTGGCGACGCGGCGCGGCCTGTTCCGGGTCGATCCCGATCGCGGCGATGGCACCCCGTCCGTGCGCCGGTTCGGCGTGCGCGAAGGCCTGCCGAGCCAGGAGTTCACCGAGCGTGCGTTGGCGCTCGACAACGCCGGTGTGCTGGTCGCCAGCACCGACGACGGCTCGCTGCTGCTGCTGGACACCGCGCAGTCCGATCCCCCGCATCCTTCGCCGGCCCTGGTGGTCGACGCGGTGCGGGTGCGCCGCGGCGACGCGCTGGTCGAACTTCCGGTGGACGGCGGCTTCGAACTGGGCCCGAACGACCATGACCTGCAGGTGGTGGTCCGCCTGCCCGCGTTCGACGATCCGGAGTCCAACCGCTACCGGTTCCGGCTGGTCGGATTCGACCAGGACTGGGTCGGCGTGCTCGGGCGCGGCGAGCGCGTGTTCTCGCAGCTGCCGCCTGGCGACCACCGCCTGGAGTTGCAGGCCGCCGCGGGTGCCGAAGGCGAGTGGTCGCAGGTGCGCACGCTGGCCTTCCGCGTACCGCCGCCGTGGTGGCGAAGCCCCTGGGGAGTGGCGGTGCTGGTCCTGGCCGTCGCCGTGCTGCTGCTGTGGCTGGCCTGGCTGTACCGCAACCGCCTGCGTCGCCGCAGCCTCTGGCAGCTGGACGTGCACAAGCGCGAGCTCGCCGAGCAGGCCTCGCTGGCCAAGAGCCGGTTCCTGGCCACGCTCGGCCACGAGGTGCGCACGCCGATGACCGGCGTGCTCGGCATGAGCGAGCTGCTGCTGGCCACGCCGCTGGATCCGCGCCAGCGCAGCTACATCGAATCGATCCGCCGCGCCGGCGAGCACCTGATGCGGCTGGTGAACGACGCCCTCGACCTGGCCCGGATCGAGGCCGGCAAGCTCGAACTGGAGGCGCACGACTTCGACCTGCGCGCCCTGGTCGCCGAGGTCGCCGCGCTGATGGCGCCGGTGGCCGAGCAGCGGGGGCTGGCGTTCCATGTCGGGATCGCCGACGGCGCACCGGCCGGCCTGCGTGGCGATCCGGTGCGGGTGCGCCAGATCCTGCTGAACCTGCTCGGCAACGCGGTCAAGTTCACCGACCGCGGCGAGGTCGCGCTGGAGGTGCGGCCGGGGCTGGAGGGGGGCGTCGGCTTCGTGGTCCGCGACACCGGCCCCGGGCTCAACGACGAGCAGAAGCAACGCCTGTTCCGCCGCTTCGAGCAGGCCGACGGTGCCCGGACCACCGCCCGCTACGGCGGCAGCGGCCTGGGCCTGGCGATCTGCCAGGAGCTGGCGGTGGCGATGGGCGGACACATCGGCGTCCAGAGCACGCCTGGCGAGGGCGCGGCCTTCAGCGTGGAACTGCCGCTGGCGGTGGTGCAGCCGGTCGCGCCGGCGGCGACCCGGCCGGCCAGCGCCACCACCCGCCGGCTGGACCTTCTGCTGGTCGAGGACGACCCGACCGTGGCCGAGGTCATCGCCAGCCTGCTGCGCGCGCAAGGCCACCGGGTGGCGCACGCACCGCACGGGCTGGCCGCGCTGGCCGACGTGGCCGTCGCGCGTTTCGACCTGGCGCTGCTCGACCTGGACCTGCCGGGCATGGACGGCCTGGCGCTGGCGCGCCAGTTGCGCCTGCAGGGCTTCGCGCCGCCGCTGATCGCGGTGACCGCGCGCGCCGACGCCGAGGCCGAGCAGCAGGCGCGGGCGGCGGGTTTCGACGGCTTCCTGCGCAAGCCGGTGACCGGAGACATACTCGCCGCGGCGATCGAGGCGGTATTGCCGGAGCCGGTGGAGGCCTAGTGCGCGGCAGCCGGGCCATTGCCGGGGCGGCCTGCCTGGCATGGGCGTCCGCAGCGGCGGCGGCGCAGGAGGCGCATGGTCCCACAGCTGCGTCCGACGAGTTCCTGGGTGGCGTGGTGGCCGAAAGCCGCATCCTGTATCCGCTCCAGGTCGGCAGCTGGATGGCCGAATCCGAACACCGCTATCCGGACCAGCGCCTGGGCGTGTCGGTCCGCTACGTCGACAACCGCAAGCAGCGCTGGATCGACCTCTATTTCTATCCGGCGGGACCACAGGTCGCGCGGATGCTGGAGGTGGTGGCGGCCAGCGAACGCGAGAGCATCGACGTGGCGGCGCGCGAGGACGCGCGGGCGGCCGAGCTCGGCGACCTCGCCCCGCTGACCCTGGGCGGCCCCGGCGCGGACGCGGCCGGCGTGCCAGCCTGGGAGCTGGGGTTGCGCTATCGGGGCGAAGGCCTGGCGTCGGCGATGCTGCTGTTCGCGCGCCAGATGTACCTGGTCAAGGCGCGGGCCAGCGCGGCCGAGCCGCCGGCCACGGTCCGGTCGCTGCAGGGCGAACTGCGGACATTCATGGAATCGGTGGCCGCCCAGGTGCGCATCGCCAGCACCGGGACATGCTGGTTGCCGGCACGCATCGAGCTGGTACCGCGCCTGCCCGATCCGCAGCAGGCCCTGGCCAGCTATCGCGAGGGCGACGAGCTGGCGGCCGTGGTGCTCGGTGATCGCGCGCTGGTAGCCGATGGGCAGGCCGACCGGGCCACCGAAATCGCGGCGCAGCTGGCCGGCTCGCTGTATCCCGGCTGCGTGGCGCCAGAGCTGATCGAGCCGGAGGTGCCGCCGGCGCTGCGCGAGATCCGGATCGAGTACCGGCGCCCGCAACGGGCGCCGGACCTGCGGGCGCCGCCCGCCGCCAGCCCGCACGCACCGTCGCGCGCCACCGGCTGAGCCGTCAGCGCGCGCTGTGCGCGTGCACCGCCTGCACCAGCGCGGCGACGTGCTCGGGGTCCATGTCCGGCGACATCCCGTGGCCGAGGTTGAACACGTGGCCATCGCGCGAGCCGCCGTTGCCGGCGGCGTAGTCGTCGAGCACGCGCGCGGCCTCGGCGGCGATCTTCTCCGGGCTGGCGTACAGCGTGGCCGGGTCCAGGTTGCCCTGCAGCGCCACGCGGCCGCCGGTGCGGCGCGCGGCCTCGCCCATGCCGACCAGCCAGTCCACGCCGACCGCGTCGGTGCCCGAGGCTGCCAGCTCTTCCAGATACGGTGCGTTGCCCTTGCCGAACAGGATCAGTGGCGCGCGCGCGTCGCCCTCGCCGCGGTCCAGCTCGCGCGCGATCCGCTGCAGGTAGGGCAGCGAGAACTCGCGGTACAGCGACGGCGACAGCACGCCGCCCCAGGTGTCGAACACCTGCAGCGCCTGCGCGCCGGCGGCGCGCTGCGCCGACAGGTAGGCGATCACCGCATCGGTGACCACGGCCAGCATCCGGTGCAGCAGTTCGGGCCGGTTGAAGGCCATCGCCTTGATCTTGGAGTAGTTGTCGCTGCCGCCGCCTTCGACCATGTAGCAGGCCAGCGTCCACGGGCTGCCGGAGAAGCCGATCAGCGGCACGCTGCCGTCCAGCTCGCGGCGGATCACGCGGACGGCGTCCATCACGTAGCGCAGTCCGGTTTCCATGTCCGGTACCGCCAGCCGGGCCACGTCTTGCTCGCTGCGCACCGGGCGTTCGAACTTCGGGCCTTCGCCCTCGACGAAGTACAGGCCCAGGCCCATCGCGTCGGGCACGGTGAGGATGTCGGAGAACAGGATCGCCGCATCCAGCGGGAAGCGGCGCAGCGGCTGCAGGGTGACCTCGCAGGCCAGCTCCGGGTTCTTGGCCATCGCCAGGAAGCTGCCGGCGGCGGCGCGGGTGGCCCGGTACTCGGGCAGGTAGCGGCCGGCCTGGCGCATCAGCCAGACGGGGGTGCGGTCCACGGGCTGCCGGCGCAGGGCGCGCAGCAGGCGGTCGTTGGCGAGGGTTTCGGACACGGTAAACCTTGCAGCGGGAGAGGAGGGGTGGGTGCGCTCAGGACGCCTTCGGCGGCTCGGCGCCGCTGACGAACATCGTCCGGTAGCCGCGCTTGAGCTGGCTGTCTCGCGCCTTCTCGAACGCGGCGGTGGCTTCGGCCTGGAGCAGGTACTGCTCGCGCCGCAGCTGGGAGCGGCCGCCGATCTGGCCGCTCTCGCGCAACAGTTCCCAGCCGCCGAACAGGTCCGGCTGCAGGGTCAGCTGCAGGTAGCGGGGGGCCTCCCCGGGGGCGGGGGGCTGCTGCAGGAGGATGCGCATGGGGCGCCATTGTAGCCGGGGGTGGTGCGACCCGGCGGCGCGTTTCCCCGATGCCGGTTGCGCGGAGCGCGCGACCCCGGCGCTACCCGGCCAGGACTTCGAGCACCCGCGCCTCGTCCACGTCCGGGACGACTTCCGCCTTGCCGATTCCCCGCCACAGGACCAGCCGCAGCCGGCCCGCCAGGTTCTTCTTGTCCAGCCGCATCCGGCCCAGCAATTCCGCCGGCACCAGCCCGGGCGGCACGTCCACCGGCAACCCGTACGCGCGCAGCAGCGAACGCAGCCTTTCCGTGTCCGACTCCGGTGCCATCCCCAGCATCGCCGACAGTCGCGCTGCCAGGACCATCCCCACCGCGACCGCCTCGCCGTGGTTGAGGGCATCGCGGTCGGCGCCGGCGTAGCCTTGTTCGGCTTCGATCGCGTGGCCGAAGGTATGGCCCAGGTTGAGCAGGGCGCGTTCGCCGCGTTCCAGCGGGTCGCGCTCGACGATCGCCGCCTTGTGCCCGCAGCTGCGGGCGATCGCCTCGGCCAGGGCGCGGTCGTCGCCGGCCAGCAAAGGCGCACGCTCGCTCTCGAGCCATTCGAAGAACAGCGGGTCGCCGAGTGCGCCGTACTTGACCACCTCGGCCAGTCCTGCGCGCAGTTCGCGCGGCGGCAGCGTGCGCAGCGCGCCGGTGTCGGCGAACACCGCGCGCGGTGGATGGAAGGCGCCGACCAGGTTCTTGCCCTGCGGAATGTCCACGGCGGTCTTGCCGCCGACCGATGAATCGACCATCGACAGGAGCGTGGTCGGCAGTTGCACGCAGTCGATCCCGCGCATCCAGCAGGCCGCGGCGAAGCCGGCGAGGTCGCCGACCACGCCGCCGCCCAGCGCGTACACGGTGGCGTCGCGGCTGGCGCCGAGCGCGGCCAGGGCATCGATCACCTGGCCGAAGCTGGCCAGGGTCTTGTGCGCTTCCCCGGCCGGCATGACGTGGGTGGCCACCGACAGCGCCGGCCGCGCCTGCCGCAGCGCACCGGCGACCGCCGCCGCGTACAGTGGCGCGACGTTGCTGTCGCTGACCAGCAGCACGTGGCGGCCGCGCGCATGCGCGGCCAGGCGCTCGCCATCGTGCAGCAGGTTGGGGCCGATCTCGATCCGGTAGGGCGCCGCGCCGCCCACGGCGACCGTGCGGGTCGCGCTCATGCGGCCACTCCGTCGCTGCTCCAGCGGCTGGCCAGCTGCAGGCACAGGCGGGTGGCGGCATCGGCCGCGGTCAGGCCGTCGGTGTCCATCACCAGGTCGGCCACTTCGCGGTACAGCGGCTCGCGCTGCAGCGCCAGCTCGCGCAGCACCTGCTCGCGGTCGGCGCGCTGCAGCAGCGGGCGGGTGCGGTCGCGCTGCAGCCGCTTGAGCTGGGATTCGATCCCGGCCGACAGGTACACGACGAAACCGCGCTCGCGGATGCGCTGCCGGTTCTGCGCGTCCAGCACCGCGCCGCCGCCGGTCGCCACCAGCTGGCCCTCGCCGGCGAGCAGCTCGGCCAGCGCGCAGCGCTCGCGTTCGCGGAAGCCGGCCTCGCCCACGTGCTCGAAGATCGAGGCGATCGTCGCCCCGGTGCGCTGCTCGATGTGGTGGTCGGCATCGACGAAGTGCAGGCCGAAGCGCTCGGCCAGGCGGCGACCGATCGAGGTTTTTCCGGCGCCCATCGGACCGACGAGCACGAGGTTGGGGGCGGGATTCATGGCTGGCGATGCTAGCACCGGGCCCGTGCGCGGACGACCGTCACCGCTGCAACGGTGCGGCGGGGCCACGCCGCCGTGCCGCGGCGTTAACACGCCCCTGCACAGACTGCGGCTCCCGGCGCGCGGCGCCTGCCAGCAGGAGACGGTTCCATGTCGATAGCCAAAGTCATCGAGATCAGCTCGTCCTCCAAGACCAGCATCGAGGATGCGGTGAAGAACGGCCTGAAGAAGGTTGCCGAGACCGTCCAGGGCATCCAGGGCGCCTGGATCAACGAAACCAAGGTGGAGACCGACGGCGAGGGCAACGTGGTCGAATGGCGGGTCAACCTGCGGGTGACCTTCATCGTCCAGTAGCGGTTCCCCGGCGCGCGCGCCGCATGACTTCGGCTGGAAGGGCGGTCCGCCGATGCCGGCGCGCTACCAGGCCTGGTTGCAGGAGTCGCCTTGCGCGCGTCGCGCGAAGTCCCGGGCGTGCGCGGCTGGGCGCGGCTGGGCGAGGACGTGCCGAACGGGCTTTGCCCCGGCTGTCGTCCGCGAACGCCGCCGCGTCCCCTCAGTCCGGATCGCCGGAGACCTGCTGCAGTTCCAGGGCGATCATCAGGTGCAACTCGTCGAGGGTGAGCTCGGCCCGGCAGCTGCTGCGGCGCAGGTGGATGTCCAGCAGGGTGGCGACCAGGTCGCTCATCACGTCCGGGTCGCGACGCCAGGCCATGATCACCGCGGCGTGGGTGAGGCGGTGCCAGTAGTCGATCCGGGTCGCCGGTGGCACCTCGTTTGACGCATCCGCGTCGGGCGACGCATGCCAGTGGCGGGGCATTGCCTGCATCGTGTCCATGTCGCGATGCTGCATCGCGAGGACGCCTGCGCACCATCGGAATCGTCTGAAAGTTGCAGGATTGAGA
Organism: Pseudoxanthomonas sp. Soil82; assembly: GCF_040446535.1. Taxonomy (NCBI): domain Bacteria; kingdom Pseudomonadati; phylum Pseudomonadota; class Gammaproteobacteria; order Lysobacterales; family Lysobacteraceae; genus Pseudoxanthomonas; species Pseudoxanthomonas sp. Soil82. The sequence goes on from NZ_JBEAAK010000004.1 coordinate 148,857, forward strand.
AGCAGGCCGCGCCTGCACCGGGATCGGCGTCAGAACGCCAGGCCGTTCTCGCGCGCATAGGCGTAGACGTCCAGGTCGCTGTGCAGGCCGAGCTTGGCCATCGCATCCTGCTTCTGCCGGCTGACCGTCTTCACGCTGCGGTTCAGGCGGCGGGCGATGGCGGAAACCGTCAGGCCCGACGCGAACAACCGCAGCACTTCGGTTTCGCGCGGCGAGAGCGTGGTCTGCGCCGCGGGGATGCCGGTCCCGGCATCCAGCAACTGCCGTATCGAGACGCCGAGGTAGCGCCGCCGCCGTTCGACCGCGCGGATCGCGAGCGGCAGCTCGTTGAGCGCGTCGGACTTGTTGAGCAGCCCGAGGACGCCGGTGTCGAGGATCGCGCGCAGCACGCCGCCGTTGCCTGCCATGGTCAGCACCACCACCGGCAGCATCGGCCAGCGCAGGCGCAGGCGCACCAGCATGCTCAGGCCATCGGCGGCGTCGCCGCCGGGCATGCTGAAGTCGGTGAGGACCAGGTCCGCGGCGACCCCGGCGATGGCCGCGAACAATTCGTCGGCAGTGGCTGCCTCGGCGACCACCCGCGCCCCGCCATTGCGCTCGAGGATGGCGCGGACGCCGCTGCGCACGACCGGGTGGTCGTCTGCAAGGATGATGCGGATCCCCCCGTGCGCATCCGGCATCATCCGCTCCCGGCGGTTCCGTCCGCTGCCGGTGCCTGCATGGCCAGTTGCGCGTGCAGCTCCCGCAGGGCGCCCAGGCGCAGGCTGATGAGGTCCCGCCTGAGCACGTGGTCCGCGGATGCGACAGGATCGACGTCGGTCGCCGAGTGCAGCTGCAGCAGGCACAGGCCGCCTTCGATGCGGTGGAGCAGGCGTCGCTGCAAGGGCAGGTCGCCGGCAGCCAGCGCCTGGTCCAGTGCGGCGAGGTCGTCGCCGCTGGCGTCCAGCAGCTGGCCGACGGCCTGGCGCGCATGCGCGGTTCCGCCGAACAGCGAGGTCAGTTGCCGCAAGAGGTCGCCGGCTGGCGCGGGCACGGGGGGCGGCGCGGCGCCCAGGTGGCGCTCGAGCGCGTGCTGCAGCTGGTGCAGCCGCAGCGGCTTGGGCAGGGCGTCGTCCATGCCGGCTTCGCGCCAGTGCACCAGGGCCTGCTCCGAACTGCTGCCCGACCAGGCGAGGATCGGCAGGCGCGCGGTTCCGGGCGACTCGCCGGCGCGGATCCGGCGCGCCAGCGCGGGGCCATCGAGCCGCGGCATGTGGCAGTCGCTGATCAGCAGGTCGTAGCGGTCGCGCTCCAGCGCGGCCAGCGCGTGCAGCCCGTCCTCCACCAGGGTCGCCCCGCAGCCGAGGTGGCGAAGCTGCAGCGCGATCACGGCCCGGCTGAAGGGATGGTCGTCGGCGACCAGCACGCGCCAGCGCACGGGCACCGCCACACGCCGGTCCTGGCCGGCGGCGCTTGGGGTCGGGTCTTGGTTCATCCTGCCTGCTCCAGAGCCGGACGGCGGTTCCATCGCCGTGCCCGGAGATTGCACGCAAGGTTCGGGCCAACCTGCCGCGGGCCGATGGCAGGCGGCAGGCTGGCCCTCGATGACGTCCGGACTGGCGGGTCCGGACGGGCCGCTGACGCCCTGTTCCGGGGGAGGGACAGGGCGGGCCCGTGCGGCCACGGGAAGCCGGGGCCAAGCGGCGTTTGCGCACGAGGAGGCTGTCCACCGCCCGGCACCTGCATCCTTTCCCGCCGCTCGGAATCCCCCATACGCCGTGCAAGGTGGCAGCCCGCTCCCGGCATGCCTATCAGACGCGTCTGAAAACCGGCCGGATGGAACTGCCGCCGTCGGGGAGAGCCGCGGTGCCCGCGGATCGCCGGCATGGTCGACGGATGGCCGGGCCGAGGCAGGGGCCACCCGGCACATGGCGTCATGGCCCGCTCCGCCGCCCGTCGGCGCCGGTGGCCGCCCGGGTGGCGGTGCGACGTTGGTCCGGAGAGCGGTGGCCAGACCATCACCGTTTCTTCGCGGCCGTCGCCGCGCGAGTGAGGAGGGGCATATGCGCAGGTGGACCCAGGCAGTGCTGTTGTCGGGCGCGGCATCGCTGGCCATGGCCGGCCAGGCCACGGCGGTGACGCTGGAGGACATGAAGCATTTCGAATCGCTGTACGGCCGCTACGGCCCCAATGGCGACTGTTCGCGTTATCCGCAGGTGCTGATCGATGCGGCCGGCTTCGGCCTGGACCACGGCAACGGCAAAGTCGAGCGGGCCAACCGGCCCGAGTACTCGGCCAGTTTCTTCGGCCCGGAGTACGAAGGCATCGCCGGTGCCTTCTGGCCCTACTGGAACGACGCCGGCGGCAATCCGTTCGTCGTGTTCACCAATTACGACGAGAAGCCCGGGGCACTGGTCGTCGAGCCGCACGATTTCGGCTGGAAGGGCGGCCCGCCGATGCCCGCGCGCTACCAGCCCTGGTTGCAGGGGTCGCCCTACGCGCGTTGCGCCCGGTCGTGACCGGGCCGGCACTCAGCCGACCACGCGACGCGCGCGATCCAGCCTGACGCAGTGGCCGGCTAGCGCGGGCAGCGTCCGCAGCGCCTGGCGGCTGATCCGTTCGTAATGCTGGAGGAAGCGCGCCAGGCGCGCTTCGTCCATGCCGGTGCGGCCGGGTTCGGCCGCCTGCAGCGCCTGCTCCTGTTGCCGGCGCCAAGCGTGGACGACCTCGAAGCCCGGTGCCTGCAGGCACCAGAGCACGTCGATGCGCGACCACAAGGGTGGATAGTCGCGTGCCAGCGCGGCGTTGCACCAGCGTCGCCAGCGGCCGTCGGCGTCCTCGTCGCGCTCGAGCGCGTTGAGCGGCTCCCCCAGGGCGTCCGCATGCTCGGGCGGCACGGCCAGGCACCAGCCTTCGAACACCAGCAGGTCCAGCGCGCGCGCCGGGCGCGGCCAGGCGTGTGCGGGTGCGCGGTCGTCGCCCAGCTTGTCGAAGCGCGGCAGGGTCGGGGTGGCGCCCGCGCGCAACGCGTCGATGGTGGCCAAGGCCAGGCCGACGTCGTGCGTGCCGGGTGGTCCGCGGGTGGCCAGCAACCGATGCACCCGTGCCGCCAGCGCCCGCCGTTGCGCGGCGGTGAGGTAGAAGTCGTCCAGCGACACGCACGCCGCCGACAGGCCCTGCGCCTGCGCGCCCGCTACCACCTGCGCGGCCAGCGTGCTCTTGCCGCTGCCCTGAACGCCGCTGATTCCCAGCACGCGCATGCGGCCGTCCCTGCCTGCGCCGCTGGCGGCAAGCGCCTGGCGCACCAGCGGGTCGGGAAAGCCGTGCGCGGCCGTGGGCATCGGTCCACAATACGTGTCCCCATCGCGACTGTGGAGCCCGCATGACCGACCCGCTGCACGCCGAAGCGCTCGATACCTTCGGCCGACTGCTCGAGGAGGCCGGCGCCACCGGCATGGCCGATCCGAACGCGATGACCGTGGCTACGGCAGGCAGCGATGGCCGCCCCTCCGCACGCACGGTGCTGCTGAAGTCGTTCGACGCGCGCGGTTTCGCCTTCTACACCCACCTGGACAGCCCCAAGGGGCGCGACCTGCGCGCCAATCCGCACGCGGCGCTGCTGTTCCTGTGGCGGCACCTGCGCGAGGCCGGTGTCCAGGTGCGGATCGAAGGCGACGTCGTCCAGGTCGATGCCGCCGAGGCCGATGCGTACTTCGCCAGCCGCCCGCGGATGAGCCAGCTCGGCGCCTGGGCGTCGACGCAGTCCGCCACCTTGGCCTCGCGCGAGGCATTCGATGCGCGCCTGGCCGAAGTGGAGGCGCGGTTCGAGGGGAGCGAGGTGCCGCGGCCGCCGGGCTGGGGCGGCTTCCGCGTGGTGCCGGTGTCCTTCGAGTTCTGGTACGGCGCCGGTTTCCGGCTGCACGAGCGCTGGTGCTACGAGCGCGGCGGCGACGGCCGGTGGACCAAGCGGATGCTGTATCCGTGACGGCACCCGCCGCGGCGCCGGTGCAGGTGCGGCCGGCGCAGGCGCCGGACCTCGCGGCCTGGGCCGCCATGCGCCACGCGCTGTGGCCCGACGCCGATGTCCGCGCACTGGCGGACGAGGCGCGCGCGATGCTCGAAGGCGGCCGCGAAGCGGCCTTCATCGCCGTGCGCGACGGCGTCCCGGTGGGAATGGCCGAGGCCAGCCTGCGCCGCGAATACGTCAACGGCACCGGCTCCTCGCCGGTCGGGTTCCTCGAGGGCTGGTACGTGGTGCCGGAGTGGCGCGCTCGCGGCGTCGGCCGTGCCCTGGTCGCCGCGGTCGAAGGCTGGGCGCGGGCCCAGGGCTGCACCGAGCTCGCCTCCGATGCGGCGCTGGACAATTCCGGCAGCCTGGCCGCGCATGCCGGCTGTGGCTTCGAGGAGACCGAACGGGTGGTCTACTTCCGCAAGGCACTGGCGTAATGGGTCCGCGCCGCATCGTCTGCCTGACCGAGGAGCCGACCGAGACGCTGTATGCGCTTGGCGAGCAGGACCGCATCGTCGGCATCAGCGGTTTCACCGTGCGTCCGCCGCAGGCGCGGCGCGAGAAGCCGAAGGTCAGCGCGTTCACCAGCGCGAAGATCGAAGCGATCATGGCCCTGCGCCCGGACCTGGCGATCGGCTTCTCCGACATCCAGGCCGACATCGCCGCCGAACTCGTGCGCCGCGGCGTCGAGGTATGGATCGCCAACCACCGCAGCGTGGACGGCATCCTCGACTACGTGCGCCGGCTGGGCGCGCTGGTCGGCGCCGGCGACCGCGCCGATGCCTATGCCGGTTCGCTGCGACGCGGGCTGGATGCGATCGAGGCGCGCGCGGCCGCGTTGCCGGTGCGGCCGAAGGTGTACTTCGAGGAATGGGACGAGCCGATCATCACCGGCATCCAGTGGGTGGCCGAGCTGGTGCGGATCGCCGGCGGCGACGACGTGTTCCCGGAGCTGTCGGCGCAGCCGCTGGCGCGGGCGCGGATCCTGGCCGATGGCGCCCCGGTGGTGGCGCGCATGCCTGACATCATCCTCGGCTCGTGGTGCGGCAAGAAGTTCCGTCCCGAGCAGGTGGCCGCGCGCCAGGGCTGGGACGCGATCCCGGCGGTGCGCGAGGGCGAGCTGCACGAGATCAAGTCGCCGCTGATCCTGCAGCCGGGGCCGGCCGCGCTCACCGACGGCGTGGCGGCGATCGCGGCGGTCGTGCAGCGCTGGGCGGCGCGCCGCGCGCAGTGAGGTGCGGCGTCGACCCACTGCGCATACCCGCGGCCGGGCGCGACGGCCTTGGCAGGGAAGTGGGACGGCCGTCGCGGAGCCGCATCGGCATGGCGTGATGCCGGCGCCACGCGCGAGGCGCCCATGCTAGCTTCGCGGCCCAGTCCACCCCGGAATCGACCGTGAAACAAGGCTGCCTGTGGTTGCTGCTGTTCGCCGCCTGGTCCGCCAGCGCGCAACCGGTCTACAAGTGCACCAACGCCGAGGGTGGCAACAGCTACCAGTCCACGCCCTGCGCCGAAGGCGAGGCGTCCACCACGCGCGCGCACGTCGCCCCCGCGTCGGGTTACATGCCCACCACCACGGCGCCGTTGTCCGCACACGCGCAGTCGGCTCCGCTCGCTCCCGGCGAGCGTCGTGCGCAGGCCAGGCATGGGGCCGGTGCCGCCAACGCCGCCTGCGACGGGGCTCGTGCGCAGCGCACCGCCACGCTGGGCGCCGCCGGTGCGTCGCCGCCGGCGGAACTGCGGACCCGGCTCGACCAGGCCGTCCAGGACGCCTGCGGCTAGGCGGGGCGCGACATCAGCCGCGCTCCAGCGCCGAGGGCGCCTGGGCCAGCGCGGGGCCCAGCCAGCAATGCGATCCGACCGGGGTGAATCCCTGCGCCTGCAAGCGGCGCCGGTACCAGCGGGCCGTGCGCGGCTGGAAGCCCTCGGTGTCGCCCTCGAATTCGTCCTCGGCGGTGAAGGCCTCGAGGAACGCGACGCCGCCGCACAGTTCCGCCAGCCCTTGCAGGCCCTGGTTCAACTCGCGGGTGGGCAGGTAGTGCAGCACGTCGGCGCAGACCAGCAGGTCGGCCGGGGCGCACGGGCGCAGCCAGGCGAAATCGCCGAAGCGCGCCAGGTGCAGGTTGCGCCGGGCGCCATGGCGGACGATCGCGTACTCGCTGCTGTCGAATCCCAGGTAGCGCACCTTCGGCCGCAGCTTGAGCAGCGGGGCGCGCCAGGCCCCCTCGCCGCAGCCGATGTCCAGCACGCTGCGGATCGGCCGCTCCAGGTAGTGCTCGGCCACCGACACGGCCAGGGCGACCTTGCGTGCCAGGCGCTGCGGCTCCTGCACGCCTTCGCGCCGGTACCAGTGGTCGAAATAGCGGCGGTCGTAGGTCTTGGCCATGCGGGCTCGCGGAGGCGGTGGGGGGCGGTTCGACAGCACGCGGGCCATCGCCGAGAATCCGCACATCCTAGCCGCAGGCCGCCGCGCATGTATTCGACGTATCTCTGGGTGAAGTCCTTCCACCTGCTGTTCGTGATGGCCTGGATGGCCAGCGTGTTCTACCTGCCGCGGATCCTGGTCAACCTCGCCGAAGCGCCGGAACAGCCCGACGTGCGCGCGCGCCTGGTGCTGATGGGCCGGCGGCTGTATCGGTTCGGCCACAACATTTTCGGCATCGCCGTGCTGCTGGGCCTGGTGCTGTGGCTGGGCCACCGCGCGGTCGACGGCTTTCCGACGATGGTCGGATCGCCCGCCGGCTGGCTGCACGCCAAGCTGCTGCTGGTCGCGTTGATCCTGGCGCAGTTCATCGTCTGCGGACGCTGGCTCAAGGGCGTCGAACAGGGACGCGCGTTGCCGTCCCCGCGCACGCTGCGGCTGGTCAACGAACTGCCGGTGCTGGCGTTGCTGGTGGTGATCTGGCTGGTGCTGGCCAAGCCGTTCTGACATCGCGCCTGGGCGCGCTGTTGTAGGAGCCGATCCTCATCGGCGACACGGGCGTTGAAACAACGAGGACGTCGCCAGTGCTGACCGCGTCGGGTCGCCGATGAAGATCGGCTCCTACAAGGGACGGGCGTGCTCCGGTGCCTCAGCGATCCCGCATGAAGTCGACCGGCTGCGGCAGTTCCACCGGCACGCCGTTGGCGTCGCAGGTGCCGGCCTGGCACAGGCGCTCGCGCAACCTCGGCGTCGCCTGCACGACGAAGTGGTACAGCACGTTCTGCTCGACGGTGCCCCGGATCGCATCGCTGCCGGGGCCGCGCGCCCATACGCCCACGTCCTCGCCGCCATGCGACTCGGATTTCAGCGGCACCAGGGCTTCCTGCAGATAGTCCGGGTCTGTGGTGTCGACCTTCGACAGGTCCGGCCGGCCCTCGACCGGGGCGAACGTGCCCGGCGAGTGCAGGAAGCGCTTCGGCCCCGCCGGCTGGCGGTTGCTTTCGCCGATATTGCCCGGGCCGTTGGCATAGGTGAGCGTGGTGAAGGTCAGGCCGGTGGCATCTCGCGCGTAGCCGCCGGCCAGGTCGTCCTCGCCGCCGCGGCCGCGGACCTTGCCCAGGATCGGGTTGCCACGCACCGGGTAGCCGACGAAGTTCAGGGTATGCGAGTGATCGGCGGTGACCAGGATCAGGGTGTCCCCGGCGGAGGTCATTTCCGCGGCGGTGCGCACCGCGTCCGACAGGGCGATGGTCTCGTCCAGTGCGCGGAACGCGTTGCCGTAATGGTTGGCGTGGTCGATGCGCGCGCCTTCGACCATCAGCACGTATCCGTCCGGGTCGCGCGACAGGCGCTCGATCGCGATGGCGGTGAGCTCGGCCAGCGAGGGCTCTGCATCGCGGTCGCGGTCGTGGTCGAACTGCATGTGGTCCGGCTCGAACAGGCCCAGCAGCGCCGGAGCCTCGCCGGCGGCCTGCAGCTGCGCGCGGTTCCAGACGTACGCGCCCTGCGGGTGGGCGCGCTGCCATTCGGCGACCAGGTCGCGCCCGTCCAGGCGCTGGCCGACCTTGTCGTCGTACTCCGGATCGCGCTGGACGACCGGCATGAACTCGCCACGGCCGCCGCCGAGCAGGACCTGCGGGCCGCGGCCATAGGGCGTGGCCACCATCTGCCGGGCGATGTCGGTGCAGCCCTGGGCGACCGCCTCGGGCGGCAGGTCGGTGTCGTTCTCCCAGTCGCGGTTGGGCGAATGCGCCCAGGTCGCCGCCGGGGTGGCGTGGGTCAGCCGGGCGGTGCTGACGATGCCGGTCGCCATGCCGGCGCTGTCGGCCAGCTGCAGCCAGGTCAGCCGGTGCTTGCCCAGGCTGCCGGCGCAGTCGTCGCGGTCGCCGGCGGAAACGCCGATGGCGCCCATGTGGGTCTTCACGCCGGTGGTCACCGCGGTCATGGTGCCGGCTGAATCCGGGGTCTGCGAATCGGTGTTGTAGGTCTTGCTCAGGGCGGTGTGCGGAAAGACCTCCCAGCCGAGCAGGTTCTCCTCGCCCGGCTGTCCTTTGCGCTGGCCCTCCAGGATGCGCGCCGCCGCCACCGTGGTCAGGCTCATGCCGTCACCCAGGAACACGATCACGTTCTTCGCCCGGCCGGCCATGGCGCCGTTGCCTGCCGCGCGCGCCGCGCCGCTGCGGTACCACCACTGCGCGGACTCCCCGCCCGGACGGTCCACCGGCGGGACTTCGACGGTGACGGCCGTCGAACGGAGCGTGGTGCTTGCGGGAGAAGTCGAGCATCCGCTGGCCAGGGCGAGGGCGGTGCACAGGACGGTGGCGGGAAGGCGTACGGCGGGCAGGGGCATGGGCGATGGCGTGGGGTGGCTCGGAAGGCGCGCGTTGCCGGCATGGCGCGCCGTGAACGGCGCAACCACGCCACGGGCGTCGCGCGGAGGAATGGCATTATGCCCGGCGCACGGTGTCATGCCGGTGACACGATGGCGTTCCACCGCCGGCGTCGCCAGCGCCGGCCTGCTGGGCTAAGGTGCGCCTTTCCCGGCGCGCGGTGATGGAATGAAGCTGGTCTCGGCATGGTTGGCGATCCCGTTCTGGCAGCGCGTGGCGGCCGGCTTCGTGCTGGGCGCGCTGGCGGGCTGGTTGATGGGGCCGGCCGCGCAGACCTGGTTCGGGCCGCTGGGCACCATCTACGTCACCCTGATCCGGATGATCGCCGTGCCGCTGGTGCTGTTCGCGGTGATTAATGCCGTGGCCTCGCTGCACGGGCAGAAGTCGGTGGCCGCGCTGGGCGGCCGCACCTTCCTGTGGTTCGCCGCGACCGCGGCGCTGGCGGTGTGCGTGGGCCTGGCCGTGGGCCTGGTGCTCAAGCCCGGGCATGGCCTGAGCGGCCTGCAGATGGCGCCGGACTACACCGTGCGCGAGGTGCCCACGCCGGTGCAGGTGCTGCTGGACGTGGTGCCCTCCAATCCGTTCAAGGCGCTGGCGGACGGCAAGATCCTGCAGGTGATCTTTTTCGCCGGCCTGGTCGGCTTCGCCCTGGTCAAGCTCGGCGAGCGCACCGCGCGCCTGCGCGCGCTGGCCGGCGAGGCCAGCGAGACGATGATCCAGGTCACCCGCTTCGTGCTGGAGACCACGCCCCTGGGCACCTTCGGCCTGATCGCCGGCCTGGTCGGCAGCTACGGCTTCGAGAAGCTGCTGCCGCTCGGCAACTTCGTCTTCGCCCTGTACCTGGCTTGCGCCCTGCACATCGTCGTGGTCTACGGCAGCCTGCTGCTGGCGCACGGGCTCAACCCGCTGAAGTTCTTCCGCGGCGCGGCCTCGGGCATGCAGGTCGCGTTCGTCAGCTCGTCGAGCTTCGCCTCGATGCCGGTGGCCCTGCGCAGCGTCACCCACAACCTGGGCGTGGACCGCGACTACGCGGCGTTCGCCGTGCCGCTGGGCGCGAGCATCAAGATGGACGGCTGCGGGGCGATCTACCCGGCGCTGACCAGCGTGTTCGTGGCCCAGTACTTCGGGCTGGACCTGTCGGTGAACCAGTACTTCGTGATCCTGCTCGCATCGGTGCTGGGCAGCTTCGGCACCGCCGGCGTGCCGGGCACGGCGATCGTGATGGTGACCCTGGTGCTGAGCGCGGCCGGCCTGCCGCTGGAGGGCATCGGCCTGCTGGTAGCGATCGACCGCGTCCTCGACATGATGCGGACGATGACCAACGTGACCGGGCAGATGCTGGTGCCGGTGCTGGTGGCCAAGGAGACCGGGTTGCTGGACCGCGAGGCCTACGATCGCGCGTCCAGCAATGTCGGGTTGGAGCACGAAGGCCTCGGCGACTGAGTCGTCGGCGTCAGTCGGGCGTGCGCGCGCCCGATCCGCTTGCGTTGGAGTCCTGGCCGCCGCCGGCGAACGCGCTGCGCGGATAGCGCACGCCGCGCTTGACCGTCTCGGTCACGCTGCGCAGGTGGTCGATATCGGCCAGCGGATCCTGCGCGAGCACCACCAGGTTGGCGAGCTTGCCCGGCTCGACCGTGCCCATGACCTTCTCCTGGCCCAGTGCGCGTGCGGCCGTGGCGGTCGCCGCGCGGATCACCTCCATCGGTGGCATCCCGACCGGGTCGGCGAGCAGGTCCAGTTCGTCGTGCAGTGCCGGGAACGGCGCATCCTCGGGGTTGTCGCCGTCGGTGCCGCTGGCGATCGCCACGCCCTGGCTGAACGCCTGCGCGGTCAGGCGCAGGGTCAGTCCGGCCGAGCAGCGCGGCGGCGCGCCCTTCCTGTCCCGCGCGTATTCCTCGACGTGGCGCACGTACACCAGGTTGGTGGCGTCGAGGATGATCCCGCGCGCGGCCATCGACGCGAACAGGTCGGTGATCGGGGCCGGCATCGCCCCGTCATTGAATGGCGCTTCGTCCACGGGCGTGCGCTCGTGGTAGCTAGCCGGCTTGCGTGCCGAGGCCTGGTAGGCGAGCGGGCAGCTGTGCGAGATCACGTCCACGCCGGCGGCCACGTCGTCCGCCGGCATCGCGGGAAACACCGCCGCATGCGCCCACACCGGGATGCCCTGGCGGTGCGCTTCGGCGGTGATCCTGGCCAGCAGCGGCCCGGGCATGTCGGCATACAGCTTGATGCCATCGGCCGAAGTGCCACGCGCCATCGCCACCGCCAGGACCAGGTCGGTGCGTTCGTCGATGGCCTGCATCCACGGCGTCTGCCCGGGCGTCCTGCCGCGGGTGACCGCGATCGTGCGCGGATCCTTGAAGAACCCAGGCCCGGCCATCAGCGCTGCGTAATGGATGTCCGGCGAGGGAATTTCCCCGACCAGGGCCTGGCGGGAAAGTTCGCCGACCGAACGCACGTCGTCGGCCATGCTGCGCACGGCGGTCACGCCGGAATACAGCTGGCGCCGCAGCGTCTTCCTGGCCGCGTCCGCATCCGGCGGCGTGGCCAGGTGGACGTGGGTATCGATCAGGCCGGGGATGACATGCCGCCCCTGCAGGTCGACCACCCGCGCACCGCGCGTATCGGCCTGCGCGTCGGGCAGCACCGCCACGATGCGTTCGCCCTCGACGACGATGCTGGTGCCGGGCCTGGCGGGCGCGCCGGTGCCGTCGATCAGTACCGCGTGGCGATAGATGGTCCGTTCCGGCGTGGCCTCGGTGGCGATGGCGGTGGAGGACAGCAGGAGCAGGCAACCCAGGAAGCCACGGCGCATTGCAATATCCATCCGGCGGGGGCGTGCAGCATCGCCGGTCACTGGCCGTTTACGCCAGCCCGCCGGCGCCTTCGCGCCGGCCTGCCCGCACGAGCCATCCGGCGAACAGCGCCGCGGTGAGGAACATCAGCAGGCTGTAGACCGCGGCCGGCGCCGCGATCGTGGAGCTCTCCAGCACGTTGAGCGCGATGAAGATGGCCAGGGTGCCGTTGTGGATGCCGATCTCCATCGCGATGGCGATCGCCTGCCCGCGCGGCAGGCGCAGCGCCAGCGGCGCCCAGTAGCCGGCGGCCATGCTGGCGAGGTTGAACAGCAGGCAGGCCGCGCCGACGGCGGCGAAGTAAGTGACCAGCACCTGCCAGGACTGGACCACGGCCACCGCCACCAGCAGTGCCAGCACCAGTACCGCCAGCACCCGCAGCGGTTTTTCGGCGCGCGCGGCCAGCGCCGGGAACAATCCGCGCACGGTCATGCCCAGCAGCACCGGCAGCAGGATGATCACCGCGACCTCGACGATCTTGCGCGTGGGCGGCGGCACGTACTGGCCCGCGCCCAGGAAATGTTCCAGGGCCAGGTTGAGGATCAGCGGCAGGGTGAGCAGGCACAGCACGCTGTTGATCGCGGTCAGGGTGATGTTGAGGGCGACATCGCCGCGCGCCAGGTGGCTGTAGATGTTGGCGGTGGCGCCGCCCGGCGAGGCGGCCAGCAACATCAGGCCCACGGCCAGTTCCGGCGGCAGGCGGAACGCCAGCGCCAGCCCGAACGCCGCCCAGGGGAGCAGAAGGGTCTGCAGCGCCAGCCCGACCAGCACCGCGCGCGGGTAGCGCGCCACCCGGCGGAAGTCCTCGACGGTCAGGCCGAGTCCCAGGCCCAGCATGATCACGCCCAGGGCCAGGGGCAGCATCAGGTTGGTCAGCAGCGTCGCCTGCATCTATGGCTCCCTTCCCCGCGGGTGGCCGATACCATCACCGATGGCGGCGCCGGCGGTCACGCTGCTGCGCCGCATGGTCCGCGTGCCGCGCTGCGCGTGGCGGCGTAACCTGACGGCGACGCCCTTTACCCCGTGAGGCCCGCCATGCCGGGACAACAGCGCGACCTGACCCTGCGCTTCCTTGCCGAACCGACCGACGTCAACTACGGCGGCAAGGTCCACGGCGGCATCGTGATGAAGTGGATCGACCAGGCCGGCTATGCCGCCGCGGTGGGGTGGAGCGGTCGCTACAGCGTCACCGTGGCCGTCGGCGGCATCCGCTTCGTCGCGCCGGTGCGGATCAGCGACCTGGTGGCGGTATCGGCCAAGCTGATCCACACCGGCAACAGCAGCATGCATTTCGCCATCGAGGTGCGCGCGCGCGACCCGATGGGGGGCGACTGGCGGCTGTGCACGCACTGCGTGATCGTGTTCGTGGCGCTCGACGCGGTCGAGGGCCGGCCGGTCGCGGTGCCGCCCTGGCTGCCGCAGTCCGACGAGGACCGGCGCATGGCCGAGTACGCCCTGAAAGTGATGGACCTGAGCAAGGGCATCGAGCAGACCGCCGCCGCCTACCAGTCGCCTGCCGGCGACTGAGGACGCGTCCCGGTGGCCTGTGCCGAAAGCACGAGGCCGCCACGCGGCGGCCTCGAAGAAGGGTCCGGCGATGGCGCCGCGGTCAGATCTCGACCCGGCGCGCCTGCATGAAGCGGTTGCTCCAGTAGCCGGTTTCCATGCTGTCCACGCGCACATCCTTGCCGCGGCTGGGCGCATGCAGGAACTGGCCGTTGCCGACGTAGATGCCGACATGGTTGACCCGGCCGCGCAGGCCGAAGAACACCAGGTCGCCGGGGGTGAGCGCGCTGCGGTCGCGGATCAGCTGGCCGGACGCGGATGCGGCCATCTCGCGCGACACGCGCGGCAGTTCCACGCCCAGCGCGCTGCGGAACACGTAGCCGACCAGGCCGCTGCAGTCGAAGCCCTCGGTGGAGGTGCCGCCCCAGCGGTACGGGGTGCCGACCAGCGACATCGCGGCCTTGAGCACCTGCTGCACCCGGCCCTCGGGGGCCTGGCTGCTCTGCGCAGGGACGCCCTGGGTGAGGTCGTAGGCGGCGAGCAGGCGGCTGACGTCGCCGGCGAACATCGCCGAGCGGTCCAGCAGCGGGAGGCTGTCGTTGCCGGCCAGGTGCGGCAGCAGCGCGGCGAGGGTCGCATTGGCGGCGGCATCGGCCTTCTGCCGCAGGCCGGAGGCCGGAGTGGCGGGCGCCTTGGCGCCGGCGACGACGGGCTGCTTGGCCAGCTGGGATGCCGCCGGCTTGGCCGCCGCGGAAGCGGCGACCGGCGCCGCCAGTTCCAGTTCGACCGGGACGATCACCTCGGCCGCCGGGGCGATGGCCTCGGGCACGATCGGCGCCGGTTCCGGCGCGGCCAGCGCAGGCAGGGCCGGCGCGGCGAGCAGGAAGGCGAGGAGGGGGCGGAGCACCGCCCGGGAGCGGGCGGTGGTAGTGGCGGCAGGCTGGCCTGGACGCAGGTCGTCGGTCGTCACGCGGGCATCACATCTACGGCAGTGGACGGATCATGCCGCCTTCACTGTCCCTTGATGTTCACAAAAAGTTAAATTTATGTAAAGGCGCGTGTGCGCCGTGTCCCATTTCAACGCAGAACGCGTTTGGCGCCGCTGTAGTGGTCTCGCCAGTAAGGGCCATCCAAGCGGTCCAGGCGCACCGTCCCGCCGGTACTCGGCGCATGGACGAAGCGGCCTTCGCCCACGTAAATGCCCACGTGGGTGACATTGCCGCTGCTGCCGAAGAACACCAGGTCGCCGCTGGCCAGCCGCTCGGGCGCCAGCCGCGGGCCCTGCACGCCGGCCAGTTCGCGCGAACTGCGGGGCAGGCGCAGGGCCAGCATGTCGCTGTAGACGTAGTTGACCAGTCCACTGCAATCGAACCCCGATTCGGGCGTATTGCCGCCGTAGCGGTACGGCGTGCCCACCAGGCTCAGCGCGCGCAGGGTGACCGCGTTGGCCGAGGCCGGGTCGTCCGGTGCCACCTGCGGCCAGTGGCGCGCCTGCGGGGTCTCGGGGCGGGTCGCTTCCCGGCCGCAAGCGGCCAGCAGCAGGGCCAGGCCCAGTGCCGCGAGGACGCCTGTCCGGCCCGGCGCTGGCACCGGGGGAAGCGGGACGGGATAATGCGGACCTTTCCTCACGGCGGCCATCATGGCCGCACTCCCCTGCGGCCGACAAGCCGTCCAACCGCTGCCGGTCCACGGGCAGCCATACCGAGTTGCGCATGAAGATCGAAAAAGACCGCGTCGTCCGTTTCCACTACACCGTTTCCGAAGTCGGCCAGGAGCCGCTGGAGAGCTCGACCGACCGCGATCCGATCGCGATCCTGGTCGGCCACGGCAACATCATCCCGGGCCTTGAGGCGGCGATGCAGGACAAGGCCGCAGGCGAGAAGTTCGCCGTCGACGTCCCGGCCGCCGAGGCCTATGGCGAGCGCCGCGAGGGCATGGGCCAGCGGATCCCGAAGAAGCACTTCGGCAATACCAAGCTGGCGCCGGGCATGCAGGTCGTCCTGCAGACCAATTTCGGCCCGCGCGCGGTGACCGTGGAGAAGGTCGGCCACAGCGTGGTCGACGTCGACCTGAACCACCCGATGGCCGGCAAGGACCTGCACTTCGACGTGGAGATCGTCGAGGTCCGCGAGGCCAGCGCCGAGGAAATCGAGCACGGCCACGTGCACGGCGATGGCGGCCACCACCACTGAGGCGGTTGCGCCGGCGGTGACGCGACGGCCCGCTTCGGCGGGCCGTTCGTTCTTTCGGGTCCGCCGGCCGGGCGCGCCGGCAGTTACGCCGGCACCGCCTCGCGGCTGCGGGCGAAGGCCTCGCGCACCGGGGCGAAGCTGCGCCGGTGGTGCGGGCAGGGACCGTGCTCGGCCAGGGCGGCCAGGTGCGCGGGGGTCGGATAGCCCTTGTGCACGTCGAAGCCGTAATGCTGATGTTCCTCGTGCAGCGCGCACATGAGGCGGTCACGCGCGACCTTGGCCAGGATCGAGGCGGCCATGATCGCCGGCTCCAGCGCGTCGCCGCCGACCACCGCCTCGACCAGGCATGGCAGCGCCCGCGGCACGGCGTTGCCGTCGATGCGAACCAGTTCGACCTGCGGCCCCAGCGCCAGGATGCACCGACGCATGCCTTCCAGGGTCGCGTGCAGGATGTTGAGCCGGTCGATCTCCTCCACCGGCACCATCTCGACGTGCCAGGCCAGGGCGCGTTCGACGATGCGCGGGTAGAGCGCCTCGCGTTGCGCGCGGGTCAGCTTCTTCGAATCGTCCAGCCCGCGCAGCCGGCGCCGCGGATCGAGGATCACCGCCGCCACCGCCACCGGACCGGCGAGCGGACCGCGGCCGGCCTCGTCCACCCCGGTCACGCGCAGCCGCCGGCGGTCGATGGCGAACATGTCCATGCCCGGGTCCTGCGCCGGGCCGGCGCCCGGCCGCTTCATGGCGCGGGCCGGCGCCCGCCGGCGAGCGCGGGCAGGCTGGCGACCGCGGCGGCGGCCGAGGCCGACGCACCCTGGCGCAGCTGCTCGTGCAGGGCCAGGTACTTCGGTTGCAGGGCGGCCACCGCCGCGGGCGACTGGAACCAGGTCAGCACCGCGTCGGCCAGCCGCGCCGGGGTGCAGTCGTCCTGCATCAGTTCCGGCGCCAGGTCCTCGCCGGCGAGCACGTTCGGCAGCGCGTAGCGGTCGACCTTGAGCAGGCCCAGCGCCCGCACGATGCGGTAGGTGAGCGGTGACACGCGGTAGCCGACCACCATTGGCCGTTTGGACAGCATCGCCTCGAGCGTCGCCGTCCCGGAGGCGAGCAGGACCACGTCGGCGGCCGCCAGCGCGGTGCGGGCCTGGCCGTCGAGCAGGTGCGAATGCATCACCGGCAAGGCCGAGCGCGACATCTGCGCCTGCAGCAGCTCGCGGCAGCGCGCGTTGGCCGCCGGCACCACCACGTGCAACGCACGCATTTCCTCGGCGACCTGCCAGGCGGCCTCGAAGAAGACCTCGCCCAGCCGCTCGATCTCGCCCAGGCGGCTGCCCGGCAGCACCGCCAGCACCGGCGCCCCGGCGGGCAGGCCCAGGGCCGCGCGGGCCGCTTCGCGGTCGGGATGCAGCGGCATCGCGTCGGCCATTGGATGGCCGACGAAGCGCGCGTCGACGCCATGCCGGGCGTAGATCGCCGGCTCCATCGGGAACAGGCACAGCACCCGGTCGGCACTGGCGCCGATCTTCTCGGCGCGCTTCTCGCGCCATGCCCAGACCGAGGGGCTGACGTAGTGGACGGTGGGCACGCCGCGTTGCTTGAACCAGCGTTCCACGCCGAGGTTGAAGTCCGGCGCATCGATGCCGATCACCACGTCCGGCCGCCAGGCCAGCGCGCGCGTGCGGAACTCCCGTCGCAGCTTCAGCAGGCGCGGCAGGTGGCGCAGCACCTCGAACAGCCCCATCACCGCCAGTTCGCTGGCGTCGTGCCAGGTCTCCACGCCGGCCGCGCGCATGGCGTCGCCGCCGATGCCGGCGAAACGCGCGTCGGGGAACCGGCGGCGCAGTTCCTCGACCAGGCCGGCGCCGAGCGCGTCGCCGGACGCTTCGCCGGCGACGAGCACGAAGCGCAGGCCGCCCGCGTCCGTGCGCTGCGCCGCTTCCCGTCCCCGGATGCGCTCGTTCATGGCGGCCCGACGCGGTGCGCTCAACGCAGCAGCGGCCGTTCGCCGCTGCCGATGAAGTCCAGCAGCAGGCGCACGTCTTCGCTGTCCAGCGCCTGCTGTGCCAGCTGCTCGCGGGCTTCGGCCAGCGGCAGCCCGGCGACGAACAGCGTGCGGTAGGCGCGCTTGATGGCCGCGATCCGCTCCGGGCTGAAGCCCCGGCGCTTGAGGCCCTCGCTGTTGATCCCGCGCGGCCGCCCGATCGAGTTGCCGCCGACCATCGTGAACGGAGTGACGTCGCCGTTGGCCAGCGCGCCCATGCCGAGGAAGGCGTGGGCGCCGATCCGGCAGAACTGGTGGGCGCCGGCGAAGCCGCTGATGATCACCCAGTCGCCGACGGTGACGTGGCCGGCCAGGGTGGTGTTGTTGGAGAAGATGCAGTGGTTGCCGACGATGCAGTCGTGGGCCACGTGGGTGTAGGCCAGCATCCAGTTGTCGTCGCCGATGCGGGTCACGCCGCCGCCGTTGCCGGTGCCGCGGTTGAGGGTGACGAACTCGCGGAAGACGTTGCGGTCGCCGATCACCAGCTCGGTGCGCTCGCCGGCGAACTTCTTGTCCTGCGGTTCGCCGCCGACGGCGCAATGGCCGATGAACCGGTTGTCGCGGCCGATCCGGGTCGGGCCGGCGAAGCTGCAATGCGGACCGATCTGGCAGCCGTCGCCGATCTCCACGTCCGGGCCGACCAGGGTGAAGGCGCCCACGCTCACGCCCTCGCCCAGGCGCGCGCCGGGATCGATGACCGCGGTGGGGTGGATCAGGGCATTGGCGTTCATGGGTTCGAAGTCCGTCGAGCGGGCGTCATTCGCGGGTGCCGGCGCAGAGCACCTCGGCGCAGGCGACGACTTCGCCGTCGACCTTGGCCTCGCCGTAGTACACGGCCATGTTGCGGATCACGCGCTTGATCTGCACGTGCAGCTCGAGCACGTCGCCGGGCACGACCTGCTTGCTGAAGCGGGCATTGTCGACCTTGACCATGTAGAACAGCTTGGACTGCGCGTCGCGACCGAGCGAGAGCTGGGTCAGCACGCCGCCGGCCTGGGCCAGCGCCTCGATGATCAGCACGCCGGGCATGATCGGCTGGCCGGGGAAATGGCCCTGGAAGAACGGCTCGTTGACCGTCACGTTCTTCACGCCGACGATGCGCTTGGCCTCGATGTCCAAGTCGACGATCCGGTCGACCAGCAGGAAAGGGTAGCGGTGCGGGATCAGCGAGCGGATCGTGTTGACGTCGACGGGAAGCTGCACGGTTTCGTTCATTCGGGACTTTCCTGGGTGGAGGCGTTGACGCGGCGCGCCAGTGCGTCCAGTTGCTTGAACCGGGCGGCGTTCTTCCGCCAGGTGCGGTTGTCGGTGAGGGGCGTGCCCGAGGAATACTCGCCGGGCTCGCGGATGGAATGGGTCACCAGCGACATCGCGGTGACCAGCACCTTGTCGGCCACTTCGAGGTGGCCGAGCACGCCGGCGCCCCCGCCGATCAGGCAGTAGCGTCCGATCTTCGCGCTGCCGGCGGCGGCCGAGCAGCCGGCCATCGCGGTGTGCGCGCCGATCCGGACGTTGTGGCCGATCTGCACCAGGTTGTCGATGCGCACGTCTTCCTCGAGCACGGTGTCGTCCAGCGCGCCGCGGTCGATGCAGCTGTTGGCGCCGATCTCGCAGTCGTCGCCGACCACCACGCCGCCCAGCTGCGGCACGTTGACCCAGGCGCCGGCGTCCATCGCCAGGCCGAAGCCGGCCGCGCCTAGCACCGCGCCGGGCAGGATCCGCACGCGCTTGCCCAGGCGTACCCGCGCCACCAGGGTGACCCGGGCCTGCAGCTCGCAGCCCGCGTCCAGGCTGCAGTCTTCGCCGATGCTGCAGCCCGGGCCGATCACGCAGCCGGGGCCGATGCTCGTGCGCGCGCCGATGCTGACGAAGGGGCCGACGTGGGCATCCGCCGAGACGGTGGCCGACGGGTCGATGACCGCGCTGGGGTGGATGCCCGGCGCGTGCGCCGGCAGCCGTTCGAACAGGGCCGAGATCCGGGCGAACGCGACGTAGGGATCCTTGGCCACCAGCGCGGTGCCCGGCGCCGACGGCACGTCGTCGGCGCGCAGGACCACCACGCCGGCGGCGGAGCCGGCCAGCTGCGGCCGGTAGCGGGGGTTGGCCAGGAATGCCAGCTGCGCCGGCCCGGCATGGGCCAGGGTGGCGACCCCGCTCACGCGCGTGCTGCCGTCGCCATGCAGCTGCAGGGCGAAGCGCTCGGCCAGTTCGGCGGCGGTGAAGGCGGGCGTGTCCATGGCGCGCATTCTAGCCGGACGTGCAGCGGCCACCGGACCGGGGCGTAGGGTCAGCGGCGCGCCAGCAGGACCAGCAGGGCGCCGGTGCCGCCTTGCGCCGTTGGTGCGGAGTGGAAGGCGAGGACCTCGCCGCGCTGGCGCAGCAGGCGG
This sequence comes from Pseudoxanthomonas sp. Soil82, assembly GCF_040446535.1. NCBI lineage: Bacteria > Pseudomonadati > Pseudomonadota > Gammaproteobacteria > Lysobacterales > Lysobacteraceae > Pseudoxanthomonas > Pseudoxanthomonas sp. Soil82. Next base: position 168,632 of record NZ_JBEAAK010000004.1, read on the forward strand.
TCGACCAGGTTCTTCAGCACCGGCGTGCCATCGCCACCGCCGCCGCCCTTGCCATGGATGATGCGCACGCAGCCGAAGCCATGCTCGGCCGATTCGGCCAGGAACCGGGCCAGCAGGGTTTCGGCCTGCAGCGCGTTGGCGCCGTGCAGGTCGAGCTCGTCCTGCACGGCGAATTCGCCGCGGCGCAGCCGTTGCCAGGCGCGCGCGGGCACGCGCTCGCGGCGGAACGCGCTGGCGTCGCCGCGTCCCAGCGCGGCGTCAGGATGGTCGGCGATGTGCGTGCGACCCGGCTGGGGCTCGTCGCCCGGCGGCCGGCGCGCCGGCCGCGGTTTCGGCCTCGGCGGCGGCGCGTCGGCCCCGGTCCGCAGCGGCGCGACCTTGCCGATCGCGGCGCGGAACAGGCTGGCGTCGTCTTCGCCGTCGTCGTGCTCGTGCATGGCCACAGGGTAGCGCGGCGCGGGGCGGTTCCGCCGATGCGGCCGCATCGGCGCGCGAACCGCCGGGACGCTTCCGGTATCATGCCGGTGTTTTCGAGGAAGCCCATGCGCGTACTGGTAAGCAACGACGATGGCGTGGACGCGCCCGGCATCCATGCACTGGCCCAGGGCCTGCGCGAGGCCGGCCACGAGGTCTACGTGGTGGCCCCCGACCGCGACCGTTCCGGCGCGAGCAACTCGCTGACCCTGGACCTGCCCATCCGGGTGCGGCGGCTGGACCATTACACCTGCTCGGTCGCCGGCACGCCCACCGACTGCGTGCACCTGGCGCTGACCGGGATGTTCGAGTTCGAGCCGGACATCGTGGTGTCGGGCATCAACAACACCGCCAACCTGGGCGACGACGTCATCTATTCGGGCACCGTCTCGGCGGCGATGGAAGGCCGCTTCCTCGGCCTGCCGGCAGTGGCCGTGTCGCTGGCCACGCGCAACCACGAGGCCAAGCACTACGGCACCGCCGCGCGCGCGGCGGTGGAGATCGTGGCGCGGCTGGCCTCCGATCCGCTGCCCGCCGACACCATCCTCAACGTCAACGTGCCCGACCTGGCCTGGGAGGAGGTCCGTGGATTCGAGGTGAGCCGGCTGGGCAACCGCCACCGTTCCGAGCCCTGCGTGCCGCAGCCCGATCCGCGCGGTCGCACGGTCTACTGGATCGGCCCGGCCGGCCCGGAGCAGGACGCCGGCCCCGGCACCGACTTCCATGCCGTGCGCACCGGCCACATCTCGATCACCCCGATCCATGTCGACCTGACCCGCTACCAGGCGCTGGAGAAGGTCGCCGGCTGGGTCGGCGGCCTGTCCGCCGCGCTGGCCACGCCGGTGGGCGGCGGCCCGGGAGGCGGCGCATGACCCCGCGCCTGCGCCTGCAGCCGGAGGCGGTCGGGCTGGGCATGACCTCGCAGCGCGTGCGCGACCGCCTGGTCGAGCGCCTGCGCGACGGCGCCGCCAACGGCCAGGGCATCGCCGACGAGCGCGTGCTCAACGTGATCCGCACCCTGCCGCGGCACCTGTTCGTCGATGAGGTACTGGCCAGCCGTGCGTACGAAGACACCGCGCTGCCGATCGGCCACGGCCAGACCATCTCCCAGCCGTGGGTGGTGGCGCGGATGACCGAGCTGCTGCTGGAGAATGCGCCGTCCAAGGTGCTGGAGGTCGGCACCGGCTCGGGCTACCAGGCCGCGGTGCTCGGCGCGCTGGGCCTGGAGGTCTACACCGTCGAGCGCATCGGCGAACTGTTGCGCCAGGCGCGCAAGCGCTTCCGCACGCTGGGCATGAACATCCGCAGCAAGCACGACGACGGCCGCGTCGGCTGGCCCGAGCACGCTCCCTACGACGCGATCATCGTCACCGCCGGCGCGCCGGCGGTGGTCCCGGCCCTGGTCGAACAGCTGCGCCCGGGCGGGGTGCTGGTGGCGCCGGTCGGCGGCAGCGGCTCGCAGGCGCTGGTCCGGCTGCTGCGCCGCGAGGATGGCAGCGTCGAGGAGACGCGGCTGGCCGCGGTCAGCTTCGTGCCGTTGCTGTCCGGCACCATCGACTGAGCGCCATGGCCGAACCTGCGTTCGCGAAGATCAACGAAGCCGGCGCACTGGGCGACCAGCTCGCCGCCATCATCGAACAGCTCCCCCCGGACCGCCTCACCCTGGGCGAGCTGCTGCAGGTGTTTGGCGACGAAGGCCTGCTTCTGCTGACCATCCTGCTGACCCTCGTGTTCCTGATCCCGGTATCGATCCCGGGCGTGAGCACGGTATTCGGCGCGGCGATCCTGCTGGTCGGCATCAGCCGCGTCCTGCGGCGGCCGCTGTGGCTGCCGGCGAAGCTGCGCGAACGCGCGCTGCCCGCCGCGCGCCTGCGCCCGGCATTGAGCGGCGGCCTGCACTGGGTGCGCCGGCTGGAGAAGATCAGCCGTCCCTACCGGCTGCGGGGCCTGGTCGACGGGCGCGCGCAGGACATCTTCAACAACCTGGCCTTCATCCTCGCCGCACTGCTGCTGATGGCGCCGTTCGGCTTCATTCCCTTCAGCAACACGCTGCCCGGGCTGGCGCTGCTGTTCTATGCGATCGGCATGATCCAGCGCGACGGCACCGCGATCCTGCTCGGCCACCTGGCCAACATCGGCACGATCGTCTACTTCGGTATCCTGATCGGCGGTGGTGGCATGGCCGCGCACGGGTTGCTGCGGCATTTCACAGGATGACAGGCATGCTGTCGGCCCGGGGCCCGCGGCCGCGATGGATGGAGTGGTGATGACCGGAACAAGCGTACGCGTGCGGATTCGTTGCGGCCTGGCGCTGGCACTGGCCGTGCTGCTGGCCGCGTGCAGCAGCACCGTGGTGCGCACGCCGCAAGCCGAGGCGGGCCAAGCCGGTTCCAGCGGCCGCAGTGGCGCGTCGGTGGTGGTGAAGCAGGGAGAAACCCTGTATTCGATCGCCCGCCGGAACGGTGTCGCGGTCGAGGACATCGCCCGCTGGAACGGACTCAAGCCGCCGTACACGATCTACCCCGGCCAGCGCCTGGCGCTGGGCCAGGGCGGTGGCCGCAGCGGTGGGGCGACCGCGCCCACGCGCACGGTGACCGCACCGAAACCCGTGGCCCGGCCGGCGAGCCCCGCGCCCGCCTCCAGTGCGCCGGCCAGCAGTGGTTTCAGCTGGCGCTGGCCGGCCCAGGGCGTCCTGCTCAACACCTACGTGGCAGGCAACAACACCCGCCAGGGCATCGACATCGGCGGCAGCAGCGGCCAGCCGGTCACCGCGGCGGCCGACGGCGTGGTCGTCTATTCCGGCGCCGGCCTGGTCGGCTACGGCGAGCTGATCATCGTCAAGCACAACGAGCAGTGGCTGTCGGCGTATGGCCACAACCGCAAGCGGCTGGTCGCCGAAGGCCAGGGCGTGAAAGCCGGCCAGCAGATCGCCGAGATGGGCCGCACGGGTGCCGAGCGCGAAATGCTGCACTTCGAGATCCGCTACAACGGCAAGCCGGTCGATCCGCTGCTGTACCTGCCCAAGCGCTAGATCCCTCGATCGCGACCGTGGGCGGATCCCCCGCCCGGCGCAGCGCGCCGGGCGCTCGACCGCGCGCGATCCGGTGGATCGCAGGCTGCGCGGCCTCGCCCGCTACAACGGCAAGCCGGTCGATCCGCTGCTGTACCTGCCCAAGCGCTAGCCCCCTCGATCGCGACCGTAGGCGGATCCCCGGCCCGGCGCAGCGCGCCGGGCGCTCGACCGCGCGCGATCCGGTGGATCGCAGGCTGCGCGGCCTTGCCCGCTACAACGGCAAGCCGGTCGATCCGCTGCTGTACCTGCCCAAGCGCTAGACCCCTCGATCGCGACCGTAGCCGGATCCCCGGCCCGGCGCAGCGCGCCGGGCGCTCGACCGCGCGCGATCCGGTGGATCGCAGGCTGCGCGGCCTTGCCCGCTACAACGGCAAGCCGGTCGATCCGCTGCTGTACCTGCCCAAGCGCTAGTGCCGCCGCCGGTCAGCCGAGCAGGAAGGCCACGACCACGCGCCGGCCTTCGCCGGCCAGCACGTTGTAGGTGCGTGCGGCGGCGGCGTTGTCCATGACCTCGATGCCGATGCCGCGGGTCAGGCAGGCGGCCAGCACCGCGGGCGGCGGAAACACCTGGCGGCCGCCCGTGCCCAGCACCACGAGTTCCGGGGACAGCGCCAGCAGCGGCTGCAGGTGGGCCGGCTCCAGGGCGGTCGCACTGGCGGGCGGCGCCCAGTCCTCGAACAGGTGGTCCGGCGCGAGGGCGAAACTGCGCTCCAGCACGCGGTCGTTCACGCGCACGTGGCGCGCATCGGCGCCGCGCACCACCCAGGCGTAATCGGGGCGTTCGTGGCTCAGCTGCATCGCTTCGGGATCCGGTCCGGCCGCCCCGTCTCAGGCCCGCGGCAGCACGATCGCCGGCCTTTCGCTGGCGGGGCGGTAGAGGGTGGCGGTGTGGCCGATCCGCTGGACCAGCGCGGCGCCGGTCTGCCCGGCCAGCTCGGCGATCATCGCGTCGCGGGCCTCGCGGTCCTCGGCGGCGACCTTCACCTTGACCAGCTCATGGCGCTCCAGCACCGCATCCAGTTCGGCCACGAGGGCCGGGGTGACGCCCTTGCCCCCGACCTGCATCAACGCCTTGAGCCCGTGAGCCTGGCCGCGGAGGAAGCGGTTCTGGGCGTTGGTGAGGACGACGGACATCGGGATACCGGGGCGGGGCATGGGGTTGTTCAGGGTATCATGGCCGTCCATACCGCCACGGGCGTTCCGCCCGGTCTCCCCCGCATGTCCCGCAGCAAGAGCAGCCAGCGCTGGCTCCGCGAGCACTTCGCCGATCCGTACGTGAAGAAGGCCCAGGCCGAGGGCCTGCGCTCGCGTGCGGCCTACAAGCTCGAGGAGCTGATCGAGCGCGACCGCCTGCTCAAGCCGGGCATGGTCGTGGTCGACCTGGGCGCGGCGCCGGGCGGGTGGTCGCAGTACGTGCGCCAGGCGATGGGCGACGGCGGCCGGGTGCTCGCCCTGGACATCCTCGACATGCCGCCGCTGGCCGGGGTCGAATTCCTTCATGGCGACTTCAGGGAAGACGCCGTCTTATCGGAGCTGGAGGCACGGCTGGACGGCCAGCGCGTCGACCTTGTGCTGTCGGACATGGCCCCCAATATGAGTGGGGTGGACGTGGTCGACCAGGCGCGGGCGATGCACCTGGCCGAGCTGGCGATGGAGTTCGCCGACCACCACCTTCGCCCCGGCGGGACCTTCCTGATCAAGCTGTTCCAGGGGGTGGGTTTCGACGAGTACGTCCGCCAGCTGCGCCAACGCTACGAGAAGGTGGCGATCCGCAAGCCGGCGGCCTCGCGCAAGCGTTCGCCGGAAGTGTATGCCCTGGCCCAGGGCAAGCGCGCCCAGCCCCGTTGAGCCCGATCCGGTAAGCTCGACCCAAGCAAGACCACCCGACCAAGCCAGTGCGACACGCCATGTACAGGGAACCGCGGAGCCGATGAGGATGAACGACTTGACCAAGAATCTGCTGCTCTGGGTGGTCGTCGCCATCGTGCTGATGGTCGTGTTCCAGAGCTTCTCGCCGCGCGACGGGGCGACCGCCACCGCCGGCGAGGCGCCGACCTACACCCGCTTCCTGCAGGACGTGGAGTCCGGCCGGATCCGCTCGGTGGTGATCACCGACGACAGCACCCTGACCAGCAACGTCATCCGCTACAAGCGCAGCGACGGCACCGAGGGCCAGGTGGTCGGCCCGATCGACCTGAAGCTGACCGACCAGCTGCTGAGCAAGAACATCGAGGTCACCCGCGAGCCGCCGAAGACCGGCCCGGGCTTCTGGGGCATCGTCCTCAACTTCCTGCCGGTGCTGCTGATCATCGGCTTCTGGCTGTTCATCATGCGCCAGATGCAGGGCGGCGGCGGCGGCGCCAAGGGCGCGATGTCGTTCGGCAAGTCGCGCGCCAAGCTGCAGGGCGAGGACCAGGTCAAGGTCACCTTTGCCGACGTCGCCGGCTGCGACGAGGCCAAGGAGGAGGTCGGCGAGCTGGTCGACTTCCTGCGCGATCCGTCCAAGTTCACCAAGCTCGGCGGCAAGATCCCGCGCGGCGTGCTGATGGTCGGTCCCCCGGGCACCGGCAAGACGCTGCTGGCGAAGGCGATCGCCGGCGAGGCCAAGGTGCCGTTCTTCTCGATCTCCGGTTCCGACTTCGTCGAGATGTTCGTCGGCGTCGGCGCCAGCCGCGTGCGCGACATGTTCGAGCAGGCCAAGAAGCATGCGCCGTGCATCATCTTCATCGACGAGATCGACGCGGTCGGCCGCCATCGCGGCGCCGGCCTGGGCGGCGGCCACGACGAGCGCGAGCAGACCCTCAACCAGCTGCTGGTGGAGATGGACGGCTTCGACGGCGGCGAGGGCGTGATCGTGGTCGCGGCGACCAACCGCCCCGACGTTCTCGACCCGGCGCTGCTCCGCCCCGGCCGCTTCGACCGCCAGGTGGTGGTCGGCCTGCCGGACGTGAAGGGCCGCGAACAGATCCTCAAGGTGCACATGCGCAAGCTGCCGCTGGCCGACGACGTCGAGCCGATGGTGATCGCGCGCGGCACGCCGGGCTTCTCCGGCGCCGACCTGGCCAACCTGGCCAACGAGGCGGCGCTGTTCGCGGCGCGCGAGAACGCCAAGGAGGTCCGCATGGACCACTTCGACCGCGCCCGCGACAAGATCCTGATGGGCGCCGAGCGCCGCTCGATGGCGATGAGCGAGGACGAGAAGACGCTGACCGCCTACCACGAGGCCGGCCACGCCATCGTCGGCCGCCTGGTGCCCGAGCACGACCCGGTCTACAAGGTCACGATCATTCCGCGCGGCCGTGCGCTGGGCGTGACCATGTACCTGCCCGAGGGCGACCGCTATTCGATGAACCGGGTGGCGATCGAGTCGCAGCTGTGCTCGCTGTACGGCGGACGCGTGGCCGAGGAGCTGATCTTCGGCGAGGACAAGGTCACCACCGGCGCCTCCAACGACATCGAGCGCGCGACCAAGATGGCGCGCAACATGGTCACCAAGTGGGGCCTGAGCGACGAGATGGGCCCGATCGCCTACGGCGAGCAGGAGGACGAGGTGTTCCTCGGCCGCTCGGTCACCCAGCACAAGAACGTCTCCGACGACACCGCGCGCCGGATCGACGAGGTCGTGCGTTCGATCCTGGACCGCGCCTACGCCAAGACCCGGACGCTGCTGACCGAGAACATCGACAAGCTGCATGCGATGTCGCAGCTGCTGCTGCAGTACGAGACCATCGATGCGCCGCAGATCGACGCGATCATGGAAGGCCGCGAGCCGCCGCCGCCGATGGGCTGGGGCAAGTCCGGCAAGGACGGCGACAACAAGAGCGGTCCGCGTCCGCTGCCGCCGGTAGGCGGTCCCGCCACCCAGACCTGAGCCTGCAGGCGCATGGCCGGGCTGCCGCCAGAGCCGTCGCGGGAGAACCCGCCGCGGCAGGAACCGCCACCGCAGGAACCGCCACCGCGGCGCAGCTATTTCGTGCATAACCCGTGGCGCACCCGCGCCACGGGTGGATTCGCCGGCGCCTCGATGATGCTGACGATCACCGCCGTGTTCTACGCGCTGGGGCGATTGCCGCTGCCGCTGGTCGGCCTGTCCGTGCTGCTGGCGGCGGGTGCGTTCGGCTTCGGCCTGTATGCGCGCCGCCGCGCGGAGCGCTTCGACGCGGACCTGGGCAACGGCCCGCCAGTCCCCTGAGCCGGCACCGCGGGCCCGTCCGGTCGAAGGGACCGAACCGCCAGCAGGAATAATCCCCGCCTGCGGCGTGTGCGCGCGTCGGTGCTGGAAGGCGGGCACGCAGTTCCCACGCGGAGCAGCGGCTCGGCCCCATACGGGGCGGTCGCCCTTTTTGGCGGCGCGGTTGTCCCAGGCGTGGCCACGGTCCAGACTTGCGCGCTATCGACCCGTGGATGCCGCCGATGTTCGACGTTTCCCCCAGCCTGGATTGCGCCGGCCGCGTCCTGAAGCTCGACCGCACCCGGGTGATGGGCATCGTCAACGTCACCCCCGATTCGTTCTCCGACGGTGGCGCCCACGCCAGCGCCGAGGCGGCGGTCGCCCATGGCCTGGCGCTTGCGGCGCAGGGCGCGGACATCCTCGACGTCGGCGGCGAGTCCACCCGGCCCGGCGCGGCACCGGTGCCGCTGGAGGAGGAATTGCGCCGGGTAGTGCCGGTCATCGAACGGCTGGCGCGCGAGACCGCGCTGCCGATCAGCGTGGACACGCGCAAGCCGGAAGTGATGCGCGCGGCGGTGCAGGCCGGTGCCGGCATGGTCAACGATGTCGGTGCCCTGCGTGGCGACGGGGCGCTGGAAACGGCGGCCGCGCTGGGCGTGCCGGTGGTGCTGATGCACATGCTCGGCGAGCCCGGTTCGATGCAGGACGATCCGCGCTATGACGATGTCGTCGCCGAGGTGCACCGGTTCCTCGCCGAACGCATCTTCGCCGCCGAGCTGGCCGGCATCGCCAGGAAGAACATCGTCGTCGATCCGGGTTTCGGCTTCGGCAAGACCACCGCGCACAACGTGCTGCTGCTGGCCGGGCTGGAGCGGTTCGCCGAACTGGGCGTGCCGTTGCTGGCCGGTTTGTCGCGCAAGCGCAGCATCGGCGAGCTGACCGGGCGCGCGGTGCCGGGCGAGCGGGTCGCCGGTTCGCTCGCCGCGCACCTGCTCGCCGCCCAGCGCGGTGCGGCGATCGTGCGCGTGCACGACGTGGCCGCCACCGTGGATGCGCTGAAGGTCTGGGAAGCGGTGGCCGCGGTGCCGGCGCCGCGCAGCGACGCGGCGCCGGCGATCCGCTGGCCGGACGAGTAGCGGTGATCGGTCCGCCGGCGCTCCGGTAAGCTTTGCGCCCGTCGATGGTCCGGCATCCCGCCACGTGAGCGCCTTTTTCCCATTCCCTTTCCGCCGCGCGCCGGCGCTGCCGCCGCCGTGCCGGCCCGCAACGCCTGCCGGCTCGCTGCGCCGGGGGAGCTGGCCATGCCGGTAGATGCCAGGCCCCTGGCGATCGCGGTGATGGGCCCGACCGCGTCGGGCAAGACCGCGTTCGCGGTCGAACTGGCGCGGCAGTACGGTGGCGAGATCGTCAGCGTCGATTCGGCGCTGGTGTACCGGGGCCTGGACATCGGCGCGGCCAAGCCGGACGCACGCGAACGCGCCGGCGTGCCGCACCACCTGCTCGACATCCGCGAGCCATGGCAACCCTACTCGGCGGCCGAGTTCGCCGGCGACGCGCGCCTGGCGATCGACGGCATCGTCGCCCGCGGCCGGCTGCCGGTGCTCGCCGGCGGTACCGGCCTGTACTTCCAGGCGCTGCTGCGCGGGCTGGCCGCGATGCCCGAGGCCGATCCGGGGCTGCGCGAGGCGATCGCCGCCGAAGCGGCGCAGCGCGGCTGGGCGGCGCTGCACGAGGAACTGGCGCGGGTCGATCCGCCTGCCGCTGCGCGCATCCGGCCCGGCGACACGCAGCGGATCCAGCGCGCGCTGGAGGTGTACCGCCTGAGCGGGCGCCCGATCAGCGCATGGCAGCGCGATCCGCCGCCGCCGCGGCTGCCGCTGCGGGTGCTCAAGCTGGTGCTGGCGCCGGTCGACCGCGCGGTGCTGCACGCGCGGATCGCGCGCCGGTTCGATGCGATGCTTGATGCCGGCTTCCTCGACGAGGTGCGCGCCCTGCGCGCGCGGCCGGAGCTGCGCGCCCATCCGCGCCCACTCGACCTGCCTGCGCTGCGGGCGGTCGGCTACCGCCAGGCGTGGGAACACCTGGACGGGGCGACCGACGCGGCGGCGTTCCGCGACCGCGCCGTGCACGCCACCCGGCAACTGGCCAAGCGCCAGCTGACCTGGCTGCGCGGCGAACTGGACGCGCGCTGGTTCGATCCGGAACGTGACGGCGGTCAACTCCGGCAGGCGGTCGCCTGTTTCCTCGCCCGTCCCGCGGGCTTGCACCACCGCGCGGTTGTGTAACATGCCCGGACGGGCCGGGGGAGGCCCCGGGTGCGCCCGACGCATCCGACAAGCAGTCACCCATAAGAAGAACAAGGGGAACCAGCCAATGTCCAAGGGGCAATCTCTGCAGGACCCGTTCCTGAACGCACTCCGTCGCGAACGCGTCCCGGTGTCGGTCTACCTGGTGAACGGCATCAAGCTGCAGGGTACGATCGAGTCCTTCGACCAGTTCGTGGTGCTGCTGCGCAGCACCGTCAGCCAGATGGTCTACAAGCACGCCATTTCCACCGTCGTGCCGTCGCGCAATGTCCGGGTCGGACCGGGTGGCGGCTACGTGCAGCAGCCGGGCGAGCCCGAGGAAGGCGGCGACGAGGCCGAATGACCACGCACCGCGACCGGGCAGGTTGACGGTGCCGTTGCTTCCCGGAGTCCTGTTTGTTCGAACGTTCCCGCAAGGGTGAACACGCGTTGCTGATCCAGCCCCACGCAGGTGGGGCCGTGCCCGAGGACGTGCTGGAGGAATTCGCCGACCTGGCGCGTTCGGCCGGCGCCAGCGTGGCCGCCACGCTCACCGCGCGCATCGATCGCCCCAATCCCGCCACCCTGATCGGCAGCGGCAAGCTGGACGAGGTCAAGGCCGCGGCCGAGGCCACCGGCGCCGACCTGATCCTGGTCAACCACCCGCTCAGCCCCGGCCAGGAGCGCAACCTGGAGAAGGCGCTGCAGCGGCGGGTGGTCGACCGCACCGGGCTGATCCTGGACATCTTCGCCCAGCGCGCCCGCAGCCACGAAGGCAAGCTGCAGGTCGAGCTGGCCCAGCTGCGGCACATGGCCACCCGCCTGGTCCGGGGCTGGACCCACCTGGAGCGCCAGCGCGGCGGCGCGATCGGCTTGCGCGGCCCCGGCGAAACCCAGCTGGAAACCGACCGCCGCCTGCTGCAGAAGCGCCTGGAGCAGCTGCAACGGCGCCTGGACAAGGTCGAGGTGCAGCACACCCAGATGCGGCGCGCGCGCGTGCGCAGCGAGCTGCCGCGGGTGGCCCTGGTCGGCTACACCAATGCCGGCAAGTCCACGCTGTTCAATGCGCTGACCGGCGCCGACGCCTACGCGGCGGACCAGTTGTTCGCCACCCTGGACCCGACCGTGCGCCGTATCGCGCTGCCGGGCGGGAGCGTGGTCCTGGCCGACACGGTCGGCTTCGTGCGCGACCTGCCGCATGAGCTCGTGGCCGCCTTCCGCTCGACCCTGTCGGAGGCGCGCGAGGCGGACCTGCTGCTGCACGTGATCGACGCCGCCGACCCGCACCGCGACGACCGCATCGCCCAGGTCGACGCGGTGCTGGCCGAAGTCGGCGCCGGCGACCTGCCGCAGCTGCTGGTGTTCAACAAGATCGACCGGATCGAGGGCGCCGAGGCGCGCCACGACCACAGCGGCGGCGACCCCGACGACCCCGGCCACCGCGAGCGGGTATGGCTGTCGGCGCGCGACGGCCGCGGCCTGGAGCTGCTGCAGGCCGCGCTGGCCCGGCGCCTGGACCTGCAGCGCGTGTTCGGCGAGCTGCGCCTGCCGCCGCAGGCCGGGCGGCTTAGGGCGCGCCTGCACCAGCTGGAGGCGGTCCGCGCCGAGCAGGCGGACGAGCACGGCTGGCTGCTGCAGGTGGACCTGCCGCGGAGCGAGGTCGAACGCCTGGCCGCCCGCGCCGATGGCGAACCGTTGCGCGCGATGCTGCCGCCGCGGCAGGACGACTGAAGCCACCGCGCCTGTCGTTCCAGGCCGCTTCCTGTACCGCACCGCGCCGCGCCAACGCGGCCATGCCAATGGCCCGGGGGCAGCCGGCGCGGTCTTGCTAGAATCGGGCCATGCCCCGCCCGCGCCCGCGGCGACGGCCGGGACCCTTCGATACGGAGCTTTCATGGTCTGGAACACCCCTGGTAAGGGCGGCCCCGGCAGGAACGGCGATTCGCCCGACAGCCCGCCCCGCAATCCCTGGCCCCCGCGCCGTGCCCCCGGCAATGGCGGCGGCGGCCTGGACGGCTTGCTGGCCCGGCTGCGCGACCTGTTCGGCGGCGGTGGCGGTGGCGGCAGCATCGGCCGCTGGGTGTTGCTGGGCCTGGCCCTGCTGGTCCTGCTGAGCAGTTTCCAGCTGGTCGGCGAGCAGCAGCGCGGCGTGGTCCTGCGCTTCGGCCAGTTCGCGCGGGTGATGGAACCGGGCCCGAACCTGAAGTGGCCGTGGCCGGTGGAGCGGGTGATCAAGGTCAACGCGACCCAGATCAAGACCTTCAGCAACACCGTGCCGGTGCTGACCCGCGACGAGAACATCGTCAACGTCACCATGAACGTGCAGTACCGGGTCGGCGACCCGCGCCTGTACCTGTTCGGCTCCCGCGACGCCGACCGCATGCTCGAGCAGGTCGCGCAGAGCGTGGTCCGCGAACAGGTCGGCCGCGCCGACCTGGATACCGTGCTCGGCGCCCGCGGCCCGCTGTCGGCCAGCGCCGCGCAGCAACTGCAGGCCTCGCTCGACGCCTACCGCACCGGCCTGGTCGTGACCGAGCTCAACCTGCAGGACGCGCGTCCGCCGGAAGAGGTCAAGCCGGCCTTCGACGAGGTCAACAGCGCCCAGCAGATCAAGGACCAGCTGATCAACGAGGCGCGCGCCTATGCCGCGCGCGTGGTGCCGGAGGCGCGCGGCGAGGCGGCGCGCCGGCGCACCGTGGCCGAAGGCTACAAGGCGGCCAAGATCGCCCAGGCCGAGGGCGATGCGGCCCGCTTCAGCCTGTTGCGCGACGAGTACCGCAACGCGCCGGAGGTCACCCGCAAGCGCCTGTGGCTGGAAACCGTGCAGGACGTGCTGGCGAAGAACCGCACCGTGGTCGGTGGCGACGGCCGCCAGCTGATCTACGTGCCGATGGCGCCCGCCGGCGCGGCCACGAACGCCCCGGTGGGTCCGGCGATCGGCGCCGAGGCGCTGATGCCCGCGATCGAAAGCACTCCCGAAGCGACGCGCGGCACCGGCCGCGATTCCGCCCGCACCGGCCGTGAGGATCCCGCCCGATGAAGTACTCCCTCTGGATCGCCCTGGCGGTGGCCGCCGCGCTGGGCCTGCTCGGTTCGGTCTATGTGGTCCGCGAGGGCCAGGTCGCCCTGGTGCTGAACCTCGGCCGCGTGGCGCGCACCGACATCGGCCCGGGCCTGCACTTCAAGGTGCCGCTGGTGGAGACCGTGCGCACCTTCGACAGCCGCTTCGCGCTGGTCGACTTTTCGCCGGAGCGCTACCTGACGTCCGAGCGCAAGGACGTCAGCGTCGATTTCGTGGCGATCGGCTACATCAACGATGCGCGCGCCTTCTACCGCGCCACCGGCGGTGTTGAATCGGCCGCGGCCGACCGCCTGGCGCCGATCATCAAGGATTCGCTGCGCAACGAGATCAACTCGCGCACCTTGACCCAGCTGGTGTCCGGGGACCGCAGCGAGGTGATCGCCCGGCAGCTGGACGGCATCAACAAGGGCGCCGAGACGCTGGGCATGCGCATCGTCGACATCCGCCTGAAGCAGATCGACCTGCCGACCGACAGCGACGTGATCACGCAGGTCTACGACCGCATGCGCGCCGAGCGCAAGCAGGTCGCCAGCGCCCTGCGCGCCGAAGGCGAGGAGCAGGCCCGCACGGTGCGCGCGCAGGCCGACCGCGACCAGGCGGTGCTGGTGGCCGAGGCCGAGCGCGACGCGCAGCAGCTGCGCGGCGAAGGCGACGCCCAGGCCGCGCGGCTGTTCGCGGAAGCGGCCAGCCAGGATCCGGCGTTCTTCGCCTTCCACCGTAGCCTGGAGGCCTACCGGGCCGCGTTCGCCGACGGCAAGGGCGTGATCGTGCTGGAGAAGGACGACCCGTTCCTGCAGTACTTCAAGAACGAACGCTGATGCCGGGCGCGCTGCTCCAGGCGCTGTGCCTGGTCGCGGTGATCGAGGGGTTGTTCCTGTTCGCCGCGCCGGGGCTGTGGCGGCGGATGATGGAGCAGCTGCTGCAGCGGCCGGACGGCGCGCTGCGGCGGCTCGGCGCCGTGGTCCTGCTCGCGGGCGTCGTGTCCCTGTGGTGGCTGCGCTTGTAGGAGCCCATCCTCATGGGCGACACGGGCGTCGGAGCCACGGGAACGTCGCCTGTGCCGGCGGCATCGGGTCGCCCATGAGGATGGGCTCCTACACGAAGAAGTGCCTGCTCGATCGGGCGACCGCTCAGGGCCAGTCGATGGTGCCGCGTACCACGCTGACCACGCGGCCACCTGACCATACCTCGCCCTCGGCATCGACCTGCATGTCCAATCGCGCGTCGTAGCCGACTTCGCGGCCCTGGCTCACGCGGTAACGGCCGTCGCGGCCGGGCAGCGCATCGCGCAGCGACAGCCAGGCGGCAAGCGTGGCGTTCGCCGCACCCGAGGCGGCATCCTCGAACACCGCCGGCCCCCCGACGAACGCACGTGCGGCGACCTGGTAGTCGCTGCCGCTGCAGCGGGCGAAGGCCAGCACGCCCATGCTGTCGGTGCCGCGGGCCAGGCCGGCAATGGCATCCCAGTCCGGCATGGCGTTGCGCAGGCTGGCCTCGTCGCGCGCTTCGGCGATCCACCAGCGGCGCCCGCCATCCATCAGCGCCGGTGGAAGCTCGCCCAACGGCAGCCAGTCCAGCGCTTCGGCCATGCGCGAGCCGCGGCCGTCGGCCGTTTCCACCAGGCGCGCGCGTGGCGTGCGGATCGCGATGCGCCGGACCCCGCCGTCGGCGTCCACCCGCAGCGGCAGCAGGCCGGCGATGCCCTCCTGCACCAGCAGCCCGTCGCGTGCCTGGGCGAGGCCGGCCTCGAGCACCACATGGGCGGTGCCGACGCTGGGATGGCCGGCGAACGGCACCTCGCGCTTCGGGCTGAACATGCGGATGCCGTAGCTGGCCCCTTCGCGGGTCGGCGGGAACACGAATGTCGTCTCGGGAAGCCGCGTCCAGCGGGCGATGGCCTGCATCGCCGCCTCGTCCAGGCCGCTTGCGTCCGGCAGCACGGCCAGCGGGTTGCCGGCGCCGGGGCGGTCGGCGAACACGTCCACCTGGACGAAGGGGCGGGTGGCCATGGCGACGATCCTGTCGGGGAAGGGGGCCGAGGTTACCAGTCCACCGTGCCACGGATCACCGCGTGCACTTCACCTCCGACCCACACCCCGCCATCGGCGTCGACGACCAGTTCCAGGCGCGCGTCGCGACCGATCTCGCGGCCCTGGCTGGCGAGGTAGCGGCCGCCGGCACCCGGCAGGCGGCCGTGGCGGTGAAGCAGGGCGGCGATGCTGGCGTTGACGCTGCCGGTGGCCGGGTCTTCGGCGATGCCTGCGCCCGGTGCGAACGCCCGCACCACCAGGTCCGCGCCGTCGCCAGGGTCCGCGCGCGCGAACACGGCCAGCTTGCCGCTGCCCGGCAGCGCGGCGATCGCGGTCTGGTCGGGACGCAGGGTGCGCACCGCGGCCTCGTCGGCCAGTTCCAGCAGCCACCAGTCCGGGCCGTTGTTCCACAGCGCCGGCCGCAGGGCCCCGCGCGCGGCGCCCCAGACCCGATCGCCGGCCAGCCAGCCCGGCGCCGGTGCATCCACCGGCCTGGCCGCGGGACTGCGCACCGCTGGCAGCAGGCGGTCGCCTTGGTGCCGGATCCGCACCGGCAGCAGTCCGGCGGCGCATTCCTGCACCAGCTGGCCATCACGTTCGCGGACCAGCCCGGCATCGAGCGCGGCCCAGGCCGCGCCGACGCTGGGGTGGCCCGCGAAAGGCAACTCCATCCGCGGGGTGAAGATCCGGATCGCGTAATCGGCGCCGCCGTCGGACGGCGGCAGGAAGAACACGGTCTCCGACAGGTTGGTCCAGGCGGCGAACGCCTGCATCGCTGCCGCATCCATGCCCTGCGCGTCGTAGACCACCGCCAGCGGGTTGCCCGCGCCGGCGCGGGGAGCGAAGACATCGACCTGCAGGTAGCGGCGCGTGGGCATGGCGGGGCGGGCCTGGGCAACGGGATGGCCGAGCGTACCAGCGCACCGGGTACCGCGCCGGGCGCATCCGCGACGCCTGCGCGGCGCAGTGCGCGGGCCATCGCCGCAGGCCGATTGCGCTTAGAATCGGCGGTTCATGCCCGGTGGTCGGGTGGTCCCCACAACACACTCCATGTCCCCAGTTTCGCCTGCGCAAGACGCCGCCTCCGGCGGTTGGATCGTCCTCAAGTTCGGTGGCACCTCGGTGTCGCGCCGGCACCGCTGGGACACGATCGGCAAACTGGCCAGGCAACGTGCCGAACAGACGGGCGGGCGCGTGCTGGTGGTGGTATCGGCGCTTTCCGGCGTCACCAACGAGCTGACCGCGATCGCCGAAGGCAAGGCCGGCGACGGCGCGCCGGACGCGCGCGCGCGCATGGCTGCGCTGGAGCAGCGCCACCGTGACTTCGCCGCCGAGCTGGACCTGGATGCCGACGCGGTCCTGGGCGGGCGCATGTCCGCGCTGCGCGCGTTGCTCGACGATCCGCGCGCGGCGTCGCGTCCGCTCGACTGGCAGGCCGAGGTGCTGGGCCAGGGCGAGCTTCTCTCTTCCACGCTCGGCGCCGCCTACCTTCGCGCGCAGGGCCTGGACATGGGCTGGATGGACGCGCGCGACTGGCTCGACGCGCTGCCGCCGCAGGCCAACCAGAGCGAGTGGTCGCGGCGGCTGTCGGTGAACTGCCAGTGGCAGGCGGACGCGGCATGGCGCGCCCGCTTCGCGCAACAGCCCGCGCGCCTGCTGATCACCCAGGGCTTCATCGCCCGGCACCAGGACGGCGGTACCGCGATCCTCGGCCGCGGCGGCTCGGACACCTCGGCCGCCTATTTCGGCGCCCTGCTCGGCGCTTCGAAAGTGGAGATATGGACCGATGTGCCGGGCATGTTCAGCGCCAATCCGCGCGAAGTGCCCGACGCGCGCCTGCTCAGCCGGCTCGGCTACGCCGAGGCGCAGGAGATCACCACCACCGGCGCCAAGGTGCTGCACCCGCGTTCGATCAAGCCGTGCCGCGATGCCGGCGTGCCGATGGCGATCCTGGACACCGAGCGCCCGGAACTGCCCGGCACCACCATCGACCGCAGCGCGGCGACGGTGCCGGGGGTGAAGGCGATCAGCCGCCGCAACGGCGTGGTGCTGGTGTCGGTGGAGGACATCGGCATGTGGCAGCAGGTCGGCTACCTGGCCGAGGTGTTCGCGCTGTTCCGCAAGCACGGCCTGTCGGTGGACATGATCGGCACCTCGCAGACCAACGTCACCGTGTCGCTGGACCCGAGCGAGAACCTGCTCAGCGAGAACGTGCTGGCGGCGCTGGCCGAAGACCTGGAGAAGATCGGCCGGGTCAAGGTGATCGTACCCTGCGCCGCGGTCACCCTGGTCGGCCGTGGCATGCGCTCGCTGCTGCACAAGCTGTCGGAGGTGTTCTCCAGCTTCGGCCACGAGCGGGTGCACATGATCTCGCAGTCGTCCAACGACCTGAACCTGACCTTCGTCATCGACGAGGCCGATGCCGACGGGCTGCTGCCCGACCTGCACGCCGCGCTGATCGACAGCGGCGCGATGCCGGTGCTGGAGAAGGACGTGTTCGGTCCGCGCTGGCGCGAGATCGACGGATCGCTGCGTCCGCGTCCGGTGCCGTGGTGGCACGGCGAGCGCGGGCGGCTGCTGGCGATGGCCGCCGAAGGCACGCCGCGCTACGTCTACCACCTGCCGACCGTGCGCGAACGCGCGCGCGCGCTGAAGTCGGTGGCGGCGGTCGACCGGCGCTACTACGCGATCAAGGCCAATCCGCACCCGGCGATCCTGCGCGCGCTGGTCGAGGAAGGCTTCGGCCTGGAATGCGTGTCGCTGGGCGAGCTGCAGCACGTGTTCGCCGCGGTGTCGGGCCTGGATCCGGCGCGCGTGCTGTTCACCCCCAGCTTCGCGCCGGTGCACGAGTACGAGGCGGGGTTCGCGCTCGGCGTCACGGTGACCGTGGACAGCGTCGAAGCGCTGCGGCGCTGGCCCGAGGTGTTCCGCGGGCGCCAGATCTGGTTGCGCATCGACCTGGGCCATGGCGACGGCCACCACCAGAAGGTCAACACCGGCGGCAGGGACTCCAAGTTCGGCCTGTCGGCGCAGCGCGTGGACGAGTTCGTCGACGCCGCGCGCGCGCTCGGCATCGCCATCACCGGCCTGCATGCGCACCTGGGCAGCGGCGTGGAGACCGCCGGCCACTGGCGGCTGATGTGCGACGAGCTGGCCGGGTTCGCCCGCCGCATCGGCACGGTGGCCACGCTGGACATCGGCGGCGGCCTGCCGATCCCGTACAGCGCCGACGACGAACCGTTCGACGTGGCCGCCTGGGCGGCAGGCCTGGCCGAAGTCAAGGCGGTGCATCCGGCGTTCGGACTGGTGATCGAACCGGGCCGCTACCTGGTCGCCGAGTGCGGCGTGCTGCTGGCCCATGCCACCCAGGTGATCGAGAAGGATGGCGTGCTGCGAGTCGGCCTGGACGCGGGCATGCATACGCTGGTGCGCCCGGCGATGTATGACGCCTGGCACGACATCGTCAACCTGCAGCGCCTGGACGCGGCGGCTGACGGCGTTTACGACGTGGTCGGCCCGATCTGCGAGTCCAGCGACGTGTTCGGCCGCCAGCGCCACCTGCCGTCGGCCACCGCGCCCGGCGAGGTGATGCTCATCGCCGATGCCGGCGCCTACGGCCGAGCCATGTCCAGCACCTACAACCTGCGCGGGCTGCCGGCCGAGGACGTGATCGATGGCGCCGCGGACTGAGTTCATCGTGCTGGCGACCCTGGCCGGCGGCATCGTCGCCGTGCTGGGGTACCTGCTCGCGTCGGCATTCGTGTTCGAGCTGCAGCCGGTGGAGGCGTTGCGCCTGGCCGCGCAGTGGAGCCCGGCCGGCATTGCCGCGGCGTTCGCTGCGGCATGGATCGCCAGTGCCTGGCAGCGACGCGCCCGCGATGCCGGGCGTGCCTGGACCGCTCGTGCGATGGCGCTGCGCGCGACCGGGTTGGCCCTGCTGCTGTATCCGCTCACTGTCGCCTGCTGGACCGTGATCAGCGGCTGGCTCGACCAGCGCTTCGCCTCGGCGGGCATGCCGTTGCGCGAGCTGATGGCCTGGGTGCCGTCGATCGTCCTGGGCGCCACGCTCGCGGCCGTTCTCATCGCCACGCTTCCGGCATTCGTCATCGCTTTCTTTCTGTGCCGGCGCTACCTGCGCCGGCAACCCGGCTTCACCACAGGTATTGCATGAGCACTTTCGATCGAGACGCCATCCAGGCCTTCCGCTTCGTGCGCTGCGGCTTCGACGCGGACAGCGGCGTGGCCGAGTTGGCGTATGCCTTCGACGACGGCCCGGAACTGGTGGAAACCATCACCGTGCCCGGCGCACCGTTCGCCCTCGATGGCCCGCGCGCGGCGGCCGTGGAGCAGGCGCTGCGGCTGCTGCACCTGGTTGCCGGCGTCAGCTACTACAAGGCCGCCGTGCCGCCGCAGATCCGCATCGACGGTTATGCCATCGACGCGGCCACCGCTGGATTGCTGGAGCAGGTCTACCTCAACGGCCTGGGCGAGTTCGCCTATCGCAACGGCCTGGACCTGCACGGGCGCATCCGTTTCCCGGCGCAGGCGCAGGAGACCCCGCGCGCCGCGCCGGCGCTGGGCCTGGCGCCACGCGCGCTGGTCGCCATCGGCGGCGGCAAGGATTCGCTGGTCAGCATCGA
Organism: Pseudoxanthomonas sp. Soil82; assembly: GCF_040446535.1. Classification (NCBI taxonomy): domain Bacteria; kingdom Pseudomonadati; phylum Pseudomonadota; class Gammaproteobacteria; order Lysobacterales; family Lysobacteraceae; genus Pseudoxanthomonas; species Pseudoxanthomonas sp. Soil82. Next base: position 188,387 of record NZ_JBEAAK010000004.1, read on the forward strand.
GGCGCTGCGCGCGGCGGGCGTGGAGCAGGTCGTCACCTGGATCGGTGGCTCGCAGCTGATCCGCACCTGCGCCGAACGTACCGGCCTGCCCACGCTCAACATCGGCCGCGCGCTGGCGCCGGCGCTGTTCGATATCAACCGGCAGGGCGCCTACAACGGCCACATCCCGGTCACCGCGGTGAACTCGGCGATCCTGGTGCTGGCCGCGCTGCTGGCCGGCGCCGACCAGGTGGTGTTCTCCAACGAGCGCTCGGCCAGCTATGGCAGCCTCATTCCCGGCACCGGCGAAGTGAACCACCAGTGGTCCAAGGGCTGGGCGTTCGAGCGCGCATTCGGCGAGCACGTCGAGCGCACCGTGGCCGCCGACCTGCACTACTACTCGCTGCTGCGGCCGCTGTCGGAGCTGGCGGTGGCGCGGCAGTTCGCCAGGAACGACCACTACGACGCGCACTTCTCCAGCTGCAACCGCAACTTCCACATACTCGGCGAGAAGCCGGCGCAGCGCTGGTGCGGGCTGTGCCCGAAGTGCCATTTCGTGTTCCTGGCGCTGGCGCCGTTCATGCCCAAGACGCGGCTGGTGCGGATCTTCGGCCGCAACCTGCTCGATGACGCTTCGCAGGCGCCGGGCTTCGACGCGCTGCTGGAGTACCAGGACCACAAGCCGTTCGAGTGCGTGGGCGAGGGTCGCGAATCGCGCGCGGCCATGGCCGCGCTGGCCGCGCGCGCGGACTGGCGCGAGGACGCGCTGGTGGCGCGTTTCGCCCGCGAGATCCAGCCGCAGCTGGACCCGGGCGAACTGGCGCTGGAACCGCTGTTCGACATCGCCGGCGAGCACCGCGTGCCGGCGCCGGTCTGGGAGCGGGTGCGTGCGAATTTCGCAGCTTGATGGCCGGCGCGTCGCGCTGTGGGGCTGGGGCCGCGAGGGCCGCGCCGCCTGGCGTGCGGTCCGCGCAGCGCTGCCCGCGCTGCCGCTGACCCTGTTCTGCAATCCGGCCGAGGCGGCCGAAGCCGCCGCGCTGGGCGACGCGCTGCTGGATACGCGCACCGTGGCCGACGCGGAGGCGCTGTCGGCGTTCGATGTCGTGATCAAGTCGCCCGGCATCAGCCCGTACAAGCCCGAGGCGCTGGACGCGGCCGCGCGCGGCACGCGTTTCATCGGCGGCACCGCGCTGTGGTTCGCTGCCCATCCGCAGGCGCGCACGGTCTGCGTCACCGGCACCAAGGGCAAGAGCACCACCACCTCGCTGCTGGCGCACCTGCTGCGCGCCGGCGGCCACCGCACCGCGCTGGCCGGCAACATCGGCCTGCCGCTGCTCGAGGTGCCCGACGAAGCGGACCCGGAGTTCTGGGCGATCGAGCTGTCCAGCTACCAGACCGGCGACGTCGCTTCCAGCGACGTGCGGCCGGAGGTGGCGGTGGTGCTCAACCTGTTCCCCGAACACCTGGACTGGCATGGCAGCGAGGCGCGCTATGTCGACGACAAGCTGAAGCTGGTGACCGAGGCGCGGCCACGCACGGCCGTGCTCAACGCGGCCGACCCGCGCCTGGCCGCGCTGGACCTGCCCGACAGCCGCGTGGTCTGGTTCAACCGCGAGGACGGCTGGCACCTGCGTGGCGAGGCGCTGTACCGGGGCGATGCGTTCGTGTTCGACACCGCCGCGGTGCCGCTGCCGGGCCGGCACAACCGCGGCAACCTGTGCGCGGTGCTGGCCACGATCGAGGCGCTGGGCGTGGATGCCGCGCCGCTGGCGCCGGCCGCGCTGGATTTCCGGCCGCTGCCGCATCGCCTGCAATGGCTGGGCGAGCGCGACGGGCTGGCCTGGGTCAACGATTCGATCAGCACCACCCCCCACGCCAGCCTGGCCGCACTGGACTGCCATCGCGAGCGGCGCGTGGCGATCCTGCTCGGCGGCCACGACCGCGGGCTGGACTGGCACGGCTTCGCCGACCACCTGCGCCAGGCCGCCCCGCACGCGGTGGTGACGATGGGCGGCAACGGTCCCCGCATCCATGGGCTGCTGGCACCGCTGGCCGCCGAGGGCCGGTTTGCGCTGGAGGCCGCCGATGACCTGGCCGATGCGGTCGCGCGTGCGCGTCGCCTGCTGGGAGGGCACGGCGTGGTGCTGCTGTCGCCCGGGGCGCCCAGCTTCGGCGCCTACCGCGACTACACCGAGCGCGGCCGTCATTTCGCCGTGCTGGGCGGCTTCGATCCGGACGCGATAAGCGCCATCCCGGGGCTCGGCGTGGCCTGAAGGCGGTGCCGGCTGGCCCGGCTTCGGCGAGGCGCCCGCCCGGGCGTGCAGCCATCGCCGGATCCTCCCCGACCTCGGACCGACGGGCTCGGGCGAACGCGACGCGCCTGGCGGCAGCAGTGGCTCTGCCGGGGTACCGGGCATCGCGGCGGAGCAGCCGGTGCGCCGTGATGCCGCCGGCGACGCACCGCGCATTACACTCGGCCTTCCTTCGGCCGAGCCTGGAATCCCGACCATGCGCACTTCCCATGTCCTCGGCGGCGCCCTCGCCGCCGCGCTGCTCTCCCTGCATGCCGCGCCGGCCGATGCGAAGCCGCGCGCCGAACCGGTGGAGTGGAGCATCGGCAGCGAGCAGTTCAGTGGTTTCCTGGTCTACGACGACGAGGGCGATGCCAGGCGCCCGGGCCTGGTGATGGTGCCCAACTGGAAGGGCGTGAACGAATCGGCGATCGCCAAGGCGCGCCAGGTCGCCGGCGACGATTACGTGGTGCTGGTCGCCGACGTCTACGGCAAGGACGTGCGCCCGAAGACCGATGCCGAAGCCGCACCGGTCGCCACCGCCCTGCGCAACGACCGGCCGCTGCTGCGGGCACGCACCGCCAAGGCGGTGGACGTGCTCAAGGCGCAGGCCGGCAAGGCGCCGCTGGATCCGGCGCGGATCGGTGCATTCGGGTTCTGCTTCGGCGGCACCGCGGTGCTGGAGCTGGTCCGCGGCGGCGCGCCGCTGGCCGGCGCGGTCAGCCTGCACGGTGGCCTGGGCACGCCGATGCCGGCGCCGGCCGGTGCGGTCAAGGCGCCAGTGCTGGTGCTCAACGGCGCCGCCGACAAGGCGGTGCCCAACGAGGACATTGTCGCTTTCGGCAGGGAAATGGATGCCGGCGGCGCGGACTGGCAGTTCGTCAACTTCGGCGGCGCGGTGCATTGCTTCGCCGAAGCCGACGCCGGCAACGATCCGGGCAGCAACTGCCGCTATGACGCGCGCGCGGCCAAGCGCGCGTACCGGATCCTGGACGGCTTCTTCGAGGAACGCTTCGGCGAGTGACGGCAGGCGCGGCACGGCGACCGCGCCACCGGCCTAGTGCGTGCGCTCGACCGCGTAGCGGGCCAGTCCGCGCAGCGCCGCCATCGCTTCGCTTTCCGGCAACCCGGCGAGCGCGGCCTCGGCGGCGACGGCGTAATCCATCGCCCGGCGGCGGCTGTAGTCGAGGCCACCGGTGGCGTGGATCGCGGCCAGCACCTCCGGCATGGACGAGCTGTCGCCGTCCTGGACGATGGCGCGCAGGCGCTCGCGGGTGGCCGCATCCGAGCCGGCCATCGCATGGATCAGCGGCAGCGTCGCCTTGCCCTCGGCCAGATCGTCGCCCAGGTTCTTGCCCAGGTCGGCCGCGTCGGCGGTGTAGTCGAGCACGTCGTCGGCGATCTGGAAGGCGTAGCCCAGGTTCATGCCGTAGTCGTACAGCGCCTGCTGGGTCGCCGCATCGGCCCCGGACGCCAGCGCGCCCAGGCGGGTGCCGGCGGCGAACAGGACCGCGGTCTTGCGCTCGATCACCCGCAGGTAGGCGGCCTCGTCCGTGTCCGGATTGCGCACGTGCAACAGCTGCAGCACTTCGCCTTCGGCGATCCGGTTGGTGGTGTCGGCCAGTACCTGCATGACCTCCATCCGGTCCAGCTCGACCATCAGCTGGAAGCTGCGCGAATAGAGGAAATCGCCGACCAGCACGCTGGCCGCGTTGCCCCAGATCGCGTTGGCGGTGCTGCGGCCGCGGCGCAGGTCCGATTCGTCGACCACGTCGTCGTGCAGCAGGGTGGAGGTGTGGATGAACTCGATGATCGCCGCCAGCTGGTGGTGGTCGGCGCCGTTGCGGCCGCCAGCGGCCGTCGCCTGGCCGGCCAGGACCACCAGCATCGGCCGCAGGCGCTTGCCGCCGGCCGAGACGATGTGCTCGGCGACCTGGTTGATCAGCACGACGTCGGACGCCAGCCGCCGGCGGATCAGCGCATCCACCGACGCCATGTCCGTGGCCGCCAGGGCCTGGATCCGGGGCAGGGGGAGGTGGGGGAGGGGACTGGAGTGGTCTGCCATGCGGGCCGCCTGGGGAGTGCCTGAATTATAAGGGGCGGCCCCGTACAAACCCTACCCCGCGGCGCGGGATTCAGCGCTGGCGCGGGGTGCGCCGGTATACTCCAATGCCTCCTCTGCCCGGGCCCGGGCATGCATCGGAACCCAACACTATGGCGCGTGGCATCAACAAGGTGATCCTGGTCGGCAACCTCGGCGACGATCCCGAAACCAAGTACACCCAGTCCGGCATGGCCGTCACCATCGTCCGCCTGGCCACCACCAGCGTGCGCAAGGACCGCGACGGCAACACCCAGGAACGCACCGAGTGGCACCGGGTGAAGTTCTTCGGCAAGCTCGGCGAGATCGCCGGCGAGTACCTGCGCAAGGGCTCGCAGTGCTATGTCGAGGGCAGCATCCGCTACGACAAGTTCACCGGCCAGGACGGGCAGGACCGCTACATCACCGAGATCGTCGCCGACGAGATGCAGATGCTCGGCGGCCGCGCCGGTGGCGGTGGTGGTGGCGAAGGCTATGCCGACCGCGGCGAGCGTCCGCAGCGCAGCGCGCCGCCCCGGCGCGACTTCGCCCCGCGCGGCGGCGCCCCGGCCGCGGCGGCGGCCGCACCCCAGGCCGGCGGCGGCTTCACCGACGACTTCGCCGACGACGACATCCCGTTCTGAGGCCAGGCGACCCGCGCGGGGATGCCGGCGCCACGGCGTCCCCTCCAGTCGCCCAAGCCGGCAGGTGGCCGCGCGACGCCGGCTCGCGTAGCCGCCGCCCCGTCCCCGCGGGCGCGCTGCCAGGACGGCGCCTCGCCCTATCGCGCCGGCCCTGTGTTCGCCGTTTCATGGCCACGCGCGGACTGTGACTGCCGGCATGGCGCCCGCCCATCCCGTTCGCTAGTCTGCTCTCCAGGGGCCGCGCGAGCGGTTAGGGGAGGGGGAGCATGATCCGCAACCGTGGAGCGGGCGCCGCATGGGCGCTCTGCGTGCTGTTCGCATTGGTACCGCAGGCGGCGCCTGCGGCCGTGGACGTCGAGTCGTTCGTGAAGCGCGAGCAGTTCCGCGACGTGCAGGTGTCGCCGGGCGGAACCTACCTGGCCGCGACGTTGCCGATGGAGGATCGCACCGGCCTGGTGATCCTGCGCCTGTCCGACCGCAAGGTCACGGCGAAGTTCTCGCTCGGCCGCAATACCGACATCGCCTGGTTCCAGTGGGTCAACGATGGCCGCGTGCTGCTGGGCGTAGCCGACAAGTTCGGCATGCTCGCCCGGCCCCGGGCCACCGGCGAGATCGTGGGCCTCGACGCCGAAGGCGGCAAGGGCGAGATGCTGGTGGGCCAGCGCGTGGAGGGCGGTGGCGCCGGCACCCGCATCCAGCAGCGCAAGCCGGAGCTGGTCTGGGCGCGGCTCACCGACGACCTGCCGCAGGACGATCGCAACGTCATCCTGACGGTCGCCAGTTTCGACGACGACGCCTATACCCGCGCCGAGAAGATGGACGTACTGAGCGGGCGCCGGGTGGTGGTGGCGCGCGTCCCGGTCCGCAACGCGAGCTTCACCACCGACCACCAGGGCGTGGTCAGGCTGGCCATGGGGGCCGACGGCGACAATCTCAGCCGCGTCTACTACCGCGCCGGCGACGACGCGGAGTGGACGCTGGTCAACAGCGAAAGCGCGAGCAAGCGCCGCGAGACGCCGCTGGGCTTCTCCGCCGACGGGAAGTCGGTCTACCTGCGCAGTGACCAGCCGGATGGACCGGACTCGATCGTCGCCTGGGACGTGGACAGCGGCCAGCGCCGCGAAGTGCTGCGCGACGATGCCGTCGACCCCTACGAGGTCATCTATGCGAGCAGCGGACCGCGCGAGCCCATCGGCGCCCTGTTCATGGATGGACGCCCGCGCACCGCGTTCTTCAAGGCCGACCACCCCGATGCGCGCCTGCAGCGGATGCTGGAGCAGGCCTTCGACGGCGAGCTGGTGAGGATCACCTCGCGTACCGCTGATGGCCGGCTGGCACTGGTCCTGACCTCGTCCGACCGGAACAGCGGCGACTTCTTCCAGTTCGACACGTCGGCGAAGAAGGCCGGCCACCTCCTCAGCCGGCGTGCCTGGCTGGATCCGCTCGCGATGGCCGAGACCCGCCCGGTCCTGTTGCGTGCCCGCGACGGGCTGCCGCTGCACGGTTACCTGACCCTGCCCCGCGGCGCCGAGGGCAAGGGCCTGCCGCTGGTGCTGCTGCCGCACGGCGGACCCTATGGAGTCCAGGACACCTGGGAGTTCGGCGAGGAGCAGCAGTTGCTCGCCGCCGCCGGCTATGCCGTGCTCCAGGTCAACTATCGAGGGTCCGGCGGCTACGGCCACCGCTTCGAGCAGGCCGGCGCGCGCCAGTGGGGCCGCTCGATGCAGGACGACCTCACCGATGCGACGCGCTGGGCGATCGCGGAGGGACTGGCGGATCCTTCCCGCGTATGCATCTACGGGGCCAGCTACGGTGCGTATGCGGCGCTGATGGGGGTGGCCCGCGAGCCTGCGCTCTACCGCTGTGCGGCCGGCTACGTCGGCGTCTACGACCTGGCGACGCGCAGCCGGGCGCTCGCCGGCGGTGCGCGCTCGACCGAGACCTGGTCGGAGGATTGGCTGGGCAGCGACCCGGCCGAACTCGCGGCCACCTCGCCCAACCGCCAGGCCGCAAGCATCCGCGTGCCGGTGTTCCTGGCGGCGGGCGGGGAGGACGAGATCACCCCCGTCGTGCACACCCGGATGATGGAGCGGGCGCTGATCGCGGCCGGGGTGCCGGTGCAGACGCTGTACTACCCGACCGAGGGCCACGGCTTCTACAGCGTGCCCCACCGGGTCGAATACTACGGACAGCTGCTGGATTTCCTCGACCGGCACATCGGCGCCAGCAGGCCCCGTTGAGGGGAGCGGGCCGGTACTGGACTTGCCCCGCCGTCGCCGATAGCGTGTCCTCCTTCATTTCAGCAGTAACCAGGGGGATTGGCCGATGGCCGGGAACAAGGGAATTCCGCAGCTCACCTTCCGCGCCGTGGTCCTGGCCGTCGTCCTGGCGGTGGTGCTGGCGGCGGCCAATGCCTACCTGGGCCTGTTCGCCGGCCTGACCATCGCCACGGCGATCCCGGCGGCGGTGGTGTCGATGGGCGTGCTGCGCCTGCTCGGCGGCGGCACCATCCTGGAGAACAACATCGTCCAGACCGGCGCCTCGGCCGGTTCGTCGATCGCCGCCGGCGTGATCTTCACCATCCCGGCCCTCGTGATCATGGGCTACTGGCCGGAGTTCAAGTACTGGTGGGTGCTGGGCATCGCCGGCCTGGGTGGCCTGCTCGGCGTGCTGTTCTCGGTGCCGTTGCGGCGCACCATGATCGTCGAGGACCCGTTGCCGTTCCCCGAAGGCAAGGCCGCGGCCGAGGTGCTCAAGGCCGGCGAGAACCCGGGCCCGGGCCTGAAGATCCTGGCGCTTGCCGGCGCGATCGGCGCGGTGGTCAAGCTGGCCGCCACCAGCGGCCTGCGGGCGATCCCCGATACCGCCGCGGGCGCGACCTTCCTCGGCAAGTATCTCGGCTACATGGGCACGAACCTGTCGCCGGCGCTGCTGGGCGTGGGGTATATCGTGGGCCTCAATATCGGCATCGTGGTGGTGTCCGGCAGCATCCTGTCCTGGCACATCGCCATTCCGCTCTACCATGCATTCTTCCTGGCCGGCGACCCGGTGCTGTCGGCCGCGCTGGCCGGGGCCAGCGCCGAGGACGCCGCGTTCGGCATCTGGTCGAGCCAGATCCGCTACCTGGGCGTGGGCGCGATGCTCACCGGCGGCGTGTGGACCCTGTTCTCGCTGCGCAAGTCGCTGGTGTCGGGCGTGCGCAGCGGCTTCGCCGCCGCGCGCAAGGGCAGCGGCGCGGCCGTCGCCGAAACCGAGCGCGACCTGCCGATGAAGTGGATGCTGGTCGCGCTGGTCGCCTTCGTGGTGCCGCTGTGGATGCTGTACCACGCCATCGTCGGGGTCTGGGGCATCAGCCTGCTGATGACGGTGATCATGATCGTGGCCGGCTTCCTGTTCGTGTCGGTGTCGGCCTACCTGGCCGGCCTAGTCGGTTCGTCGAACAACCCGGTCTCGGGCATCACCATCGCCACCATCCTGTTCGCCTCGGTGGTGCTGATGCTCCTGCTCGGGCGCGACTCCCCGATCGGCGCGGTGGCCGCGATCATGATCGGCGCGGTGGTGTGCTGCGCGGCGGCGGTCGGCGGCGACAACCTGCAGGACCTCAAGGCCGGTTACCTGGTCGGCGCCACGCCGTGGAAGCAGCAGCTGATGCTGGGCATCGGCGCGTTCTCCTGCGCGCTGGTCATGGCCCCGGTGCTGAACCTGCTGTCGCAGGCCTACGGCATCGGCGCGCCGACCGCCGAGCATCCCAATGCGCTGTCCGCGCCGCAGGCCACGCTGATGGCGGCGGTCGCGCGCGGCCTGTTCGGCGGCGACCTGCCATGGGGCATGATCGGCGCCGGCGCGGTGGTCGGCGCGCTGATCGTGGCCCTGGACGAGTGGCTCAAGGCGCGCGGTTCGAGCTTCCGCGTGCCGGTGCTGGCCGCGGCCATCGGCATCTACCTGCCGCTGGAGCTGATGGTGCCGATCTTCCTCGGCGGCCTGATCGCACATTTCGTCGAGCGCTTCCACGGCCTGCGCGCCGGCGACGAGGAGGCGCGCGACCGCATCCACCGGCCCGGCACGCTCTATGCGGCCGGCCTGATCACCGGCGAGGCGCTGATGGGCATCGCCATCGCGGTCCCGATCGTGATGACGGGACGCGCCGACGTGCTGGCCCTGCCGCAGCACCTGCACCTGGGCGAGGCGGCCGCGCAGTGGCTGGGCCTGGTGGTGCTGGCGCTGGTGGGCTGGCTGCTGTACCGCGTGTCCACGCGCAAGGCCGCGGTCGCGCCGGGCGGCTGAAGCCGCACCGGTCCGGATGCGCCGGGCAGGCATGACCTTCCGCCTTTGCCCGGTCCACCGCCAGCGCCTACCATCCGGGGTTTGCCCGTGCTGGAGCCCCGGATGAAGCCTGCTTTCAAGTCCATCGCCCCGATCCTGCCGCTGGCCCTGGCGGCCGCGCTCGGGGCGGTTCATGCCGCCCCGGCCGAGGCCGCCCGCGGCTTCGACGTGCGCGACCTGCAGAAGCTGGACCGCGTGTCCTCGCCGGTGCTCTCGCCCGATGGCAGCCTGCTGGTATTCGCCAAGCGCGAGATGCTCGGCGGCAGCGGCCAGGACCTGGGCAAGGCCTCCACCTCGCTCTGGATCCGCGATCTCCGCACCCGCGACCTGGCTCCGCCCAAGCGCCTCAGCCCGGTCGGCTGGAACGTCAACTCGCCGGCGTTCTCGGCCGACGGCCAGTGGCTTTACTTCCTGAGCGCGCAGTCCGGCACCCAGCAGGTGTACGTCATGCCGGCAACGGGCGGCGCACCGAAGCAGGCTACGCACCTGCCGCTCGATGTCGGTACCTTCAAGGTCGCGCCCGATGGCAGGCGGCTGGCGGTAAGCATGGAGGTCTTTCCCGACTGCGGCGCCGACCTGGCCTGCACGGTCAAGCGGCTCGACGAGCGCAAGGCGTCCCAGTCCAGCGGCGTGGTCTACGACCAGCTGTTCGTGCGCCACTGGGACACCTGGGAGGACGGACGCCACAACCGCCTGTTCGTGACCACGCCGTCCACCGGCAAGAATCCGCAGGGCGTGTTCCTGGTCGACTCGTTGACCGGTTCGCCGGGCCCGGGCAACGTGCCATCCAAGCCGTTCGGCGGCAACGACGAGTACACCTGGTCGCCGGACGGCGAGTCGATCGTGTTCGCGATGCGCCGCGCCGACCGCAAGGAAGCCTGGTCGACCGATTTCGACCTCTACGAGTACCGCGTCGGCCAGCCGCTGAAGAGCCTGACCTTCGACAACCGCACCGACCCGAAGGCGGCCTCGCCCGGTCCGCAGGGCCAGAACCGCGCCTGGGACACCGGCCCGGTGTTCAGCGCCGACGGCAGGACCCTGTACTACCGCGCGATGAAGCGCCCCGGCTTCGAGGCCGACCGCTTCGCGCTGATGGCGCGCGACATGGCCACCGGCACCACCCGCGAGATCGCGCCCGGCTGGGACCGCAGCGCCGACGGCATCACCCTGTCGGCCGACGGACGCACGATCTACACCACCGCCCAGGACATGGGCGAGCACCCGCTGTTCGCGGTCGACATCGCCACCGGCAAGGTCGAGAAGGTGGTCGGCGACGGCAGCATCTCCGCCTTCGGCATCGCCGGCGACACGCTGGTGTTCACGCGCAACACGCTGGCCAGCGGCGACCAGCTGTTCGCCACCTCGCTGTCCGACACCGGCGCGCTGCGTGCGATCACCCCGGCCACGGGCGAAGTGCTGCAGGACGTGGCGTTCGGCGACTACCAGCAGTTCAGTTTCGCGGGCTGGAACGGCGAGACCGTGCACGGCTACGTGGTCAAGCCGTGGAACTACGAGGCCGGCAAGACCTATCCGGTGGCGTTCCTGATCCACGGCGGCCCGCAGGGCAGCTTCGGCGACGGCTGGAGCTACCGCTGGAATCCGCAGACCTATGCCGGCCAGGGCTACGCGGTGGTGATGATCGATTTCCACGGTTCCACCGGCTATGGCCAGGCCTTCACCGACGCGATCAGCGGCGACTGGGGCGGCAAGCCGCTGGTCGACCTGCAGAAGGGCTGGGCCGCCGCGCAAGCCAAGTTCCCGTTCCTGGACGGCGATCGCGCCTGCGCGCTTGGGGCCAGCTACGGCGGCTACATGATCAACTGGATCGCCGGCAACTGGTTCGACGACAAGGGCAACGCGCCGTTCAAGTGCCTGGTCAACCATGACGGCGTGTTCGACACCCGCTCGATGGGCTACGTGACCGAAGAATTGTGGTTCACCGAATGGGAGAACCGCGGCACGCCGTTCGACCAGCCGGAGCACTACGAGAAGTTCAACCCGGTCAACCACGTGGCCAAGTGGAAGGTGCCGATGCTGGTGGTGCAGGGCGAGAAGGACTACCGCGTGCCGGTGGACCAGGGCCTGTCGACATTCACCGCACTGCAGCGCAAGGGCATCGAGTCGAAGCTGCTGTACTTCCCGGACGAGAACCACTGGGTGCTCAAGCCGGCCAACAGCGTGCTCTGGCACGACACCGTCAATGCCTGGCTGAAGAAGCACATCGGCCAGTAACGACGGGAAGGGCTGGCGTTCGCCAGCCCTTCTTCCAAGAACCGAGGAGATCCAGATCGATGGCCATAGAAGCCGCCGCACCGTCCACCGCGCTGATCCAGAACGATGCCGTCGTGATGGGCCTGCTGGCCGCCACGCTGGCCTTCGTCTTCTGGGGCGCCGCGCGCCCCGCCGGCGCGTGGAAGAAGTTCTACGCAGTCGTACCGGCGCTGTTGATGTGCTACCTGCTTCCGGCGATCTACAACAGCGCCGGCCTGGTCGACGGCAGTGCGTCCGGGCTCTACGCGATGGCGCGCGACTACATGCTGCCGAGCTCGCTGGCGCTGTTCTGCATCGCCATCGACCTTGGCGCGATCCTGCGGCTGGGCCCGAAGGCCATCATCATGTTCCTCACCGGCACCGTGGGGGTCATGCTCGGCGCGGTCGTGTCGTTCATCGCACTGGGCGTCATCCACCCCGAGACCGTGGCCGGCGACACCTGGAGCGGCATGGCGACGCTTGCGGGCAGCTGGATCGGCGGTGGTGCCAACCAGGCCGCGATGAAGGAAGTATTCGCGGTCGATTCCACCCTGTTCGGGCAATTCGTCGCGGTGGACATCCTGGTCGCCAACGTGTGGATGGCGTTCCTGCTGTTCCTCATCCCGCGCGCGGCGAAGATCGACCGCTGGATGGGGGCGGATACACGCACGATCGACGAGCTCAGGGAGCGCATGGAGAGCTACCAGGCGCAGCACGCGCGCAATCCCACCCTGACCGACCTGATGATCATCCTGGGCATCGGCCTCGGCACGACGGGCCTGGCGCACTTCCTGGCCACGCCGCTGGTCGAATGGATCAAGACCTTGCCGCCCGAGTGGAGGCTCGAGGACTTCAGCCTGACCTCCACGTTCTTCTGGATGGTCGTCATCGCCACCACGGTCGGCCTGCTGCTCAGCTTCACCCGGGCCCGGCAGATGGAGGGAGCCGGCGCATCGAAGGTCGGCACGGCGATGCTCTACGTCCTGATCGCCACCATCGGCATGCATATGGACTTGAAGGCGCTGGTCGACCGGCCGTGGCTGTTCCTGCTGGGCGTGATCTGGATCGCGACCCACGGCCTGCTGCTCTTCATCGTGGCCAAGCTGATCAGGGCGCCCCTGTTCTTCGCGGCGGTGGGCTCGCAGGCCAACATCGGCGCGGCGGCCTCCGCCCCGGTCGTCGCCAGCGCGTTCCATCCTTCGCTTGCGCCGGTGGCGGTGCTGCTGGCGGTGTTCGGGTATGCGCTGGGGACCTACTGCGCCTACATCACGGGCATCGTGCTGCGGGGCATGGCGGGATAGGATCGCTGCCGGTGCCGCCGCGCTGACCGGCGCGGGAGTGCGCTCGGGCCCGCGGTTGCGCGGCGCCGGAAGCAGGAAGGGGCGAAGCCACCGGCTTCGCCCCTTTGCCTTTTTAGCGCGGCATTCCGCTCAGCAGCAGCGGAACCCAGAGCGCCCGCCGAAGCGGGCCTCCTGGCGTTCGCGGAAGAAGGTCTTGTAGTCCATGGGTTCGCGGTCCGGGTGCTTCTCCAGCACGTGGCGGACGTAGTTGTCGTAGTCCGGCACGCCGCAGCACAGCCGGGCGGTCTGGACCAGCCTCCGCCACACGCGCCTGTGCGTGGCGAAGTGGTCGAGCGGGACGAGCTGGGTGCCCATGGTGATCTCCTTACAGCCAGGCCTTGACCTGGTCGTCGCCGAGGGCGACGAACGGCGTCTCGCGGTCGGTCCGCTCGCTGCTGCGTCGGGCCTTGGCGATGGCGCGGATCGCATACACCAGCACGCTGAACACCACGAACAGGAACAGCACGGTCAGCGCGGTGTTGACGTAGCTGTTGACCACCACCTGGTTCATCTGGCCCACGGTCTTGGCCGTGCCCAGCAGCTGCCCGTCGGCGATCGCCTGCTGGTACTTGCGGGCCTGGGCGACGAAGCCGACCGCGGGGTTGGCGTCGAAGATCTTGATCAGGCCGGCCCAGGTGGTGCAGATCAGCAGCCAGATCGTCGGCACGATCGTGACCCACGCGTAGCGGTCGCGCTTCATCTTGAACAGCACCACCGTGCACAGCATCAGCGCGATCCCGGCCAGCATCTGGTTGGCGATGCCGAACAGCGGCCACAGGGTGTTGATGCCGCCCAGCGGGTCGACCACGCCCTGGTAGAGGAAGTAGCCCCACAGCGCCACGCAGCCGGCGGTGCCGATCACGTTGGCGCCCCACGACTCGGTCCTGCGCAGCGCCGGCACGAAGCTGCCCAGCAGGTCCTGCAGCATGAAGCGGCCCGCGCGCGTGCCCGCATCGACCGCGGTGAGGATGAACAGCGCCTCGAACAGGATCGCGAAGTGGTACCAGAACGCCATCATCGAATCGCCGCCGGGCAGGGCGTCATGCAGGATCACCGCGATGCCCACGGCCAGGGTCGGCGCGCCGCCGGCGCGGGAAATGATGGTGTGCTCGCCGATGTCCTTGGCCGTCTGGGTGAGCACGTCGGGGGTGACCACGAAGCCCCAGCTGCTGACCTTGGCGGCCACGTCGGCCACGTCGGTACCGATCGCCGCGGCCGGGCTGTTCATCGCGAAGTACACGCCCGGCTCGATGATCGAAGCGGCCACCAGCGCCATGATCGCCACGAACGACTCCATCAGCATGCCGCCGTAGCCGATGTAGCGGGCGTGGGTCTCGTTGGCCAGCAGTTTCGGGGTCGTACCCGAGGAGATCAGCGCGTGGAAGCCCGATACCGCGCCACAGGCAATGGTGATGAACAGGAACGGGAACAGCCCGCCCTTCCACACCGGGCCGTCGCCGGTGCTGGCGAACTGGGTCAGTGCCGGCATCTTCAGCGAGGTCACTTCCGGGCTGGCTATCACTATTCCGATGGCCAGGGCCACGATCACGCCGATCTTGAGGAAGGTCGACAGGTAATCGCGCGGGGCCAGCAGCAGCCACACCGGCAGCACCGCGGCCACGAAGCCGTAACCGATCAGCATCCAGGTGATCTGGGTGCCGGTGAAGGTGAAGGCCGGGCCCCAGGTCGGATGCGCGCCGACCTTGCCGCCGAACCAGATCGCCAGCAGAAGGAGGACGATGCCGACCACGGAGATCTCGCCGATCTTGCCGGGCCGGATGTAGCGCATGTAGATGCCCATGAAGATCGCGATCGGCATCGTCGCGATCACCGTGAACATGCCCCACGGACTCTCGGCCAGGGCCTTCACCACGATCATGGCCAGCACGGCCAGGATGATGATCATGATCAGGAACGCGCCGAACAGGGCGATGGTGCCGGCGACCGGTCCCATCTCCTCGCGTACCAGGTCGCCCAGCGAGCGGCCATCGCGGCGGCTGGAAATGAACAGGACCATGAAGTCCTGCACCGCACCGGCCAGCACCACGCCGGCGATCAGCCAGAGCATGCCGGGCAGGTAGCCCATCTGCGCGGCCAGCACCGGGCCGACCAGCGGGCCGGCGCCGGCGATGGCGGCGAAATGGTGGCCGAACAGCACGTGCTTGTTGGTGGGCACGTAGTCCAGGCCGTCGTTGTGGATGTGCGCGGGCGTGGCCCGGCGCGGGTCCAGCCCCATCACGTTCCTGGCGATGTACAGGCTGTAGTAGCGGTAGGCGACCAGGTAGATCGATACCGCGGCCACGACGATCCACAGCGCGCTGATCTGCTCGCCCTGGCGCAGCGCCACGGTGCCCAGGCAGAACGCGCCTAGCAGCGCCAGCGCGGCCCAACCGATTTGGGAGAAAGCTTTCATGGGAGCCTCCGGGGGGATCGGACAAGGGTCGTCCCGTGCGCCGCGAAGGTCAATGAAACACGCGCGCGGCGCGCTAAGACTTTGGTCGCATGTGCGGTTGCAGCATCACAAACGGCGTGAAGGAGCGTGCCCCGGCGTGCGCGCCCTCACAGCCAGCGCGCCCGCTTGAACAGCCGGTACAGCACTACGCAGATCCCGGCGACCGCAACGATCAGCAACGGATAGGCGATCTTCGGCTCCAGTTCGGGCATGTGCGCGAAGTTCATGCCATACCAGCTGGTGACCAGGGTCGGGGCTGCCAGCAGCGCGGCCCAGGCGCCGAGCCGCTTGACCGTTTCACCCTGGGCCAGCGTCACCAGCGACAGGTTCACGCTCAGCGCGGTGCCGAGCATGTCGCGCATGGTGTCGATGGTGTCGTTGATCCGCAGCACGTGGTCGTGGACGTCGCGCAGGTACACGCGGACTTCCTCGCGGATCAGCAGGCCCTGCGCCACCTGGCTGCGCATCACCTGCGCCAGTACGTCCTGCAGCGGCGACACTGCCACGCGCATGTAGGTGAGGTCGCGCTTGAGGTCGTACAGGCGCACGACGATCGCGCGCCGGTAGGTGTCGGAGAAGATGTCGCGCTCGAGCGCGTGCAGGGTGTCGCGATGCTCGTCGACGATCGGCGCGTAGTTGTCCACGATCAGGTCGAGCACCGCGTACAGGCCCATCGCCGGACCCAGCTTGAGCAGCTCCGGCTCGCGCTCCATCCGGCTGCGCGCCGGCGCGTAGGACAGCGAGCCGCCATGGCGCACGGTCAGCAGGAAGCGCGCGCCGAGGAAGGCATGGGTTTCGCCGTAGCGGATCTGGCCGTCGACCATCTGCGCGGTGTGCACCGCCAGGAACAGGGTGTCGCCGTAGGCCTCGACCTTCGGGCGCTGGTGCGCGTTGCGCGCGTCCTCGACCGCCAGCGGGTGCAGGCCGAGCTCCTCCTGCAACTGCGCCAGCACCGCGTTGGCCGGCTCGTAGAGCCCGACCCAGGCGAATCCGGGCGCGCCCTCCTGCAGCTTCTCGCTGAGCTGCTCCAGCGGCAGGTCGTGGCGTTGGCCCTCGCCGTCGTACCAGACGCAGTTGATGACGCAGGCGGGATTGGCGGGAAGGGCGGAAACGTGGGGATGGTCCATGCTTCGAATCCTGCGCCGGGTCGCTGTGGCGGGCAAGCCGTGCCGGCAATTCGGTACCGAAAGCCGGTGGGCCCGCTTCCCCCGCGTAGGAGCCCATCCTCATGGGCGACCGGGGCACCGGCCCAACGAGGCCGTCGCCCGTGCCGACGGCGCCGGGTCGCCGATGAGGATCGGCTCCTACCACCGCGACGGTGGACACCCTTGTAGGAGCCCATCCTCATGGGCGACCGGGTCGCCGGCCCAACGAGGCCGTCGCCCGTGCCGACGGCGCCGGGTCGCCGATGAGGATCGGCTCCTACCACCGCGACGGTCGACGCCCGTGTAGGAGCCCATCCTCATGGGCGACCGGGTCGCCGGCCCAACGAGGCCGTCGCCCGCGCCGACGACGCCGGGTCGCCGATGAGGATCGGCTCCTACCACCGCGACGGTCGACGCCCGTGTAGGAGCCCATCCTCATGGGCGACCGGGTCGCCGGCCCAACGAGGGCGTCGCCCGTGCCGACGGCGCCGGGTCGCCGATGAGGATCGGCTCCTACCGCCGCGACGGTGGACGCCCGTGTAGGAGCCCATCCTCATGGGCGACCGGGTCGCCGGCCCAACGAGGGCGTCGCCCGCGCCGACGACGCCGGGTCGCCGATGAGGATCGGCTCCTACCACCGCGACGGTCGACGCCCGTGTAGGAGCCCATCCTCATGGGCGACCGGGTCGCCGGCCCAACGAGGCCGTCGCCCGTGCCGACGGGCGCCGGGTCGCCGATGAGGATCGGCTCCTACCGGGAGCGACGCCCCAGGGCCAGTGCCAGGGCCACGTGGACCGGCAGCAGCAGCGCGATCCACGACAGGTTGTACTGCGGCTGCAGGCTCAGCCACTGCAGGATCCAGCCGAGCATCGCGATCGCGGCCACCGCCCACAGCAGCGGGCGGAACAGCCGCCCGGGTGCGCGCCGGCGCAGCAGGGCGATCGCGCCCGGCAGCAGCAGCAGGCACAGCGGACTGAGCAGGAACAGGTTGCGGTTGGCCCAGCCCGCCTGGTGCGCGGTGAAGCCCCACAGGAACACCAGCAGCGCGCCGGCCAGTCCGCACAGCACCCATAGCGGCAGCGCGAATCCGGCGAGCAGGCGAGGACGGCGGCGCGCCGCGAAGATCGCCGCGGCGAGCGACAGGCCGGCCAGCAGCCAGGGCCACCAGCGCCGCGGCGCCTCGACCGGCTCTGGCGCGATCAGGTGCGGCAGCAGTTCCTGTTCGGACTGGACCAGCGGCCGGCCCTGGCGGTTGCGCGCCTCGCGCAGGCTGTCGGCCAGGCGCATCGGCACGAAGGCCTCCTCCCAGCGCGACAGCGCGCGGTCGGCGTAAGGCCCCAGCCCGAGGTCGAAGCCCAGCCACATCCATGGCGCCGGGCTGGCCAGGCGTACCGCCTCGCTGCGATAGGTATTGCCGCGCGAACGTCCGGCCAGCTGCGCCTTCAGTGCGCCGCCCATCGCGGTATCGAGCGCGTCGCGTACCTGGGTGGCGCAGTTGGCGGTGAAGTAGTCGTAGCGGTAGCGCGAGTTCTCGGGCCTGGCACGTTCGGCGAGCAGGGCGGCGAGCGCGCGCGCCTGGTCCGGTTCCAGGTCCAGCCACTGCATGCTCACGCCGCGACCGGCCGCCTGGTACTGCGCCAGGTCCTGCGTGGCCGGCAGCGCGACCAGGTGGTACATCATCTCGCCGCGGATGAAGCGCGACAGGAAGTCCGGCTCCGACGGATCGAAGAAGCCGAAGTTGTACGAGACCGCCTCGCCGCTGTCCGGGTCCACGACCACGATCGCGTCGTGGCCGAAGCGTTCGAAGAACACCTCGCCCGGTTGCATCGTCATCACCCCGATCCGCGGCGCGGCGGCGGCCAGCGCCAGCGGTGGCATCGCCAGCAACATCGCCAGCACCAGCATCCAGGCGAGCGGTCGGGCCAGCACGGCCGGCCAACGTGGCCGGCGCCCGTCGTGCAGCCGCATCAGTCGGCGTCCTGCGGGTCCGGCGCCATCACCGCCACCTGGAACGCGCGCACGCGGCGCGCATCGGCACGGATCACGCGGAACTCGAAGCGGTCCAGCGTCAGCTCCTCGCCGACCTCGGGCAGGTGGCCGATCGCCTCGGTGACCAGGCCACCGATGGTGTCGTATTCGTCGTCCGGGAAACCGGCGCCGAAGCGCTCGTTGAAATCGCCGATCGGGGTGAGCGCGTCGACCACGTACTGGCCGTCGGCCTGGGCGGCGATCAGCGCGCTGTCGTCCTCGGCGTCGTCGTGCTCGTCGTCGATCTTGCCGACGATCTGCTCGAGCACGTCCTCGATCGTGACCAGGCCGGCGACGCCGCCGTACTCGTCGACCACGATCGCCATGTGGTTGCGCGAGAGGCGGAATTCCTTCAGCAGCAGATTGAGCTTCTTGGATTCCGGGATCAGCACCGCCGGGCGCAGCAGGCCGTGGATGTCGCCGGGGCCGTTGTCGGCCACCACGCCGCGCAGCAGGTCCTTGGCCAGCAGGATGCCGAGGATCTCGTCGCGGTCGTCGCCGTGAACCGGGAAGCGCGAGTGGCCGGACTCGACCACCTGCTTCATCAGGTCGAGGAACCGGGCGCTGGCCGGCAGCGAGACCATCTGCGAGCGCGAGACCATCACGTCGCCCACGGTCAGTTCCGACACCGAGATCGCGCCTTCCATCATCCGCAGCGTGTCGGCGTCGATCAGGCCGTCGCCCTGGGCATCGCGGAGGATCGCGACGAGTTCCTCGCGCGTGTCGGGTTCGCCGGAGAACGCGGAACTGATCCGCTCCAGCCATGAGCGCCGGCGCTCATGCGGCTCCGGCGCGGTGCGACTACTGTCGTCTTCGGACATTCGTTGGAGAGAACTGCGCGGTGGGAATGCGGCGGCCCGGCAACCCGGGCGCCGTCACGGAAGTCTAGCGCGGTTGGGCGCCGCCGGGCGAGGGCGCCGCGGTGGTGGCGGGGGCGGCGGCCGGCTCGGCAGGTTCCGCCGGTTCGGGGGCATCCAGGCTGTAGCTGCAGCCGGCCAGGGTCTGGCCCGGATGCGAGTCGACGTTGGAGGCGGTGATCACGGCGGTTTCGACCCAGCCGGGGCTGCCATCCGGCCCGTCGAGCACGGTGGCGCGCGCTTCCTTGCCCGCCAGTACCTTCTGCGGCGTGTCGATCGCCGTTTCCAGCTGCAGCTCGCGCGCCAGCACGCGCGGATCGGGCAGGTCGAGCACCGCCACCACGCCTTCGCCGGCGAAGGCGATGTGGTCGCTGCTGCGGCCGAACACGGTCACGGGCGCGTTCAAGCGGTACTCGACCATGAACGGATTGGACTGCGGCAGCGGCCGCCAGCCCAGCGCCACCGCCTTCAACGGGTCCTGCAGCACCGGCATGTAGGCCATGAAGTCGGCGTGCCCGAGACGGCATTCGATCAGCGCGGACAGGTCCGGGGCCGCTGCCTTCGTGGCGGCGCCGTCCGCGGCGGCGCCGGCGGCGGGAGATATGGCGAAGGCGAGCAGGGCGGTGCGCAGCATGGGCGGTTCATTCCTCCGCATAGGGATCGGGCAGGCCGAGTTCGGCGAGGATGTCGCGCTCGAGCTGCTCCATCGCCTCGGCTTCCTTGTCGTCGTCGTGGTCCCAGCCCAGCAGGTGCAGGACGCCGTGGACGGTCAGGTGCGCGTAGTGCGCGACCGCCGGCTTGCGCTGTTCCTTCGCCTCGCGCGCCACCACCGGCGCGCAGATCACCAGGTCGCCCAGCAGCGGCATCTTCACGCCTTCGGGCAGTTCGGCCGGGAAGCTGAGCACGTTCGTCGCATAGTCCTTGCCGCGGTAGTGGCGGTTCAGCGCGCGTCCTTCCTTGGCGCCGACGATGCGGATCGCCAGGTCGGCCTCGCGGATGCGGCCCCTGAGCGCGGCGGCGACCCACTTGCGGAAACTGGTCGCCGCCGGCACCCCGGTGCGCGGGGCGGCGTAGCTGACGGAGACGTCGAGGCGCACGGGACCCTTGGTCATGGCGGGCTCCTGCCGGTGCCGGACAGCGGGGGTAGGGGATTCATGCCGGCCCGGTCTCCCGGTCCTGCGCGTCGCGGCGGTCGTAGGCGTTGACGATGCGCGCCACCAGCGGATGGCGGACCACGTCGCGTGCCTCGAAGAAGGTGAAGCTCACGCCTTCCACGCCGCGCAGCACGTCGATCGCGTCCTTCAGGCCGGACTTCACGTGCTTGGGCAGGTCGATCTGGGTCATGTCGCCGGTGACCACCGCGGTGCTGCCGAAGCCCAGCCGGGTCAGGAACATCTTCATCTGCTCGATGGTGGTGTTCTGCGCCTCGTCGAGGATCACGAACGCGTCGTTGAGCGTGCGTCCGCGCATGTATGCCAGCGGCGCGATCTCGATGACGTTCTTCTCCAGCAGCTTGACCACCTTCTCCACGCCGAGCATCTCGTACAGGGCGTCGTACAGCGGGCGCAGGTAGGGGTCGACCTTCTGGGTGAGGTCGCCGGGCAGGAAACCGAGCTTCTCGCCGGCTTCCACCGCCGGGCGGACCAGCACCAGCCGCTGCACGCGCGATTCGTTCAGCGCATCCACGGCCATGGCCACGGCCAGGAAGGTCTTGCCGGTACCGGCCGGGCCGATGCCGAAGTTGATGTCGTGGCTGGCGATGGCGTGCAGGTAGCGCGCCTGGTTGGCGCCACGGCCGCGGATCGTGCCGCGGCGCACGCGCACGGCCACGTCCTGCGGCTGGTAGCCGTCGTCGTCGAGCTGGTCGACGTTGGCCTCGTTCAGGCGCAGGTGGATGGCGTGGCTGTCGAAGGTGGTCTCGGCCGTCTCGGCGTAGAGCGCGCGCAGCAGGTGCTCGGCGCTGGCGGCCGCGTCCTCGTCGCCGCTGACGCGGTAGACGTTGCCACGGTTGGCGATCTCCACGCCCAGGCGCAGTTCGATCTGGCGCAGGTGTTCGTCGAACGGACCGGCCAGGTTGGCCAGGCGCTCGGTATCGGCGGGTTCGAGGGTGAAATCGCGTCGGGAGAGGGCGGGCATGGTTCGCACGCGTGGGTCGTGCGGATGTCGGCGGGAGCGGGGAGGAGAGGGTAGCGCGCGGGCGCCGGGGGGCCAAGCGAGGCGCCCGACGAACGGTGCTTGCAATTAATTAATCGTAGGATTAAATATGCCGCCATGCCAGCCACGACCCCACCGCCTTCGCGCGGCAAGCGCTCCCCGGCCACCAGGTCGGCCAAGCCCGCCGCACCGGCGCGCGCGCCGCGGCGCGCGCGCGGACGCCCCGGTCCCGATGCTCCCGACCTGCGCCCGCGCCTGCTCGATTCGGCGCTGGCCTGCTATGCGGCCAATGGCATCGCCGCGACCTCCCTGCGCGACATCGCCCGCCATGCGGAGGTAACCCCCGCGCTGCTCCACTACTACTTCGGCGACCGCGCCCAGTTGCTCGACGCGGTCGTGGACGAGCGCGTGCTGCCAGCCACCGCGCCGCTGCGCGAGTCGCTGCAGCGCGTCGACGACGACATCGCCGCGCTCGTGGCCGCGTTCGTCAACGGCATGGCCGCGGTGATCGCCCGCCACCCGTGGTTGCCGCCGCTGTGGGTGCGCGAGGTGGTCAGCGAGGGCGGCGCACTGCGCGGCCTGCTCACCGAACGCGTGGCGCCGCCGATCGCCCAGCTCATGGCGACCCGCTTCGCGGCAGCGCAGCAACGCGGCGAGCTCAATCCCGACCTCGATCCGCGCCTGCTGATGGTGTCGCTGATCGGCCTGACCCTGTTTCCCGCCGCCGGCGCGCCGATCTGGCGCCGGCTGTTCGACGCCGACGACCTCGGCGTGGACGACCTGCGCCGGCATGCGCTGGCGCTGCTCGACCGTGGCCTGGAGCTTCCCGATGCATGAACTCGAGCGATCCGATCCGATCCGACCCGATCTGGTCCGACCTGAGCGGGTCCGCTTCGGCCTGATCCGACCCGTGACCCTGCTCGCCTGCCTTGCGCTGGCCGCGTGCGGGCGCGAAGCGCCGCAGGCCCTGGGCACGCTGGAGTGGGACCGGATCGCGCTGCCGGCACCGGTCGCCGAGCGGATCGTGGAGGTGCAGGTGCGCGAGGGGCAGGCGGTGAAGGCCGGCGATGTCCTGCTGCGGCTGGATCCGGTGCGTACCCGGGCGCAGCTGGAAGTCGCCCGTGCCCAGGCGCAGCAAAGCGGCCAGGCGCTGGCCGAACTGCAGGCCGGTCCGCGCACCGAGGCCATCGCCCGGGCGCGCGCCGAACTGGTCGCCGCCCAGGCGCAGGCCAAGGACGCCAGCACCTATTACACGCGCCTGCAGCCGCTGGGTCGCCAGCAACTGGTCTCGGCGGCGATGGTCGATCGCGCGCGCGCCGACGCGGACAACGCGCAAGCGCAGGTGGCCGCCGCCCGGCAGGCGTTGCTGGAACTGGAGCGAGGCACCCGCAAGGAACAACTGGGGCAGGGCGAGGCGGCATTGGCGGGTGCGCAGGCGCATGCGAGCGACCTGGAAGCGCTGCTGGACAAGCTTGAGGTTGCCGCGCCACGCGACGGCCGCGTGGACAGCCTGCCGTACCGGCTCGGCGACCAGGCGCCGATCGGGGCTCCGCTGGCGGTGCTGCTGGTCGGCGAAGCTCCGCACGCGCGAATCTACGTGCCTGAGCCGCTGCGTGCGCGGGTGAAGGTCGGCGACACTGTGCGCGTGCATGTCGAAGGCGGCCGGCCCGCCGACTACGCCGGCCGCGTGCGCATGATCCGCAGCGAGCCGGTGTTCACGCCGTACTACGCCCTGACCGGGCGCGACGCGGCGCGGCTGAGCTACCTGGCCGAGGTGGCGCTGGAGGCCGAGGCGGCGGGCCTGCCGGCCGGCCTGCCGGTGCGGGTGGAATTCGATGGCGTCCCCTGACGTGCCAGCCGCGGCACCGCCGGCGTCGGCTGGCGACGGCATCGCTATCCGCGCACGCGGCCTCACGCGGCGTTTCGGCGCACTGGTCGCGGTCGACCACGTCGACCTGCAGGTGCCGCGGCGCAATGTCTACGGATTCCTCGGGCCCAACGGCTCGGGCAAGTCGACCACCATCCGCATGCTCTGCGGCCTGCTCACGCCGAGCGAAGGCCAGATCGAGGTGCTCGGGCTGCGCATCCCGGAGCAGGCCGAGGCACTGCGCAGCCGCATCGGCTACATGACCCAGAAGTTCTCGCTGTTCGAGGACCTGAGCGTGCGCGAGAACCTGGAGTTCCTGGCCGCCGTGCAGGACCTGCCCAGGGACCGCGCGCGCCGGCGGATCGACCAGCTGGTCGAGCAGTACCACTTCACCGACCGGCAGAAGCAGTTGGCCGGCACCATGAGCGGCGGCCAGAAGCAGCGCCTGGCCCTGGCCGGTGCGGTGATCCACGAGCCCGAGCTGCTGTTCCTGGACGAACCCACCAGCGCGGTCGATCCCGAATCGCGGCGCGACTTCTGGGAGAAGCTGTTCGAACTGGCCGACGCGGGCACCACGCTGCTGGTGTCCACCCATTACATGGACGAAGCCGAGCGCTGCCACCGGCTGGCGATCCTGGACCGTGGCGTGCTCGTCGCCGACGGCTCGCCGGCCGAGCTGACCGGTGCGCTGGCGGGGCGCACGCTGGCGGTGCAGGCCGCCGAGCCGCGGCGCGCCAGGGCCGCGCTGGTCGGCGCGCCCGGCGTGGTCAGCGTGGCCCAGATCGGCAACAGCCTGCGGGTGCTGCTCGACGGCACGGCCGGCGCCGCCGACGGCGTGGACGCGGCGCTGCACGAGGCCGGCATGCAAGCGCAGGTGGAGCCGGTCGCGCCGAGCCTGGAGGACGTGTTCGTATCGGCGACGCGCCGGCGCCTGGCGGAGGAGGCGGCGTGAACGGGCGTCGGCTCTGGGCGGTGATGCTCAAGGAGTTGCGGCAGATGCGCCGCGACCGGATCACCCTGGCCATGATCGTCGGCATCCCGGTGATGCAGCTGCTGCTGTTCGGCTATGCGATCAACACCAACCTGCGCGACCTGCCGGCCGGGATCGCCGACCAGGCCGGTACCGCCGCCTCGCGCGCGCTGGTGATGGACATCGTCGCCACCACGGTGGTGAAGCCGGTGCGCTTCGAGCAGACCCCGCAACAGCTGATGGATGCGATCCGCCGCGGCGAGATCGGGATCGGGATCGTGATCCCGGCCGACTTCGAGCGCCGCCGTGCCGAGGGCCGTGAACAGGTGCAGATCCTGGTCGACGGCAGCGACAACGCCATGCAGAGCGCGGCCGCCCAGCTGGCGCAGGTGCCCGTGGCCGACACGGCAGGGGCGGCTTCGCCGGCGACGCGGCTGCTGTCGCAGGCGCCGATCAGCGTGGTCGCGTTCTTCAATCCCGAACGGCGCTCGGCGGTGAACATCGTGCCGGGGCTGGTAGGCGTGATCCTGACCATGACCATGGTCCTGTTCACCGGTGTGTCGATCGTGCGCGAGCGCGAACGCGGCAACATGGAGCTGCTGATCGCCACGCCGGTCAGCAGCGCCGAGCTGATGGTCGGCAAGGTGCTGCCGTACGTCGTCATCGGCCTGGTGCAGACCACGCTGGTGCTGCTGCTGGGCCTGTGGCTGTTCCAGGTGCCGATGGTCGGGCATGTGCTGCACGTGTACCTGGCCGCGGTGCTGCTGATCGTGGCCAACCTGGCGCTGGGGCTGCTGATCTCGACCCAGGCCAGGTCGCAGTTCCAGGCCATGCAGATCACTTTTTTCGTTTTCCTGCCCTCGATCCTGCTGTCCGGCTTTATGTTCCCGTTCGCGGGCATGCCGGCGGTGGTGCAGTGGATCGCCGAGCTGCTGCCGCTGACCCACTTCCTGCGCCTGGTACGCGGGATCATGCTGCGGGGCGCCAGCCTGTGGGAGCTGTGGCCGGACGTGCTGGCGCTGGTGGCCTTCACCACGGTGATGATGACCACGGCGATCCTGCGGTTCCGCAAGCGGCTGGATTGAACGGGGTGAGGTTGCTGCGCGCTTTGAGCGTGCGTGTAAAGGCGACGGCAAAGGCAAGGCAACGGCGCTGGTCTGGCGGGCTTCGGGTGGAGCCGCGGCAGGCCGGGGGTGTCGTAGCCGCTCGGGCGTACATCCCTGTACGCACTCGCTACCGCGGCCATCCATGGCCGCTGCTACGACACCCCCGGCCCGCCGCGTCTTCTGCGGGCTGTGAGGCCAAGGCTTCTTCGCAGGTTCCAAGAAGGCTGACGGCTGGCGCGGTCGCGCATTAGCTTTTCGCCAAGGTGGGAGAAGCGATGATCGCGACGTTGCAAGAGGACGCCGTGTCTCCGCTATCCGGGGCAAGTGGCACAGGGATGTGCCACGGCCGCGAGTACGGACAGGGATGTCCGGCCGAGCGGTGCACCGGATAGCGGAGGCACGGCGGCCCCGTCCGGAGCTGGCGCTCCTGCCTTGAACGCCTTGTGAGGTCTCAGGCCGCCACGTCGCGGTCGGTCACCACCCGCCCGCGCAGCGAGTTGGTCAGCGCCTCGGTGATGAGCACGTCGACGAACTGGCCGACCAGGCGCCGGTGACCGGGGAAGTTCACCGAGCGCATGTTCTCGGTCTTGCCGGTCAGCTCGTCGGGATTCTTCTTCGAGGGGCCTTCGACCAGCACCGACTGCACGCTGCCGACCATCCGCCGCGAGATGCCGGCGGCGTACTCGTTGATGTGCTTTTGCAGGCGTTCCAGCCGCGCGTGCTTGACCGCCTCGGGCGTGTCGTCTTCCAGGTCGGCGGCCGGGGTGCCGGGGCGGCGCGAATAGATGAAGGAGAAGCTCTGGTCGAAGCCCACGTCCTCGATCAGCTTCATGGTCTTGTCGAAGTCCGCGTCGGTCTCGCCGGGGAAACCGACGATGAAGTCCGAGCTGATCGAGATGTCCGGGCGCACCGCGCGCAGCTTGCGGATCTTCTGCTTGAACTCCAGCGCGGTGTAGCCGCGCTTCATCGCGCTCAGTACGCGATCGCTGCCGGCCTGGACCGGCAGGTGCAGGTAGTTGGCCAGCTGCGGCACGTCGCGGTAGGCCTCCACCAGCGAGTCGGAGAACTCCAGCGGGTGCGAAGTGGTGAAGCGGATCCGGCCGATGCCCTCGATCTGGGCGATGGTGCGGATCAGCAGGCCCAGGTCGGCCAGCTCGTCGGTGCCATCCATGGGCCCGCGATAGGCATTGACGTTCTGGCCCAGTAGGTTGATCTCGCGCACGCCCTGGGCAGCCAGTTGCGCGACTTCGACCAGCACGTCCTCGAACGGGCGGCTGACCTCGGTGCCGCGGGTATAGGGCACCACGCAGAACGAGCAGTACTTGGAGCAGCCCTCCATGATCGAGACGAACGCACTGGGACCTTCGGCGCGCGGCTCGGGCAGGCGGTCGAACTTCTCGATCTCCGGGAAGCTGATGTCGACCTGCGGGCGGTCCTGTTCGCGGCGGGCGCGGATGAGTTCGGGCAGCCGGTGCAGGGTCTGCGGGCCGAACACCAGGTCCACGTACGGCGCGCGCTTGACGATCGCCTCGCCTTCCTGCGAGGCCACGCAGCCGCCGACGCCGATGATCACTTCGCGGCCGTTGTTCTTGAGGGCCTTCCAGCGGCCGAGCTGGCTGAACACCTTCTCCTGCGCCTTCTCTCGGATCGAGCAGGTGTTGACCAGGACGACGTCGGCTTCTTCGGGGTCGTCGGTCAGTTCCAGCCCCTCGTGCTCGGCGAGCACGTCGGCCATCTTGGCCGAGTCGTACTCGTTCATCTGGCAGCCGTGGGTCTTTATGTACAGCTTGCCGCGGGCGCCCCCGGGGATCGCGCGCGGGGCGCTGGCCGGCAGCGGGACCAGGGCGGGGGCAGGGGCGGCGGCGGGCGCGATGGCGGCGTCCGGACGCAGGTCCGGCGTGGCGTTCATCCCGGTCATGGCGGTTAATCCAGGCGGGTGGGGCGCGCATTGTAACGGGGGCGGGCGCCGGTGGGCGTCCGATCCGCGACCCAAGGCACGTTTTTCCGCTTGTCGGACAACGGCTTGGCAAGGGTCGGGGAAGCTGGGAGACTCCGCGCCATGAAGGGGATGTTGGGGAAAGCGGGCGCCATGCTGCTGGCGCTGGCCGCGCTGCCGGCCAGTGCGGGCACGCTGTACCGCTGCGTCGGCGCGGACGGGGTGTCCAGCTACGTCAACAAGCGCATTCCCGGCGCGCAGTGCAAGGTCTTCAGCCAGTACACGCCCGACCGCCGCCGCGCACCGCCGCCGGCGACAGTCCCGGCCGCGGCCACCGTTTCGGCCCCGGCGTCGGCCGGTGGTTCCGCTGCGCCGACCCTGGTCCCGGCATCCAGCCGCACCGACGCGATCGTTCCGGCGCCGCTGCCGACGAAGCGGGCGGCCGCGCCGCAGCGGCGCGTCAGCGGCCAGGTCTACTCGTACATGAAGGACGGGGTGCGCCACTTCAGCAGCCGGCCGCCGGGCCGCGGCGCCGGCGCCAGCCAGGTGCGCACGGTCGCCTACAGCTTCATCGAGACCTGCTACGCCTGCGCGGTCAATCCCGGGGTGAGCTTTGCCACCGTGCGCCTGAATACCAGCGCCTACCAGGCGGAGATCGCCGCGGCCGCGCGCGAGTTCGGGGTCGAGGAGGCGATCGTGCGCGCCATCATCCATGCCGAGTCGGCCTACAACCCGTCCGCGCTCTCGCATGCCGGGGCCCAGGGCCTGATGCAGCTGATGCCCGCCACCGCCCGCCGGTTCGGGGTCGCCGACAGCTACGACGCCGGCCAGAACATCCGCGGCGGGGTCCAGTACCTGGCCTGGCTGCTCAAGCGCTTCGACGGCGACCTGACCCTGGCCGCGGCCGGCTACAACGCCGGCGAGGGCGCCGTGGACCGGTACAAGGGCGTCCCCCCGTACAGCGAGACCCAGCGCTACGTGCAGCGGGTGGGCGTGCTCGCCGAGCGCTACCGGGGCGTACTGGCGTCGCGGTGAGGCCGGTGGCACGGCCCGGACCGTGCCATTGTCCGCCTGTTAAGGCTTCCGTTACACTTCGTCGTCTTTTGCGGACGGCGCGCCTTCCTGGCGACGGGGCCCGTACCGCAGGCAGCCAACGCTACCAAGCAGAAGTTTTTCGGAGTGCCGGATGGCCAACGATGAGGTCCACAAGCCCGTAAACACGGGCCGACGCCGGTTCCTGACCGCGACCACCGCAGTGGTCGGCGCCGTCGGAGCAGGTTTCGCCGCAGTACCGTTCATCAAGTCGTGGAACCCCAGCGCCCGGGCCCGCCTGGCCGGTGCCCCGGTGACCGCCGACATCAGCGCCCTCCAGGAGGGCCAGCGCCTGATCCTCGAGTGGCGCGGCCAGCCGATCTGGATCGTCAAGCGCTCCAAGGCGATCCTCGAGGCGCTGCCCACCCTGGACAGCCACCTGCGCGATCCGCTGTCGCAGAACGCCGACCAGCAGCCGGCCTACGTGCTGGAGGCCAACCCGGAGCTGCGCTCGCTCAAGCCCGAGATCTCGGTCCTGGTCGGCTTGTGCACCCACCTGGGCTGCTCGCCGGAGATGGCCGCCGAGATCCGGCCCGAGCCGTTCGACCCGGAATGGAAGGGCGGCTACTTTTGCCCGTGCCACAAGTCGCGCTTCGACATGGCCGGGCGCGTGTTCCAGGGCGTGCCGGCCCCGACCAACCTGGTCGTGCCGCCGCACCACTACGCCGACGACAACACGATTGTCGTGGGCGTCGATCCGCAGGGGGCGTAAGCGATGGCGAACATCTTCACCCGCACCGCCACCGGCGTGATGGACTGGGTCAACGCGCGCGCACCGGCGCTGGCGCCGATGTACCGGAAGCACATGTCCGAGTACTACGCGCCCAAGAACTTCAACATCTGGTACATCTTCGGCGTGCTGTCGATGGTGGTGCTGGTCAACCAGATCGTGACCGGCATCTTCCTGACGATGCACTACAAGCCGAGCGCGGCGGAAGCCTTCGCCTCGGTCGAGTACATCATGCGCGACGTGGAGTGGGGCTGGCTGATCCGCTACATGCACAGCACCGGCGCCTCGCTGTTCTTCATCGTCGTCTACCTGCACATGTTCCGTGGCCTGATGTACGGCTCGTACCAGAAGCCGCGCGAGCTGGTGTGGATCCTGGGCATGCTGATCTACCTGGTGCTGATGGCCGAGGCCTTCATGGGCTACGTGCTGCCGTGGGGCCAGATGTCGTTCTGGGGCGCGAAGGTGATCATCTCGCTGTTCGGCGCGATCCCGGTGATCGGCGGCGGCCTGACCGAGTGGATCATGGGCGACTACCTGCCCTCGGACGCCACCCTGGGCCGGTTCTTCGCCCTGCACGTGATCGCGCTGCCGCTGGTGCTGCTGCTGCTGGTCGTGCTGCACCTGGGCGCGCTGCACGAGGTCGGTTCGAACAACCCCGACGGCGTGGAGATCAAGAAGGGCCCGAAGGGCAACCGCTGGTCGCCGACCGCCCCGGCCGACGGCGTGCCGTTCCATCCGTACTACACCGTCAAGGACACGTTCTACGTGTTCGCGATGCTGATCATCGCGTCCTTTATCATCTTCTTCGCCCCGGCGTTCGGCGGCTGGTTCCTCGAGCACGACAACTTCACCGAGGCCAATCGCCTGGTGACGCCCGCGCACATCAAGCCGGTGTGGTACTACACGCCGTTCTACGCGATGTTGCGCGTGGTGCCGGACAAGCTCGGCGGCGTACTGGTGATGTTCGGCGCGATCATCGTGCTGTTCTTCCTGCCGTGGCTGGACCGGGCCAAGGTCAAGTCGTACCGCTACCGCGGCAAGCTGTCGTGGACCCTGCTGCTGGTGTTCGCCTTCAGCTTCGTCTGGCTGGGCAAGATCGGCGCCGGCCCGGGTACCGACCCGGTCGAGACCATCGTCGGGCGTGTCCTGACGGTCTACTACTTCCTTTTCTTCCTGACCATGCCGCTGTGGACCAAGTGGGACAAGACCAAGCCGGTGCCGGAACGGGTGACGACGCATGACTAAGAAGTGGATTGCCCTGCTGGCCTCGGCCGCCGCCGGCCTGCTGTTCTCCGCCGCGGCGCTGGCCGCCGCCGGCGGGCCCGTGCAGCAGGCCGGGAACGACCTGTCGGACCGCGCCTCGCTGCAGCGCGGCGCCAAGCTGTACATGAACTACTGCTCCAGCTGCCACTCGCTGAAGTTCCTGCGCTACTCGCGCATGGCCGAGGACCTGGGCCTGACCGAAGAAGAGGTGATGGGGAACCTGAACTTCACCGGCGCCAAGTTCGGGGAGCACATCCAGGTCACCATGCGCGATGCCGATGGCACCGAGTGGTTCGGCAAGATGCCGCCGGACCTGAGCCTGATCTCGCGCGTGCGCGGCAGCGACTGGATCTACACCTACCTCAAGTCGTTCTACCTCGACGAATCGCGGCCGCTGGGCTGGAACAACCAGTTGTTCCCGAACGCCTCCATGCCCAACCCGCTGTGGGAGCTGCAAGGCCTGCAGCACGCCGAGTTCGGCGAACCCGACGAGACCGGCACCCGCCATCCCGAGCGGCTGGTGGTCTCCGGCCCGGGGCGGCTGTCGGCGGTGGAGTTCGACCAGACGGTACGCGACATCACCAACTTCCTCGAGTACGCCGGCGAGCCGGCGGCGCTGAAGCGGCAGGCGATGGGCGTGTGGGTGATCCTGTTCCTGGTGCTGCTGACCTTCCTGGGCTACCTGCTCAAGCAGGAATACTGGAGCGACGTGCACTGACGCGGCGCGCCGGCGGGCGCGGCCGGGTATACCGGGTGCTTCCGGCCTTGCGCTTCTCCGGCGCTCCCCGGCACACTCGGGGGACTATGGCGACTGCCGGCGAGGGGCCTGGCAGCGCCGCAACGGTCGGCGGAGTCCGGCCGTCGGAGGCCAGATGGCAGCGAGCGTGCGCATGCGCAATACCCTGACTTTGTTCTCGTCCGTCGATGATGTCCTCTGTCATCGCGTCCGCCTGGTCCTGGCGGCCAAGGGCGTGACATACGACCTGGTCCCGGTGGATGCGCAGAACCCGCCCGAGGACCTGATCCACCTCAATCCCTACCACTCGGTGCCGACCCTGGTCGAGCGCGAGCTGGTGCTGTACGCCGCGTCGGTGGTCAGCGAGTACCTCGACGAGCGCTACCCGCACCCGCCGCTGATGCCGGTCGATCCGCTCTCGCGCGCGCGCCTGCGCCTGGCCATGCTGCGCATCGAGCACGACTGGGTGCCGCAGGTGCAGGCGATCCAGCTGGGCAACAAGCAGCAGGCCGAAGCCGGGCGCAAGCGCCTGAAGGAGCTCCTGACCGAGTCGCTGCCGCTGTTCAAGGCCAGCAAGTTCTTCCTCAACCCGGAAATGAGCCTGGCCGACTGCGCGATGGCGCCGATCATCTGGCGCCTGCAGTCGCTGGACGTGCCCTTGCCCAAGGACGGCAAGGCGATCGAGGACTACGGCAATCGCATCTTCCGTAACCCGGGCTTCGTCCGCAGCCTGACCGACCAGGAAAAGAAGCTGCGCGACATGCCGGCCTGACCGGCCGCCGCGACGGGCCGGTCCCGCCGTGGCAGCGTAGACTGTCCGCATGAGCGATGACGCGCCGCGCATGACCAGCTACCGCCCGTACCTGCTGCGGGCCTTGGCCGAGTGGATCAACGACAACGGGATGACCCCGCACATCCTGGTGGATGCCGGCGTGGCCGGCGTACGCGTGCCGCCCGGCGCGGTGCGCGAAGGCAAGGTCGTGCTGAACATCGCCGACCGCGCCGTGGTCGGCCTGAATATCGACAACGAATGGATCGAATTCACCGCCCGGTTCGGCGGCGTGAGCCAGCCGGTGAGCGTGCCGGTGGGCGCGGTGCTCGCGGTGTACGCACGCGAGACCGGCCAGGGCATGGTCCTGCCGGAAGAGGGCGCGGGCGGCGCCCACGCGCATGACGACGACGGTCCCGACGGCGATGGGCCGGATGCGCCGACGCCACCGGCGGGCCCCGCGGAACCGCCTGCGGGCAAGCGTCCGCACCTGCGCGTGGTGAAGTAGCGCGCTTCAGTCGCGGCGCGGGCGGTCGAACGGAATGACGTGCGCGCCCGACGACGGTCCGACGAAGGACACCAGCCGGTCGCCGCGCAGGACCAGGCGGCCGCTATGGCGTTCGACGCCATCGTGCGAGTAGTCGAAGCGGAAGGTGCGCTCGAGCCCGAGCCAGCCATCCTCGCGCCGGTACAGGCGCATGCCGATCGCGTGCACGCTCTGGTCCAGCCACTGCACGTCCGCGGCCGCGCAGGCGTCGCGGCCGAGGGCCTCGGCGCGCTCGGCGGCCGCGCGCGAGGCGTTCCACCATGCGAACACGGCGGCACCGGCGATCATCAGCAGGATCAGGCTGGGCATGTCCGGACTTTAGCGGAAGCGGCGAGGCGCCACGACCCGCCGCGGTGCATGCGCGGCTTCAGCCACCTGTCGGCGTGGTGGCCGGGCTCGCACCTGCCGGCGGCGGCGCAGGCTCCTGCGCGGGCGAGGGCATCGCCTGCCGGGGCGGGGATGCGGGTGGCGTGGTGGCGGGTCGCGGCGCAGGGGCGGGCGTGGAACTCCCGGCCGGCGGAGTGGCTACTCCCTGTGCGGGCGCCGTCATGGGCGGCGTGCCGGCGCCCGCCGGTGTCGGGCGGAACGGCGCCGGCGGCGTTACCGGAAACCCGCCGCGCAACTGCGCCTGGGGCTTGAGCTTGAGCAGGGCCACCCAGTCCCGGCGGTTGAAGCTGCACGCGGAAGGATTGCCCGGGCGGCAGGCCGCGGGAACCACCTCGTCGCTGGCCAGCGCACTCGCGGCGGACGTGCCGGCCGTGGCCATCGCCGCCGCCGCGGCCGGCGTCGCGACACGGGCGCCGGTTACGACGGGGCGGCCGGCGACGCCCCTGTCGCCGCGCAGGGCGTCCTCGGCCGCCGCCTGCAGCGGTCCCGGCAGCAGCCGCCCGGACGCGTCCAGCGGCAGCTTGCGCATCATCACCGTGTTGAGCACGTTGCCGCCGACCAGGTAAAGCGTGCGGTCGCCGCCGACATTGGCCGCGACGACGATGTCGCAGTGCGAATACGCCGGCAGCGGGCCACTGCCGGACAATCCCGCCTGCAGTCCGGCGGTGCCGCGCCCCTGGTCGTCCGCGCGCAGGAAGCACAGCAGGTCGCCCGGCGCTGGCTGCCCCGCGAACGGATCCATGTAGAGGTAGGGGCTGAGCTCGGGATTGCGCCATGCGCGCGCGATGTAGTCCATGTGCCGCGGCGAGCGCAGGAACTCGGGCAGCGGCGCCCGCATCATCACCCAGGAGACGAAGGCCGCCGACCACGGGTTGTCGACGATGAAGGCGCGGCAGTCGCTGGCGGTCTCGCGGGTGGCACCCGGGTACAGGCAGCTGGCGGCGCCGGCTGCCGATCCCATCGACGACAGGGTGCCGCTTTCGCGCCAGTACTTCGCCACCCGCTGCCAGGCCGGCGTGTAGTCGTCGGCCAGGGCGACGCGTTCGGCCTCGGTAACGCCGAGCCAGGCCACGCGGCCGTCGGTCTCTATGAAGGGGCGGGTCCACAGCCGGTGCTCGTCGCAGGCGATGCGGACGATGGCTTTGGCGGTGGCCTCGACGCCGAAGCGCGGCGGCAGGTCGCAGACTTCCACGCCGCCCTGCGCCGCGTGTGCTGCGGGTGCCGCGAGCGCTGGCAGGGCGAGCAGGGCGAGTGCGTGGAGCCTGCGCATGACGAATCCTTTCCCCGGTACCGGAGCGAGCTTAGCCGCCTGCGGTGGACGATCCGTGATCGTGTCGGCGCTGGAAGTGGATAACGCAGGGCGCGCCGCTGCGGGGACACGCTCGCCGCGTGCCATCCGCGTCGCCGGCGTGCGCGTCGCCTAGGCTGGCGCCGGGCCCAGCTTCATCGACAGGTCGATCGCTCGCACGTGCTTGGTCAGGGCGCCGATCGAGACAAAATCCACGCCGTCGGCGGCGATCGCGCGCAGGCCGTCCAGGCCCACGCCACCGGAGACCTCCAGGGGGATGCGTCCGTGGAACGGGGCGGCCCGGGCGATCCGTACCGCCTCGCGGCGGTCGTCGGCGCAAAAGTCGTCCAGCAGGATGCGGTCGCATCCGGACGCGAGCGCCTCGCGCAACTGGTCGAGCGTCTCCACTTCGACGATCAGCGGAAGGCCCGGCTGGGCCGCGCGCGCGCGCGCAATGGCCTCGGCGACCGTGCCGGCGACCCGGATGTGGTTTTCCTTGAGCATCACCGCGTCGTACAGGCCGATGCGGTGGTTCGCGCCACCGCCGGCGCGGACCGCGTACTTCTGCGCCAGGCGCAGGCCGGGCTGGGTCTTGCGGGTGTCGAGGACCACCGTGCCGGTGCCGCGCACCGCATCGACGTGCGCGGCCGTGGTGGTAGCCGTGCCGGACAGGGTCTGCAGGAAGTTCAGCGCGGTGCGCTCGGCGCTGACCAGGGCGCGGCTGCGGCCCCGGAGCAGCGCGAGCACGGTGCCGGCGGCCACGCGTTCGCCCTCGCCGACGCTCCAGTCGATCGCCACGTCCGGGTCCAGCGCGCGGTGGCAGGCGTCGAACCAGGGCCGGCCGGCGATGACCGCATCTTCCTTGCACAGCAGGTAGGCGCGCTCGGGGACGTCCGGCAGCAGCGCGGCGGTGACGTCGCCGGTCCCGAGGTCTTCCGCCAGCGCGCGGCGCACGTCGGCCAGCACGAGGGACGGGTCGGGCGCCGCGGGTGCCGTCCGGTCCATGCGCGGGTGCCGGTCAGGCCGCGGGAAAGCCGGCCACCTGCGCGGTGGCCAGGGATTCCTCGACCAGCAGCACCGGGATGCCGTCGTCGATGCGGAACACCTGCTTGCGGTCGCGGGTCACCAGCGCCTCGTGCAGCGGTTCGGCCTGGGGGCTGCCATCGGCACGCAGGACCTGGCCGCCGGCGATCGCGCGGTTCAGCGCTTCCAGGCCCCGCGGTTCCAGCAGCGACAGCGGCTGGCGGGTATCGGGCGAACACAGCAGGTCGAGCAGCTTGCGGTCCATGGGGCGGGGGCGCGTGGCGGGGAAGACCGCTAGAATACGGCCTTGTCACCGAGGACGGCCATGCCAGCCCAGCCTGCCAGTTTGCTTGACAGCCCGCCAGCGACGCCTTTGGTCGGTCTCGTCATGGGATCGCGTTCCGACTGGGAAACCATGCAGCACGCGGCGCAGAAGCTCGATGCGCTGGGCGTGCCGCACGAGGTCAGGGTGGTGTCGGCGCACCGCACGCCCGACGTGCTGTTCGACTATGCGGCCAGCGCGCGCGACCGCGGCCTGCGCGTGATCATCGCCGGGGCCGGCGGCGCGGCCCACCTGCCGGGGATGCTGGCATCCAAGACCGCGGTCCCGGTGCTGGGCGTGCCGGTGCAGAGCAAGGCCCTCAACGGCATGGATTCGCTGCTGTCGATCGTGCAGATGCCGGCCGGCATTCCGGTGGCGACCTTCGCGATCGGCAATGCCGGCGCGGCCAACGCCGGGCTGTTCGCGGCCGCGCTGCTGGCGGCGGACCACCCGGAGATCGCGCGCTCCCTCGAGGAGTTCCGCCAGCGCCAGACCGACGACGTCATCGCCCACGACGATCCGCGGCAATGACGACCGTAGGCATCCTGGGTGGCGGGCAACTGGCCCGCATGATGGCGCTTTCCGGCGCGCCGCTGGGGCTGCGTTTCCTGGTGATGGACACGGTGGCCGATGCCTGCGCCGGCCAGTTCGCGCCGCTGCTGGTCGGCGACTACCGCGACGAGTCCGCGCTGGCCGAGTTCGCCGGCAAGGTCGACGTGGCGACGTTCGATTTCGAGAACGTGCCGGCCGAAAGCGCCGAATGGCTTTCCGCGCGCGTGCCCGTGTTCCCGAATCCGCGCGCGCTGGCCGTGGCCCAGGACCGGCTGGCCGAGAAGACCCTGTTCGGCGAGCTGGACATTCCCGTGCCGGAGTTCGCCGCGGTCGCCAGCCGCCAGGACCTGGACCGGGCGCTGGCCGAGGTCGGCGTCCCCTGCATCCTCAAGACCCGCCGGCTGGGGTACGACGGCAAGGGCCAGTTCCGGATCCGCGCGCTGGCCGACGCCGACGCGGCCTGGGAAGCGCTCGGCGCGCAGGCGGCGACGGTGGGATTGATCGTCGAGGCGTTCGTGCCGTTCGAGCGCGAACTGAGCGTGGTCGCGGTGCGCGGCCGCGACGGCGGCTTCCGCACCTGGCCGCTGACCGAGAACTGGCATGTCGATGGCGTGCTGTCGGCCAGCCTGGCGCCGGCGCAGGTCGACCCGGCGCTGGCACGGACGGCCATCGATTACGCGCGCCGCCTGGCGGAGCGGCTCGACTACGTGGGTGTGTTCGCCCTTGAGCTGTTCTGCCGCGACGGTGCGCTGCTGGCCAACGAGCTGGCCCCGCGCGTGCACAACTCCGGGCACTGGACCCTCGAGGGCGCCGAAACCTCGCAATTCCAGAACCACCTGCGCGCGGTGCTCGGATTGCCGTTGGGCGCCACCCACGCGCGCGGTCATGCCTGCATGCTCAACTGGATCGGTGAGATGCCGGACGCGGCCGCGGTGCTGGGCGAAGCCGGCGGCCATTGGCACGACTACGGCAAGGAACCGCGCGCGGGGCGCAAGGTGGGCCACGCGACGCTGCGCGCCGACCAGGCCACGGTGCTGGCCGAGGCGCTGGAGCGCGTCGGCCTGGCCCTGGGCCGACAGGCCCAGGTCGCGCCACCGGTCGCGGCGCTGCGCACGCCGTAGCGGCCCGCTGTCGCCCCGTCTCTCGCACCGGCGCGGCTGCTTTCGTATAGCGCGGCTTGCCCCGCTGCTTGCGGTAATGGGCGCGAAGGCCAGGTGCAGCGGGGCAAGCCCCGCTCTACGGGAGCCGTGCCGCTTGCAGCAGAAGTCGGTACCTGCGGGCGCAGCGACGCATCACGCAGTCCCGCCCTCAGCGCAGGCGTGCGCCGACCGCCTGCCAGTCCACGACTTTCCAGAACGCTTCGAGGTAGTCCGCGCGGGCGTTCTGCCGGTCCAGGTAGTACGCGTGCTCCCACACGTCGCAGGCCAGCAGCGGGGTGTCGGAGCCGGTAAGCGGGGTGCCGCCGCCGCGGGTGGCGACGATTCCCGGCGTCCCATCCGGGCGCTGCACCAGCCAGACCCAGCCTGAGCCGAACAGGCCCAGGGCCTGCCGGGTGAATTCCTCGCGGAACCGGATGAAGTCGCCGTACTGGCGCGCCAGCCGTTCGGCCAGCGGTCCGGCGGGATCGCCGCCGCCGCGTGGCGACAGGCAGGTCCAGTAGAAGCCGTGGCTCCAGGCCTGCGCCGCCTCGTCGGCCAGCCGGCCGCGGGCCCGGCGGACGATTTCTTCCAGCGCCAGGCCTTCCAGTCCGCTGCCTTCGAGCAGGCGGTTGGTCGCCTCGACGTGGCCACGGTGGTGGCTGCCGTGGTGCTCGTCCAGCGTGGCGGCGGACAGGTGCGGCTCCAGCGCGTTGCGCGGGTAGGGCAGGGCGGGCAGTTCGATGGCCATGCGTTCTCGGGCGGTTCGATGCGGGGCCCGGCGTCGGTGCGGCGGCGCAGGGCTTACAATTGCCGCTTCAGTTTAGACGATGGCGGGCACGGCCCCGGCGTCCAGGAGATGGGTAATGGCGGTAATGGAGCGCATCCAGGCCGAGGTCGAAGGCCATCCGGTCGTGCTGTTCATGAAGGGCACGCCGGCGTTCCCGATGTGCGGCTTTTCCGCGCGCGCGGTGCAGGCGCTGCAGGCCGCAGGCGCCGAACAGCTGCACACGGTCAACGTACTGGAGGAGCCGGAGATCCGGGCCAACCTGCCACGCTATTCCAACTGGCCGACGTTCCCGCAGCTGTTCCTGCACGGGGAGCTGATCGGCGGCTGCGATATCACCCTGGAGCTGCTGGAATCCGGCGAGCTGCAGCGCATGGTCCAGGAAGCGCTGTCGCAGTGAGCCTGTTCGCCCTGCCGTCCGCCGCCCCGCAGCCGCTGGCCGGCCGCGTCGTCCTGATCAGCGGTGCCCATGGCGGCCTGGGTGCCGCCGCGGCCCAGGCCTGTGCCGCCGCCGGCGCCACCCTGGTCCTGCTCGGTCGCCGCCTGCCCCGGCTCAACCGCGTCTACGACGCGGTGGCCCAGGCTGGCCATGAGCCGCTGCTGTATCCGCTCGACCTGGAGGGCGCCTCGCCGGACGACTACGCCGAGCTGGCCGACCGCCTGCACGCGGAACTGGGCCGGCTCGACGGGGTCCTGCACTGCGCCGCCGAGTTCCGCGGCCTGACCCCGCTCGAGCACCTGGACCCGGCCGTTTTCGCCCGCGCGATCCACGTCAACCTGACCGCTCCCTGGTGGCTGCTGCAGGCCTGCCTGCCGCTGCTGCGCCAGTCGGCGGATGCGTCGGTGGTGCTGGCGGTCGACGACCCGGCGCGGGTCGGCCAGGCGTATTGGGGCGGCTACGGCATCGCCCAGCATGGCCTGCGGGCGATGGTCGGCATGCTGGCTACCGAACTGGCCGCCACGACGGTGCGGGTGGCGGGCCTGCAGCCCGGCCCGATGCGCACGCCCCTGCGGGCGCGCGCCTATGCCGATGACCTGGGCGAGGACCTGCGCGATCCGGAGGCCTACGCCGGAGCCTGCGTCACCTTGCTGTCGCCTGCCGGCGCGGCCTGGCGTGGCCAGGTCTGGGACGCGGCGGCGGGAGGGTCGGAATGACCATCCTCTCCGCGGCGCTGCTGCTTTTCCTGATCCTCGACCCGCTGGGCAACGTCCCGGTATTCCTCAGCGTGCTCAAGCCGCTGCCGCCGAAGCGGCAGCGCGTGGTGCTGGTCCGCGAGCTGCTGATCGCGCTGGCGGTGCTGATGCTGTTCCTGTGGTGCGGCAAGTACTTCCTGGAGCTGATGCACCTGCGCCAGGAATCGGTGTCCATCGCCGGCGGCATCGTCCTGTTCCTGATCGGCATCCGCATGATCTTCCCCCGCCCGGAAGGACTGATGGGCGAGATCCCGGATGGCGAGCCGTTCATCGTCCCCCTGGCCATCCCGCTGGTCGCCGGTCCGTCCGGCATGGCGGCTGTAATGCTGATGGGCAGCAACGAACCGCACCGGCTCGGCGACTGGAGCCTGGCCCTGTTCCTGGCCTGGGCGGCCACCGCCGCCATCCTGCTGGCGGCGCCGCTGCTTTACCGGCTGCTCGGCCGGCGCGCGCTGACCGCCATCGAGCGGCTGATGGGGATGCTGCTGGTCGCCATCTCGGTGCAGATGCTGATGGATGGCCTGACGGCCTACCTCAAGAGTTCGGCGTAAGGCCCGGATATCCCGGATCGCCCTCGGCGGCGCTCCCGCCAGACCAAAATTCCTTGTGGCGTATGGGGTTGCGATGTGTTGCGACGCAATAGAAATTTGTCATGTCTTGGTCACATGGCGACCCTAGCATGTTAATCTGGTGTTAACCCCTGTGATGAGCATCGCAGGGAAGCCAATTCGCCTTCAGCACCGGGCTCCACGCCTGAACGCCAACTCAATCCCGAGGCCTTTCCCAATGACTGATTCCCGCCGACTTCGGATGTCCAAACTCACCTTGGGCCTGGTCGCCGCGCTTGCCGCCGCCCCCGCCTTCGCCCAGAGCACCTCGTCCGGTGTGGGCGGTCTCGTGACCAGCGGCAGCGGCCAGCCGGTGGCTGGCGCCGAAGTGACCATCACCCACGTCGAGTCGGGCACGGTCAGCCGCGCCACCACCGACGCCACTGGCCGCTGGAACTCGCGCGGCCTGCGCGTCGGCGGTCCGTACACCATCACCATCACCAAGCCCGGTGAAGGCACCAAGACCGAAGACAACGTCTATCTGGCCCTGAACCAGGTCAGCACCGTCAATGCCGAGCTGGCCGGCGACGTGACCACGCTGGGCGCAGTGCAGGTAACCGGAGTTTCCGGCGGCTCGGTGGTGTTCAGCGCCACCAACATGGGCGCCGGCACCAGCGTCGACCGCCAGGTGATCGACGCCCTGCCGTCAATGAACGGCAACATCCAGGACTTCATGCGCCTGGATCCGCGCGTGACCTTCACCGACCGCGCCTCGGGCAGCATGACTGCCGGCGGCCAGAACCCGCGCTTCAACAAGATCACCATCGACGGCGTCTCGGCCAGCGACACCTTCGGCCTGGAAGGCAACAACATGCCGACCATGCGCCAGCCGGTGTCGATGGAGGCCATCGAGGCCATCGACATCAACCTGTCCAACTACGACGTGGGCCTTTCGGGCGCTGCCGGCGCCAATGTCAACGCGGTGACCAAGTCCGGTACCAACGAGTTCCACGGCTCGGTGTACGGCAGCTACCGCGATGGCGACTGGTTCGGCGACTACCCGGCGCGCGTGGCCGGCAGCAACACCGACGTCACCGGGCTTCCGTTCGATGAATACAGCAAGGAGTCGACCTGGGGCATGACGCTGGGTGGCCCGCTGGTCAAGGACACGCTGTTCTTCTTCGCCAACTACGAGAAGATGAAGCAGACCGACATCGGCCCGGCTGGCCAGAGCCAGGGCAGCACCCCGCTGACCGCCGGTGGCGCCGACTTCGGTGCGGCCGATGTGGCCGAAGTGCAGCGCATCGCGCGCGATGTCTGGGACTTCGAGCCGGGCGAGCTGAGCGGCAGCGGCGACACCGAGCTGGAAGAGTATGCGCTGAAGCTGGACTGGAACATCAACGAGAACCACCGCGCCAACCTGCGCTACAGCAAGCTGGAGCAGAACCGCATCCGCCCTGAGGCCTCGAGCAACAGCGTGCTCGCGCTGAGCTCGAACTGGTTCAACCACGTCAAGACGGTAGAGAGCTACGTCGGCCAGCTGTTCAGCGACTGGTCCGACACGTTCTCCACCGAATTCAAGGTGTCTTACCGCGACTACTCGGCCATCCGCGTCAGCCCGACCACCGCGCCGACCATCCAGGTCTACTTCGACGACGGCAATGCCGCCAACGCCGTCACCGCCGGCGACCTGATCCGCCTGGGAACCGAGCGCAGCTCGCCCGGCAACACTCTGCTGACCGAGACCTGGAGCTACTACGGCGCCGGCGTGTGGACGGTCGGCGACCACGACATCAAGTTCGGCGCCGAGTACAGCGAGAACGAGATCTACAACTACTTCCTGCAGGATTCGTGGGGCAACTACAGCTTCTACGTACCGCGCTTGAACGGAGTGAACGATTTCGGCAACCTGATCCGCGGCCAGTACTTCGACTACGACCTGCAGACCAACCCGGCCGATCCGGATGCGATCGCAGCCCGCTACACCAACAAGAACACCGGCCTGTTCATCCAGGACACCTGGTACGTCAACACCAACCTCACCCTGACCTTCGGCCTGCGAGCCGACAAGCCCGACGCCAGCCCCAACCCGCCGTACAACGCCTGCTTCGCCGCCGCGCCGGGTACCGCCAACGCCGCCTGCGGCAG
This sequence comes from Pseudoxanthomonas sp. Soil82, assembly GCF_040446535.1. Classification (NCBI taxonomy): domain Bacteria; kingdom Pseudomonadati; phylum Pseudomonadota; class Gammaproteobacteria; order Lysobacterales; family Lysobacteraceae; genus Pseudoxanthomonas; species Pseudoxanthomonas sp. Soil82. Next base: position 230,331 of record NZ_JBEAAK010000004.1, read on the forward strand.
TGGATACACCGGTGGCTTCGGCATCGACAACACCAACACCTATAACGGCGACTTCATCGTCCAGCCGCGCTTCGGCTTCAACTACACCTTCGACTGGGAGCGTCCGGCCCAGCTGCGCGGCGGCGTCGGCCTGTTCCAGGGTGACGCGCCGCAGGTGTGGGTCGGCAATGCCTACAGCAGCACCGGCATGAACTACATCTCCTACCAGAACACCACCGCCTGGCAGACGGTTCCATTCAGCGCGGATGGCCTCAACCAGAATATCCCGCCGGGCGGCACGGGCGTGCGCAACGTCAACGCGATCAGCAGCGACTTCGAGCTGCCCTCGGTGTGGAAGGCCAACCTGGCCATCGACGTCGAGACCCCGTGGTGGGGCACCGTCGCATCGGCCGAGCTGCTGCTGACCGACATCAACAATGGCCTGTTCTACCGCACGCTCAACGTCGGCCCGGGCTACATCGGTCCGGACGGGCGCGTGCTGTACTGGAATCCGGCGTTCGTGGGCCAGCTTCCGACCGGAGGCACCGGCTCGGTGTACACAGCCAATTCCCGCTACGGCCGCAACGCCTACTTCGGTGACGTCTACCTGCTGGAGAACACCAACAAGGGCAAGGGCCAGCAGCTGACCCTGTCGTTGAGCAAGCCGTTCAGCGAAGAGAGCGACTGGTCCTGGACCGTTGGCTATACCTACACCCAGGCCGAGGAAGTGGGCGCGCTGACCAGCTCGACCGCCGGTTCCGGCTTCGGCTCGCAGTACGGTTTCAACATCAACGAGCCGTCCAGCACCACTGCCCGCTACGAGATCCGGGACCGCTTCAGCGGCGCGCTGAACTGGTCGCACAAGTTCTTCGGCGACAACGCCACCCAGGTCGGCCTGTTCTACGAGGGCCGCAGCGGCCGACCGTACAGCTACATCTTCACCGGCGACGCCAATGGCGACGGCCGTACCTTCAATGACCTGTTCTATGTGCCGTCCGGCCCGGGCGACGTGCTGTTCGGTACCCTCAGCTCGACCGGTGCGTTCACGCCGAACGCGGCGATGGAGCAGGCGTTCTGGTCGTGGATGGCCGAGAACCCGGAGCTGGCGCGCTATCGCGGCAGCTACGCGCCCGAAAATGCCTTCCGCGCTGGCTGGGTCAACACCTTCGATGTGCGTATCAGCCAGGAGTTGCCGGGCTTCTTCGAAGGCCACAAATCGAAGATCTGGCTGGACATCCAGAACGTGGGCAACCTGATCAACAAGGACTGGGGCCATGTCATCGACTATGGCTTCAACGCCAACAACGCGGTCGCCACGTTGCAGGGCATCTACAACGGCCAGTATGTCTACAGCTACCGCGGCAACTACAACGGCGTCCCCGAGTTCGGCCAAACCTCGGCCGAGGGCATTCCGACCAACTCCGACAGTCAGACCAATGGCATCTCGCAGTGGTCGCTGTCGGTGGGCCTGCGCTACGACTTCTGATCTTCTGATCGGTTGAACGCATGACCAGGAACGGCCGGGGCAACCCGGCCGTTTCCTTTTGCGCGGCACGGTGCGTTGCGACGCCCGCTGGAGTAGAGTCGGCGGCCGGTTTCCACGGATTCGCAAGGCCCATGAACGAAACTGTTTCGAGCACGCTGCCCGTGCAGGATGCACGCATCTACCCGCGCGGCGGGCTGGATATCCTTTCGCGCACGGAGGTGGCCCGGCTGCGTGATGCCTCGGCCGGCGGCATGCACGAGCTGCTGCGGCGCTGCGCGCTGGCGGTGCTGACCAGCGGCAGCGCCAGCGACGACCCGCGAGCCGCGCGCGACCTGTACCCGAACTTCGACATCCAGGTCACCCAGCAGGACCGCGGCGTGCGGATCGACCTGGTGAACGCCCCGGCGATGGCGTTCGTCGATGGCGAGATCATCCGCGGCGTGGCCGAGCTGCTGTTCGCGACCGTGCGCGACCTGGCCTGGACCGCGATCGAGCTGGGCGAGGACTGCAAGGGTGCCGACCTGCGCAGCTCGGCGGGCATCACCGACTCGGTGTTCGGCCTGCTGCGCAACGCGCGCATCCTGCAGCCGTCCGATCCGAACCTGGTGGTGTGCTGGGGCGGCCACTCGATCTCGCGCGACGAGTACATCTATACCAAGCAGGTCGGCTACGAGCTGGGCCTGCGCGGGCTGGACATCTGCACCGGCTGCGGCCCGGGCGCGATGAAGGGGCCGATGAAGGGCGCGACCATCGCCCACGCCAAGCAACGCCGCAGCCGTACGCGCTACATCGGCATCACCGAGCCGGGGATCATCGCCGCCGAGTCGCCGAACCCGATCGTGAACCACCTGGTGATCATGCCGGACATCGAGAAGCGGCTGGAGGCGTTCGTGCGCCTGGGCCACGGCATCATCGTGTTCCCCGGCGGCGTCGGCACGGCCGAGGAGATCCTCTACCTGCTCGGCATCCTCCTGCGCGAGGAGAACGCGGACCTGCCGTTCCCGCTGATCCTGACCGGGCCGACGATCGCCGCACCGTACTTCGAGCAGATCGACCGGTTCCTGCGCCTGACCCTGGGGGAGGCGGCCACCTCGCGCTACGAGATCGTGATCGGCGACCCGGCCGCGGTGTCGAAGAAGATGACTGCCGGCATCCGCAAGGTGCGCGAGGCACGCATCGCGCACAAGGATTCGTTCTACTTCAACTGGGGCATCCAGATCCCGCTGGAGTTCCAGCAGCCGTTCGTGCCCAGCCATGAGGCGATGGCGGCGCTGGACCTGCACCACGGCCGGCAGCCGTCGGCGCTGGCCGCCGACCTGCGCCGGGCCTTCTCCGGAATCGTCGCCGGCAACGTCAAGGAGGAGGGCATGCGCCGGATCGAGGAGCACGGCCCGTTCGAGATCAACGGCGCGCCGGACATGATGCAGGCCCTGGACGGCTTGCTGCGGGCGTTCGTCGAACAGCGGCGGATGAAGATCGCCGGGGATTACCGTCCCTGCTACCGGGTGGTGGCCTGAGGCGGGACAGCGCCTGACGCCGCCGCCGCGAGGCGGCGCGCGTGCCTCCGTCCCTCCCGCCAGACTGACCGTTCATCCCGGACCCCATTGATTCTGCCCGGTAGCCGGATAGGCTCGGCGGGGTCACGTTGGGGAACGTCCGCATGCCATCCACGCGCCAGTCCGGTTTCACCCTGGTCGAGCTGATGATCGCCGTCGCCGTGGTGGCGGTCCTGATGGGGTTGGCACTGCCGAGTTTCCAGGCCAGCCTCAGGTCCAACCGGGTGGTCACCACCAGCAATGAGCTGCTCGCCTCGCTCTCTCTTGCCAGGACCGAGGCGATCCGTGGCCTCGGTCCGGCCGGCATATGTGCCAGTGCTGATGGCGCGACGTGCGCGGGAACCACCGATTGGGCGAGCGGCTGGATCGTCTGGCGCGACGACCGGGCTGCCGGTGGCGTCGTAGTCAGGACGGTGGTGCGGTACATCCAGCCGAAGGAGCGCATGGCTATTACCGGGCCCAATGCCGGGGTGCAGTTCACCACCCAGGGCCGCACCCAGAACGGCGCCACGCAGATCGCCGTCGCCGCCTCGGATGACGCTGGCGTGGCCCGTTGCCTGCTGGTCAACACCACCGGCCAGAGCCGGGTCACCCAGGGAGCATGCGCATGAGTCGGCGTGGGCGGTCGGGGCAGTTGGGTCGTCGTCAGGTGGCCGGCTTCAGCCTGGTCGAAGTCATGGTGGCGGTGTTGGTGCTGGGGCTGGGCCTGCTCGGCTTCGCGCTGCTGCAGACCATGAGCGTGCGTTTCACCCAGAGCGCCAATCAGCGGACCCAGGCCACGAACCTGGCCTACGACATGCTCGACCAGATCCGGGTCAATCGCCTCGCGGCGGTGCAGTACGTGGGCAACTACACCGGAACCACGGCCGGCTGCACGCCTACGGGCGCGGTCTCGGCCGATGCGTATCGGACGGTCTGGGAATGTCGGCTCGGCAAGGCGCTCGGCGCCGGCTCCACGGCTAACGTTGCGGTCAATGCGGGGCAGGTCACCGTTGCGATCACCTGGGGCGACGAGCGCTGGAACGACGCCGACCGCGACGGCACCGTTTCGGCCGCCGAAGGCAACCAGACATTTACCACGGTGACCCGCCTGTGAAGCAGATTAACCCATGGCACGAAAGCGGGCTGTCGCTGATCGAACTGATGATCGCGCTGCTGATCGGCAGCATCCTGATGCTCGGCGTGGTCCAGGTTTTCAGCGCGTCCCGCGCGGCCTACCAGCTGTCAGAGGGCATGTCGCGAACGCAGGAGAATGCGCGCTTCGCGCTTGATTATCTGCAGCGCGACGTACGCATGGCCGGCCACTTCGGGTGCGTCAATGACCAGGCCCGGCGGCAGATCGCTGGCGCGCTGACCTCTCATTTCGTAGCCAACGGTCCAATGGACTTCGGTTTTTCGGTGCGGGGTTACGACAATGCCTCCCCGCCCGGCGTGGTGTTGGCACCTGCGCGTGTCGCCGGTACCGACTCGCTGGTGTTGCGCTTCATGAGCGGGAACGGGATCCCGATCACCGGGATCGATGCGGCTGCCGGCACGGTGGACGTGGATCCGGCCAAGTGGAACGTCCTCACCGACAGTGGCGTCGCCGCCCCGACCGTGTTCGGCGTCGCGGATTGCGCGTTCGCCGATGTGTTCGCGGCAACCGCCATCAACGCTGGTGCGGGTCGCGTCACGCTGCCTGCGACCGTTGACCTCGCGCGCTATGGTGCCAGCCCGGAGGGTGGGCCAACGATGCTCTATCGTGGTGAAGCGGTGGTCTACTACATTGGCTTGGGCGCGGGCGGGCGGCCTTCGCTGTGGCGCGCGCGCATCAATACCGACGGTTCCACCACGGCTGAGGAACTGGTGGAAGGCATCGAGGACCTGCAATTCCGCTATGGCCTGGACCGCAATCCAGCCACCAATCCCGCAGGCTACATCCTGACCCAGGCGGCGGCGGGCGGCGTGGGCGCGAGCGAAGCGGAATGGCGGCGGGTGGGCCAGGTACAGGTTGCCCTGCTGGCGGTCAGCCCGAATCCCGCCGCATCCGCCCAGGCGCAGGCAGCAAATGCGCCGACGCTGTTCGGCGTCGTCGCGGCCACACCGGCCGATGGCCGCTATCGCGTCGCCTACGAAAGTTCGATTGCCCTGCGCAACCGCCTCTACGGGAACTGACACCATGCACCCAAGTCTTCCCATCCGGCGCGAGCGCCGCACCACCACTTCCAGGCCAGGCAAGCAGGGCGGTGCGGCGTTGTACGTTGCATTGATGATCCTGATCCTGCTCGCGCTGCTCGGTATCGCCGGCATGCAGGTGGCGGGCCTGCAGGAACGCATGGCGGCCAACTACCTGGGCGTCAACCAGGCCTTCCAGGCCGCCGAGGCCGACGTGCGCCTGCGCGAATGCTTCATCGAGGGCGTGGTGAACCGCGACGGCGCATGCGCCGCGGGTGCGACCGCCATCCAGCAGATCTGCGATGACGGCTTCGACGCGACCAACTGGGCAGCGGAGATGTCCACGGACGTGCCCCAAGTCAATCGCGTGAACGTGCGTGCCATCGGGCCCTGCATCTCGGGCAATTCCGAGTTGAGCATGGGCACAGGTCCGGTGAACGAGGACCCCAACCCCGTTTACCAAGTGACCGTCTACGCCACCAACGCCGCAGCCACCGCGAATGCGGCGGTCGACACCATCTTCCGGCCCTGAGGAGCCAGCCATGGCGCTCCGTCGCACGCAAATCGCAGCAATTTCCGCCGCCATGGTCGCCGTCCTCGCCGGTGGCTACGGGCTGTACCTGACCGCGCAGGCGGTGCCGCCGGAGTTGGCGCAGGCGCCGATGAACATCACCAACGTGATCCCGCCCGCGTTCATCATGGGGGTGGATAACTCAGGCTCCATGAGTACCGACGAAACGCTGTTCAGGACGGCTACCGGCCCCGGCTACTTTAACAACGGCAGCTTCTTCAATGGCGCGGACCTGCGCGAGTCGGGCGGCACCGCCATCACCAAGCACATGGATGGCGGCTACAACGCCGACTACTACGGCGCGCTTCGCAACCCCACCTACAACCGTGCCTTCTTTGATCCGACCGTGCAGTACTTGCCTTGGCACACTTCGACCGAGGCGCTTGAAGCAGACGCCGATCCCGCTGCCGCAGCGGAGGATCCGCGTGGAGCAGGGGTTGGCGCCGCCAATCCGTTTACCACCTACGACTTCACGAACTATCTGACGACCAGCGAAAACTGGTTGAACGGCAAGGTTGTTCCCGCTGGCACGTGGGTCTACAACAACGATGCTTGCGACCGCGCGCCGGGCAGCACGACCACAGAGAACGCTTGGGTGCAGTACACCAGCGAAAAGACGCTGGACTCGAACTGCAACATCCAGTTCCGCTATTACCCGGCGCGCGTGTACCTGGATACCACTGCGCCAGCCCCGGCCGGCTTCGACATCACCAAGCGCGTGCTGGTGCGGGGGGCTGGTCCCAACGGTGCTGACATGTACCGTTACGACTACCTGGCATCGAACTTCACCACGGGTGGTGCCGAGGCGGTCCAGAACTTCGCGAACTGGTGGACGTACTACGGCAACCGCAACCGCGCGATGATCGCGGCGATGACCCATTCGCTGGCCGACTTCTCGCGCATGCGCGTAGGTGTGTTCCGCATCAATCCCTCGCCTCCCACCGGAGACGTGGCGATGCGCGATCTGAACGTGCAGGCAGACCGAGATGCCCTGTACGCGGCAATGCGTGGGCTCGACGCTTCCGGCAATACCCCGACGCGCCGCGCCACCGCCTACATGATCAAGCAGTTCCAGCGCACGGACGACGCGGCGCCGATCACGCTGCAGTGCCAGAAGAATGCTGCGATGCTGTTCACGGATGGCTACACCAACGACAACAACAGCGGCTTGACCGGCATCCTCAACGTGGGTGACGCCGACAATGGCGAGCCGGCGCCCTATGGTGGTGGCGTCGCCTCGACCAACACGATCGCCGACTACGCGATGTACGGCTACAACACCAACCCGCGGCCGGATCTCCCCGCGGGCTTCGTGCCCGTGCCCAACGAGTGCGATGGGGCCCCGGCCGATGGCGTGGACTGCAACGAGAACTTGCACGTTAACTTCTACGGCGTGACCCTGGGCGCGCGCGGCGCGATCTATGACGTGAATGCGGCCGCGACCGCCGATCCCTATGCCAACCCGCCAAGCTGGGGCGCGACCGGTGGGATGAACCTTGATCCACGGAACGTCGACGACATCTGGCACGCATCGCTCAATTCGCGTGGCGAGTTCATAAACGCCAACTCTCCTGCGGAGATCACCGCCGCGATGCGGCGCATCCTGGCGACTGTCAACGAGGGTGCGTCGCCTTCGGGAACGATCGGCGTTACCGGGTCGCGAGTGGGGACGGGATCGCTCACCGTCGAGCCCCGCTACGAGTCCACCAACAATGGCACCGACTGGTACGGAAGGCTGCAGGCCTACACAGTTACCGCCAATTCGCTGACTGGAGAGGCCAGTTTCGCTAACGCCTGGGAAGCTGCGGCGAAGATAGAAGCCCAGGGCGCGGCGGCGCGCAACATCCATTACGGCGTCACGACCACGAGCGTGAATCCTGACGTGCGCAGCTTCGTTCCCGGCACTTTGACGCTGGCCGACCTGTGCGGCGCGTCTGACGCACTGAAGGTGGTGGCCTGTTCGGCCTCGGGCATTGCCGCGCTGGATGGTGGCTCCATGACGGTCGACCGTGCAGTCGCCTACCTTCGTGGTGATCGCACCGACGAAGGAGACCTCCGTACACGTACCACGGTCCTCGGTGACATCGTCAACTCGTCGCCGGTCATTTCCGCACCCACAGACGACTACGGCTACCGAAGCCTCGGCGGTAGCTTGGCTTCAAGCTACGAGACCTACTTGGCATCCAAGGCATCCGCGGCCCGTCCGCTGGTGCTTGTCGGTGCCAACGACGGCATGCTGCACGTGTTTGACGGGCGCGCCACCGGTAGCGGCGGCGACGAGGTGTTCGCCTATATACCGGCTACGTCGCTGAGCCATATGGGAAACCTGCTTTTCCCGTACGATCCGGACGACAAGAGCAACCAGGACTTCGATCACCGCTACTTCGTTGACGGCCAGATTGCGGTGTCCGACGTCTACATGGGGGGGGGGTGGAAGACCGTGGCCGTGGTGTCTTCCGGCGCTGGTGGCCGCAGCGTGTTCGCGCTGGACATTACCGACCCGTCCTCGATCCAGGTGCTCTGGGAGGTCAACGACCGGATCACCGGCAACCCGGGCATCTCGAACAACATCGGTTATGTGCTCGGCCAGCCCGTTATCGTGCCGTTCAAGACCGCCGCGGGTGGGGTCAGCTGGAAGGCGATATTCGGCAACGGCTACAACAGCGGCGGCCAGCAGGCGAGCCTCTTCGTGGTGGACGTCGCCACCGGCGCCACGACCACGATCGTGGCTAGCGAGGCCACCGCTCCGGCCTACAATGGTCTCGGTAACGTCGCAGTGGTCGACGTCAAACGCCGCAACCTGGCGAACGATGCGTGGGTTGGCGGCCGCGATGGTTTTGCCGATACGGTGTATGCGGCCGATCAGAATGGCGCGGTCTGGAAGTTCGACCTGCTCACCGCCAGCGTGGATCTGGGTGGGGAGCCCCTGTTCATCGCTCAGAACGGCGGGGCGCGCCAGCCCATTACGGGCGGACTGACCGCAGCGACTGGCCCCGGCGGGGGCGTGATGGTTTATTTCGGCACCGGCAGTTTCATCTTCACCGGTGATCCGCTGAACACGGATATCCAAACTATGTACGGGGTGCTTGACCGCGGCCTCCCGGTCGCTGGGCGCGCGTCGCTGCAGCAGCAGACGGTAGGAGCCGATGGCGGCGGGTTCCGGCAGACGACCAACGACGCGCTGGGTGCGGGCAAGTCCGGCTGGTACATCGACCTTCCGGCCGGCGAGCGGATGGTGGGTTACCCCAGGATCGAGAGCGGGGTGGTGTTCTTCCCTACTTATGAGCCCTCGGCGACCGGAGCGGACGACTGTTCGGTGAACGGTACGAATTGGCTTTATGGCCTGAATGCGCTCAGCGGCGGGGCGGCGATGACCTCCGTCCGAATGGGTTCGCCCACCGGCGGCTCCCCGAGCTCGACCACGGGCGCGGTGGCGCTTAATACGGGTGGCTCGGCTCCGGTGAAGGACGTGGCTGTGATGACCTCACCGCGCGTGCAGCCGCTGGGCGCCGGGGCCACCCAGGCCGAGATTGACAGTGCGCTGGCAGCTCAGTGTTCGATGGTGATCCGTGTTGCCGGCGCACCTGCGATGTACCTGCCAAGGCCCTGCGGGCGGCAGTCCTGGAGGCAGGTGCGATGATCCCTGTAGAAGAAAGCCCCGTGCGAAAAGGAACTCAATTGATGAAGCGTTCGAACGCCGCCGCCGGCTTCACCCTGCTTGAACTGATGATAGTGATCGCAGTGGTGGCGATCCTGGCGTCTATCGCGGTTCCGTCCTATCAAGAGCAGGTCCGCAAGTCGCGACGGGCGCAGGCCAAGGCGGACCTGGCGGAGTACATGCAGGGCGCGGAGCGCTTCTTCACAGTCAACAACACCTATGTCGGATATGCGCTGCCCACCCTGCAGTCGCCCCGTGAGCCTGGCGCGGCAGCCCGCTACACGCTCGCTCTGACAACGCAGAATGCGACCCAGCTTGTCGTGACGGCGACTGCGGTCGGCGCCCAGGCGGACGACCGCTGCGGCAATCTGTCGGTCAGCAATACCGGACTGAAGACCGAGAGTGGGGCTGCGTCGCTGGCCGAGTGTTGGTAGTTCGCCTCGGGGCAGCATGACTTGCCCCGTGGAAGGGTCGCTGACCGACCAAAAAAAGGCCGCGATCGCTCGCGGCCTTTCCTGAATCTGGCGCCCGAAGTTGGACTCGAACCAACGACCCCCTGATTAACAGTCAAGTGCTCTAACCGGCTGAGCTATTCGGGCGGGGGCGCACATTGTAGGGGCAGGCCATGCCGACGGGCAAGCGGCCGGGCCCCAGGTGGGGCCCGGACCGCCTGGCCTGTCCAATCGGTCCGTTCAGGACGCTGGGCAGGGCAGGCCCGATGCGATGCGGTGCGACCTCGCACGCCCGACATTGTTGACGATGACTTCGCCCTGCAGCTCGCTGCCGGAGCATACCTTCAAGGTGAGATTGCTCCCGCCGCTCCGCCCGTCGGGCTGGAACCGGACGCGCAGGCGCCCGGCACTGGCGGATACGCGCACGGAGTCGTGGAAGGGCGTGCGCACCTCGGCCAGGACGTCGTCGGCGCTGCGTGGATGGTCTCCGCGCGCGGGATCGCGGTACAGCAACCAGCCGCTGCTCCAGTCGGCGTCCTGCCGGCACCTGGCACCACCAGCCGACGGGCAAAGGGTGACCACGGTGCGCCGCGTGATCGCGGTATTGCGGGCCTGTGCGAGCTGCGCGCCCAGCTGGTGCATGGCCGACGCAACGCGCATCCGCCGCAGGGTTTCACTGAACGTGGGCATGGAGAGCCCGAGCAGGATGGCGAGCACCGCCGTGCTGGCCAGCAATTCGACCAGGCTCAATCCTGCCCCGGGCCCCGGCGCATCCTTGCGCATGGGCGAATTCCTTTTCGCTCGGGGAGTTCAGCATGGCGATGCCTGGTGGGCCCTGGAATCGGGCGCCGCCGCGGGTGGCTGTAGGAATACGCGCCGATCCTCGCGAACGCGAACGTGCGGAGCGCGCGGCAGGCAACAGCGGCTGGTACGCCGACCAGCCACGACGAGGCTTCCTGCAGCGGCGAGAGGCACCGCGCCACGGTGATGGCACGGGGTCGCATCCCGAGCGGGGCGAGTGCTCAAGCGCCGGACTGAAGGGGGCTGGCGCCGGGTACCGGCGCGTGCGCCCGCCTACTGGCTGCACCCGGCGTGGACACGCACCACGTCTATACTGGCGTTCTCCCCAAGACGGTAGCGCCCCGCGCATGAGCGAGCGGTTCGAGCTGGTGTCCCCGTACGCCCCGGCAGGCGACCAGCCGCAGGCAATCGACAAGCTCGTAGCCGGCTTCGAAGCCGGGCTGGCCAAGCAGGTCCTGCTCGGCGTGACCGGCTCCGGCAAGACCTACACCATCGCCAACGTGGTCCAGGCGGTGCAGAAGCCGACCCTGGTGATGGCGCCGAACAAGACCCTGGCCGCCCAGCTCTACGGCGAGTTCAAGGCGTTCTTCCCCCACAACGCGGTCGAGTATTTCGTCAGCTACTACGACTACTACCAGCCCGAGGCCTACGTCCCCTCGACCGACACCTTCATCGAGAAGGACAGCTCGATCAACGACCACATCGAGCAGATGCGGCTGGCCGCGACCAAGGCGCTGCTGTCGCGCCCGGACGCGCTGGTGGTCGGCACTGTGTCGGCGATCTACGGCCTGGGCGCGCCCGAGGACTACCTGTCGCTGCGGCTGATCCTGTCGCGCGGCGAGCGCATCGACCAGCGCGAGCTGCTGCGCCACCTGACCCAGCTGCAGTACACCCGCAACGAGTACGAGCTGCAGCGCGGCACCTTCCGCGTGCGCGGCGAGGTGGTCGACGTGCATCCGGCCGAAAGCGACGCCGAGGCGGTGCGGATCGAACTGTTCGACGGCGAGATCGAGAACATCGCCCTGTTCGACCCGCTTACCGGCGAAGTACTGCGCAAGCTGCCGCGCTTCACCATCTACCCGAAGACCCACTACGCGACCACCCGCGAGCGCGTGCTGGCCGCGATCGAGACGATCAAGGTCGAGCTCAAGGCGCGGCTCGAGCAGCTCTACGCGCAGAACAAGCTGGTCGAGGCCCAGCGCCTGGCCCAGCGCACCCAGTTCGACCTGGAGATGATGGCCGAGGTCGGTTACTGCTCGGGCATCGAGAACTACTCGCGGCACCTGACCGGGCACGCGCCCGGCGAGCCGCCGCCGACCCTGTTCGACTACCTGCCGGCCGACGCGCTGCTGGTGGTGGACGAGTCGCACGTGACCATCCCGCAGATCGGCGCGATGTACAAGGGCGACCGTTCGCGCAAGGAAACGCTGGTGGAGTTCGGCTTCCGCCTGCCGTCGGCGCTGGACAACCGGCCGCTGAAGTTCGAGGAGTGGGAGGCGCGCGCGCCCCGCGCGATCTACGTATCGGCCACGCCCGGCCCGTACGAGCAGCGCGAGGCCGGCGACCAGGTGACCGAGCTGGTGGTGCGACCGACCGGCCTGGTCGACCCGCGCGTGGAGATCCGCCCGGTTGCCACCCAGGTCGACGACCTGATGGGCGAGATCAACAAGCGCGTGGCCGACGGCGACCGCGTGCTGGTCACCACCCTGACCAAGCGCATGGCCGAGAACCTGACCGACTACCTGTCCGAGCACGGGATCAAGGTCCGCTACCTGCATTCGGACGTGGAGACGGTGGAGCGGGTGGAGATCATCCGCGACCTGCGCCTGGGCCGGTTCGACGTGCTGGTCGGCATCAACCTGCTGCGCGAGGGCCTGGACATGCCCGAGGTCTCGCTGGTCGCGATCCTGGACGCGGACAAGGAGGGCTTCCTGCGCTCGACCGGCTCGCTGATCCAGACCATCGGCCGCGCCGCGCGCAACCTGCGCGGGACCGCGATCCTGTACGCCGACAGGATCACCCGCTCGATGCAGGCGGCGATCGAGGAGACCAACCGGCGCCGCGAGAAGCAGGAGGAGTACAACGCCGCCCACGGCATCGTGCCGCGGCAGGTGGTGCGGCCGATCATGGACGTGATGGAGGGCGCCCGGGCCGAGCCCGGGGAGTCCCGGGGCGGGAAGTCGCGCGGCAAGGCGGCCGCGCGCCAGGTGGCCGAGCAGGCGGCCGACTACGCGGCGATGGACCCGGTCCAGGCCGCGCGGCGGATCCAGGAGCTGGAGCAACGCATGTACCAGCACGCCCGCGACCTGGAGTTCGAGGACGCCGCCCGCGTGCGCGACCAGATCCGGCGGCTGAAGGAAGCCAGCCTCGCCGGCTGAGGCGCCTGCGCCCGTGGTTCCGCGCCACCCGCGATCAACCCGTAGAGCGGGGCTCGCCCCGCTGCCTTCCCCGTCCCTCTTCTCCGGCAGGCGTGGGTAGCCGGGCAAGCCCGGCTCTACGGGCCGTTTGGCCCGGGCTTGGACGGGTGGCCGGCTCCGGTTGTGGCCGGGCACGCCGGCGGGGTAGAATGCGCGCCCCTGTCGCGGGCAATCCGCGCAGCGTGTGCAGCACCGGGCGGTTAGCTCAGCGGTAGAGCACTACCTTGACATGGTAGGGGTCACAGGTTCGAACCCTGTACCGCCCACCACTGCGGTCCCCCTTCGCGGGCGCGGTGGATTTCATCCCCTGTTTTCGAGCGGGTCGCCGTCCCGGCGGCATGGCCGCGGGCGGATGCGTTGCGGATGCCGTCCTTGCGCGATGGAACTGCCGCCTCTTCGATAGCAATCCGGATATCGAAAACCGGGCAATTGTCATTGGATCGTATTGGCGGGATCACGCATTGTCGCGGAGCGGTCCGGGCCCGGGGAGAGGGCGGGACGGACCGGACCGGATCGCCTGGCGCGTCGGACCCACCTGGTGGCCGTTGCGTGCGTGATCCGACGGCCACCGCCCGCCGGGGCGGTATACCGCGTTGTCCCATGCCCCTCCGGTTCCCGCTTCGCAGCCGCGCCGCTTGCCGCTGCATCCGCCGAGTCCAGAGGAGAGGTCCATGCGCATCCGTTCGACCCTGTTGGCCATCGCCATCGCCAGCATCGCGGCGGTTCCCGCCTTCGCCCAGGACGTGGTGCTGAAGGTCGACGCCGGCAAGCCCGGCGCGAAGATCGACCGCCACATCTTCGGCCAGTTCGCCGAGCACCTCGGCCATGGCATCTACGAGGGCATCTGGGTCGGCAAGGATTCGAAGATCCCCAATACCCGCGGCGTCCGCAACGACGTCGTCGCCGCGTTGCGCGACCTCAAGGTCCCGAACATCCGCTGGCCGGGCGGCTGCTTCGCCGACGAGTACCACTGGCGCAACGGCATCGGCCCGAAGGACCAGCGCCGGGCGATGGTCAACACCAACTGGGGCGGGGTGATGGAGCCGAACGAGTTCGGCACCCACGAGTTCTTCGATTTCATCGAGCAGGTCGGCGCCGACGCCTACATATCGGTCAACGTCGGCTCGGGCACGGTGCAGGAAGCGGCGGACTGGCTGGAGTACATGACCGCGGTGCACCCGACCGCGCTGGCCAAGGAGCGCATCGCCAACGGCCGCAAGGAAGCGTTCCAGGTGCCGTTCGTCGGCCTGGGCAACGAGAACTGGGGTTGCGGCGGGGCCATGTCCGGCGACTACTACGTCGACCTGATGAAGGTGTTCGCGCGCTACACGCGCAACTACGACCCGTCGCAGAAGATGAAGCAGATCGCGGTCGGTCCGGATGGCGCCAAGACCGAGTACACCGAGGCGGTGATGAAGGCCTGGTCCGAGCGGGTCTGGAGCTGGAACCTCGACGGCCTGTCGCTGCACAACTACACCGTCAACGGCTGGCCGCCGAGCGTCAAGGCCACCGGCTTCGGCGAGGCCGAGTACGCGAAGTTCCTGCAGGAAACACTGGGCATGGACCAGCTGATCCGCACCCATTCGGCGATCATGGACAAGTACGACCCGGAGAAGAAGGTCGCGCTGGTGGTGGACGAATGGGGCTCGTGGCTGGCGCCCACCGAAGGCAGCACGCCCGGCTTCCTGGTGCAGCAGAACTCGATGCGCGACGCGATCCTGGCCGCGCTCAACATCAACATCTTCGCCCGCCACGCCGAGCGCGTGCGCATGGCCAACATCGCGCAGATGGTCAACGTGCTGCAGGCGATGATCTTCACCGACAAGGAGAAGATGCTGCTGACCCCGACCTACCACGTGTTCCACATGTACGTACCGTTCCAGGACGCGACCTTCGTACCGGTGGCCTTCGACAAGGGCAGCTACAAGGTCGGCGACATCGTCCTGCCACGCGTGGACGCGATCGCGGCGAAGGACGCGCAGGGCATGCTGTGGGTGGCGGTGACCAACGTCGACGCGACGCGCCCGGTGGAGATCGGCCTGGACGTGCCCGGCTTCGATGCCGCATCGGCCACCGGCCAGCTGCTGGCCGCGCCGCGCATGGATTCGGTCAACACCTTCGATGCGGCGCGGACCGTGGCGCCTGCGCCGGCGAAACTCGAGGGCACGACGCTGCGCCTGCCGCCGCATTCGGTGGCGGTGGTGGGGTTGAAGCCGCGCTGATCGACGTCGGCCGGTCGCGGTGCATCGCGACCGGCCGCGGCGTACAGGATCAGTCAGTGCCGCGCGCCTTGCGGCACGTCCGCCAGGCGCGAACCGCTAGGGCGAAGCGTCGACGCGCAGCAGCCGCAGGTCGAACAGCCGTGGCGTGCGGCGGCCGTCGCGGGCGACGAACCGTACCTCGATACCGCCCTCGCGCGCGGCCTCGGCCAGCGCCGGTGGCAGCGCGACCTGGCGCTCGATGAAGTCGTCCACGCCCGACCCGTCCAGCAGCACCGTGGCCAGGGTGGCGCCGTCGACCTGCACGTCCATCGCCGCCTGCCACTCGCCGCCGAACAGGGTCAGCTGCAGCGCGAGCGGGGCGTCGCCGCCGCGGCCGGGTGGCACGGACAGGCGATACGCGAATGCGTCGCCCGCATCGCGCCAGTGCCGGCCCAGGTGCATACCAGTGGCCGAGTCGCGGCCGCGGTAGCCATGCTCGACCTCCGGCTGTTGTTCCCCGGGCTGCACCCGGTCCAGGGTGCGGGCGTCCAGGGCCTGGCGTTCGCGCTCCGCAGCCTCGATCGTGGCGACCACCGCCGGGTACCCGGCGGCGGTCGTGGTCCGCCAGTAGGCCATGTAGCGCGCGTCGTGCACGCGGTGCAGCGGCTCCAGGCGCAGCGTGCCGGATCCGGCCGGGCGGACCAGGGCGTCGGCGCTGAACACCAGCGGCTCGCCCGCCACCGGCACGATGCCGGCGGCCAGCGCATCGCGCTCGCCGACCAGCATCGGCGCGCGGTCCAGTGGCTGGTACGGCCCGGGGGCGATATGGCTGCCGCGGCCGGAATCGGCGACGAGTCCCTCCAGGTCCTCGGTGCCGGTACGCGCGGCCAGCATCAGCGGGCCGTGCATCACCGCCACCCAGTCCGAACCGTCGGGCAGGTTCTCGATGCGGGTGCGCATCGGCAGTTCGACCTCGACGGTGTCGCCGTCGCTCCAGCGGCGCTCGATGCGCGCCCACGACGCCGGCGTCGAGGAAAGTGGCCACGGCGTGCCGTTCACCTTGACCCGCATGGGCCCGTCCAGCCAGTGCGGATGGCGCAGGTCCAGCGCGAACGCCTGCGGCTCGTCCAGGCGCAGGCGCAGCACGCTGCGCGGCTGCTCGGGAAAGCCTGTCGCCTGTTCCAGCTGCAGCCCGCGCTCGCGCCAGTGCAGCCGCGAGGCCATGTACAGGTTGACCGCCAATCCGTCCCTGCCCCGGGTGTAGGCGAAGGCGCCGTGCCGGCCGTGGTTCTCGATGCCGCTGCCCACGCAGCACCAGAAGCATTCCTGGGGCTGCGAATACACCCGGTAGTGGCGCGGCCGCACCGGGGTGAAGTAGACCAGGCCGCCGTGCCCGGGATGCTGGGTCGACAGGATGTGGTTGTACAGCGTGCGCTCGTAGAAGTCGGCGTAGCGCGGCTGCGGGCCGAGCCGGTGCAGCAGCTGGGTCAGGCGCAGCATGTTGTAGCTGTTGCAGGTTTCCGGGCCCTCGCGCGAGGCCACCATCGGCGCGAAGTCGCTGGCCGGGTTGAAGTGTTCGCGCACGCTGTTGCCGCCGAAGGCGATGCTGCGCCGCTGCACCACCGTATCCCAGAAGAAGCGCGCCGCGTCGATCCAGGCCGCATCGCCGTCCAGCTCGCCGATGCGGGCGAAGCCGATCACCTTGGGGATCTGGGTGTTCGCGTGCAGGCCATCCAGGCGGTCTTCGCCGCGCAGCAGCGGCTCGAGGATCGCGCGGTGGCTGAAGCGCCGGGCCAGGGCCAGATAGCGCCGGTTACCGGTGATCGCTGCAACGTCGGCCAGGACCTCGTTCATGCCGCCGTGCTCGGTGTCGAGGATGCGCTGCAGCTGCACGTCGTCCAGGCCGGCCACCAGCGCATCGGCCCAGTCGGCGAAGGCGACCAGCATGCTGCGCGCCGATGCCTCGCCGGCGACCCACCACGCGTCGCGCAGGCCCGCGTACATCTTGTGCAGGTTGTAGAACGGCACCCAGGCGCCCTCCAGCGAGAACGCCTCGGCCTGGAAGTCGCCTGCGGCGATGCGGTCCCACAGCCGGCGTCCGTCCGGCACGCCGCCGAGGTAGCCGTCGCCGTTCGCGCGCTGGCATTCGGCCAGGCCGGCGAGCATGGCCTGCAGCCGCTGGCGCATGCCGGCGTGGCCTTGCGCGGCCTGCTGCGACAGTGCGCTCAGGTAGTGGCCGGCGGTGTGGCCGTCCAGCCCCATCGATTCCCAGTTGGGATAGTTGTCCGCGCGCCGCGGCAGCCCGGCCGCGGCGCGGTACGGCGCCAGCAGGCGGTCGATGTCGAGCGCGGCCAGGTAGCGCAGGTTCAGCGCGCTGGCGTGGGCGAAGGCGCCATCGCCCAGGGTGATCGCCGACAGCGGAAACGGCTCGGCGGCCACCGTTGCCACCGTCGCCGGCGGCGCCGCCCATGCCTGCCGCGGGAGCCAGGGCGCCAGTGCGGCGGTGCCGAGCGCGGCGATGAAGCCGCGGCGGCCGACTGCCGGGCCGGGCTTGGCCGCGCTCATGGCCGAAGAAAAAGCCCCCTTCCGTGCCGCGGCGATGCCCCCCGGACGGCCGCGGAAGGGGTGGGAGAAGCGTCAGTGCGAATCACGGTCGACCCCGTCGCCGCTGCCGCCGACCAGGAAGTCCAGGTCGGCGCCCAGGTGCGCCTGCTGCACATGGTCCACGTACAGCTTGGCCCAGCCGCGCACCGGTGCCGGTGGCGGCGACCACTGCGCGCGCCGGCGCGCCAGTTCCGCGTCGTCCACGTCCAGGTGCAGCCGCCGGCCCGGTACGTCCAGTTCGATGAAGTCGCCCTCGCGCACCAGGGCCAGGTTCCCGCCCGCGGCCGCCTCCGGCGAAGCGTGCAGGACCACGGTGCCGTAGGCGGTGCCGCTCATGCGCGCGTCGGAGATGCGGACGATGTCGGTGACGCCGCGGCGCAGCAGCTTCGGCGGCAGCGGCATGTTGCCGACCTCGGCCATGCCCGGGTAGCCGCGCGGGCCGCAGTTCTTCAGCACCATCACGCAGGTCTCGTCGATGTCCAGCGTCTCGTCGTCGATGCGCGCCTTGAAATCCTCGATGCTCTCGAACACCACCGCCCGGCCGCGGTGCCGCAGCAGGTGCGGCGAGGCGGCCGATGGCTTGATCACCGCGCCGTCGGGCGCCAGGTTGCCGCGCAGCACCGCGATGCCGGCCTCGGCGCGCAGCGGCTGCTGCAGCGGGCGGATCACCTCGCGGTTCCAGCACGGCGCATCGGCGATGTTCTCGCCCAGCGTGCGGCCGTTGACCGTCATCGCGTCCAGGTCCAGGTGCTGCGATACCTCGCGCAGCACGGCCGGCAGGCCGCCGGCGTAGAAGAAATCCTCCATCAGGTATTCGCCCGATGGCCTGAGGTTGACCAGGCAGGGCAGGCGCGAGCCGAGTTCGTCCCAGTCGTCCAGCGACAGCGGCACGCCCAGGCGCCCGGCGATCGCCAGCAGGTGGATCACCGCGTTGGTCGAGCCGCCGATGGCCGCATTGGCGCGGATCGCGTTGGCGAAGGCGGCGCGGGTGAGGACCTTGGACATGCGCAGGTCCTCGCGCACCATCTCCACGATCCGGCGGCCGGACAGGTGCGCCAGGCGGAAGCGGCGCGAATCCACCGCCGGGATCGCCGCGTTCTCCGGCAGCGACATGCCCAGCGCCTCGACCATGCTGGCCATGGTCGAGGCCGTGCCCATGGTCATGCAGCTACCCTTGGAGCGCTGCATGCAGGCCTCGGCCTCGGTGAATTCGTCCTGGGACAGGGTGCCGGCGCGGACCATTTCCGACATCTCGATCACCCCGGTGCCCGAGCCGAGCGGCCGGCCGCGCCAGTTGCCCGACAGCGACGGCCCGCCGGAGACGCCGATCGTCGGCAGGTCGACGCTGGCCGCGCCCATCAACAGCGACGGGGTGGTCTTGTCGCAGCCCATCAGCAGCACCACGCCGTCGATGGGATTGGCGCGGATCGACTCTTCCACGTCCATCGAGGCGAGGTTGCGGAACAGCATGGCGGTGGGCCGCATCTGGGTCTCGCCCAGCGACATCACCGGAAATTCCAGCGGGAAGCCACCGGCCTCGTACACCCCGCGCTTGACGTGTTCGGCCAGCTCGCGGAAGGAGCTGTTGCACGGGGTCAGTTCCGACCAGGTATTGCAGATCCCGATGACCGGGCGGCCGTCGAACAGGTCGTGCGGCAGGCCCAGGCCCTTGAGCCAGCTGCGGTAGTAGAAGCCCTGCTTGCCCTCGCGGCCGAACCACCGGCGGCTGCGGAAGGGGGGCTTGCTGGAGTCGCTCATGCGCGCGGGATCCCTGCCCGGTTGGGGGTCGACCGGTGCGGTGGCGCCTGGCGCGGCCGGCCGGTTGTCGGGGGCGATGCTACCCGGCAGGGATATGCTCGAAAAATAACAAACGGACGCAGATCAATACCGGTATTGCAATGTCGACCGCCCGCGTGGCGCGTCCGCGCAAGGCGGCTATGCTGCGCGCGGCCGGATCGCGGCCGATGGCAACAGGCGGCGGCATCCATGACCCGGACCAGGCCCTTCGGAAGGCTCGAGGATGGCACTGCGGTGCAGGCGTTCAGGCTCGGCGGCGGGCACGGGCTGACGGCGGAGATCCTCGACCTCGGCGGCATCCTGGCCGGCCTGGAGTTTTCCGGAGCGCAGGGGCGAACGCCCCTGGTCCTCGGCCTGGCCGACGCGCAGGCCTACTTCCGCGATCCGGCGTACCTGGGCATCCTGGTCGGCCGGTTCGGCAACCGCATCGCCGGGGCAACCTTCGAGCTCGACGGTCGCCAGCACCGCATCAGCGCCAACGAAGGTCGCCACCACCTGCACGGGGGCATGCTCGGCTTCGGCCGGCGACTGTGGACGGTGGAGGCGCACGAACAGGACCTGCTTGCGCTGCGCTACCGCTCGCCCGATGGCGAAGAGGGCTATCCCTGCAACCTCGAGGTCTCGGCGACCTACCGCCTGCACGGCGCGCACCTGCAGCTGGACTTCGAAGCGACCACCGACGCGCCGACGCCGTTCAATCCGACCCACCACCCGTACTTCAACCTCGCCGGCGATCCGGCGGTAGCGGCATCGGCGCAGTGGCTGCAGGTGCCGGCCAGCGGCTACCTGCCGGTGGACGAGGCGCTGATCCCGCTCGGCGAGGTGGCCGACGCGGGCGGATCGCCGTTCGACTTCCGCGTGGCGCGGACCCTGGAGGCGGCCTTCGACGGCGACCATCCGCAGTTGCGCCACGGCGGCGGCTACGACCATTGCCTGGTGCTCGACGCCGCCCGCGACCACGCGGCGATGCTGTACTCGCCGCACAGCGGCATCGCCCTGCGCATCGACAGCGACGCCCCGGCGCTGCAGCTCTACGGCGGCCAGGCCCTGGATCGCCAGCACCCGGGCATCGGCCGTGGCCTGTGCCTGGAGCCGCAGGGCTTTCCCGACGCGCCCAACCGCAGCGGGTTCCCCGATTCGATCCTGCGCCCGGGCACGGTGTTCCGGCGCCGCATCGACTACCGCTTCGCCTTGCCGGGCCGTGCCTGCGGCTGGGACGAGGTCGCCGCCGCGCTGGCGCGTGCCTGAGCCGCCTCGCCGCATTGCTATCTTGAAAAAAAGGCGACGGCCGGGAGCACTCCGGCTTTCGCGTCCCCGACCCCATTCCATGGAGACTGCATCCGTGCCAGCCATCAACCTCGCGATCGTCGGCGTCGGCAAGATCGTGCGCGACCAGCACCTGCCGGCGGTCGCCGCCAACGCCGGCTACCGGCTGGTTGCCGCGGCCAGCCGTCACGGCAAGGTCGACGGGATCGACAACTTCACTTCGATCGACGAGATGCTGGCGGCCGTGCCCGCGATCCAGGCGGTCTCGCTGTGCATGCCGCCGCAGTACCGCTACGAGGCCGCGGCCAAGGCGCTGGCGGCGGGCAAGCATGTATTCCTGGAGAAGCCGCCGGGCGCCACGCTCTCGGAGGTCGAGGACCTGGCTTCGATGGCGGACGCACGCGGCCTGACCCTGTTCGCCAGCTGGCATTCGCGCTATGCGCCGGCGGTGGAGGCCGCCCGCGAGTTCCTCGCCGGTACCCGCATCCGTTCGATGCGGGTGGCGTGGAAGGAGGACGTGCGCCAGTGGCACCCGAATCAGGAATGGATCTGGCGCGCCGGCGGACTGGGCGTGTTCGACCCGGGCATCAATGCGCTGTCGATCGTCACCCGGATCCTGCCGCGGCCGGTGTTCGCCACTGGCGCCACGCTGGAGTTCCCCGGCAACCGCGAGGCGCCGATCGCCGCCTCGATCACCTTCACCGACGCGCAGGGCCTGGACCTGGTCGCCGAGTTCGACTGGCGCCAGACCGGTCGGCAGCAATGGGACATCGTCGCCCGTACCGACGCCGGGGAGATGATGCTCTCCGAGGGCGGCGCGAGGCTGTCGGTGGATGGCGTGCGCGTGCACGACGAGCCCGAGCAGGAGTATCCGATGCTGTACCGCCGCTTCGCCGAACTGGTTGCCAGCGGCCGCTCGGACGTGGACACCGCGCCGCTGCGCCATGTCGCCGATGCCTTCATGCTCGGCCGGCGCACGCTGGTGGCCGACTTCCACGACTGAACCTCGACGGTGCGCCGGGGCGCACAGTGCCGTGGCCGGGCAGCTCACGCCTGCGTCGTAGGCGGCGTCCCGTAGACCGCCGCGGCGGCTTCCTGCAGCGCCTGCAGCACGGTGCGCGCGCCCGGCGAGAGCAGCCAGTCGGTGCGGGTGATGATCCCGAACGAGTCCATGCGGCAGGACAGCTGCAGCGGCAGGATCGCGACCACGCCATGCGCGGCGTAGTGGCGGGCCACGTCCACCGGCACCACCGCCACGTAGTCGCTCTCCTCGAGCATCTTGGTCATGAACACCAGCGCGGCGGTGGCGATCACGTGCCGGGGCGGCTGCAGCCCGGCGGCGCGGAACATCAGTTCGAAGCGATGGCGCAGCACGCTGCCCTCCGGCGGCACGATCCAGCGCGCCTGGGCGAGCTGGCGCAGGTCGGCCGCGCCCGGTGCCAGCAGCGGATGGCCCGGGCGCGCGATCGCGCAGACCTCCTCCTCGGCCAGGGCCTGGTAGTGCAGGTGGCGCTTGTCGTGGCGTTCGAACAGCCGCGCCAGCAGGAAATCGAGGCGGTTCTGCTCAAGCCGTTCCAGCAGCACGTCGCTGCTCTCCACCAGCAGCGAGATGCGCAGCTCCGGGTGCTGCCGGGTGATCCGGGCCAGGGCGGTCGGCAGCAGGGTCATCGCCGGCCCGGCGATCGCGCCGATGGCGACGCTGCCGGCCCAGCCGCCCTTCAGCGCCTCGATCTCCGCGCCGGCCTCGCCCAGGCTGGCCAGGGCGATGCGCGCGTGGCGGATCATGCTCTCGCCGTACCAGGTCGGCCGCATGCCGCGCGGCAGGCGCTCGAACAGCGATACGCCCAGCATCTCCTCCAGGTCCTTGAGCAGCTTGGAGGCGGCGGGCTGCGACATCGCCAGGGTCTCGGCGGCGCGGTGGATGTTGCCTTCCTCGTCGATCGCGATCAGCAGCATCAATTGCCGCGTCTTCAATCGGGCACGGACGAACCACGGCAGGGTCTGGGCCAAGCAGGTCACCTCGGCGATACGAATGTGCGTATATGTTATGCACCAATTTGTATTGGATGCATATGGCGGTAGCCGGCAGAATGCCGGCAGAGGCCCGCATGCCCGCCCGCAGGGCGCGCGTGCCTGCCAAACCTGCGAGGGCGGACCGAAGCGATGCGACTGATCCAGCTGGTGGACGAGGACGGGGCGACCCGGGTCGGCGAGGTCGACGCCGGCGGCGCGCAGGTGCGCCTGCTCGAAGGCCCGGCGAGCATGCACGCCCTGGCGACGGCCGCGATCGACGCCGGACGCAGCCTCGATGCGGAAGTAGCCGCGCTTCCCGGCGACACCCGGCTCGATTACGCCGCGCTGCTGCGCGAGGGGCGCGTGCTGGTGCCCTTGCACCACCCCGATCCGGCGCACTGCCGGGTCACCGGCACCGGCCTGACCCACCTGGGCAGCGCCGCGGCCCGCGACGCCATGCACCAGAACCTGCAGCAGCAGGCACAGGCCGGCACCCTCACCGACTCCATGCGCATGTTCCAGTGGGGCGTGGAGGGCGGGATCCCGGCGGCCGGCGAAGCGGGTGCGCAGCCGGAGTGGTTCTACAAGGGCGATGGCGGCATCGTGGTCGCGCCCGGGGCGCCGCTGCCGTCGCCGGATTTCGCCCTGGACGGCGGCGAGGAACCGGAGCTGGTCGGCCTGTACGTGATCGGCCCGGACGGCACGCCGCACCGGCTCGGATTCGCCATCGGCAACGAGTTCTCCGACCACGTCACCGAGCGCCAGAACTACCTCTACCTGGCCCATTCCAAGCTGCGCGCCTGCGCGGTCGGTCCGGAGCTGCGCACCGGCCCGCTGCCGCGCGACCTGCGCGGCACCAGCCGGATCCGCCGCGGCGACGCGGTGCTGTGGGAGAAGCCCTTCCTCACCGGCGAGGCGAACATGTGCCATTCGCTGGCCAACCTCGAGTACCACCACTTCAAGTACGCGGCCCATCGCCGGCCGGGCGACGTGCACCTGCACTTCTTCGGCACCGCCACCTTGAGCTTCGCCGACGGCGTGCGCGCCGAGCCCGGCGACGTGTTCGAGGTCGACCTGCCCGAGCTGGGCGCGCCGCTGGCCAATCCGTTGCGCACCGTCGCCGCCGGCTTCGCCCCCGGCGGGGTCCGCAGCCTGTAGGGTGGCGCAGGCAGTCGCCGCCCGCGGGCGGACCATGATCCAGGGAGCATTACCGTGAGCGAACAGCGTTTCAGCAGCTACATCGCCGGCCAGTGGGTCGAAGGCGACGGCAGCCATGCCGACGAGAACCCGGCCGACCTGGCCAGCCCGGTCGGCGGCTACGGCGTGCTCGACGCCGCGCGCACCGCGCAGGCGGTCGATGCCGCTGCCACCGCCTTGCCGAAGTGGGCCTTCACCACCCCGCAGCAGCGCGCCGACGTGCTCGACTTCGTCGGCAGCGAGATCCTGGCGCGCAAGGCGGAGCTGGGCCGGCTGCTGGCGATGGAGGAGGGCAAGACCCTGGCCGAGAGCATCGGCGAGGCCGCCCGCGCCGGGCAGATCTTCAAGTTCTTCGCCGGCGAGGCGCTGCGCATCCCCGGCGAGAAGCTGGCCTCGACCCGCCCCGGCGTCGACGTGGAGATCACCCGCGAACCCGTGGGTACGGTCGGCATCATCGCGCCGTGGAATTTCCCGCTGGCGATCCCGGCCTGGAAGATCGCCCCGGCGCTGGCCTATGGCAACACGGTGGTGTTCAAGCCGGCCGAGATCGTGCCGGGCTGCGCGTGGGCGATCGCCGAAATCCTGTCGCGCGCCGGGCTGCCCGAGGGCGTGTTCAACATGGTCCTGGGCAGCGGCCGGGTGGTCGGCCAGGCGCTGGTGGAACATCCGCGCCTGGACGCGCTGACCTTCACCGGCTCGGTGCCGACCGGCCACGCGCTGCTCAAACAGGCCGCCGCGCGCGCGCTCAAGGTGCAGATGGAGATGGGCGGCAAGAACCCGCTGGTGGTGCTCGCCGACGCCGACCTGGACCAGGCGGTGGAGTGCGCAGTCAACGGCGCCTACTTCTCCACCGGCCAGCGCTGCACCGCCTCGAGCCGGCTGATCGTGGAAAGCGCGGTCTACGACGAGTTCGTGGCGAAGGTGCAGGCGCGCCTGGCCAGGATCAAGGTCGGCGATCCGCTGGAACAGGGCGTGGACATCGGCCCGGTCGCCAGCGGCGCGCAGCTGCAGACCGACCTGTCCTACATCCAGGCCGGCCACGACGACGGTGCCGAGCTGCTCGCCGGCGGCGGGCGCGTGGAGTGGAAGACCCAGGGCCACTTCCTGGCGCCGACGCTGTTCGCGGCCAAGCCCTCGGACCGGATCGCGCGCGAGGAGATCTTCGGCCCGGTGGCCGCGCTGCTGCGCGCCGACGACTACGAGCAGGCGCTGGCGCTGGCCAACGACACCGAGTTCGGCCTGTGCGCGGGCATCTGCACCACCTCGCTGAAGCACGCCACACATTTCAAGCGGCATGCCCAGGCGGGCATGGTGATGGTCAACCTGCCGACCGCGGGCGTGGATCCGCACGTGCCGTTCGGCGGGCGCAAGGCATCCAGTTACGGTCCGCGCGAGCAGGGTCGCTACGCGGTGGAGTTCTACACGACGGTCAAGACCGCCTACACCGCGGCCTGACCGCCGCACATCCGCGGCCGCGCGCTGGAGGGCGCGCGGCATCCGCCGGGGCAGCCCCTGGCCGCGGCACCACCATATGCATCGAGGGAGGAGCGATGAACAAGGGTTTGAAGCTGGCCGTGGCGGTGTTGTGCGCGGCGGTGCTGGGCGCCTGCGGCAAGGGCGACGGTGGGGCGGCGGCCGGGGATGGCGCGATCACGGTCGGCTTCAGCCAGGTGGGGGCCGAGAGCGAGTGGCGCACCGCCAACACCCGCTCGGTGAAGGAGGCGCTGGCCGCGCCGGAGTTCAACCTCAAGTTCTCCGACGCGCAGCAGAAGCAGGAGAACCAGATCAAGGCGCTGCGCTCGTTCATCGCCCAGGGCGTGGACGTGATCGCGTTCTCGCCGGTGGTGGAGTCGGGCTGGGAGACGGTGCTGCGCGAAGCCAAGGCCGCCGGCATCCCGGTGGTGCTGACCGACCGTGCCGTGGCGGTCTCGGACGAGTCGCTGTACGCCACCTTCATCGGTTCGGACTTCGTCGAGGAGGGCCGCAAGGCCGCGCGCTGGCTGATCGAGGACAGCGAAGGCCAGGCCGGGCCGGTCCGCGTCGTCGAGCTGCAGGGCACGGTCGGCTCGGCCCCGGCCAACGACCGCATGAAGGGCTTCAAGGAGATCCTCGGCCAGGATCCGCGCTTCACCATCGTCCGCTCGCAGAGCGGCGACTTCACCCGGGCCAAGGGCAAGGAAGTGATGGAGGCGTTCCTCAAGGCCGAGGGCCCCGGTGGCATCGACGTGCTGTTCGCGCACAACGACGACATGGCCATCGGTGCGATCCAGGCGATCGAAGCCGCCGGACTCAAGCCGGGCGAGGACATCCGCATCGTATCCATCGATGGCGTGCGCGGCGCGTTCGAGGCGATGAAGGCCGGCAAGCTCAACGCCACGATCGAATGCAACCCGCTGCTGGGCCCGCAGCTGGCCGACCTCGTGCGCGACGTGCATGCGGGCCGGCCGGTGCCGCGCCGGGTCGAGGTGGAGGAGGGCGTGTTCACCCGCGAGCAGGCGGCCGCCGAGCTGCCGCGCCGCAAGTACTGAGCGTCGTGATGGCGATCGAGGCCTCGCGGTGTCAGCCCCGCGCGCTGGCGCCGGGCGTTCGCGCATGAGCGCGGTGGTGCTCGAGGCCACCGGCCTGCGCAAGCGCTTCGGCGCGACGGTGGCCCTGGACGGTGCGGGGCTGTCGCTGCGTGCCGGCGAAATCCATGCGTTGATGGGCCAGAACGGCGCCGGCAAGTCGACCCTGATCAAGCTGCTCACCGGCGTGGAAGCGCCGGATGCGGGCACGATCACCCTCGACGGGCGCACGATCGCGCCGGCCACGCCGCTGGATGCGCAGCGCGAGGGCATCAGCACCGTCTACCAGGAAGTGAACCTGTGCCCGAACCTGTCGGTGGCCGAGAACCTGTTTGCCGGCCGCTACCCGCGCGGGCGCCTGGGCCTGGTCGACTGGAAGCAGGTGCGCGCCGGCGCGCGCGCACTGCTGCGCGAACTGCACCTGGACATCGATGTCGACCGGCCGTTGTCGGGTTATCCGGTGGCGGTGCAGCAGATGGTGGCGATCGCGCGCGCGCTGGGCGTGTCGGCGCGGGTGCTGGTGCTGGACGAGCCCACCTCCAGCCTGGACGAGGGCGAGGTGCGCGAGCTGTTCGCGGTGATGCGCCGGCTGCGCGAACGCGGCATGGCGATCCTGTTCGTCACACATTTCCTGGACCAGGTCTACGCCGTGTCGGACCGGATCACGGTACTGCGCAACGGCGGCCTGGTGGGCGAGTTCCTGCCGGCGCAGCTGCCGCATGCCGCGCTGGTCACGGCGATGGTCGGGCGCGAGGTCGGGATGGCCGCGGGCCGCGACCCGGGCGGTGCCGGCGCCGGCGAAGGCGCGGTGCTGGTGGAGGCGCGCGGACTGGCGCGGCGCGGCAGCCTGCGACCGGTGGACCTGCAACTGAGGGCCGGCGAGGTGCTGGCGCTGGGCGGGCTGCTGGGTTCGGGCCGGACCGAGCTGGCGCGGCTGCTGTTCGGCCTGGACCGCGCCGACCAGGGCCGGCTGAGCATCGACGACGCGCCGGTCGACCTGCGCCATCCGGCCGAAGCGGTGGCGCACGGCCTGGCGCTGTGCCCGGAAGAGCGCAAGACCGAGGGCATCGTCGCGGGACTGTCGGTGCGCGAGAACATCGTGCTGGCGCTGCAGGCGCGGCTCGGCTGGCGGCGCGCGCTGGCTCCGTCGCGGCAACGCGAACTGGCGCGGCGCTTCGTCGCCCTGCTCGGCATCAAGGCCGGCGACATCGAAGCCGCCGCCGGCACCCTGTCCGGCGGCAACCAGCAGAAGGTGGTGCTGGCGCGCTGGCTGGCCACCGCGCCGCGGCTGCTGATCCTGGATGAACCCACCCGCGGCATCGACATCGCCGCCAAGCAGGAAATCATGGGCGAAGTGGTGCGGCTGGCGCGGGAGGGGATGGCGGTGCTGTTCATTTCGGCCGAGATCGAGGAGCTGACCCGCCTGGGCGATCGCATCGCGGTGATGCGCGATCGCCACCTCGCCGGCGAACTGCCCGGCGGCAGCAGCGGAGCGCAGGTGCTGGCGCTGATCGCCGGTGAAGCCGGAACCGGGGTGGAGGGCCCCGCATGAGCGCGGATGGCGCGACGCGGCGCGTGCTGCGATGGTCGCTGGCGCATCCGCTGTTCTGGCCGTTGCTGGCGCTGGGCCTGCTGCTGCTGGGCAACGGCCTGTTCAACCCGGGCTTCCTGGCGTTGCAATGGCGCGACGGGCACCTGTACGGCAACCTGGTCGACATCGCCAACCGCGCCGCGCCGCTGGTGCTGGTGTCGCTGGGCATGACCCTGGTGATCGCCGTGCGCGGCCTGGACATCTCCGTGGGTGCGGTGCTGGCGATCGCGGCCACGGTCGCCGCCTGGACGATCGCGCGCACCCAGGCCGCCGGCGCCGAGGGCCTGCTGCCGCTGTTCGCCGCGATCGCCGCGGCGCTGGCCGCCGCGGCCGCATGCGGGCTGTGGAACGGACTGCTGGTGGTCAAGCTGGGGTTGCAGCCGATCATCGCCACGCTGGTGCTGATGGTGGCCGGCCGCGGCATCGCCCAGCTGCTCAGCGATGGCCAGATCCTGACCATCTACTACGAACCGTTCGCCTTCCTCGGCAACGGCTTCCTGTTCGGGCTGCCGTTCTCGCTGTTCGTGGTCGCGCTGGTGTTCGTGGGCCTGAAGCTGCTGCTGGAGCGCAGTGCACTGGGCCTGTTCGTGCGCGCGATCGGCCACAACCCGGTCGCGGCGCACGTGGCCGGGGTGCGCGCCCGCGTCATCACCTGGGCGGCCTACGTGTTCTGTGGCTTCAGCGCGGGGTTGGCCGGGCTGCTGGTCAGTTCCAACGTCGCCAGCGCCGATGCCAACAACGCCGGCCAACTGCTCGAGCTCGACGCGATCCTGGCGGTCAGTCTCGGCGGCACCGCCCTGGCCGGCGGCCGCTTCAGCCTCGCCGGCAGCCTGGTCGGCGCGCTGATCATCCAGGCCCTGACCACGACCATCTATGCGATCGGCGTGCCGCCGCAGGTGAACCTGGTGGTCAAGGCCCTGCTGGTGCTGGTGGTGCTGCTGCTGCAGTCGCCGGCGTTCCGCGCGCAGCTGCGCGCGCGCTCGCGCCCGGCCGGGCATGGAGGCGGCGCATGAGTGCGGTGCCGGTTCGCGCCGGATGGCTGCCGCGGCTGTGGCGCGACCCACGCCACGTGTCGCTGGCGGTGACGGTGGCGCTGTTCGTGGCGATGTCGGTCGCCGGCGGCGTGCTGTACGACGGCTTCCTGTCGCCGCAGGTGTTCCTGAACCTGCTGATCGACAATGCCTTCCTGCTGATCGTCGCGGTGGGAATGACCTTCGTGATCCTGACCGGCGGCATCGACCTGTCGGTGGGGGCGGTGGTCGCCTTCAGCACGGTGCTGCTGGCCAGCCTGGTGCAGCACCACGGCTGGCATCCGCTGGCGGCGATCGCGCTGGTGCTGGCGCTGGGCACGGCTTTCGGCGCGGCGATGGGCGTGATGATCCAGCGCTACCGGCTGCCGCCGTTCGTGGTCACCCTGGCCGGCATGTTCCTGGCCCGCGGCGCGGCCACGCTGGTGAGCGTGGAGTCGATCGGCATCGACCACGCCTTCCACGTGGCCCTGGCCAACCTGCGGATTCCGCTCGGTGGCGGCGCCTCCCTCTCGTTCGGCGCACTCGTCGCACTGCTGGTCGTGGCCGGCGGCGCGGTCCTGGCCGGCATGACCCGGTTCGGTCGCGCCGTGTACGCGATCGGCGGCAGCGAGCAATCGGCCGCACTGATGGGTTTGCCGGTGGCCGCCACGCTGGTGCGGGTCTATGCCTTGAGCGGCTTCTGCTCGGCCCTGGCCGGCGTGGTCTACACCTTCTACATGCTCAGCGGCTACAGCCTGCATGGCAACGGCCTGGAACTGGACGCGATCGCCGCGGTGGTGATCGGCGGCACCCTGCTGGCCGGCGGCAGCGGCTACGTGCTGGGCACCCTGGTCGGCGTGCTGGTGCTGGGCCTGATCCAGACCCTGATCGTGTTCGACGGCAGCCTCAGTTCGTGGTGGACGCGGATCGCGATTGGCGCGCTGCTGCTCGTGTTCTGCGTGCTGCAGCGGCTGCTGCTTCGCACATCGCAGCGACGGCAGGCCGGATGAACGCCCACGCTCCACCGCGCAACGCCGCCGGCGCGCCGGCACGGCGCCGCTGGCGCGCGTGCCTGCTCCTGCTGGCCCTGGCGGCCTGCCCGCCGGGCCTGTGGCCGGCGCTGGCCGCGCCCGCGACCACCTGGATGGCCGACAACGGCAATGGCAGCTTCACCAACCCGCTCTTCTACGACGAGTTCTCCGACCCCGACCTGATCCGGGTCGGCGACGACTTCTACATGGTCGGGACCACCATGCACGCGGTGCCGGGCCTGCCGGTGCTGCACTCGCGCGACCTCGTCAACTGGCGCTTCCTGTCGTACGCGATGCCCGGCTTCGGGCCGGGCGACGCGTTCCGCCTCGCCAACGGGCAAGAGAGCTACGGGCAGGGCATCTGGGCCCCGTGCATCCGCTACCACGACGGCACGTTCTACATCTTCTCCAACATCAACGGCCATGGCGTGCAGGTGTTCACCGCGCGCGATCCGGCCGGTCCCTGGCAGCACCGCTCGCTCGGCCGCAGCCTGCACGACCTCTCGGTGCTGTTCGACGACGACGGCCGCGTGTACGCGGTCTACGACTACCAGCAGGTGCGGATGGTCGAGCTGAAGCCGGACCTGAGCGGCGTCGTCGAAGGCAGCGACCGGGTGCTCATTCCCGCCGGCCAGGCGATGGGCGAAGGCCACCACTTCTACAAGATCGACGGCCGCTACTACATCATCAGCGCCAACTACGCGCCGGTCGGGCGGATGCAGGCGGCGCGCGCGGACCGGGTCGAGGGTCCCTACGAAACGGTGGTGATCAGCGCCGGCGAAACCATGGGCACCCAGCGCGGCTGGTGGCTGGACAACATCGGCCAGCGCGATCCGCTGCCCACCGGTGCCACGCCGTTCCGCATGCACAAGCCCGGCGACAATGCCCTGGGCGCGGTGCCGCTGCACCAGGGCGGCATCGTGCAGCTGGCCAATGGCCAGTGGTGGGGCGTCTCGATGATGGACCTCAAGTCGGTCGGGCGCACGACCTTCCTCTCGCCGGTGACCTGGCACGACGGCTGGCCGTACTTCGGCCTGCCGGGCAACCTCGGCCGCTCGCCGCGCACCTGGACCAAGCCCGATGTCGGCATGGCGACCACGCCGTCGGCGACCTGGGAGCGCAGCGACGATTTCTCCGCGCCCGCGCTCAAGCCGCTCTGGCAGTGGAACCACGAACCGGTGCCGGGCCGCTGGTCGCTGTCCGAACGCCCGGGCGCGCTGCGCCTGCACAGCATGCCGGCGGACGGGTTCCTGTGGGCGCGCAACACGTTGACCCAGCGTGCCATCGGGCCCGAATCCTCGGCGACCGTGCAACTGGACGCCTCGGGACTGCGCCCGGGCGATACCGCCGGGCTGGGCCTGTTGAACATCCCCGCGGCGTGGATCGGCGTGGTCCGCGAGGAGGCTGGCCCGACCCTGCGCTGGTATGCGCAGGAGGGCGACCGGCATCTCGACGTGCCATTGCCGGCGGCGCGGGTGCACCTGCGCGCCAGCGCCGATTTCGACGACGATATGGCGCAGCTCGCGTACAGCCTCGATGGCGAGCGGTTCATCCCACTCGGCGATCCGCTGCGCACGCCCTACGGCCTGAAGACATTCCAGGGCGTGCGCTATGCGCTGTTCGCGTACAGCGCCCCGGGCGCCGCGGGAGGCCATGCGGATTTCGACGATTTCAGGGTCGAGGAACCGCTGGCCGACCGCTCGCGCAACGTTCCCTTCGGACAGGTGGTGCAGCTGTCGAACCGGGCCGATGGCAGCCTGGCCTGGATCAGTCCGCTGGGCATGCTGCGCTCCACCCGCGAGGGTGCCGGCGATGAGGGGACGCGCTTCCGAGTCCACGACCGCGGCCAGGGACGGGTGGCGCTGGAGGTGGTGGATGGCGGCGGCTTCCTGACGGTGGTCGGCGCCGGGCTTGCAGCGGACGTGCGCGTGGCGGCGCACGAGTCCGCGGACAGCCTGTTCATGTGGCAGGACATGCTGCGCGGCGAAGCCATGCTGCTGTCCTTGCGGACCCATCGTTACCTCGGCTTCTCGCCGGATTCGGGCGAGCCCTACGCGGCCGACCGGCCGGGCACGCGGCCGGACCGCCGCGACGGGACGGTGCTGGCCTGGCGCGCGGCGCGCTGAGCGGTTCAGCGCTTCGCGCGGCGGCGGTTCCGGCGCGCGCGGCAACATTGCCTATAATCGGCGACCTGTTGCCGGCCCGTGCCGCCGGCCGGCCAATGGGGGAACAGGCGTGTCGGACGACATCACCCGGTTGCTGCTGTCGTGGCGTGCAGGCGACCTGCAGGCCCGCGAGCACCTGTTCGACGCCGTGTACGAGGCGCTGCGCGAGATGGCGGTGTCGCGCCTGGGCGGTGGCCGCGGCGACGTCACCCTGCGCCCGACCTCGCTGGTCCACGAGGCGCTGCTGCGCATGCTTGGCCGTGATGTCGGCTACGTCGACCGCGCGCACTTCTTCGCCCTGGTCGCACTCAAGATGCGCGCGGTGCTGGTCGACCACGCCCGCGCCAACGTGGCTGCCAAGCGCGGCGGTGGCGCCATCAACGTGACGCTCTCGCACGTCGACAGCGGCGCGCACAACGAGGATGTCGGCGACTACGACGTGCTGGCCTTGCACCAGGCACTGGAGCAGCTGGGCTCGCACGACGAGCGTGCCGGGCGCGCGGTGGAACTGGCCTATTTCGGCGGCATGTCGCACGAGGAGATAGCCACCGTGCTCGAGGTATCCGTGCCGACCGTGGACCGCGACCTGCGCTTCGCGCGGGCGTGGCTCAACCGGCAGCTGGGCTGAGGCGTCGAAATCTGGGGGAAGGGGATGGCCGGTAACGAGCGCTGGCAGCAATTGCGCGAACTGTTCGACGCGGTGTGCGACCTTCCGCCCGAGTCCTGGCGCGGCGAGCTCGAGCGGCTGACCGGCGATGCGGACCTGCTGCGCGAGACCCTGGAACTGCTGGGCGCGCAGACGGTCGCCCTGGAGCGCGCCCGCGCGCCGCTGGACGGCCTGCTGTCGCGGATGTCCGCGCCGGAACTGCAGCCGGGCGACACCCTCGGCCCCTGGCGGCTGGCCGAACGGCTGGCATCGGGCGGCATGGGCGTGGTCTATGCCGCCGAGAGAGCCGACAACCTTTACGCGCGCAAGGTCGCGGTCAAGCTGCTGCGCGGCCTGTCCGACCCGCGCACCGCCGAACGCCTCGCCGAGGAGCGGCGCATCCTCGCCGGCCTGCAGCACCCGAACATCGCGCGGCTGTACGACGGCGGCACCACGGCCGCCGGGCTGCCGTACCTGGTGATGGAGTTCGTCGAAGGCGAACCGCTGGACGCATGGTGCGGCACGCACCGGCCGGACCTGCGGCAGCGGCTGGCGCTGTTCGTGCGCACCTGCCGCGCGGTGCAGGCCGCGCATGCGCACCTGGTGGTGCACTGCGACCTCAAGCCGAGCAACATCCTGGTGCGCGGGGACGGCGAACCGGTGCTGCTGGACTTCGGCATCGCGCGTCTGATGGACGAGGACGGGCAGGGCGCCGGCGCGATGTTCTGCACGCCCGCCTATGCCGCGCCGGAAACGGTGGCTGGACGCCCGGTGGGCGTGGCGAGCGATGTCTTCAGCCTCGGCGTGCTGCTGGTGGAATTGCTGGCGGACCGGCGGATCGAGCGCGGCGCCGACGACAGCGCGCTCCCGGTGGTCGCGCCCAGCCAGTGGGCGGGCGCCGACTGCCGGTGGCGCCGGCGCCTGCGCGGCGACCTGGATGCGATCGCCGCCCGGGCCTGCGCTCTAGACCCAAGCCGGCGCTACGCGTCGGTCGAAGCCCTGGCCAACGACGTCCAGCGCTACCTCGACCATCGCGCCGTCGGCGCGCGGCAGGGATCGCGCCTCTACCGGCTCGGGCGTGGGCTGCGCAGGCACTGGCAGGCCGCGGGCGTGGCGACGGTGATGCTCGGCCTCAGCGTGGCGTTCGTGTGGCGGCTCGGCGAAGAGCGCGCGCGCGCACAGCGCGAGGCGCAGGTGGCCGAACAGGTCGGACAGTTCATGCTGTCGGCCTTCGAGGCGGCCGATCCGCGCAAGCGCGGCAAGGGCGAGACCGAGGCCTCGGCCCGCGAGGTGCTGGACGCCGGTGCCGCGCGCATCGATGCAGAACTGGCCGACTCGCCGGCCATCCGCGCGCGCGTGCAGCAGGTGATCGGCCTGGCCTACAAGAACATCGGCCAGCCGCAGCGGGCGGAGGAGCTGCTGCGCGCGGCGGTGGAGGGACTGCTGGCCGACGGGGTGGACGAGCCGATGCTGGCTGCCGGCGCGATGAGCGACCTGGCCACGCTGCTGGCCAACGACCGGCGGGGCACGGAAGCCGAAGCGATGGCCCGGCGCGCGCTTGCCGTGCTCGACGGCGAGGCCGCCGCGGACGGCGCCGCCGCGGCGCATGCCTGGAACTCGCTCGGCCTGGCGCTCATGGAGCAGGAGCATTTCGACGACGCCGAAGCCGCGTTGCTGCGTTCGATGGAGATGCGCAGGCTGCTGCCGGACGCGCCGCGGATGCTCGCGGTGGCCAAGCACAACCTCGGCCTGCTCTACCGCCGGCGCGGCGACCTTGCCGGTTCGGAGGCCGCTTTGGAGGAAGCGCTGTCGATGAAGCGCGAGCTCAGCGGGGAGCGTTCCTACGAAGTGCTCAGCACGCGCCATGTGCTGGCCATGACCCTGGCCGAGCAGGGCCGCCTGGCGGAGGCCGAAAGGCTCCAGCGGCAGAACCTCGCGCTGGCGCGCGAGTTGTTCGGCGAGGCGAGCGACCATACCGCCACCGCCTACAACGAGCTGGCCAGCCTCAACCAGGACCTCGGCGAGTACGCGCTGGCTGCCGAGTACTACGATCGCGCGCTCGCGGTCGAAGCGGAAGTGTCCGGCGAGCAGAGCGTCAGCTACATGGTCACGTTGAACAACCTGGCCACGCTGGAGGAGTCGCGTGGCGACCCGGAGCGCGCGCTGCAGCTGTTCCGCCGCTCGTTCGAGTACCGGCGCGCGAGCCTGGGCCCGGACAACCCGAGCGCCCTGCGCGCGGAGGTCAACCTCGGGCGGGCGCTGATGCGCGTCGGCCGCCTGGCCGAGGCCGAGCCGCTGATCGCGCGCGCGATGGCCGCCTGGGCGACGAGGCTGGAGCCGGATGCGGCGGACATGTTGCGCACGCGCCTGGGCTGGGCGGAATGGGAGCTGCGCGCGGGACGGTTCGAGGCTGCCGACGCCACCCTCGAGGCGTTGCGGCCGCTGTTCGCGGGCAAGCCACCGGCGCTGGTGTTCCGCCACCAGGCGCTGGTCGCCGAACTGCTGCAGCGCCGCGGCCGCGCGGCCGAGGCGGTGGAGGCCTGGGCGCTGGCGCTGGCGCAGGCCGAAGCCCAGTTCGGCAGCGAGAGCATCTCGACCGCGCGCTGGCGGGTCCCCTATGCGGAAGCGCTGCTGCAGGCGGGCCAGGTGGACCAGGCGCGTGCGCAGGTGCGCCAGGCGGCGCCGGTGCTGCGTGCGCAACTGGTGCCCGGCTCGGAGCTGCCGCTTCGCCTGGACGCGCTGGAAAGCAGCCTGGGCAAGGGTTGACGGTTCATCGGCGGGCTGCGGCGTCCGGGCATGGGTATGGAGTCGCGTGCAGTCAGGGGCGTCGGGTCGCCGATGAATCGGCTCCTACAAGGCAACCGGGCCATCGCCGCGCCCCGCGAGCGCCGGGTGCGACGGCGTTCAGGCCGTCGCCACGGCCCGGCGGACTTGAAGCGCCTGGATCAGACTTCCAGCGACGCGAGGTCGCCCTTGGTCTCCAGCAGCGCCCCCGCCGAACCCGGGTGCGACGACGGTGGGGCCGTCGCCACGGTCCAGCGGTGTTGAAGCGCGACGCTCAGACTTCCAGCGAGGCCAGGTCGCCATTGGTCTCCAGCAGCGCCCCCGCCGAACCGGGGTGCGACGACGGTGGGGCCGTCGCCACGGCCCAGCGGTGTTGAAGCGCGACGCTCAGACTTCCAGCGAGGCCAGGTCGCCCTTGGTCTCCAGCCGCGCCCCCGCCGAACCGGGGTGCGACGACGGTGGGGCCGTCGCCACGGCCCAGCGGTGTTGAAGCGCGACGCTCAGACTTCCAGCGAGGCCAGGTCGCCCTTGGTCTCCAGCCACGCCTTGCGATCCGACGCCCGCTTCTTCGCCAGCAGCATGTCCATCAGCGCACGGGTCTGCTCGCCATCGTCCACGGTCAGCTGGACCAGGCGGCGGGTGTCGGGATGGATCGCCGACTCGCGCAGCTGCTCCGGGTTCATCTCGCCCAGGCCCTTGAAGCGGGTGACATTGACCTGGCCCTTGATCTTCTCTCGGGCGATCTTCTCCAACAGCAGGCGCTTTTCCTCTTCGTCCAGCGCGTAGAACACCTGCTTGCCCACGTCCACGCGGAACAGCGGCGGCATCGCCACGAACACGTGGCCGGCCGCGACCAGCGCCGGGAAGTGGCGCAGGAACAGCGCCGCCAGCAGGGTGGCGATATGCAGGCCGTCGGAGTCGGCGTCGGCCAGGATGATCACCTTGCCGTAGCGCAGGCCGCCGATGTCGTCCTTGCCCGGGTCGCAGCCGATCGCCACGGCCAGGTTGTGCACTTCCTCGGAGGCCAGCACGGTGCTGCTGGCCACTTCCCAGGTGTTGAGTATTTTCCCACGCAAGGGAAGGATCGCCTGGAAATCCTTGTCGCGCGCCTGCCGCGCGCTGCCGCCGGCCGAGTCGCCCTCCACCAGGAACAGTTCGGTGCGAGACAGGTCCTGGCTGATGCAGTCGGCCAGCTTGCCCGGCAGCGCCGGGCCCTGGGTGACCTTCTTGCGCACGACCTGCTTTTCGGTCTTCAGGCGCGCGCTGGCGCGTTCGATCGCGATCTGCGCGATCTTCTCGCCCAGTTCCACATGCTGGTTCAGCCACAGGCTGAAGGCGTCGTGCGCGGCGCCTTCGATGAAGCCGGCGGCCTGGCGCGAGGACAGACGTTCCTTGGTCTGGCCGCTGAACTGCGGGTCCGTCATCTTCAGCGACAGCACGAAGGCGACCCGGTCCCATACGTCCTCGGGCGCCAGCTTCACGCCGCGCGGCAGCAGGTTGCGGAAGTCGCAGAATTCGCGCAGCGCATCGGTCAGGCCCGAGCGCAGGCCATTGACGTGGGTGCCGTGCTGGGCGGTCGGGATCAGGTTGACATAGCTCTCCTGCACCAGCTCGCCCTCGGCGATCCACGCGACCGCCCAGTCCACCACTTCGGTGTCCTTCTTCAGCGCGCCGGTGAACAGGTCCGCCGGCAGCAGTTCACGGCCGGCCAGTTCGCCCTTGAGGTAATCGCGCAGGCCGTCCTCGTAATGCCAGGTGTCGCGCTCGCCGGTGGCCTCGTCGAACAGGGTCACGGTCAGGCCGGGGCAGAGCACGGCCTTGGCGCGCAGCAGGTGGCGCAGGGCGCGGGCGTTGATCTTGGGGCTGTCGAAATACTTCGGGTCGGGCCAGAAGCGCACCCGGGTACCGGTGTTCTTCCTGCCGACGCTGCCGACCACCTCCAGCGGGGTGGCGCGGTCGCCGTTGCGGAAGGTGATGCGGTGCTCGCTGCCCTCGCGCTTGATGTGCACTTCCACCAGCGTGGACAGCGCGTTGACCACGCTCACGCCCACGCCGTGCAGGCCGCCGGAGAAGGTGTAGTTCTTGTTGCTGAACTTTCCGCCGGCGTGCAGGCGGGTGAGGATCAGCTCCACGCCCGGGATCCTCTCCTCGGGGTGGATGTCCACCGGCATGCCGCGGCCGTCGTCGGACACCTCGCAGCTGCCGTCCCTGAACAGCGTGACCTCGATCGCCTGTGCGTGGCCGGCCAGGGCCTCGTCCACGGCGTTGTCGATGACCTCCTGGGCCAGGTGGTTCGGGCGCGACGTGTCGGTGTACATGCCCGGCCGGCGCTTGACCGGATCCAGGCCGGAGAGGACTTCGATATCGGCGGCGTTGTAGCGGCTGCTCATGGAACCTTGCGAAGGCGCGGATGCGACGCGGAAGTGTGCGGCCTGGCCCCGCTTTTTGCACCCCATCCCTGCGCCGGCCCCCCGTTCAGGGGGGCTAGGGTGCCCGGAGGGTATAACCGGTGTGCCAGAGCGGTCCGGTGCTGGAAAATCCAGCGCAACGGCCCCACTTGGCGATCGAGACCACGGCCGGCCCCGCCGGCCAGGGCAGCAGGAGGACGATGATGAATCGACGATTTTTCTGGACGGTAGCCGCCGGCGTGGTGGCGCTCGCGGCGGCGGTGCCGTTGCTGGCCCAGGATCGCGGCCAGTCCAAGGCCCAGCAGAATGCGGCGCTCGCCGAGCACAAGGCGCAGGAGCAGCGCGAACGCGAAGAGGCCGCCGAGCGCGCCAAGCGCCGCGAGGCCGCCCGGGCCGGCCAGGACGGGCGCGACAAGCAGCGCCCGCAGCGGGAAGAGGAAGAGGAAGAACAGCGCGACCCGCGCTGAACCGGCGGTTCGCGGTATAGCACCCGGCCCGGCGGAACCCCGCCAGGCCTCTCCGGCCCGGAACGGGCCGTTGCGGTGGGCATGGCTTGGGCGCGGCCGGGCGAGCCGGTAGACTATGGGTTTCCGGAGCCCCGCCCATGACTCCCCTCATTTTCGTTACCGGCGGCGTCGTGTCCTCGCTTGGCAAGGGCATCGCCGCGGCTTCGCTTGCGTCCATCCTCGAAACCCGTGGCCTGAAGGTCACGATGATGAAGCTGGACCCCTATATCAACGTCGACCCGGGCACGATGAGCCCGTTCCAGCACGGCGAGGTGTACGTCACCGACGACGGCGCCGAGACCGACCTGGACCTGGGCCACTACGAGCGCTTCGTGCGCACGCGCCTGAGCCGCAGGAACTCGGTCACCACCGGCCGCATCTACGAGAGCGTGATCCGCAAGGAACGCCGCGGCGACTACCTCGGCGCGACCGTGCAGGTGATCCCGCACATCACCGACGAGATCAAGCGCTGCATCGACGAGGCCACCGAGGGCTTCGACGTGGCCCTGGTCGAGATCGGCGGCACGGTCGGCGACATCGAGTCGCTGCCGTTCCTGGAGGCGATCCGCCAGATCCGCGCCGAGCGCGGCCCGGACAAGGCGCTGTTCATGCACCTGACGCTGGTGCCGTGGATCGCCGCCGCTGGCGAGCTGAAGACCAAGCCCACGCAGCATTCCGTCAAGGAACTGCGCTCGATCGGCATCCAGCCCGACGTGCTGCTCTGCCGCAGCGAGCAGCCGCTGCCCGATGGCGAGCGGCGCAAGATCGCCCTGTTCACCAACGTCCCCGAGCGCGCGGTGATCTCGGTGCAGGACGTGGACGTGCTGTACAAGCTGCCGATCGAGCTGCACGCACAGGGCCTGGACGCCCTGGTCGCCGACCGCCTGCGCCTGCCGGTGGCCCGCCCGGCCGACCTTTCGGAATGGGAGGCGGCGGTCGATGCGACCGTGCATCCGGTCGACGAGGTCACCATCGCCGTGGTCGGCAAGTACGTGGACCACAAGGACGCCTACAAGTCGGTGGGCGAGGCGCTCAAGCATGGCGGCCTGCGCCAGCGCACCCGGGTCAACCTGAAGTGGCTGGAGTCCCAGGACGTGGAGGAGGGCGCGCAAGCCCTGCTCGGCGACGTCGACGGCATCCTGGTGCCGGGCGGATTCGGCGACCGTGGTTTCGAGGGCAAGGTGATGACCGCGCAGTTCGCGCGCGAGCACGGCGTGCCGTACTTCGGCATCTGCTACGGCATGCAGGCGGCGGTGGTCGACTACGCCCGCCACAAGGCCGGCCTGGAAGGCGCCAACAGCACCGAGAACGACAAGCAGTGCGAGCATCCGGTGATCGGGCTGATCACCGAGTGGCGCACCAACAGCGGCGAGATCGAAAAGCGCGACGAAAAGTCGGACCTGGGCGGCACCATGCGCCTGGGCCTGCAGGAGCAGCGGCTCAAGCCGGGCACCCTGGCCCGCGAGCTGTACGGCAAGGACGTGGTGGCCGAGCGCCACCGGCACCGCTACGAGTTCAACAACCGCTACCGCACCCAGCTGGAAGACGCCGGCCTGGTCATCTCGGCCAAGTCGATGGACGACCTGCTGGTGGAAATGGTCGAGCTGCCGCGCGAGGTCCATCCGTGGTTCCTGGCCTGCCAGGCGCACCCGGAGTTCCTGTCCACGCCGCGCGAGGGCCATCCGCTGTTCGTCGGCTTCATCCGCGCCGCGCGCGAGAAGAAGGCCGGCGGCAAGCTGCTCAAGGAAGCGCGGGCCTGAGCCCGTAGCGCTTCCCGAGGGAGGGCGCCGCTGAGTCCGGCGCTTCCTTTACCTCCTGCCAGGGGCGCCGTAACGGCGCCCCTGTCGTATGCAGCCAGTTCCCGGGCATAGCTCCTTCAAGGCGGAAGCGGCCGGACAAGTCCGGCTCTACGAAAGCGCAAGCGCCGGCGCCTCCACGCCCTGCCGTCGTACGCACACATGGGCACGCTGTCTGTGCGCATTGTTGGGTTGTTGCTCTTCCATGCAGGTTCGCCAGTTCCGCACGTCGTGGTGAGGGGGTTCCCACCCGTAAGTAAAGGAGGAGGCACCGGCTTCACCGGTGCCGGGGGACATGGAGGGTGGGAACCCCCTCGCCATGACGCCTTAGCCACGCCTCCGCAACGTCGCGTCCGCTACGCCGTCCCGCGACCACGACCCGGTCACCGCCCGATGCTTTCCCCGGCAACCGACCCGGAACCCGCAAGTCTTGGAAAACAGGGGCAAACCAAGGCAGGACCGGCCGCGGTCCGCTAAACTCCTGCCCGACTCCACCCACCGGACGTTTGCGCTTCCATGACCAGCATCGCCAAGATCCACGCCCGCGAAATCCTCGACAGCCGCGGCAATCCCACCCTCGAGGCCGAGGTCACCCTGGCCGACGGTTCCTTCGGCCGCGCCGCGGTGCCGTCCGGCGCCTCGACCGGCACCAAGGAGGCGGTGGAGCTGCGCGACGGCGACAAGACCCGCTACCTGGGCAAGGGCGTGAAGAACGCGGTAGCCAACGTCAACGGCGCGATCGCCTCCGCGCTGGCCGGCTTCGATGCCGCCGACCAGCAGGGCCTGGACCGCCGCCTGATCGACCTGGACGGCACCGAGAACAAGGGCCGGCTGGGCGCCAACGCGCTGCTGGGCGTGTCGCTGGCCAACGCCCATGCCGTGGCCGCCTCGAAGAAGCAGCCGCTGTGGCAGTACCTGTCCACGATCACCGAGTCGGACGTGGCCCTGCCGGTGCCGATGATGAACATCATCAACGGCGGCGCGCACGCGGACAACAACGTCGACTTCCAGGAGTTCATGGTCCTGCCCGTCGGCGCCGCCTCGTTCTCCGAGGCGCTGCGCGCGGGCACCGAGATCTTCCATTCGCTCAAGTCGGTGCTCAAGGGCCATGGCCTGAGCACCGCGGTCGGCGACGAGGGCGGTTTCGCCCCGGATTTCCGCAGCAATGTCGAAGCGCTGGACACCATCCTCGAGGCGATCGGCAAGGCCGGCTACACCGCGGGCGAGGACGTGATGCTGGGCCTGGATGTGGCCTCCTCGGAGTTCTACGACAACGGCAAGTACCACCTGGTCGGCGAGGGCAAGCGCCTGTCGTCCGAGCAGTTCGTCGACTTCCTCGCCGACTGGGCCGCGCAGTATCCGATCATCACCATCGAGGACGGCCTGGCCGAGGACGACTGGGCCGGCTGGAAGCTGATCACCGAGCGCATCGGTTCGAAGGTGCAGCTGGTGGGCGACGACCTGTTCGTGACCAACCCGAAGATCCTCAAGCAGGGCATCGAGTCGGGTACCGCCAATGCGGTCCTGATCAAGGTCAACCAGATCGGCACCCTGACCGAGACCCTGGAAGCCATCGCCATGGCGCACCACGCCAACTACGCGGCGATCGTCTCGCACCGCTCCGGCGAGACCGAGGACACGACGATCTCCGATATAGCGGTCGCCACCACCGCCACCCAGATCAAGACCGGCTCGCTGTGCCGCAGCGACCGGGTGGCCAAGTACAACCAGCTGCTGCGCATCGAAGAAGCGCTGGGCGGATCGGCCCGCTACGCCGGCCGCAGCGCCTTCGTCTCGCTCAAGCGCTGACGCCGGAGCCGCGATGCGCGCGATGCGCTGGGTGCTGCTGGGGCTGGTGCTGCTGCTGGGATGGCTGCAGTACCGGCTCTGGTTCGGCATCGGCAGCGCGGGCGAGGTCGCGGCGCTGGAGGCCCAGGTCGAACACCAGGGCCGCGAGAACGGCGGCCTGAAGGAACGCAACGCAGCACTGGCCGCCGAGGTGCGCGACCTGAAGGAAGGCGTGGCCGCGGTCGAGGAGCGCGCGCGCAGCGAGCTGGGCATGATCAAGCCGGGCGAACTGTTCTACCGGGTGGTGGAGGATCCGGCGCAGCGCGCGCCGGCGCCCGACCCCGACGCCACGGGCGAGGCGAACGCCGGGGAGGCCGACTGATGGCGTCGGTCTGGGCGGTCGTCCCCGCCGCCGGGCGCGGCACGCGCTTCGGTGGCGAGGTACCCAAGCAGTACCTGCAGGTCGGCGGACGCCCGCTGCTGGCCTACACGCTCGACGCTCTGCTGGCCCATCCGGCGGTGGCCGGCGTGGTCGTGGCTCTGGCGGCCGACGACCCGTGGTGGCCGGGCTGGAGCGACCATGCAGGCAAGCCGGTGCTCACGTGCACCGGCGGCGCCAGTCGCGCCGCGTCCGTGCTCGCGGCGATGGCGGCATTGCCCGAATCGGTGCGCGCCGACGATTTCGTGCTGGTGCACGATGCCGCGCGGCCGAACCTGGCGCCGGCCGACCTCGACCGCCTGCTGGAACAGGGCCGTGCCGATCCGGTCGGCGCGATCCTGGCCGCCCCGGTCCGCGACACCCTCAAGCGCGCCGGCGACGACGGCGGCATCGACCGCACCGAGCCGCGCGAGCGGCTGTGGCGCGCGCTGACGCCGCAGCTGTTCCGCCGCCTGCAGCTGGCCCGCGCCCTGCAGGCCGCCGCGGACGCCGGCGTGGAGGTGACCGACGAGGCGATGGCGCTGGAGCGCCAGGGTGCGCGCCCGCTGCTGGTCGAGGGGCGCGAGGACAACTTCAAGGTCACCACGCCCGCGGACCTGGCACGATTCGAGTTCGAGCTCTCACGACGGCCGTCGTAGGAGCACAGCCCCAGGGGCGGCACCGGCGTCGGAGTCGTGATGGTGTCGGCTGTGTCGACGGACGTCGCGTCGCCGATGAGGATCGGCTCCTACAATAGCGC
This sequence comes from Pseudoxanthomonas sp. Soil82, assembly GCF_040446535.1. Lineage (NCBI taxonomy): Bacteria > Pseudomonadati > Pseudomonadota > Gammaproteobacteria > Lysobacterales > Lysobacteraceae > Pseudoxanthomonas > Pseudoxanthomonas sp. Soil82. The sequence goes on from NZ_JBEAAK010000004.1 coordinate 273,950, forward strand.
CACGGCCACCGCTTGCCCAAGGATTTCCATGGCAGACCTTCCTCCCTTCCGCATCGGCCAGGGCTACGACGTGCATGTCTTCGGCGACGGCGACCACGTCATGCTCGGCGGCGTGCGCGTGCCGCACGATAGCGGCGTCGTTGCGCACAGCGACGGCGACGTGGCCTTGCACGCGCTGTGCGACGCGATCCTTGGCGCGCTGGCGCTGGGCGACATCGGCGTGCATTTCCCGCCCAGCGACGAACGCTGGCGCGGCGCCGACAGCGTGGAGCTGCTGCGCCACTGCGTGGCGCTGGCCGGCGACCGCGGCTGGACGCTGGGCAATGCCGACATCACCGTGGTCTGCGAGCGTCCCAAGGTCGGGCCGCATGCGGCGGCCATGCGCCAGCGCATCGCGCAGGCCTGTGGGGTGGGCATCGACGCGGTGAGCGTCAAGGCCACCACCAGCGAGAAGCTGGGCTTCACCGGCCGCGGCGAGGGCATCGCCGCCCAGGCGGTCGCACTGCTGGTGAAGTCGTGAACGAACCGGTCGCGCTGCGCGGCGCGTTCGGCGCGCCGGTGCTGGCGGCGCGCATCCGCGCGCAGGCCGAGGATTTCCGGGTCGAGGAACTGGACGGGTTCGAGGCCAGCGGCGAGGGCGAGCACCTGCTGCTGACCATCGAAAAGCGCGGCATGAACACCGCCTTCGTCGCGCGCGAGATCGCCCACTGGGCAGGCGTGGCCGAGCACGCGGTCGGCTATGCCGGGCTCAAGGACCGCCACGCGGTCACCCGGCAGCGCTTCAGCGTGCAACTGCCCGGGCGCGAGGCGCCCGATGTCGCCTCCCTGGAGCGCGACGGCCTGCGCGTGCTGGCGCAGGAGCGGCACCGCCGCAAGCTCCCGCGCGGCGCGCTGGCAGGCAACCGGTTCGAGCTGGTGCTTCGGGACGTGGCCGGCGACCGCGCCGCGATCGAGGAGCGCCTGGCGCAGGTCGCCGCCCATGGCGTTCCCAACGCGTTCGGCGAGCAGCGCTTCGGCCATGGGGGCGGCAACGTCAACAAGGCGCTGTCGATGTTCGCCGGGCGCCGGGTCGGGCGCGAGCAGCGGTCGTTGCTGCTGTCGGCGGCGCGTTCGGTGCTGTTCAACCGCGTGCTGGACGCGCGCGTGGCCGATGGCAGTTGGGAGCGGGGCATGGATGGCGAGGTATGGATGCTGGCCGGCAGCCGCAGCGTATTCGGGCCGGAACCGTGGAGCGATGCGCTGGCCGAGCGGCTGGCCGGTTTCGACATCCATCCCAGCGGACCGCTGTGGGGACGCGGCGATCTGCGCAGCGAGGGGCCGTGCCGCGAGCTGGAACTCGCCGCGCTGGCCGACGCCGAGTCGCTCGCATTGCGCGACGGGCTGGAACGGGGGGGGCTGGAGCAGGAGCGCCGTGCGCTGCGCGTGCGTGCCGACGGGCTGGCGTGGGAGTGGACGGATCCGGCCAGCCTGCGGCTGGCGTTCTCGCTGCCGCCGGGCAGCTATGCCACCGCGGTGCTGGCGCAGCTGGGCGACATCGCCGACGCGGCGCCGTAGAGCGGGGCTTGCCCCGCTTCGTCGGGGGCGTCGTTTCGCCGTGCGCGGGCAGCCGGGCAAGCCCCGCTCTACGGAAAAAAGAACGGCCCCTTGCGGGGCCGTCCGGGTTTCGTGGTCGCTGGCGGTCCGGTCAGAAGCCGCCGCCGAAGGTGAACTGCAGGCGTTCGATCTCGTCGCCGTCCTTCTTCTTGAACGGGTAGGCGTAGCTGATCGAGATCGGGCCGACGGGCGCGCGCCACAGCAGGGCCACGCCGGCCGACGCGCGCAGCTCGTTGGCGTCGAAGTTGTCCCAGCCGTCGTACACGTTGCCGAAGTCGACGAACGCCGACACGCGCGCCGCCTTGCTGTCGAACAGGCGCGGGAAGACCATCTCGATCTGGCCGACGGTCTTCAGCGAACCACCCAGCGGCTGGCCGCGCGAGTAGCCGCCGGTCGGCTCCGAGCGCGGGCCCAGGGTGTTGTCGCGGAAACCGCGCACCGAGCGCGTGCCGCCGGCGTAGAAGTTCTCGAAGAACGGCAGCCCGGTGGCGACCACCGTCTTGTCGTAGTCCGGCGAGCTCGGCAGGCAGGGCTCGCTGGGCGCCGGACCCGGCACGTAGGTGTCGATCTGCCCGTCGCCATCGCTGTCCACGTAGGAGCCCGGGGTCCAGCAGAGGTTGCGCACGGTGTCGTCGCCGTAGCTGTCGCCGTAGCCCAGGTCCAGGCCCGTGCGCAGCACGAACGCCGGATGCAGCATCCAGTACCGGGAGAACTCGTAGTTGATCTTGAAGTACTCGACGGTCGAACCCGGCAGCGTGGTTTCCAGGCCGATCCGCTGGTACATGCCGCGGGTCGGCATGAAGAAGTCGTTGCGGGTGTCGCGCGCCCAGCCCAGCTCGGTGCGCCAGGCGTGGAAGGTGCGCTGGCCGACCGCGTTGACGTAGTCGATGATCGACTGCGGCGTGCTGCCCGGATAGGTCTGGATCTGGTTGCTGTCGATGCCGCCCAGCAGCGAGATGGAGCTGTGTTCGGTGATCGGCAGGCCCAGCACCGCCTGCGCCGCGGCGTTGGTGCTGTTGTACTGGGCGGTGTTGAAGTCCGAGTAGTCCAGCTCGCGCCACCACAGGTTGTAGCCCAGCGACAGGCCCTCGTCGGTGAAGAACGGGTTGAGGTAGGAGAACGCGTAGCGCTGCATGTAGTCGCTGCGCTGCGCCTCCACCGACACCCGGTTGCCGCCGCCGAGGAAATTGTTCTGGGACAGCTGGATCGAGGCGGTCATGCCGGCCAGCTGCGAGTAGCCCAGGCCGAACACGAAGCTGCCGGAGGTGGTTTCCTTGACGTTGAACACCACGTCGACCTGGTCGCTGGTGCCGGCCACGGCCGGGGTCTCGACCTCGACGGTCTCGAAGTAGCCCAGCCGCTGCAGGCGGATCTTGGAGCGGTCGATCGCCGCCTGCGAGTACCAGGCATTCTCGAACTGGCGCATCTCCCGGCGGATCACCTCGTCGGAGGTGCGGGTGTTGCCCTTGAACACGATCCGGCGCACGTTGACGCGCGGGCCGGGCACCACCTGCAGGTTGATCGCGACGGTGCGGTCCTCGCGGTTGGTGGTCGGCACCGGGTTCACCCGCGCGAACGCGTAGCCGATGTTGGACAGGGTGTTGGTGATGGAGTCGGCCGACAGCTCGAGCAGCACGCGCGAGAAGGTGTCGCCGGCCTTGGGGATCACCAGGCGCTCGATCTGGTCCTGCGGCAGGACCGTATCGCCGGTGACCTTGATCTCGGAAATGGTGTAGACCTCGCCCTCGGTGACGCTGGCGGTGAGGTACATGTCGCGCTTTTCGGGGCTGATCGAGACCTGGGTGGAATCGATGCTGAAGTCGATGTAGCCGCGGTCCAGGTACCAGGAGTTGAGCTTTTCCATGTCGCCGGAGAGCTTCTCGCGCGAGTACTGGTCGTCGCGCCGGTACCAGGACAGCCAGCCGCTCTCGCGCGACTCCCAGTTGGCCAGGATGTCCTCGTTCGAGAAGGAGTCGGTGCCGATCACGTTGACGTGGCGGATCTTGGCCGCCTTGCCTTCCTTGACGTCGATGGTGACGTCGACGCGGTTGCGGTCCAGCGGCGAGACCGTGGGGGTGATCTGGACGTTGTACTTGCCGCGGTTGTTGTACTGGCGGGTCAGTTCCTGGGTCACCCGGTCCAGGGCCAGCCGGTCGAAGGTCTCGCCCTCGGCCAGGCCGATGTCCTGCAGGCCCTTGGTCAGGTCCTCGGTCTTGATGTCCTTGTTGCCGGTCAGGGTCAGCTTGTTGATCGCCGGGCGTTCCTTGACCGTGATCACCAGGATGTCGCCCTGGCGGTCCACCGCGACGTCCTCGAAGAAGCCGGTGCGGTAGAGCGCGCGGATGGTCTCGCCGGCGGCGGCCTGGTCCATCGTCTCGCCCCGTTCCACCGGCAGGTAGGTGAACACGGTGCCGGCCGCGATCCGCTGCAGGCCGTCGATGCGGATGTCGCTCACGGTGAACGGCTCGACCGACTGCGCCATCGCCGGCAGGGACAGGGTCGAGGCGAGGGCGAGGGCGAGCAGGCGGCGCACGGGGTATCGCGTCATGTCACATCCGGTGGAAAACAGGGGGTCGGGCAGGAGCCGCGGGTGGGGGCGGGAGCCGGTCTGGCGGTCGGTCATCGCGGCAACAGGCCCAGAATGTCGTTGTAGAAGGCCAGTCCCATCAGTCCGGCCAGCAAGGCCAGGCCGACGTACTGCCCGGCCGCCATCGCGCGTTCGCTCAATGGGCTGCCTTTGACCAACTCGATAAGGTAATACAGCAGGTGACCGCCGTCCAAGATCGGGATCGGCAGCAGGTTGATGATCGCCAGGCTCAGCGAGAGCAGGGCGAGGAAATACAGGAACCAGTCGGCGCCGCGCTTGGCCGAGGCGTTGGCGGCGCGGGCGATGGTGACCGGCCCGGACAGGTTCTGCACCGAGGCCTGCCCGGTCAGCATCCGCCGCATCATGCCGACCGAATCGGACGCCAGCCGGCCGGTCTCGCGCAGCGCCGCGGGCAGGGCGGCCAGCGGGCCGTAGCGCTGCACGGCGTCGTAGGCCGGGGCCTGCGGCGCGGCCAGGACGATGCCCAGCTCCCACTGGCCGGCGCGCGCCGGGTCGGTGCTGGCCCGGGGCTGCAGCTCCAGCGCCAGCCGGTCGCCGTCGCGCTCGACCTCGACCATCCCCGGGCCGCCCCGGCGGCCCAGCGCCTGCACCTGGGGCGAGACCTCGCCGGCCGAGTCCACCCGGACGCCGTCGACGGCCATGAGCAGGTCGCCGGGCTGCAGCACCCCCGCCGCGGCACCGTCCTCGCGGACCGCGTCGATCCGGGCCGGGGCGAGCAGGAAACGCCAGGTGAAGCCGGTCTGCTCCGGGATCCGCCGTTCGTCCAGGTCCGCCGGCAGCTGCGACAGGCGCAGCGTCCGGACGAGGGTGTCGCCGGTGGCGCTTTCCACGGTGACGTCGATGTCGCGGCGGTCCAGCGCGGGCGTGGCCATGGCCATGGCGGCCTCGGTCCAGGTGCCGACCCCGCGGCCATCCACTTCGACCAGGCGGTCGCCGGGCTGGAATCCCGCCTGGGCGGCGATGCCGGTGGCCTGGCCCACGACCGGGGCGTAGTCCTGCCGGCCGACCATGAACATCACCCAGAGCAGGGCCACGCACAGCAGCAGGTTGGCGGCCGGTCCGGCGGCGACGATCGCGATCCGGCGCCATACGCCCTGGCGGTTGAACGCATGCGCCTGGCGGTCGACCGGAACCTCGCCCTCGCGCTCGTCGAGCATCTTCACGTAGCCGCCGAGCGGGATGGCGGCGATGGCGAATTCGGTCCCGGCGCGGTTGTGGCGCGACCACAGCGGCTTGCCGAAACCCACCGAGAAGCGCAGCACGTCCACGCCGCAGCGGCGCGCGACCCAGTAGTGGCCGTATTCGTGGAAGGTGACCAGCACGCCCAGGCTGACCACGAGCCACCAGATGGAGCCGATGAAATCACCCATGGGCGCGGTTCTGGCGTGGCACGCCGGGTGACGGGGTGGCGCTCATGCGGTGCGGATCCCGGCGGAGGGTATGGGGGGCAGGTGCTGGCGGGCGAAGCGGCGCGCTTCCGCATCGGCGGCCAGCAGCGCTTCGAGCGAACCGGCTGGCGCCGCGGGCAATGCGGCGAGGGTGTCCTCGACCAGCGCGGGGATGCCTAGGAAACCGATCCGGCCCTGAAGAAAGGCTGAAACCGCCTCCTCGTTGGCCGCGTTGAGCACCGCCGGCGCGGTTCCGCCGGCGACCAGCGCCTCGCGGGCCAGGCGCAGGCAGGGGAAGGCCGCCAGGTCCGGGGCTTCGAATTCGAGCCTGCCCTGGGCCAGCAGGTCCAGGCCGGCCACGCCCGAGTCGATGCGCTCGGGCCAGCCCAGGCCCACCGCCAGTGCGGTGCGCATGTCAGGCAGGCCGAGCTGGGCCAGGGTGGAGCCGTCGACGTACTCGACCAGGGCATGGACCAGGCTCTGCGGATGCACGAGCACGTCGATGCGGTCGCCCGCCAGGCCGAACAGGTGGTGGGCCTCGATCACTTCCAGGCCCTTGTTCATCAGGGTGGCCGAATCGACCGAGATCTTCGGCCCCATCGACCACTTCGGATGCGCCACCGCCTGTGCCGGGGTCACCGTGGCCAGGCGCGCGCTGTCCCAGCCGCGGAAGGGGCCGCCGGAGGCGGTCAGCACCAGCCGGCGCACGCCCTCGGCCCGGCACGAACGCAGGCACTGGAACACGGCGCTGTGTTCGCTGTCGATCGGCACGATTTCCGCGCCGGACGCGCGCGCGGCGGTGATCACCAGTTCGCCGGCCAGCACCAGCGACTCCTTGTTGGCCAGCAGCAGGCGCTTGCCGGCGCGCGCGGCGGCCAGGGTCGAACCCAACCCCGCCGCACCGACGATCGCGGCCACGACGGTGTCGCAGGCGGGTCCGGCCACCAGTGCCTCGAGCGCCTCGTCGCCGGCGTGGGCCCGGGTCGCCAGGCCGGCCGCGCGCAGGCCGTCGCGCAGCGGCGCGAGCCCGGCCGGATCGGCGATCACCGCATGGTCCGGCCGGTGGGCAGCGCACAGCGCCAGCAGCGCCCCGGTGTTGCTTCCGGCGGCCAGCACGCTGGCACGCATGCGCTGCGGATGACGCGCGATCACGTCCAGCGCCGAGGCGCCGATCGAGCCGGTGGCGCCGAGGACGGCGACCTGGCGGAGGCCTGCGGCGGGTGTCATGTCGGCGACGGGCGGCATGGCGGTGGCCGGCTTCAGAAGCCGAGCATCTCCTTGCCGATCGCGAACACGGGCAGGGCTGCCAGCACGCCGTCGATGCGGTCGAGGACGCCGCCGTGGCCCGGGATCAGGGTCCCCGAGTCTTTCGCCCCGGCCTGGCGCTTGAGCAGGCTCTCGACCAGGTCGCCCACGATCGAGGCCAGCACCGTCGCCACCGCCACCAGGGCCAGTGCGGGCAGCTGCGCCACGGTCGCGCCGGCGAAGGCGCCGAACGCCAGCGCCACGGCGACGCCGGCGACCAGGCCGCCGATGGCGCCTTCGATGGTCTTGTTCGGGCTGATGGTCGGGGCGAGCTTGTGGCGGCCGAAGCGGCGACCGGCGAAATAGGCGCCCGAGTCCGCCGCCCACACCAGGGCCAGGGCGGCCAGCAGCCAGCGGTGGCCGCTGGCATCGATGGCGGCCGCGGCAGGCGCCAGCTCGGTGAAGCCGCCGGAGTGGACGAGGCACAGCGCGCACCAGGCCGGCACCACTGCGACCGTGCCGGCGGCCAGCTTGAAGGCCCGGGTCCAGGGACGGTCGCCAGCGGTGAAGCCCGGCCGCCACAGCCACAGCAAGGCCAGCAGCCAGGCCAGGGCGCCGGCGAGGGTGACGATCTGGAACAGCGCCGGCGAGAACCCGTCATCGCCGCGCGAGGCCCACACCAGCAGCACCATCAGCAGCAGGTTGAGGCCCACCAGCACCGTCCGCGGCAGGCTGTCGTCGATCCCGGCCAGCCGCAGCCACTCCCACAGCCCGGCGAGCATCACCAGCGCGGCCAGCGCCGCCAGCCAGGGGGTGGGGAGCAGCAGGATCGCCGCGATCGCGGCGGGCGCCATGACCAGCGCGGCGATCACCCGGGTGCGGGTCATGGAGTCGTCTCCGCGCCAATCTGGGCGCTGGTCAGTCCGAAGCGGCGTTCGCGCCCGGCATAGTCGTCCAAGGCCTGCTGCAGCACGCCGGCATCCACGTCCGGCCACAGGGTCTCGGTGAACCACAGTTCGGTGTAGGCCAGCTGCCAGAGAAGGAAGTTGCTGACCCGGTGGTCGCCACCGGTGCGGATGAACAGGTCCGGGGGCGGCAGGTCGGCCAGGGCCATGCGCGCCCCCACGGCCGCCTCGTCGACCTGTTCCGGGCGCAGCCGGCCGGCGGCCACCTCGACGGCCAGCGCCCGCGCGGCGGCGGCGATGTCCTGGCGTCCGCCGTAACTGGCGGCGATGGCCAGGTGCAGGCGGTCGTTGCGCAGCGTCTGTGCCTCGGCGGCGGCCATCCGCGCGCGGATCGGCTCGGCGAACGGACCGCGCTCGCCGATGAAGCGCACCCGCACGCCGCGCCGGTCCAGTTCGTCGACCTCGCGCTCCAGCGCGTTGAGGAACAGCTTCATCAGCGCGCCGACTTCCTCTTCCGGCCGGCCCCAGTTCTCGCTGGAGAAGGCGAACAGGGTCAGCGCGCCGATGCCGCGCTCCAGGCAGAAATCGATCACCCGGTTGACCGCGCGCGCACCGGCGCGGTGGCCGATCGCGCGCGGGCGGCGCCGGCGCTGGGCCCAGCGGCCGTTGCCGTCCATGATCACCGCCAGGTGGCGGGGGACGGGCGCGCCGGCGGTGGCGGGAGAGGCAGTCATGCCGTGAGCAGACCGCTCAGACCGCCATCAGTTCCTGTTCCTTGGCCTTGACCACCTCGTCGACGTCCTTGATCGCCTTGTCGGTGATCTTCTGGATGTCGTCCTCGGCCTTGCGCACCTCGTCCTCGGTGACCTGCTTTTCCTTGAGCAGGTCCTTGACGTGCTGGTTGGCGTCGCGGCGGATGTTGCGGATGGCGACCTTGGTGTCCTCGCCCTCGGCGTGCACGACCTTGGTGAGCTCGCGGCGGCGTTCCTCGGTCAGCGCCGGCAGGTTCAGGCGGATGGTGGTGCCGGCGGTGTTCGGGGTCAGGCCCAGGTCCGAGGCCAGGATCGCCTTCTCGACCGCGCCGACCATGCCCTTGTCCCACGGGGTGATCACCAGCGAGCGCGCGTCGGAGACCGACACCGCCGCGACCTGGGACAAAGGCACTTCGCTGCCGTAGGCGCTGACGCGGATGGTGTCGACCAGTCCGGTGGAGGCGCGGCCGGTGCGGACCTTGACCAGGTTGTGGCGAAGGGCGTCGATGCTCTTCGTCATGCGGGCCTGCGCGTCTTGTTTGATCTGGTTGATCATCGCCGTATTCCGTCCGTTCGCGTTAATCGGCCGATTATACGGGGATCGCCCGCGGCGCGGCGCGGGCGGCGACCGCCCGCGGTCCGCCGACGCCGCGGCTCAGCGGCGCGAACGGACCAGGGTGCCGACGCGTTCGCCGCGCAGGATCCGCATCAGGTTGCCGGGCACCGAGATGTCGTAGACCCGCAGCGGGATCCCGTGGTCGCGGCACAGGGCGAAGGCGGCGGTGTCCATCACCTGCAGGTCGCGGGCGATGACTTCGTCGTGGTCCAGCTCCTCGAAGCGGACCGCATCGGAGTGCTTCTTCGGGTCGCGGTCGTAGACGCCGTCGACCTTGGTCGCCTTGAGCAGCAGGTCGGCGTTGATCTCGATCGCCCGCAGGGCGGCGGCCGAGTCGGTGGTGAAGAACGGGTTGCCGGTGCCGGCGGCGAAGATGCCGATGCGGCCTTTCTCCAGGTGGCGCACGGCGCGGCGGCGGATGTAGTCCTCGCACACGTCGTTGATCTTCAGCGCGCTCATGACCCGGACCTTGCCGCCGAGCTTCTCCAGCGCGTCCTGCATGGCCAGCGCATTGATCACCGTGGCCAGCATGCCCATCTGGTCGCCGGTCACCCGGTCCATGCCCGAGGCGGCCAGGCCGGCACCGCGGAAAATGTTGCCGCCGCCGATCACCAGGCCGATCTCGGCGCCGGCCTCGCGTACTTCCATGATCTCGCGGGCGATGCGGCCGATCACGACCGGATCGATGCCGTAGTCCTCCGCCCCCATCAACGCCTCCCCCGACAGCTTCAGCAGGACACGGCGGTAGGCGAGCTCGGACATGGCGGTCTCGGGGGCGGGTGGGGGCGCGGGAATTCTAGCGGAAAGGCCCGGGGTGCGGCTCGCTTCGTGCGCGGCCGTTCACTGCCCGTGCTGGCTGACCCGGTTGCGGCCTTCGCGCTTGGCGCCGTAGAGCGCATCGTCGGCGGCCGCCAGCAGGCTGCGCGCATCGGCGAACTGGCGACCGGTGCCGTGCGTGGCCAGCCCGGCGGAGAAGGTCACGTAGAGCGGCTTGCCGTCGACCTCCGCCATGGGCATCCGCGAGGTTTCCTCGAGGATGCGCTGCAGCACCCGCGACGCGGAGGCCTCGTTGGAATGGCTCAGCACGACCAGGAATTCCTCGCCCCCGTAGCGCGCGACCAGGTCGGTGCTGCGCAGCATGCGCTGCAGGGTCTGCGCGAACTGGTGCAGGACCCGGTCGCCGACCAGGTGGCCGTGGCGGTCGTTGATGTGCTTGAAGTCGTCCAGGTCGATGAACGCGATCGACAGCGGTTGCTGCAGGGCGACGGCGGTGGCGAACTCGCGTTCGAGCACCTCCTCCATCTGCAGCCGGTTGTAGACGCCGGTGAGCGGGTCTCGCCGCGACTGCTCGGTCAGCTGGCGCACCTGCGCTTCCGATGCCTGGGCCTCGCTGCGCGCGCGCGCGGCATCCTGGATCTCGCGCAAATTGCGCAGGATCAGCAGCTCCTTGGCATGGTCGGCGATCGCGGCCAGGTGGCCGGGATGGGCGATGTGGACGTCGAACATCGCGCTGATTTCCGGCAGCGCGGTGGCGATCCGTACCAGGAGGTCGTCGAGCCGGGTGCCGTCGGCGGCGCAGGCCGATACCAGCGCGAGCGCGCGTTCGCGCAGCGCGTCGACGTCGCCTTCGGCCAGCCAGAGGTCGGCGATGACGCCGGAGGCCTGCACGCAGGCCTGGAAAGCGTCGTCGGCGACCGGCGCCGACTCGCTGCCGTCGATCGCATCGGCGAGGTACGCGGGCAGGCGCCAGTGGCGTGCGAGCCACGCGCCCACCTCGGCGTGGTCGGCGCCGAACGCGGCCCGTTCCAGCGACAGCAGCGCGTCGTTGCCGTCCGCCTGCGCCCGCAGCGCCGGATACTCCTCCGGCTTGGCCTGGAGCAGGGCCAGCGCGCCGATGTCCTGGAGCAGGCCGGCCAGCATCAGGTCTTCCAGGCGCTTGACGCCGGCGTGGTTGCCCAGCAGGCGCGCGGCCAGCGCGGCCAGCACGCTGCGCCGCCAGATGCGCTCCTGGTCGCGGGCGTCGCCTGTACCGCGCATTCCCTGGGCCAGCGAGAAGCCCAGGGCCAGGCTGATGGTGGCGTTCAATCCGAGCAGGGTCAGGGCCTGCGGCAGGTTGTCGACCCGGCGCCTGCCCGCGTACAGCGGCGAATTGGCGACCCGCAGCATCCGCGCGGTCAGCGCCGGGTCCACGCCGATGGCCTGCGCCGTCGCATTGAGGTCCGCCCCCGGATCCTGCGCCAGTTCGATGATCCGCAAGGCCACTGCCGGCGGTGACGGCAGGTTGCGGCAATGCAGGAGGTGGGCTTCCAGGTCGGGGTGCATCAGGTGCGATCGGGACGGTAATCAGCCGGAGTATGCCGGCAAAAGCGTGCGTCAGTCAGCAGTTTTGCCGGCGCCGCGCGTCGCCCGGGCCGGAAAGCAGGAAGGCCGCGGGATTCCCGCGGCCTTCCTCGCTTGCTTGCGGCGGCTGGACGTCGCGGCTCGGGTCAGACCTGCATCGCCTTGGCCACTTCGGCGGCGTAGTCCTCCACCACCTTCTCGATGCCTTCGCCGACCACCAGCCGCTGGTAGCCGACCACGTCGGCACCGGCGGCCTTGACCGCCTGCTCGACGGTCTTGTCGCCGTCCAGCACGTACGGCTGGCCGTACAGGGTCACTTCGTTGACGATCTTGTTGATCTTGCCGGAGATGATCTTCTCCAGGATCTCGGCCGGCTTGGACTTGTCCTTCTCGGACATCTTGGCCAGCTCGATCTCCTTCTCCTTCTGCACGAACTCGGCCGGCACGTCGGCGGCCTTGTTGTACGGCGGGTTCATCGCGGCCACGTGCATGGCGATGCCACGTGCCAGCTCGGCGTCGCCGCCGTTGACCTCGACCAGAACGCCGATCCGGCCGCCGTGGACGTACGCCGCCACGTTGTGGGCGCTGTCGATGGCGACGATGCGGCGGACCTGCATGTTCTCGCCCAGCTTGGCGATGGCGGCCGCCCGGGCCTCTTCGACGGTCTCGCCCGACGGCAGCTTGGCGGTCTTGAGCGATTCGATGTCCTTGGCGCCGGCAGCCAGCGCCGCCGCGGCGACGGCGTCGGTGAAGGCGATGAAGTTGGCGTCCTTGGCGACGAAGTCGGTCTCGGAGTTGATCTCGACCAGCACGGCCTTGCCGCCGGCCTGGGCCACGGCGATGCGGCCTTCGGCGGTGACGCGGTCGGCCTTCTTGTCGGCCTTGGCCAGGCCCGACTTGCGCAGCCACTCGCCGGCGGCGTCGATGTTGCCGCCGTTCTCGGTCAGCGCCTTCTTGCACTCCATCATGCCGGCGCCGGTGCGCTCGCGCAGTTCCTTGACCAGGGAAGCAGTGATTTCCACGGGTTTACCTCGTTATGTGATGAATGTGGCTCCGCGGCGCGGAGCGGGGCCGGCGGCCGGCAGCGCCTGCGGCGCGTACCGGGCGCCAGGCCCGGGCCGCGGACGGCGCGCAGGTGCGGCCGCCCGGCGGAGTGGCGGCCGCGTGGCGGCCGCCGGGGTGGGTCACTCGGCGACCGCGGCTTCGCCGCCTTCGGCCTTGTCCTTGCGCGGCGCGCCCTTCTTGGCCGGGGCGCGACGCGGGGCCTTCTCGGCGTCGCCTTCGGCGAAGTCGCCCTCGGTGACGGTGGCCGCGTGCGGCGCGGCGGCCTTGCCTTCCAGCACCGCATCGGCGGCGGCGCGTGCGTACAGCTGCACGGCGCGGATGGCGTCGTCGTTGCCCGGGATGGCGTAGTCGACCAGGGCCGGGTCGTAGTTGGTGTCGACCACCGCGATCACCGGGATGCCGAGCTTCTTGGCTTCCTTGATGGCGATGTCTTCATGGCCGATGTCGATCACGAACAGCGCGTCGGGCAGGCGGTTCATCTCCTTGATGCCGCCCAGCGAGGCTTCCAGCTTCTCGCGCTCGCGGCGCAGGCCCAGCACTTCGTGCTTGACCAGCTTCTCGAAGGTGCCGTCGGTCTCGGCCGCTTCCAGCTCCTTCAGGCGCGACACCGACTGCTTGACGGTGCGGAAGTTGGTCAGGGTGCCGCCCAGCCAGCGCTGGGTCATGTACGGCTGGCCGCAACGCTCGGCTTCTTCCTTGATCGCCTCGCGCGCGCTGCGCTTGGTGCCGACGAACAGGATGGTGCCGCGCTTCTGGGCGATGGCCGAGATGAAGTTCATCGCGTCGGAGAAGAGCGGAACGGTCTTCTCGAGGTTGATGATGTGGATCTTGCCGCGCGCGCCGAAGATGTACGGGGCCATCTTCGGGTTCCAGTAACGGGTCTGGTGGCCGAAGTGGACGCCTGCTTCGAGCATCTGGCGCATGGTGATCTGGGGCATTGCTGTAACTCCTGGTGGTGGAATCGCTTCGCAGGCGCGGCTTTTCTTGGTAGGTCCGCGCGTGGAACATGCGGGCCCTTGCGAAGGGCGCGCACCAACGATTCCGGGGTTGGGCCTCCCTGGCGCTTCCGTGTCCGAACCCGCGGCTGGAAAACCAGCCCGGGCACCCCGGCACGGGGGGTGGCGTCAGGTGTGTATTCGCCTGGGCCGGTCGAAGCCGGCGCCGTCCCGCCCGGCGTGGGCGGCCCGGCCAGGAGGCAGGGCGGAGGACAGCCGCGGGAGTATAGCCGGCGCGGCGGTGCCGGGCAAACCGGTCAGCGGCCCGAGAGCAGGTCCGCGGCCGGGACCAGGACCTGCGCCTGGCCGTTCACCTCGGCCTCGAAGCGTCCGTAAGGCGGCCGGCCGGCGTCTTCGGGCAATGGCCAGTGCTTGTACCGGCCGGCCAGGACATAGCCGGCCAGGCTCGGTGCCAGCTCATGGCGGCGCCCGCCGGTGCCGATGTAGCGCAGGGCGGCGACCCGGGCATGGCGGTCGCCGCTGTTCTCCAGGCGCAGCAGGCGCTGTCCGCTGGCGTCCTCCTCGATCCGCGCGCTCAGCAGAGGGCCCGCGGGGGCGGGGACGGGCAGCAGGAAGACAGGTATCGAATAACGCAGGAGCGGCTGCTCCCCCGCCGCAGCGGCGGTCTGCGGCAACTCGTCCACGACCAGCCGGTAGGCGGTTTCCGCGAAAGGTGGGTCGGCCGCCAGGCGCACGACCCGCACCCTCTGCCGGCCGAGCGGAGGCACTTCCAGCAGGGGTGGGCTGACGGCCACGTCGCGGGTCGGCGCCAGCACTTCGCCGCCATCGTCCTGGGTCCAGGAGAACACGCGCACCTGTGCCTGCAAAGGCTCCCGGCCGGTATTGCTGAGCCAGAACGTGGTGGCCTGTTCGTCCGGCTGGAGTGCCAGCGACACCGGCTCCAGGCGCAGCTCGCCCGAGGCCGCGGACATGGCGAAGCCCAGCCACGCCAACGGCGCGACCAGCCAGGACCGGGGCCAGCGCCGCGCCATCATCAGAAGACGATGGTGGTGACCCGGGCCTCGTCCACCGGGCCGCTATGTGGAACGGGGTAGTGCCGGGCGGAGGTTCCATCGGCGACCAGCGAGGGCGCCGCGCCCGGCGGGGCCACGGTCCAGGGCACGCCGGCCGAGCAGTCGACGCTCGGTCGGGCGCTGGCGCCGCTGACATCGCAACGGTCGACGATGGTCAGCGATATCCGCAGCGTGGACCGCTGGCTGGACGCCTGCACGGCGCCCATCGCCAGGGCCAGGCCTGCCACGGCCAGTAATGTTCTGCAGGCGTGCATCGGCGGCTCCTCCCCGGTCTGGGAGACCGGTCTTCAGCCACGCTTTCGGCAAATGCCTCGGTAAGTTGAGCCGATTGTTCGCCCGCTGGCGTTTGCGCGGCGTGATCTGTGCTCTGGATCACGCAAACGGCGCGTCGCCACGGTCAGGCGCCGCGTCCACGACTCCCGGCGGCGGGGCCCTCAGTAGGTGAGGGTCACCGTGATGGTGTCGGCGTAGGCGCCCGCCGCGCCGACCGGCTGGGCAGGCACCCGTCCGTACACGGTGTAGTTCTGGATGGTGTTGTTGCCGGTGCCGCTGACATCGCTGCCGCTGGTGTTGCCCCAGACCTGGCTGCGGCCGGAGTTGCGGTACAGCTGGTAGTCCAGGAAGTTGCCGCCGGGGCCGGCCATCCGCCGCACGGCTCCGCCAGTGGTATTGACCCCGAAGTTGAGCGCGATCCGGTAACTGCTGCCGGTCGGGCAGCGCACGCTGATGGTCGAAGTCTGGTCGCGTGAGGCGCCCAGGTTGACCACCGAACCGAAGTCCATGTCGGTGGCGGTGCTGATGTAGCAGGTGTTGGCGAAGGTCGCGCTGACCTCGGTGTAGTTGGTGCCGGTGATGGGGGCGGTGGCGCATTGGGCGACGGTCGGCGCCGCGGAGCCGCTGTTGGAGGTGCTGCGCATCTGCGTGCTGATCTGCGAGATGTAGTTGCCGGCGGTCACGCTCTGCGGCGGGATGCGCGCGTAGACCGGCATCGAGCTGTAGGTCCGGCCGACGCTGGTGGTGGTCATGGTGATGCTGTAGACCGCATGGCCGCTGGTGGTCGAACCGATCAGCTGGGTCATGGCCGGGTCCGCGTACAGGTCGTAATCCAGGGTGTCCAGCGGCCACCACTGGATCATCCGGCGCGGATCCACGCCCGGTAGCACCTGCGGATTCATGTACAGGCACGCACGGAAGGTGCGCACCGCCGGCCCGTCGTTCTGGCAGTAGAAGCGGACCGAGCCGGTGGTGGTCGCGCCGCCGGCGCCGACCGTGCCGAAGGCGATCGGGTTGGAGCCGTCGATGTTGCACTCGTTGTCGGCCCGCGCCGGCGCCGGCCAGAAGCCGGCCAAGGCCAGGACCAGCGCCAGGGCGGCGCTGGCCAGGCAGGATCCTGTCGCTGTGGCATCGGGATTGCGGTTCATCGGCAGACCACTCCATCCAGTTCGACGAAGCCGGTCGGCTTCGCCAGCTCGGGCAGGGCCACTTCGCAGTAGCCGCCATTGTGGCGGATCCTGATGCCGGCCCCTGGCGTCAGGTCCTGCAGGTACAGCAGGCCGTCGTAACCGACGACGGTCAGTGCCGGTGCCGTAGCCGGGTCGGCGTCGGCGGTCCACACCGAGCTGCCCGCGGCGATGGGCCGGCCGTCGACGTCGGTGACGGTGGCCTGGATCGAAAGGGTCGGCCGCATCGGGAACCGGGCCAGCATGCCGCTGCGGCTCGCCGGTACGGCCAGCATGTCGGTGCGCCCCAGGCGCACGTCGGTCGGCGCCTGCAGGGGATCGATCGAGAGGCGGTTGTTCTGCCAGGCATTGAGGCGGTTGACCAGCAGCAGGCCATCTTCGTCGGTGAATCCCACCAGGCGGTTTTCCTGCAGGATCGGTACGCCGGCCACGCCGTCCGTGGACACCAGTGCGAAGGCGTCATCGACCCGCCGCATCGCGAACAGGTGCTTCTCCATGAGCAGCACGCTGCCGCTGGCGCCGGCGAAACCGGTCGTGCTGTCGGGGATCGCGCCTTCGCCGCGCTGGTACAGGAGGCCGGCATTCCACGCACCGTACCTGCCCAGGCCGGAAAGCTGGGCTTGCGCCGCCGGGCGGTCGCCGACGGTGGACTGGACCCGCCAGCCCAGTCCGCCGAGGTCGCTGTCCACCTGGCGGTTGGCCTCCACGCTGAGGTTGTCCGCGCTGCGACTGTGCCGGGCCGAGGCCGACAGCGAGGTGCTGCGGTCCAATGGCATCGACCAGTACAGGAAGGCGCTGTCGGCGTCGCGGTTCTCCAGGTCACGGCTCACGCTCAGGCTGAGGTAGCCGTTGTGCGGCAACTGCCGGGACCAGGTCAGGCTGGCGTAGCGCGCCGAAGGCTGGCCCACGATGTCCTGGCGCACGTAGCTGGCGCCGATCTGGGCGACGCCCCAGTTGATTCCGGCGAAGCCGCTGTCCATGCGCCGCGGCAGCACCGCCTCCTCGAGGCTGGCGACGTCGGCGAAATCCGCGGTGCGCCGCAGCGTGGCCAGGCCCACGTTTAATATCGAGGAGTTCCACTGGTAGCCCAAGCCGTACTGGTGGCCGGATTCGCCCTGGTAACGGCTTCCGGCCAGGGAGGCGTCGAGCACGCCGCCGCGGTCGCCGAGCAGCCAGACGCCGCCGGCGCCCGCCATCTGCAGGCCGTTGGTGGCCTCGGCGTGCGCCTCCAGCGTGGCCTGGTTGCTCAGGCCGTGGCGGACCGAGGCGCTGCCCATCGTGTCGTCGCCGTAGGAGAACGAGCGCAGGCCGTAGTCGCGTCGCACCTTGCCGGCCTCGACGGACCAGTCGGTCAATCCTTGCTGCAGGAGTTGCCCGGTGTTGTAGAGCGAGAAGTTCACGATCCGGCTCTGGCCGTTGATGTCGGTGACCACCATCTGCGCCTGGCCGACGCCGTTGACCGTCGGGATCGTGTCGATCTGGAACTGGCCGGGCCGGACCTGCTGGCTCGACTGCCGGATACCGTTGATGTAGAGGTCCACGGTCGAGGGCAGCACAGCGTCGCCGGCGAAGGACGCCAGGGGCGTGGTGACGCGGTACGGCTGCAGCGCGAAATTCGTCGACGCGCGCACGCCGCCGATGCGCGTGGTCCGGGTCCAGCCCAGGGAGCCGCTGAAGGTATCGCCGGCCACGACCGAGACCATGCTGTCCTGCAGGTCCAGCTGCCAGAAGGTATCCAGGCGGACCATGTCGTGCTCGTCGCCGCGTCCCGGGGCGCTGTCGAGCCGGCTGACCATGCTGTTGCTCCAGACGCCAGGCCCGGCGCCGAACAGGCGCAGCTCCGTCCAGCCGCTGAACGAGCGGTAGTCGCTGTCGCCCTGGGCGTACAGGTCGTAGTTGAGGAGCAGGCCGGGCGCGCGGGTAGCCGGGTCGATGCGCGGAATCGGCTGCTCGCCCTCGCTGAAGAGCTCGCGCTCCCCGGCCAGCAGTTCGAGCGGTGCCGTCAGCGCGAGCTGCTGGCTGGCGGCGTCGTAGCGGGATTGCAGTCCCGGGATGTCGTCCAGCGCGACCAGGCCGTCGGCGCTTTCGCTTCCCGGCCACCGCAGGTCGAGTTCGCGCAGCGTGGCGACACTGGCATGCAGGCGCCCGTCGACCATCACGAACCGCGCCAGGCGCCCGGTCGCGAACTCGTTGAGCGACACTTCCAGGTACAGCTCCTGGGAACCCGCCGAGGCTTCGATATCGGCTTCACCCGACTGGACCAGGTCCAGGTTGCCCGGGGCCGCATAGCCCGCGGGCGAAGGATTGGGAGCGGGGGCGGCCACCAGCGCGCCGGGCGCGCAGGCCGCGGCGATGCTAGCTGCCAGGAGTTTCCAGCGGCAATGTCTGGTCGTTCGGATCGTCATTGAACCTGACCTTCAGGCTGCCCCCACCCGCTCGCAGCTGTGGGGACAGCGGGATTTCCCATTGCATCCGCTGGCCGGCCAGCACATAGCCGAAAAGACCCGGCACCAGCTCGGTGCGCTTCCCGGTCCCGTCGACCCACGCCAGGTTGCTCAACCGGACCCGCTGTCGCCCGGGGTTGGCGATGCTGAGCAGGCTGGCATCGCCCTGGGACGCGAGGCTGGCGGACAACCCGGCCGGGGCGCCGGCCGCTTCCGGCGTCGTCGCGGTACGGCGCGATGGACTCAGCGGCTCGGTTCCCTCGGCCAGCACGAACACCGGCACCGAGTACTGCAGGAGGAACTGCAGGCCCGGGTCGCGCGGCGCCGCCGCGTCGGCCGGCAACTCGTCGATCGCCAGGCGATAGGCGAGCTCGGACTGCGAGGCCTCGGTGCGCGGCCGGATCAGCCGTACCAGTTGCTGCTCGCCTGCCGCGACCTCGAGGATCGCCGGGCTGGCGATCAGGTCGCGCGTGGGCGTGAGCCGGTCGGTGCCATCAGCCTGGGACCAGCTGGACACCCGGACCTGGGCCTTGAGGGGCTCGGTCCCGGTGTTGGTCAGCCAGATGGCCTGCGACTGCTCGCCGGTGGCGAACTCGACCATGATCGGGTTCACCTGCAGGTCGGCCGCCTGTGCGGCCGTGCCCGCCGCCGCCAGGGCGGCAACCAGCATCCAGCGTCCGATCCGCGGATGGCGCACCCGCCGGGAGCGCCCCCTGTCCTGCCATGTCATCGGGCCCATTCCCGACCTCGCCCGTCGATCAGTAGGTGATCGTTGCCTGGATGGTATCGGTATACGTGCCGGCCGGCGCAGCGACGGTGTCGGCGCTCAGCACCCGGCCGAAGACCGAAACGCTCTGCGGGTTGCCGTTGCCGGTGCCGGCGACGGTGTCGGTGCCCTGCGTGTTGCCCCAGTTCTGGTCGCGGGCGGCGTTGCGGTACAGGCCGTACGGGATGCTGTTGGCGCCGCTGCTCATGCGACGCGAGGTGACCGTGGCCGACGGGTAGCTGCCAGCGTTGAGGGCGATCGTGTACGGGGTGCCGTTGGTGCAGGTCACCACCAGGGTGCCGGTGGCGTCGGCGTTGCCGGCCGACCCGCGCGCCTTGGTGAGGAAGTCGACGTCGGTGGCGGCGGAGCTGAAGGCGCACGATTCGGTGATGACGATCTTCGCCTGGAACGTGCTGTTGACGGTGGCGGCGTTGGCGGTGCCCGCGACGCCGGCGGCGACCAGGGCGGTAGCGATCAGGGTGCTCTTGAACAGGTTCATCGGGGACTCCGGAAGTGTCTGGTGTTGGATGGGTGGTGGTACTGGCAGGGGATTGAGCAGGAAGCGTGCCAGCTCTCCGACGCAGGGCCTTCCGGTCCGTGGAAGCAGGATTTGACGGGATCGCCACCTTCCTGAATGGGGATATTGTGACACGGTGCGCGTATTAAGGCGGGCACGGACCGCAAAAAGTGACCCGTCGCGTCAGTTCATTGGCGTGAACGGTTTAGGATTCGGCACAGTATGGTTGGCCGATGGGTCGCAGGCGTTGATTCGAGTCAATCCGCCGGCTTGGCCCGCGACCGGAAGCGCGCGCGTTCAGGAACGGGCGGGATCGGCGATAATCCGCGCATGACCCTGCACCTGAAGACCCCCGAGGAAATCGAGAAGATGCGCATCGCCGGCCGCCTGGCCGCCGAAGTGCTGGAGATGATCGCCCCGCACGTGAAGCCGGGCGTGACCACCGAGGAGCTGGACCGGCTCTGCCACGACCACATCGTCAAGGTGCAGGGCGCGATCCCGGCCAACGTCGGTTATCGCGGCTACCCCAAGACGGTCTGCACCTCGGTCAACAACGTGATCTGCCACGGCATCCCCAGCCCCGGCAAGGTCCTCAAGGAAGGCGACATCCTCAATATCGACGTCACCGTCATCAAGGACGGCTGGCATGGCGACACCAGCCGCATGTACTACGTCGGTACCCCGTCGGTCATGGCCAGGCGCCTGGTCGAAACCACCTTCGAGGCGATGTGGCGCGGCATCCGCGCGGTGAAGCCGGGCGCGACCCTGGGCGACGTCGGCCATGCGATCCAGAGCTACGCCGAGGCCGAGCGCTTCACCGTGGTGCGCGAGTACTGCGGGCACGGCATCGGCAAGGTCTACCACGACGAACCGCAGGTGCTGCACTACGGCCGCCCGGGCGATGGCCTGGTGCTGCGGCCGGGCATGACCTTCACCATCGAGCCGATGATCAACGAGGGCACCCGCTACACCAAGGTGCTGCCCGACGGCTGGACCGTGGTGACCAAGGACCGCAAGCTTTCGGCGCAGTGGGAGCACATGGTCGCGGTGACCGAGGATGGCGTGGACGTGCTGACACTGGGCGCCGACGACGTGCCGCCACCGGCCTCCGGCCAGACGCCGCCGGCGTGAGCGCCGGCATGGGCGTCGATCCGACGGGGGCCGATGTCCACGGCGACGGCGGCGCGGCCGACGATGCCGGCTGGGCCGCGCGCGCGCGCGAACTGCTCGCCCATGGCGACGCGCGCCTGCTCAAGCGGTACGGCCGCGACGTCGACATCGACCGCCTGCTCGCATTGCGCGCACGCCTGGTCGACGACCTGCTGCGCCGCGCCTGGCACCACTGCATCCCGGAAGGCGCGGGGTTGTCGCTGATCGCCGTGGGCGGCTATGGCCGCGGCGAACTGTTCCCGCGCTCGGACATCGACCTGCTGGTGCTGGCAGAGCCGGACGCGCAGCAGGCGCACCAGGCCTCGCTGTCGCGGTTCTTCGCCCTGCTTTGGGACACCGGCCTGCCCATCGGGCACGCGGTGCGCTCGGCGCAGGAATGCACGACGGCGGCGGCAGACCAGACCGTGATGACCGCCCTGCTCGAGGCGCGTCCGGTCGCGGCGGGGCCGGAGGCGATGGCCGCGCTCGCCGCGGCGATCGCACCCGGCCGGATCTGGCCGCCGCGCGATTTCTTCCTGGCCAAGCGCGAGGAGCTGCAGCAGCGCCATCGTCGCCACGGTGATACCTCGGACAACCTGGAGCCGAACATCAAGGACGGCCCCGGCGGCCTGCGCGACCTGCATACGCTGGGGTGGATGGCCGAGCGCGCGTTCGGCGTGCGCGAACTGGAGGCGGTGGTCGGCCTCGGCCACCTGGGCGCCGACGAGGCGGCGGCGCTGGCCCGCGAGCGACGCTCGCTCGGGCGGCTGCGCTTCGGACTGCACCTGGTCGCCGGGCGACCGGAAGAGCGGCTGCGCTTCGACTACCAGAAGGCGCTGGCGCAGCGGCTGGGCTACGACGACGACGAGCACAGCCTCGGCGTCGAGAAGATGATGCAGGGCTTCTACCGCAGCGCGGCGATCGTCCGCCGGATCAGCGACCGCCTGTTGCAGCGCTTCGAAGAGACCTTCGATGGTGAAGCAAAGCCCGAGCCGCTGAACCCGGACTTCGTCCTGCGCCGCGGCTACCTGGCCGCGGCGGCCGGCTACTGGCCCGAGGGCGACCTGCGCGAAGTGCTGGCGCTGTTCTCGACCTGGGCCGCCCATCCGCAAGTGCGTGGCCTGCATTCGCAGACCGCGCGCGCGCTGGCCGAGTCGCTGCGGCAGCTGCCGGCCTATGCCGATGCAGGCCCGGCGGCGCGCGAGCGCTTCATGGCGCTGCTGCGCGGCCCGCGACCGGTGCAGACACTGACGCGGATGGCGCGGCTGGGCGTGCTCGGCCAGTACCTGCCGGCGTTCGCGCAGGTGTCCGGGCGAATGCAGTTCGACCTGTTCCACGTCTACACCGTGGACCAGCACACGCTGATGGTGCTGCGGAACATCGAGGGCTTCGCCAGCGCCAGCGCGGGCGCCGGCGACGGCGACGAGCGCTTCTCGATCGCTCACGAAGTTTGGCCGCGCCTGCGCAAGCCGGAGCTGCTGCTGCTGGCGGGCCTGTTCCACGACATCGCCAAGGGACGCGGCGGCGACCATTCCGAACTGGGCGCGGTCGACGCGCGCGCCTTCTGCGCCGCCCACGGCCTCAGCGAGGCCGACACCGGGCTGGTCGTCTGGCTGGTGGAGCAGCACCTGCGCATGTCGGTGACCGCGCAGAAGCAGGACATCTCCGACCCGGAAGTGGTCCGCGCCTTCGCCACCCTGGTCGGCGACCGCGAGCGCCTGGACTACCTCTACCTGCTGACCTGCGCCGACATCGCCGGCACCAGTCCCAAGCTCTGGAATGCCTGGAAGGACCGCTTGCTGGCCGACCTCTACCTGGCGACGCGCCGGGTGCTGCGCGAAGGCCTGGAAGCGCCGGTCGACGCCGAGGCACGCGTGGCCGAGGCGCGCGAAGCCACCCGGCTCCTGCTTCGCGAACAAGGCCATGACGACGCCACCATCGAGCGGCAGTTCGCCGAGATGCCGGACGAGAGCTTCCTGCGCTTCCGCCCCGAGCAGCTGGCCTGGCAGGCAGCGGCGCTGGTCGAGGTGCGGATGGGCGAGACCCAGGTCGTGGTCAGGCCGATCGGCGGTGCCGCCGGCGAGCACGGCGGCGCGCTGGAGGTGTTCGTGCATTCGCCCGACCGCGATGGCCTGTTCGCCGCGATCGTGGCCACCCTCGACCGCCACGGCTACGCCGTGCACCAGGCGCGGATCCTGATGGGCCCGCATGGCACCGTGTTCGACACGTTCGAGATATTGCCGGCCGACAGCTACGCCTGTGGCGAGCCGGCGCAACTGGAGCTGGCGCTGCGCGGGGCGCTGTCGGGCGCACTGGACCAGGTGCGCGCGCCGCGCCGCGCCGCGCCAAGGCAGCTGCGGCATTTCCGCTTCCCGCCGCGGGTGGATTTCAGCACCACGGCCGACGGGCGCCGCAGCCTGTTCGGCCTGGTCTGCCCCGACCGCCCCGGGCTGCTGGCCGATGTCGCCCAGGCGCTGCGTGCCAGCCACTTGCGGGTGCATGACGCCCGCATCGCCACCTTCGGCGAGCGCGCCGAAGACCTGTTCCAGATCACCGACGAACACGACCGGCCGTTGGACGCTGCCGCGCAGGACGTCCTGCGCGCCGAACTGCGTGCACGGCTCGATCCCGAAAACCCGAACCGAGGAGCCCCCCGCTGATGGCCGCGCAGAAGCCGAAGAAGACCCCTGCCCGCAAGACCGCGCGCAAGCGCCCGGCTGCGCCTGCCGGCCCCGGCCTGGACGAATTGAAGTTCTCGATCGAAAGCGCGTTCGCGC
Source organism: Pseudoxanthomonas sp. Soil82 (assembly GCF_040446535.1). Taxonomy (NCBI): domain Bacteria; kingdom Pseudomonadati; phylum Pseudomonadota; class Gammaproteobacteria; order Lysobacterales; family Lysobacteraceae; genus Pseudoxanthomonas; species Pseudoxanthomonas sp. Soil82. The sequence goes on from NZ_JBEAAK010000004.1 coordinate 297,604, forward strand.
GCCGCGCCGCCCTGACCCTGGACGAGATCGACGGCTCCACCCGGCCGCTGGTGGAGCGCGTGATCGGTGGCCTGGAGTCGGGCGAGTTCCGGGTGGCCGAGCCGGACGGCAAGGGCGGCTGGCAGGTCAACGAGTGGCTGAAGAAGGCCGTGCTGCTCTACTTCCGGGTCAACGACATGGTGGTGATGGACGGCCAGCCGGCGCCATTCTGGGACAAGGTGCCGGCCCGGTTCGGCGACTACGGCGAAGCCGAGTTCCGCAAGCTGGGCGTGCGCGTGGTGCCAGGCACGATCGCCCGGCGCGGCGCCCATTTCGGCAAGGACGTGGTGCTGATGCCGAGCTTCATCAACATCGGCGCGCATGTGGGCGAGGGCACCATGGTCGACACCTGGGCCACCGTCGGCTCCTGCGCCCAGGTCGGCAAGCATTGCCACATCTCCGGCGGCGCGGGGATCGGCGGCGTGCTCGAGCCGCTGCAGGCCAGCCCGACGATAGTGGAAGACCACTGCTTCATCGGCGCGCGTTCGGAAGTGGTCGAGGGCGTGGTCGTCGGCCACCACAGCGTGATCGGCATGGGCGTGTTCATCGGCCAGTCGACCCGGATCTACAACCGCGCCACCGGCGAGATCTCCTACGGTTACGTCCCGCCGGGCAGCGTGGTGGTCTCCGGCTCGCTGCCGGCCGCCGACGGCAGCCACTCGCTTTACTGCGCCGTGATCGTCAAGCAGGTGGACGCGAAGACGCGTTCCAAGACCAGCATCAACGACCTCCTGCGTGGCTGAGCTGCGCTCGCCTGGCGACCGTCCTGTCGACGGTCGGCAGGGCAGCGAACGCGACCATCAATGGCCGGGCCGGCTCGCCGAAGCTGGCGACCTAGCGCCATGGATGGCAACCCTCGGCCTGGAAGAAAAGAAGACATGACCACGACGATCTACGGCCTGAAGAACTGCGACACCTGCAAGAAGGCGACGAAGTGGCTGGACCGCTTCGGCGTGCCCTACGCATTCGTCGATTACCGCGACGACAGGCCGTCACCGGAAACGCTGGTGGAGTGGGCCGGCAAGGCCGGCGGCTTCGATGCCCTGGTCAACAAGTCGTCGACCACCTGGCGGCAGTTGCCCGACGGTCGCAAGGCGCCCGGCAGCCAGGCCGAGTGGAAGCTGCTGCTGCGCGAGCACCCGCAGCTGGTGCGGCGCCCGGTGGTGGTCAGGGACGACGGCACCTTCAGCCAGGGCTTCTCCGACAACGGCTTCAAGAAGCTGTTCGGCGTCGGCTGAGCGGCACGCGCGCCGTTGCTGCGAGTGTGGTGGGTTCGTAGAGCGGGGCTTGCCCCGCTTCTCCCGACCACGATGCAGGAATCAGCGGGCAAGCCACGCTCTACGAGGGCGTGGCGTACGCGCGGCTGATCCGCTGACGTATCCTGCGTTGCACAAGGAGCAACGGCCGACCATGAGCGAAGTGCTGGACCTGACCTGCGATCTGATTTCCCGTCCTTCGGTGACCCCGGATGACGCTGGTTGCCAAATGCTGCTCGCCGGGCGGCTGCAACGCGCCGAGTTCGCCTGCGAGCACCTGCGCTTCTGCGCGGTCGAGAACCTGTGGGCCACCCACGGCAGCGGCGCGCCGGTGCTGGTGCTGCTGGGCCATACCGACGTGGTGCCGCCCGGCCCGCGCGAGGCGTGGACCAGCGACCCGTTCGTCCCGCAGGTGCGCGACGGCGTGCTCTACGGGCGCGGCGCGGCCGACATGAAGGGCAGCGTGGCGGCATTCGTCGTCGCCGCCGAGCGTTTCGTCGCCGCGCACCCGGCGCACGCCGGTACCCTGGCGATCCTGCTGACCGCCGACGAGGAAGGCGATGCGATCGACGGCGTGCGCAAGGTCGCGCAGGCGTTCCGCGAGCGCGGCCAGCGCATAGACTGGTGCGTCACGGGCGAGCCGTCCTCGACCGCGCGCCTCGGCGACCTGCTGCGGGTGGGCCGCCGCGGCAGCCTGTCCGGCACGTTGACGGTCAAGGGCGTGCAGGGCCACGTGGCCTACCCGCACAAGGCGCGCAATCCGATCCACCAGGCCGCGCCGGCGCTGGCCGAACTGGCGGCGAAGGTGTGGGACGACGGCTACGAGAGCTTTCCGCCGACCTCGCTGCAGGTCTCCAACATCCATGCCGGCACCGGCGCCAACAACGTCATCCCCGGCGAGCTGCAGGTGCTGTTCAACCTGCGCTACAACCCGCACTGGAACGCCCCGGCGCTGGAAGCGGAGGTCGCCGCGCTGCTGGACCGGCATGGCCTGGACTACGACCTGCGCTGGCATCGCAGCGGCGAGCCGTTCTACACGCCCGAAGGCACGCTGCGCGCGGTGGCGCGCGAAGTGCTGGGCCAGTTCGCCGGAGCGCCACCGGAGGAGAGCACGGGCGGCGGCACCTCCGACGCGCGGTTCATCGCGCCGCTGGGTGCGCAGTGCATCGAGGTCGGCCCGGTCAATGCCAGCATCCACCAGGTCGACGAGCATGTCCGGGTCGACGAGCTGGAGGCGCTGCCTGACCTCTATGTGCGCCTGATCGAGCGCCTGCTCCTGTAGAGCGGGGCTTGCCCCGCTGCCTTCGTTCGTGGTGCCGGCAGCCGGGCAAGCCCGGCTCTACGCGGCCGAATGTTCCTCCTGCGATCCACCCGTGCGCAGGCTCAGTGCGGCCCGCGCTGCTCGTTGGGCCTGGCCTTGCGGTCGCTCAGCAACGCGCTCAGAGCGATGGTCAGGCCCAGCGCCGTCGCCACCAGGAACAGCAGCACCGCCAGGGCGGGATAGCCGAACAGCTGGGCCTTGGTTTCCACCCGCATCAGCATCGCCGAGGACAGCAGCAGCGCGGCGGTCACCACCGAGGCGGCGATGCGGTTGGCGATCTTCTGCATGTTCTCCAGCAACCGCGAATTCTCCAGCCCGTCCAGGCGCACCTGCAGCCGGTTCTCGGCCAGCAGCGACAGGGTGTCGGAAATCTTGCGCGGCGCGTCGCGCAGCAGGGCCTGTACCTCCAGCGCCTCGCTGGCCAGGTTGGCGGTGGAGAACGATCGCCGCAGCTGCGCGCGCATGATCGACTGCAGGTGCGACTCGACCAGCTCGCGCACGTCCATCTGCGGATCCAGGGCGTCGGCCACCCGTTCCAGGTTGAGCAGGGTCTTGCCGAGCAGGCTGATTTCGGCGGGCACCCGCAGTCCGTGCTCGGCCGAGCAGCCGACCAGCTCCAGCAGCAGGCGGCCTTCGGAGGTGCGGCGGCCGCCGGTGGCATAGCGCGCCACCAGTTGCCCGGTGTCGCGGCTGAAGGCGGCGTCGTCGAACTGCTCCAGCCGCGTGCCGATGGCCACCAGTTCGCGGGCCACGTCCTCGCCGCGCGCGTCCACCGCGGCGAACAGCAGCTTGAGCAGGCGTTCGCGCATGCGCGGCGGTACCTGCGCCACCATGCCCAGGTCGATCAGCGCCAGCCTTCCGTCCTGGCACAGCAGCACGTTGCCCGGGTGCGGGTCGGCGTGGATGTCGCCGTGCACGAACACCTGGTCGAGGTAGGCGCGCATCAGCTGGCCGGCCGGCGTGGCCAGGTCGGTCTCGGTGCGGCGCAGGCCGGTGACGGTGGTCACCTTGGCCCCATGCACCAGCTCCATCGTCAGCACGCGCTGGGTCGACAGGCCCCACACCGGCGCCGGAACGTACAGCATCGGGTAGGCGGACAGGCGTTCGCCGAAGCGCTCCAGGTTCTCGGCCTCGCGCCGGTAGTCCAGCTCCAGCAGCAGGATCTTGCGGAACTCGGCGATCCAGCCGGCGAAATGCAGGCGACGCCCGGTCTCGGTCAGCGCATCGGCGGTGCCGGCCAAGCCGGACAGCACCTCCAGGTCCAGGCGGATGGCCGCGTCCATGCCCGGGCGCTGCACCTTCACCGCGACTTCGCGGCCGTCGCGCAGTACCGCGCGATGGACCTGGGCCAGCGAAGCGGCCGCCAGCGGCACCGGGTCGAAAGAAGCGAACAGGCGGCTGATCTTGGCGCCCAGTTCCTCCTCGATGATCTTCTCGATCACCTCGGTGGGTACCGGCGCGACTTCGTCCTGGATGCGGTCCAGTGCGTCGATGTAGGCCGGGGGCACCAGGTCCGGTCGCGTGGACAGCGATTGCCCGAGCTTGATGAAGGCCGGGCCGAGCGATTCGAGGTCGGCGGCGAAGGCCTGCGCCTCGGCGATCCCCGAGGCGTGGGCGATGGTCGGCTCGGCCGGCGGGGCGTGGCTCCAGTCCAGGCCGGTCAGGATCCGGCGATGGCGCGCCAGGCGGGCCAGGACCTGGCCGGTCCGGGTCAGACGTTGGGTGGTGTCGGGCAAGGTCGGCTCTCCGGTGACGGCGGAAATCCGCGCTGGGATGAGGGGCACGGGGAGTATTGGCCGGCCCGCGTGAGCGGGGTGTCAGTTGCCGCGGCAACGGTTGCGCGCGGTCCGCGCAGCGGGTTAACGTCGGCCCATGCACCCGTTCCGCCTCGCCAACACGGCCAATTGCAACCGCAACAACAATGCGGCCAATAACCGTGCGCGACCGATGCGGGAGCGCGACCGGAGCTAGAGCAGCACAGCCCGGCCACCATCGAACCCGCATCCGGCCGATGCGGGTTTTTTTGTGCCCGGCGGCTGGCCGGCCAGGGCCGGGCGCCTGGCCGCGATCCGCGAAGGAATCCGTAACACCCCACCAGACCCAGGAGCTTCCCATGTGTTCGATCTTCGGCATCTTCGGCCTGCAGCCGGGCGACGACCTGCAGGCGCTGCGCCGGCAGGCGCTGGACCTGTCGCAGCGGCAGCGCCACCGCGGCCCGGACTGGAGCGGGGTGTACGTCGACGACGGCGCGATCCTCGTGCACGAGCGCCTGGCCATCGTCGATCCTGCCGGCGGTTCGCAGCCGCTGCTGTCCGAAGACGGCCAGCTGGCGCTGGCGGTGAACGGCGAGATCTACAACCACCGCGCGCTGAAGGATGAACTCACCCGGCCCTATGCGTTCCAGACCGCGTCGGACTGCGAGGTGATCAACGCGCTGTACGTGGAGGACGAACCGGCTTCGTTCCTCAACCGGCTCAATGGCATCTTCGCCTTCGCCCTGTGGGACAAGGCGAAGGGCCGGGCGATCATCGCCCGCGACCCGATCGGGGTCTGCCCGCTGTACTGGGGCCACGACCGCGAGGGCCGGCTGCGCGTGGCTTCGGAAATGAAATCGCTCGTGGACGACTGCGCCGACGTGGCCCAGTTCCCGCCCGGCCACTGGTACGACACCGCGACCGGCACGCTGGCGAAGTACTACGAGCGCCCCTGGCGCAAGTACGAGGCGGTCGAAGGCGTGGAAGTATCGCCGCGGGAACTGCGCGAAGCGTTCGAGGCGGCCGTGCACCGCCAGCTGATGACCGACGTGCCCTACGGCGTGCTGCTGTCCGGCGGCCTGGACTCCTCGCTGGTCGCCGCGGTCGCCGCGCGCTACGCCCGCCACCGCATCGAGGATGGCGACCGCACGGAAGCCTGGTGGCCGCGCCTGCATTCGTTCGCCATCGGCCTGAAGGGTTCGCCGGACCTGGCGGCGGCGAAGATCGCGGCGGAGGCCCTGGGCACCGTGCACCACGGTTTCGAATACACCTTCGAGGAAGGCCTGGACGCACTGCCGGAAGTGATCCGCCACATCGAGACCTACGACGTCACCACGATCCGCGCCTCCACGCCGATGTTCCTGCTGGCGCGGCGGATCAAGGCGATGGGGGTGAAGATGGTGCTGTCGGGCGAGGGCAGCGACGAGGTGTTCGGCGGCTACCTGTACTTCCACAAGGCGCCCAACGCGCGCGAGTTCCACGAGGAGCTCGTGCGCAAGCTCGACGCGCTCAACAACTTCGATTGCCTGCGCGCCAACAAGTCGATGATGGCCTGGGGCGTGGAGCCGCGCGTGCCTTTCCTGGACCGCGAGTTCCTGGACGTGGCCATGCGCATGGACGCCAGCCACAAGATGGTGCGCAAGGGCGAGGCAGGCCCCCAGCGGATGGAGAAGGGCGTGCTGCGCCAGGCCTTCGACGGCTACCTGCCCGAGCAGATCCTGTGGCGGCAGAAGGAGCAGTTCAGCGATGGCGTGGGCTATGGCTGGATCGACGGCTTGAAGGCGCATGCCGAAGCGCAGGTCAGCGACCGCGAGCTGGCCGCGGCCGACAAGCGCTTCCCGGTCAATCCGCCGCAGACCAAGGAGGCGTACTTCTACCGGACGGTGTTCGAGCGCTTCTACCCGACGCCGGCCGCGGCCGAGACGGTGCCGGGCGGCAAGTCGATCGCCTGCTCCTCGCCGGCGGCGATCGCCTGGGACGCGAGCTTCGCGAAGATGGCCGACCCGTCGGGGCGGGCGGTGGCCGGCGTGCACGAGGCCGCGCACGCTTCGTAGGAGCCGATCCTTATCGGCGACGCGACGCCGTCGACACAGGCGACCCGTTCGTGATTCCGACGCCCGTGTCGCCGATGAACCGGTTCCTACGGCGGGCCCTCAGCCGCAGGTGATGCGGGTGATGGTGTTGTTGGCGTCGATCTCGACGTTGACCCGGTCGGGCCGGAAGTCGCGGGTCACGACCTGGCCCGGGCCGATCGGACGGATCAGCCCGGCGCCGCTTTCGCGCCAGACCCGGGCCATGACGTCCTGTTCGGCCTGCTGGCCGACCGCCCATGCGACCGGACCTGCATTGCAGGCGCCGGCGGCGGCCGCGTTGCGGCCCGGCGTGCCCGGATCCGGCTGGACCGAACTGCAGGCGGCCAGCACGATGCTGGCCAGGAGTGCGAAGGAAGCAGCGGAACGCAGGGTCATCGCGGCGGTTCTCCGTGGTGGCGATCGGCATGTGGCGATCGGTTTGCGCGTTGGTTCTTGCCAGCCGGGTAGCGAAAGTAGCGAGCAGGGGCCAGCTCCCGGCGTGGCGTCACTGCGGGGCGGCCGGCGCCAGGGTCAGGGTATGCCTTGCCGGGCCGGGCAGGAAGGGCGTGGCCCGGCCCTCTACCCAGTCGTCGTGGCCGGCACCCCAGAACGGCGACAGCGGATGGCCGCTCTGTCCGCCGGGCATGTGCACGATGCCGTCCGCCTCGTGGCCGGGCGAGACCACCATCCGCTGCGAAGCGCCGAACGCCGGGCCCTGGACGCGGGGCATCGAGCCGTCGCCCGGGAGGGGCGCGCCGGGCATGCACAGGCGGGTCCTGAAGAAGCCCGGCAGGGCGTTGGCGAGCGGGTGGCAGATCCGCGCCGTGTTGCGCTCGCCCCAGGTACGTTCGGACAGCGGGCCCTTCCCGGCCAGTTCGTCGCGCACTTCCTGCGCCGCATCCTCCAGCAGCGCGCTCCAGCTGTCGTAGCGACGCGACAGCAGGTGGGGCGGACGCTGCTCCAGCAGCGGCCAGGCCACGCCCTCCAGCTGCGGCAGGTCGGGCATGGCGAACTCATCGCCCAGCGCGGCCTGCGCCGGGGCCGCCAGGCCGTCGGCGATCCGCGCGTGCACGGCGAGGCGCCATGCCCGCACCAGGCGGTAGCTCACCGAATCGACCGAGGCGCGGCCCTGCCAGGTGGCGCCCGCCTCGGCCAGGCCATGCAACGCCGAGCCGGCCGGCGCACCCTTGGCCTCGTCCTGCAGCAGCTGCCACCAGCGCCGCAGGAACACGGCGCGGTCGTCGAGCTGGATCGCCAGCAGGTCGGTTTCGTCGAACCGGTCTTTCGCCAGCAGGCCATCGCGGATCTGCGCGGCGCGGGCGCCCAGGGCGTAGCCGCCGTCGCCGGCCACCGCCAGCGGCTCTCCATCCAGGACGCGGGCGTTGGCCGTCCACAGGCGATGGTTTTCGGGATCGGCCAGCACCGGCGACCGCGTGGTCGAGATACTCCACGGCGCGCAGTCGGTCGCGGGTGCGGAGACGGCGTCCTGCAACGGTGCCGGGCAGCGGCCATCGCGTACCGGCAGGGGCCCGAGGATGCGCCAGGCGATCCGCCCGCCGCGATCGGCTAGCACCAGGTTCTGCGCCGGGGTCGCGGCGCCGGCGGCGATCGCCAGCGCATCGTCCAGGTCCGAGGCGATCGCCAGGTCGGCCAGGCCGAAGTTCAGCGCGCCGGGCTGGTGGGCGACCCAGCGCAGCGCCAGTGCGGTTCCCTGCGCATCGGCCGGATGCAGGATCGGGCCGAAGCGCGTCTCCTCGACCGGGAACGCCACCGGATCGGCGCCGGCGACGCGGATCGTCTCGTCGTGGCGCACGACTGGTTCGCACCCGGGCCCGCCCGCCGCCGCGCACGGCCGGACCGGCTGCCAGTCGGCCGTGTCGGCATAGCTGTTGGTGAAGCCCCAGGCCACGTGCCCGTTGCTGCCGACGATCACCGCCGGCAGGCCGGGCAGGCTGAAGCCGGACACGTCGACGCGGCCATCCGGCGCGCGGCTGTCGGGATAGCGCAGGCGCACGCGGAACCAGATGTTCGGCGCGCGCAGGCCCAGGTGCATGTCGTCGGCGACGATGGCACGGCCATCGGCCGTGAGCGCGCCGGCCACGGCCCAGTTGTTGCTGCCCGGGGTGCCCTTGTCGGCCAGCCGGCTGGGCCGGTCGCCATCGGGCACCGGCAGCGTGCGCAGGTCGACCTGCGCCGGGCCCGGCAGCGCCGCGTTGCCGCGCGCAACGCCGAACAGCGGCGCGTCCCATTGCGTGCCATCGTGCGCGAGCAGGCCGAACAGCGCCGCCGGCACGTGCTGGCGCAGCTTCCACAGGCGCAGCTCGCGCAGGTTCTGCGCATCCTGCAGGTCGAAGTACATCGCGTAGCCGGCCAGCGCCGAATCGGCCACCTGCCAGCGGCGCGGCGCCTGCCGCAGCAGCAGGTACGGCCAAGGCCGCACGCTCAGCGCGCCGAGCCCGGCGTTGACGCCGTCGGTGTAGGCCTGCAGCTGCGGCAGGCGGTCGCCGGCGAACGCGTCCAGGTGCGCGTCGACCCGGGCGCGCATGCGATGGACGCGCTGCTGGCGATCGACATCGAGCGCCACCGCCCCGAACAGCTCCGACAGCTCCCCGGCCGCATTGCGCCGCATCAGGTCCATCTCGAAGTAGCGCTCCTGCGCATGCACGTATCCCAGGACGCGCATGGCGTCGGCCTCGCTGCCGGCCTGGATGGTGACGACGCCCAGCGAATCGCGCTCGACCGACACCGGCGCGGCCAGGCCCGGAACGGCGAGCTCGCCGTCCAGCGGGGCCAGGCTGCCGCGCAGCAGCCACCAGGCCAGCAGCGCCGCACAGGCGGCCAGCAGCGCGGCCAGCACCGCCAGGCGTCGGATCCAGCGAAGCATGCATTTCCCCTTCAGTGGCTAGGTGTGGATGGCGCGGCGCCCGATCGCGCCGCCGCAGCGGATTATTCCATGCCGCGGCGTGGCGGCCGCGGCCCAATGCGACTGATTCCGATTGGAACACCGGCCGCCGGCTTGCGGCACACTGCGCCCCGCAAGCCAGTCCGGAGCACCGACCCATGAAAGGCCATCCCGAAGTCATCGACTGCCTGAAAGAGCTGCTGCGCGGCGAGCTGGCCGCGCGCGACCAGTATTTCCTGCATTCGCGGCGCTACGAGGACCAGGGCCTGAAGGCGCTTTACGAGCGCATCGGCCACGAGATGCAGGAAGAGACCGAGCATGCCGACGCGATCCTGCGCCGGATCCTGTTCCTGGAAGGCGACCCGGACATGCGCCCGCATGCGTTCACCCCGGGCACGACCGTGGTGGAGATGCTCGAGGCCGACCTCAGGGTGGAGTACCAGGTGCGGGCCAACCTGGCCGCGGCGATGAAGCTGTGCGAGCAGAAGCAGGACTACGTCAGCCGCGACATGTTGCTGGCCCAGCTCAAGGACACCGAGGAAGACCACGCCTGGTGGCTGGAGCAGCAGCTGGGCCTGATCAAGCGCATCGGCCTGGAGAACTACCAGCTGTCGAAGATCGGCGGCGACGGCGCGCCACCGCACGGCTGAGCCGCTTTTCCGTAGAGCGGGGCTCGCCCCGCTGCCCCTGCCGGTGCCGGTCGCGGCGCAGCCGGCGGCGACCGGCGGTCAGCGCCGCTGCAGCCGGTACGCGGCGGTCGCAAGCGCGGTCACGCCCTCGGCGATGAAGCGCGGTTCGCTGGCGAGGATGTCGCGCCGGGTGAGTCGTTCGACGTCCCAGTGCGGCGCGAACAGCGCATGCACGTCCGCCTCGGGAACCGGGAACGGCGGGCCGTCCTTCTCGCCGGGCGGGTATTCCAGGGTGATCAGCAGGCCGCGACAACCCGCCGGCAGCCTGCCGTAGACCTCGTCCACGTAGCGCCGGCGCATGCCGGCCGGCAGCGCGATCAGCGCGGCGCGGTCGTAGAACGCATCCATCGTCGCCAGCGTTTGCTCGCGCAACGCGAACACGTCGCCCTGGACCAGGTCGATGGCGCCAGCCCGATGGTGCAGTCCGTCGGCGTCACGCTGGACCTGCGGGGTGATGCCGGCCTCGGCGAAGAACGCCTCCACCGCCAGCGGCGACAGTTCGCAACCCAGCACCTGCAGGCCCTGGGCGGCCAGCCAGTGCATGTCCAGCGTCTTGCCCGCCAGCGGCACGAACACGCGGCTGCCGGCCGGTACGGCGAGCGAGGGCCAGTACTGCTCCAGCAGCGGCATCACTTCGCCGCGATGGAATCCGATCTGGCCTTCCCGCCAGCGTTGCAGCCAGAAATCAGCGTCCATCCGTCACTCCGGTGCAGGCACCGCCGGTGCCCGTAGAGCGGGGCTCGCCCCGCTTCTTCCTGCCTGATTGCGGCACCTGCGCGGCGGGGCAAGCCCCGCTCTACGCAAGTCACTCGACCGCCAGTCCATCCACCTTCTGCCGCGCCCCTGCGCGAGTCGGTTGCGACGGCTTCTGACGCGCCGCCGCGCGCTGCGGCATCAACGGATCACTCGACAGCGAGGCTATCCACCTTTTGCCAGCCCCTCGGCAGCAGGCCGCCCCGCGTTGCCCGCGCCCCCAGGTACTCGTCCAGTTCCTTGAACGACAGCGTCATCGTGCGCTGCCCGCTGAGCACCTGCAGCTTCTGTCCCGGTGCCACCGCGGCCACCGCGACCACGCGCTCGGTGCCGAGCTTGGCCTTGGGGATGTCGATCAGCTTGTTGCCCTTGCCCTTGTCCAGCTCCGGCAGGTCGCTCGCGGCGATGGCCAGCAGGTGGCCGGCGCTGGTCACCGCCACGATCCGGTCGGTCTCGACGCTGGCCACCGCCGCCGGCTGCAACACGCGCGCGTTCGGGGTCAGGTTGAGCATCGCCTTGCCGGCCTTGTTGCGGCCGGTCAGGTTCTCGAAACGGGTGACGAAGCCGTAACCGTGCGAGGAGGCCAGCACGAAACGGGTGTCGTTGTCGCCGCTGGCCAGCGCCTGGAACGAGGCGCCCGCGGCCGGTGAGAAGCGGCCGGTCAGCGGCTCGCCGTTGCCGCGCGCCGACGGCAGGGTGTGCACCGCGGTCGAGTAGCTGCGGCCGGTCGAGTCCAGGAACGCCACCTGCTGGGTGCTGCGGCTCTTCACCGCGCCCAGCAGGCTGTCGCCTTCGCGGTACGACAGCCCGGCGGCATCGACATCATGGCCCTTGGCCGCGCGGATCCAGCCCTTCTCCGACAGCACCACGGTCATCGGCTCGCTGGGCACCAGCTCGGTCTCGTCGATCGCCTGCGCGGCGCCGCGCTGGACCAGCGGCGAGCTGCGCTCGTCGCCGAACTTCTTCGCGTCCGCCAGCAGTTCGTCCTTGACCAGCTTCTTGAGCTTGGCCTTGCTGCCGAGGATGGCGACGATGCGCTCCAGTTCCTTCGCCAGCTCGTCCTGCTCGCCGCGGATCTTCATTTCCTCCAGTCGCGCCAGCTGCCGCAGCCGGGTCTCCAGGATGTAGTCGGCCTGCTCCTCGGACAGGGCGAAGCGCGCGATCAGCGCGGCCCGTGGCTCGTCCTCGGTGCGGATGATGCGGATCACCTCGTCCAGGTTGAGGAAGGCGACCAGCAGGCCTTCCAGCAGGTGCAGGCGGCGCTCGACCTTCTCCTGGCGGTGCTTGAGGCGGCGGGCCACGGTGTCGGTGCGGAACACCAGCCACTCGTCCAGCATCGCCTTGAGGTTCTTGACCGCCGGCTTCCCGTCCAGGCCGATCACGTTCAGGTTGACCCGGTAGCTCTTCTCCAGGTCGGTGGTGGCGAACAGGTGGCCCATCAGCTGCTCGGCGTCGACCCGGTTGGAGCGCGGCACCAGCACCACCCGGACCGGGTTGGCGTGGTCGGATTCGTCGCGGATGTCTTCCAGCCATGGCAGCTTCTTGGCGCGCATCTGCGCGGCGATCTGCTCGATCACCTTCGACGGCGACACCTGGTAGGGCAGGGCGGTGACCACGAAGTTGCCGGTGCCTTCCTTGAGCCAGGTCGCGCGGGCGCGGACGCTGCCGTTGCCGGTCTCGTACATCGTGCGCAGGTCGGTCGCCGGGGTGATGATCTCGGCGGCGGTGGGATAGTCCGGCCCGCGCACGTGCTCGCACAGGTCGGCGACGGTGGCGTCGGGGTCGTCGAGCAGGCGCACGCAGGCGCTGACCACCTCGTTGAGGTTGTGCGGCGGCACGTCGGTGGCCATGCCCACGGCAATGCCGGTGGTGCCGTTGAGCAGCAGGTGCGGCAGCCGCGCCGGCATCCAGCTCGGCTCCTCGAGGGTGCCGTCGAAGTTGGGCACCCAGTCGACCGTGCCCTGGCCCAGTTCGCCGAGCAGGACCTCGGCGATCGGGGTGAGCCTGGATTCGGTGTAGCGCATGGCCGCGAACGACTTGGGGTCGTCGGTGGAGCCGAAGTTGCCCTGGCCCTCGATCAGCGGGTAGCGGTAGGAGAACGGCTGGGCCATCAGCACCAGCGCCTCGTAGCAGGCGCTGTCGCCGTGCGGGTGGTACTTGCCGATCACGTCGCCGACGGTGCGCGCGGACTTCTTCGGCTTGGCCGCCGCGTTCAGGCCGAGCTCGCTCATCGAATAGACGATGCGCCGCTGCACCGGCTTGAGCCCGTCGCCGACGAAGGGCAGGGCGCGGTCCAGCACCACGTACATCGAGTAATCCAGGTAGGCGCGCTCGGCGTACTCGCGCAGCGGGATCTGTTCGAAGCCGTGGAAGGTGGGGCGGATGGTCTCGGTCATTGCGGGCACTGCGGGGGACAGGCCACGATTCTACCCGTCCGCCTGCCCCCGGATCAGCCCGCCCAGGGCAGCAGCGGGCCGCCCAGCCAGAGCGCGCGCGCCATCCAGGCGGTGGCCAGGGCGATGGCGATGGTCAGCGGGATGCCCACGCGCAGGAAGTCGCCGAAGGTGTACTGGCCGGGATTGAGGATCAGCAGGTTGCCGTGGTGGCCGATCGGGGTCAGGAACGAGGCCACGGCGCCCATCGCCGTGCACACCACGAACGGCGTGGGCGGCAGGTCCAGGCCATGCGCGAGCGCCAGCGCGATCGGCGCCAGCAATACCGTGGTCGCGGCGTCGGACAGTATCTGGGTCAGCAGCGCCGCGGTGCCGAACATCACCAGCAGCAGGACGAAAACCGGCCACTCGGCGGAATGGGCGAGCAGGAACTGCGCCACCAGTGCGGCCGTGCCGGTCTGCTCCATCGCGATCCCCAGCGGGATCACGCCGGCGATCATCACGAAGATGCGCACGTCGATCTGCGCATAGGCCTGTTCGATCGCCACGCAGCGGGTCAGCACCATCGCCGCCGCGCCGGCCAGGAAGGCGATCTGCGGCGGCAGCAGTTCGGTGGCGGCCGCGGCGACGGTGGCGGCCATGATCGCCAGCGCCATCGGCGCACGCCGCCGGCTCTTCTGCTGGCCCTGGAACGGCATCAGCATCAGGAAGCCGTGGTGCGCGGCCAGCGGCTGCAGGTCCTGCTCGCGGCCCCACAGCACCAGGAGGTCGCCTTCCTCGAGCCGCATCTCCGACAGCTCGCCGTGCAGCCAGCCCTCGCGCCGCCACAGGCCGACCACTACCACGCCCAGGGTGCGCAGGAAGTCGATCCCGGCCACGCTGCGGCCGATGAACTCCGAATTCGGGGCGACCACCGCCTGGACCAGGCGTTCCTCGCCCAGCACTTCGGTCTCGGGGTCCTCGCGCGGCTTGTCGCCGTACTTGGCGACCGCGTGCAGGGCCAGCCCTGGCTCGTCCTTGATCGAGGCGATCTCGTCGGGTGAGGCGCGGACCAGCAGGACATCGCCGGCCGCCAGCGGCCGGTCGCCGGCCTGCTGCCGGCGGCGCATGCCGTGGCGCAGCCAGTCCACCACCTGCAGGCGCTCGGCGAAGGCGTCCTCGAACTGTTGCCGTGTGCGGCCGACCCAGGGCGAGTCCGGCTCGACCAGCAGTTCGGTGTAGTAGCGCTCCAGGCGCAGGTAGTCGCCCTGCGGCGATTCGCCCATGCGCCGCGGCAGGAGCCAGCGGCCCAGCAGCATGTAGGCCGTGCCGAGCAGGACCAGCACCGCGCCGATCGGAGTGATGGCGAAGATGTCCAGCCCGGCGCCGCCGTCGCGCTTGAGCAGGTCGCTGGCCAGCAGGAAGGCGGGCGCGCTGAACAGGGTCAGGGTGGTGCCCAGCGAGGCGGCCAGCGACATCGGCATCAGCAGCCGCGAGGCCGCCAGCTTCTGCTCGCGCGCCAGGCGCATCAGGATCGGCAGCATCATCGCGGTCACCATCAGGTGGTGCGAGAAGGCGGCCAGCGCTGCGGTCGCGGGCATCACCACCGCGACCGTGCGCCACTCGCTGCCACCGGCGGCCCGGCCGATCGCCGCGCCGATGCGGTCGGTGATCCCGGTGGCGGCCAGCCCGGCCGAAAGCACGAACACCGCCGCGACGATGATCGCCGGCTCGCTGGAGAACCCGGCCAGGGCCTGCTTCGCATCGAGGATGCCGGTGAGCGCCAGCGCGAGCAGGGCCAGGACCGCGACCACGTCCACGCGCATCCGGCCGCTGATGAACAGCGCGAGGGTGGTGGCGAGGATGGCCAGGAAGAGGATCTGTTGCGTATCCATGCGCGGCGGGGCGTCCGGTGACCGATCCGCATCGTAGCCGGTGGGAGGGCACGGGCCTGCGTTGGCGGCCGGAAAAGAAAAACCCCCGCGTCTGGCGGGGGTCTTCAGGCAGGCGTGCCTGCGATGTCTGGTGCCCAGGAGAGGACTCGAACCTCCACGGTTTTACCCGCTAGTACCTGAAACTAGTGCGTCTACCAATTCCGCCACCTGGGCAGGTGAGGCCGCGCATTCTGGAGGGTGGCCGAAATCTTGTCAACGCCCCGTTGGCGCCCGCATGCCTGCACGCGGCCGTGAGCCGGGTGGGGTGTACGATCCGCGCATGAAAAACACAGGCAAGCGCGGCGGGAAGGCCGCGGGCGGCTCAGGCCGCAAGGACGCCGGCCCCGGCAGGGCTGGCGGGGACGCGTCACGGACGAAGAAGACCCCAGGCAAACCCGCGGCGTCACGCAAGCTGCCGCCGTGGATGCCGGAGCCGCCGCCACGGGCTGGCGGCCGGCCGCCAGCCCCGGCCGGGACCGCGCACCAGGCGGCGCCCCGCAAGAGGCACCATGACCCGCATGCGGCGCGCGAGGCCGAGCGCTACGCCAACCCCATCGCCAGCCGCGAGGCGATCCTCGCCGCCCTGGAGGACGCAGGCGGGCCGCAGACCGCCGAGGAGCTGGCGCAGACCCTCGGCCTGACCGCGGAGGACCGCTTCGACGCGCTGGGCAAGCGCCTGGGCGCGATGGTCCGCGACGGCCAGCTGGTGCAGAACCGCCGCGGCGGTTTCGCCCCGGTCGAACACACCAACCTGATCCCCGGCACGGTGATCGCTAATCCCAACGGCTTCGGCTTCCTGCGCCCGGATGCCGGCGGCGGCGACGACCTGTTCCTGCCGCCGTACGAGATGCGCAAGGCCATGCACGGCGACCGCGTGCTGGCCAATGTCACCGGCATCGACCGCAGCGGACGCCGCGAGGGCAGCATCGCGCGCGTGCTCGAGCGCGGCATCAGCCGCCTGATCGGCAGCTTCGGCACCGAGGCCGGGATCAGTTTCGTGGTTCCGGACGACAAGCGCCTGCAGCGCAACATCCAGGTGCCGCAGGACGCCACCGGCGGCGCGCGCGACGGCCAGCTGGTGGTCTGCGAACTGGTCCAGGCCCCCGACGCGCGGCGTCCGCCGATCGGCAAGGTGATCGCGGTGCTCGGCGACAGCCTGACCCCGTCGCTGGTGGTCGAGGCGGCGATCCACGGCCACAACCTGCCGCACGAGTTCCCGCCGGAGGTGCTGGACGAAGCCACGGCGGTGCCGTTGACCGTCGAGCCGTCGATGGTCGGCGACCGCGTGGACCTGCGCGCCACCCCGCTGGTGACGATCGACGGCGAGGACGCCAAGGACTTCGACGACGCGGTCTACTGCGAGGCCAACAGGCATGGCTTCCGCCTGGTGGTGGCCATCGCCGACGTGTCGCACTACGTGCGGCCGGGCACGCCGCTCGACGACGAGGCGCAGAAGCGCGCCACCTCGGTCTACTTCCCCGGCTTCGTCGTGCCGATGCTGCCGGAGACGCTGTCCAACGGGATCTGCTCGCTGAACCCGCGCGTCGACCGCATGTGCTTCGTCTGCGACATGCAGGTCGACCACGACGGCCAGGTCACGCGGTCGAAGTTCTACGAGGCGGTGATGAACTCGCATGCGCGCCTGACCTACACTCAGGTGTGGAAGGCGGTGGGCGAGGATGACGACGACGCCCGTGCCGAGATCGCGCCGGTGCTGCCGCACGTCGAGCGCCTGCACCAGCTCTACCAGGTCCTGGCCAAGGCGCGCGCGAAGCGCGGCGCGATCGAGTTCGAGACCTCCGAGGTCCGCTTCGTCCTGGACAACCGCGGCGAGGTCACCCAGGCCGGCATGCTGGTGCGCAACGACGCGCACAAGCTGATCGAGGAATGCATGATCGCCGCCAACGTCGAGGCGGCGCGGCACCTGATCAAGGCCGGCGTGCCGGCGCCTTACCGCATCCACGAGAAGCCCCCGGAAGGCAAGTACGCGGACCTGCTCGAGTTCCTCAAGGAATTCAAGCTCAGCCTGCCCCCATGGGGCAAGGTCCAGCCCGGCGACTACACCCGCCTGTTGAAGAAGGTCCGCGAGCGCCCCGACGCGGCACTGCTGGAGTCGGTGCTGCTGCGCAGCCAGAGCCTGGCGGTCTACTCGCCGGACAACGCGGGCCATTTCGGCCTGGCGCTGGAGGCGTATGCGCACTTCACTTCGCCGATCCGCCGCTACCCGGACCTGCTGGTGCACCGCGCGATCAAGCACGCGCTGTCGAGGCGGAAGCCGGACGCTTTCCTTTACGCGCCGCGCGACATGGCGGGTCTGGCGCTGCAGTGCTCCGAGCGCGAACGCCGCGCCGACGAGGCCGAGCGCGAGGTGGACGAGCGCTACCGCGCCGCCTGGATGGAGCAGCACGTCGGCGGCCAGTTCGACGGCGTGATCAGCGGCGTGACCAGCTTCGGCCTGTTCGTCGAGCTGGACCAGTCCAAGGTCAACGGCCTGGTCCACGTCACCCAGCTGCCGCACGATTACTACCACTTCGACCCGGTGCGGAAGACCCTGTCCGGCGAACGCCGCGGCATGCAGTTCCGGCTCGGCGACCGGGTCCGGATCATCGTGCTCAAGGCCAGCCTGGAGGAGCGCAAGATCGACTTCCGCCTGGTCGAGGACAAGGAGCGCGACACCGGCCTGCCGCCGCTGCCGCCGCGCGGGCAGCCGGCGAAGCGGACCAAGCAGAAGTACTGAGTCGCCGTGGCCAGCGAACCGGCGGTGCATACGGGGGGCTGCCAGTGCGGGGCGGTGCGCTTCCGCGTCACCGGCCCGCTGGACGACGCCTCGATCTGCCATTGCCGGATGTGCCAGAAGGCGTTCGGCGCCTACTACGCGCCGCTGGTGTCCACCCGCGGCGCGCGGCTGGAATGGACCCGCGGCGAGCCGAAGCGGTTCCAGTCCTCGAACCTGGTCCGGCGCGGGTTCTGCGGCGACTGCGGGACCCCGCTGACCTACGAGGCCCCCGATGGCGTGGCGCTGGCCGCCGGCGCGTTCGACGACCCGGCGGGGCTGGCGCCATGGATCCAGTACGGGATCGAGGGTCGCCTGCCGTATGTCCAGGGGCTGTCCGCCCTGCCGGCCCGTCGCACCGAGGAGGACGAGGCGGTCGCGGACTTCCTGTCGCGGATCGTGTCCTTCCAGCATCCGGACCACGACACCGGACACTGGCCGCCGCGCACCGGGGCGTGAACGCGAGGCCGGCTCGTGCCGGCTCCCGGATGCGATAATGCCGGCTTCCCTTCGGCGGCCCCGCGCATGAGCAGCAAGCAGAACCAGTGGATCGTCGGCGTCAATGCGGTGGCCTCGGCCGTCGAGAACGACGCCGAGCACGTGCGCGAGGTGCTGGTCGAGTCCGGTGCGCGCAACCCGCGGTTGGTCGAGATCGAAGAGCAGGCGCGGCGCCGCGGCATCGACGTACGCAAGGTCGCCACCCAGGCCCTGGACGGCATCGGCGGCAGCGTCCGCCACCAAGGCGTGGCCGCGCGCTATGCCGCGGCGAAGACCTGGGACGAGCACGAGCTGGCCGGCCTGGTCGAGGCCGCCGCGGGCAAGGCGCTGCTGCTGGTGCTCGATGGCGTGCAGGATCCGCACAACCTCGGCGCCTGCCTGCGCAGCGCCGCGGCCGCCGGCGCGACCGCGGTGGTGATTCCCAAGGACAAGTCCGCCCCGGTGAACGCCACCGTGCGCAAGACATCGGCCGGTGCGGCCGACCGGCTGCCGGTGGTGTCCGTGACCAACCTGTCACGCACGCTGCGCGAGCTGCAGAAGCTGGGCGTGTGGATCTACGGCCTGGCCGGCGAGGCGGAGCCATCGCTCTATTCGCTGGACCTGAAGGGCAACGTGGCCCTGGTCCTGGGCGGCGAGGCCGAAGGCCTGCGCCGGCTGACCCGCGAGCACTGCGACGGGCTGGTGCGCATCCCGATGCCGGGCGACATCGAAAGCCTGAACGTGTCGGTGGCCGCCGGCGTCTGCCTGTTCGAGGCGGTGCGCCAGCGCGCCTGACGGCCGTGCGGCGCGGGGGCTCGCGGCTCGGGGGAGCGGGAATGTCGGACTCGGAAGCGGGATGCCGGTCGCGGCCGGCGGGACGGCGCCGGAGGGTGCGGGCCTGGCGCTTCGTGGTGGCGTTGCTGCTTGCCTCGCTGCCCTGGCTTGCGGCTGCGGCGGCCGCCGGCAGTGGGGCGCCACATGCGCCGGCATTGCGCGACTACGCCATCGATGCCTGGACCACGCGCAACGGGCTGCCGCACAACTCCCTGCGCGACATCGCGCAGACCCCGGATGGCTACCTGTGGTTCGCGACCTGGGAAGGCGTGGTCCGCTACAACGGCGTGGCGTTCACCGTGTTCGACCGCGGCAGCGAGCAGGCCCTGCGCGACAACGGCGTCGGTGCGTTGTACGTGGATCCGCGCGGCCGGCTGTGGATCAGCGATTCGCGCGGCAATGTCGGGCGGCTGGAGGCGGACGGTCGCTGGGCCTACGTCGAGCGCATGCCGCAATGGCCGCAGGCGCTGGTCCACGACATGGCGATGGACGGGCAGGGGCGCATGTGGCTGCTGTTCGAAGGCCATGGACTGGGCCGGGTGGAGCCGGATGGCCGCCTCGCGTACATCCCGCCCCCGGCCGGGATTCCGCTGCGGGCCAGCTTCCCGCACATGGCGGTCGATGCGCGCGGACGGGTCTGGATCGGCACGCTCGATGGCCTGGTGATGCTCGATGCCGCGGGCACGTGGCACCGTTTCGGCCGGGGCGAGGGCCTGCCGGCGGGCCTGGTCTGGCCTTACCTGGCGCCGGATGGCACGGTCTGGCTCGCAGCGGAAGGCGCGCTGTTCCGGGTGGATGGCGATCGCATCGTCGCCGCGCACGCGCTGCCCGACTCGGGCCACGTCACCACGATGCTGGTCGACCGCAGCGGCGCGCTGTGGGTCGGCACCGAGAACCGGGGCATCGCCCGCATCGACGGCAGGGGCGCGGACTGGCTGCCGCCGGGAGGCGTGCTGCCGCGGGGGCGCATCGCCAGCCTGCTGGAGGATGCCGAGGGCAGCATCTGGGTCGGCGCCAACGGCGGCCTGTTCCGCCTGCGCGAGACGCTGTTCACCGGCTTCACGCGGCGCGACGGACTCGCCAGC
Organism: Pseudoxanthomonas sp. Soil82; assembly: GCF_040446535.1. Lineage (NCBI taxonomy): Bacteria > Pseudomonadati > Pseudomonadota > Gammaproteobacteria > Lysobacterales > Lysobacteraceae > Pseudoxanthomonas > Pseudoxanthomonas sp. Soil82. The sequence continues at coordinate 317,865 of NZ_JBEAAK010000004.1, forward strand.
GACTACGTGCGCGCGGTGCTGGAGGATCGCGATGGCGTGCTGTGGGTGGGCAATGGCGGCGGCCTGGACCGGCAGTCCGGGGACGGCCGCTTCGACCACGTGGCCTTGCCGGGAGCCGGCGGCGAGGAACCTTCGGTGCTCAGCCTGGCCGAGGGCACTACCGGCGACCTGTGGGTCGGCACCTTCGCCGACGGTGTCTACCGCGTGCGCGGCGATGGATTGCTGCGCCACTACACCCAGGCCGATGGCCTGCCCAGCGGGCACGTGCGCGCGATCGGCGTCACCGCCGACGGCACGGTCTGGATCGGCAGTCGGCGCGGGGTGGTCAGGATCGACGCGGAGGCCGGTGCCGACGGCGTGCAGCCGCCGCCCGCGGTGCCGGGGTTGCCGCAGGGGCTGGTGACCGCGCTGGCGGGCATCGGTGCCGACCTGTGGATCGGCTCGGTGGAGGGCGCCAGCGTGCTGCGTGGCGGCCGGGTCGAGAAGATCGACCTGGACGCGGCCGGCGGCGGCGCGCGCTCGGTGTTCGGGTTCCGCCAGGTGGACGATGCGGTATGGATCTCCACCGATCGCGGCCTGTACCGCTACCGCGATGGACGGGTCTCGCGCGTGGGACTGGAGCAAGGCTTGCCGGTGGACGCGGTGTTCCAGCTGGTCCCCGACCGCCAGGGCGAGGCCTGGCTGAGCAGCAATCGCGGGGTGATCCGCGTGCCGATGGATGCGCTGCAACTGGTCGCGGACGGCCGCCTGCCGATGCTGCCGCGCGCGCGCCTGCATACCGAGATCGACGGCCTGCCCAGCGCGCAGGGCAACGGCAGCTCCTCGCCGCCGGCGATCCTGCGCCGGGATGGCACGCTGTGGTTGGCCACGGCCGCCGGCGTGGCGCGCGCCGATCCGGCGCGCCTGCCGCGTTACCTGGATCGCCAGCCGCCGCCGGCGGTGATCGAATCGGTCCATCGCGACGGGCAGCCGGTGGACTGGACCACCCGGCACGCGCTCGCCGGTGGCGGCCGCATCGCCGTCAGCTACGCGGGTCTCAGCTACCTGCTGCCCGAGCGTATCCGCTATCGCACGCGCCTGCTGGGCCTGGACAGCGACTGGATCGAGCGCGGCACCCAGCGCAATGTCGAGTTCATCGGCCTGCCGCCCGGCGACTACACCCTCGAGGTGGACGCCGCACATCCGGACGGGGCCTGGAGTCCGCGGCCGGCGCGCTGGAGCTTCAGCGTGCGTCCGATGTGGTGGCAGCGCCCGTACGTGCGGCTGCTGGCGGCACTGGCGGTGCTGGGTGGCCTGTTCGCGCTGTACCGCTGGCGCCTGCGCCGCTACCACGCGCGCAACCGCCGCCTCGAGCGCCTGGTCCGGGAGCGCACCGCCGACCTGCAGGCCCAGGCCGAACGGCTGGTGGCCGCCGACCGCGAGCGCAGCGAACTGCTGGAGAAACTGCGCGAGCAGGCCGAGGCCTACGGCCGCCAGGCGCGCGAAGACGCGCTGACCGGGCTGCCCAACCGCCGCCACTTCGACGAAGTGCTGGCCCGCGACCTGGCCCTGGTCCGTCGCGGCGGCCATCCGCTGTGCCTGGCCCTGCTCGACATCGACCACTTCAAGCGGATCAACGACACCTGGTCGCACAGCGTGGGCGATGCGGTGCTGCGCGAGGCCGCGCAGGTGCTCGCCGCCGAGAGTCGCGCCTGCGATTTGCTCGCGCGGCTGGGCGGCGAAGAGTTCGCGGTGCTGCTGCCGGACACGCTGCTGGACGAGGCGCTGCTGGTCTGCGGGCGCCTGCATTCGACCTTCCGCGAGCGGGTGGGGTGGGCGGGCATCGAGGGCCTGCGGGTCACCTTCAGCCTGGGCGTGGTCGCCTGCCGGCCGACCGACACCGCCGCTTCGCTGCTCGAACGCGCCGACGCGGCCCTGTACCGGGCCAAGGACGAAGGCCGCGACCGCCTGCAGGCCGGTTGAAGGCGCTCAGCCCTGCAGTGGCGACGGCCAGGCGTTGGCGATGCGGCAGAACAGCCGCGCGGTCTGTTCGGCGTCGTACACCGCCGAGTGCGCATCCTCGGCGTTCCAGTCGAAGCCGGCGGCGTGCATCGCGCGCGCGAGCACGGTCTGGCCGTAGGCGATGCCGGACAGGGTGACCGTATCGAACACGCTGAACGGGTGGAACGGGTTGCGCTTGTGGCCGGTGCGCGCCACCGCGGCGTTGACGAAGTTGAGGTCGAAGTGGGCGTTGTGGCCGACCAGGATCGCGCGCTGGCAACCGTGGCGGCGCACCGCGGCGCGGACCTGGTTGAACACGTGGCCGAGCGCGTCGCGCTCGGGCTTGGCCAGCCGGAACGGGTGGTCGAGGTCGATGCCGGTGATCTCCAGCGACTTCGGGTCGATCTCGGTGCCGGGCGCGGGGATGAAGTGCGCGCTCGCGGTCTGCCCGGGCACGAACAGCCCCTGCTCGTCGAGCTCGATCGGCACGGCGGCCATTTCCAGCAGGGCGTGCCGGTTCCAGTCGAAGCCGCCGGTCTCCACGTCCACGACCACGGGCAGGAAGCCGCGGAAGCGGCGGGCCATCGCGCCGGGCGGCGCGGCGGGCGGTTCGGCGCGGGAGGGATCTTCCAGATCGGCGTCGCTCATGCGCGAAGGGTAGCAGAGCGCGCGTGGCCGACGGATCAGGCGCGCGGCACGGTGCCCTTGATGGTGCCTTCCGCGCGCATCCGCTCGAGCATCGCCGCGCCCTGCGCGAGGAACCCGGCATCCGCATCGACGCCGGCATCGGCCGCGAGCGCCTGCAGCCGGGCGCGGCCGCTGTGGCCGCCTTCGCCGAGCAGCTCCAGCAGGCGGTACACCAGCGGCGATATCGCGGCGAAACGCGCGCTACCATCGCCGTCGCGCCGGACCAGGAGCAGGGTCGGTGCGGCCGGCGCCGCGGGCGGAACGTGGTCCGGGCCGATCGTGTGCACGGGCCAGTCGTAGGCCAGCGCGCGCATCCAGGGCGACAGCACCGGGATGCCGTCCAGCAGGTCGCCCGCCGGGTCATGCGCCGGCACCGGGCTGTCGTCGATCTGCACCGCCAGCTCGATCCACTCGTAATGCGCCAGTTCCCGCAGCCACGGTGGATCGCCAGGATCGGGGGTTTGCTCGAGGAAGCGGATGAACTCGCGCGCCAGCTCCGGGAACAGCGGCGTGCGGCTGCGGTGCGTGGAGTAGAAGCGGCGTACCAGGGCCCGCCAGGCGTCCTCGCCGAGCGTGCGCCGGATCACCGGGAAATTCGCGGCGAGCAGGCCGGCGATGTTGTTGAAGAACAGGTCGCGGTAGATGGCCATGCGCCGCGGCTCGATCCCCGGGGGCGGCGGATTCGCGGCCGGATCGCGCAGGTGCGCGGCGAAGGCGGACTGCTGCTGGCGCAGGTCAGGCATGGAGCCTGCCCGTCGCCACGCCGGAGGCGGCCGCCTGCTGCAGCTGGCGGATGCGTTCGACCTCTTCCAGCAGCACCGCCAGCGGCGGCAGGTTGAAGTCGCGCTCGAGCAGGGTGGGGCGCACGCCGTGCAGGCGGTAGGCCTCGGCGAGCAGGTCCCACACATCGCCCTTCACCGGCGCCCCGTGCGTGTCGACCTTCAGGTCCACGGCTTCGTCGTAATGGCCGGCGACGTGGTAGGAGGCGATCCGGTCGCCGGGCATGCGCGCCAGGAACGCGTGCGGGTCGTAGCCGTGGTTGACCGCGTTGACGTAGACGTTGTTCACGTCGAGCAGCAGGTCGCAGCCGGCTTCCGCGAGCACAGCGGCGACGAACGTGGCCTCGTCCATCGCCTGCGTCCCGGCGGGTTGTGGATGGGCGGCGTAGTACGAGACGTTCTCCACCGCGATGCGGCGGCCGAGCGCGTCCTGCACCTGGCGTATCCGCGCGGCGACATGGGCCACCGCTTCGTCGGTGAACGGGATCGGCATCAGGTCGTAGAGGTGGCCGTCGTCGGTGCAGCAGCTCAGGTGTTCGCTGTACAGGCGCACCCGGTGGCGGTCGAGGAACCGGCGGGTCCGGCCCAGGAACACGTCGTCCAGCGGTTCGGTCCCGCCCAGCGACAAGGACAGTCCGTGGCAGGTAAGGGGATGGCGATCGGACAGCTCGTCCAGCGCCTCCCCCAGCCGCCCGCCGACGCCGATCCAGTTGTCCGGCGCGCATTCGAGGAAATCGAACGCGCCTGCCGGTGCGGCGCGGAGCTCGTCGAGCATCGCGCGCCGCAGGCCCAGGCCAGCGCTGGCGTCAGGCAAAGTCATCGGAGGTCAGGAGCAGTCCCACCAGGCAAAGGAATCCGATCCCTTGATGACCCGCACCTGGATGTGCGGGCTCCCGTGAGTGGCTCGCATCGAGGACTGGCGCCTATGCCGCGCCGCCGCACTTGCCCTCGCCGCACTTGCCTTCCCCGCACTTGCCTTCGCCGGCCTTCTTCTCGCCGCACTTGCCTTCGGCGCCCTTGGCGGCGTGGTGCGCCTTGCGCTCGGCCTCGTCGATGAAGCCGTCCTGGTTGGCGTCGATCTTCGCGAACTGGTCGGCCTTGGCGGGGTGGGCGGCGACGAACTCGGCCTGCGACACGCGCCCGTCCTTGTCGGCGTCGACCTTGTCCATGCCGCACTTGCCCTCGCCGCACTTGCCTTCCTGCGCCTTCGCGGTCTCGCCGGCGGCGAGCATGTAGCCCTGCGCCAGCGGCTCCATGGCGAAGGCGGCGCCGGTGAAGGTCAGGCCGGCGAGCGCGGTACCGAGCGCGATGGCGGCGGGTTTCTGCTTGGACATGGCTGTGCTCCGTGAAGTCTGGGGCGCGGGAAGCGGCGCGCCCGCCGCCGGGGGGTCCCCAAGTCTACCCCCGGTTCGTTATCACGGCGTGGCGGGCCCGGCGCCGGGGAAGGCGGCGCCCGGGCGGCGGCTCAGGGCGCACTGACGGTGGTGCTGGTGTCGTCGCGCTTCTCGCGGGGCGGCAGCGGCTGTTCGCCATGGACCAGGAACCACACGTTCTCGGCGATGTTGGTGGCGTGGTCGCCGATCCGCTCCAGGTTCTTGGCCATGAACAGCAGGTGCGTGCACGGAGTGATGTTGCGCGGGTCCTCCATCATGTAGGTCAGCAGTTCGCGGAACAGCGCGGTGTACTGCTCGTCCAGCCGTGCGTCGTTCTCGCGGACCTGCAGGGCGAGCTCGCTGTCGCTGGTCTGGTAGGCGCGCAGCGCCAGCCGGACCTGGCCGGCGGCCAGCATGCCCAGGGCACGGAGGCCGGAGGTGTGGGGGAGCGGGGGCGCGGCGTTGAGCGCGATCGAGCGCTTGGCAACGTTGGCGGCGTAGTCGCCGATGCGCTCGATGTCCGCCGGGATGCGCAGGCCGGCGAGGATCTCGCGCAGGTCGCGCGCCATCGGTCCGCGCAGCGCCAGCAGCATCACGTCGTGGCTGATCCGGCGTTCGGCCGCGTCGATGGACTCGTCGTTGGCGACGATCCGGCGCGCGGCGCTGTCGTCGCGGCGGTCGACCACGTCCAGCGCGGCTTCGAGCTGGACCACGGCGACGTGGCCCATCTGCACGATTTCCTCGACCAGGTGGCGCTGCTCCTCGTCGTAGCTCTTGACGATGTGCTCGTGGGGAGGGGTCGTGGTCATGGTGTTGTCCGCATCGTTGGGTTGTGGTGGCCGTCCCTGGCGCGACGGCGCAGGCTCCGGATCGCCCGGCCCGGCGATCGACGGCCGGGCGTTGGGCACGTCGCGCGGCGGTGCCGCGCGGCGCGCCTCAACCGAACCGTCCGGTGATGTAGTCCTCGGTCTGCTGCCTGGAGGGACTGGAGAAGATCACCTGGGTGCGGTCGTGCTCGATCAGGTCGCCCAGGTACATGAAGGCGGTGTAGTCGGACACGCGCGCGGCCTGCTGCATGTTGTGGGTCACGATCACGATCGTGTAGTCCTTCTTCAGCTCCTCGACCAGCTGCTCGATGCGGCTGGTCGAGATCGGATCCAGCGCCGAGGTCGGCTCGTCCAGCAGCAGTACGTCCGGGCGCAGCGCCACGGCGCGCGCGATGCACAGGCGCTGCTGCTGGCCGCCGGACAGGCCCAGTGCGCTCTGGCCCAGCTTGTCCTTGACCTCGTCCCACAGCGCACCCTGGCGCAGCGCGTGCTCGACGCGGTCGGCCATCTCGCCCCTGGACAGCTTCTCGTGGTGGCGGATGCCGTAGGCCACGTTCTCGAAGATGGTCATCGGGAACGGCACCGGCTTCTGGAACACCATGCCGACCTTGGAGCGCAGCCGGTTCATCGGATACTTGTGCGAGAGGATGTTCTCCCCGTCCAGCAGCACTTCGCCGCGCGCCTCGAGCTTGGGATACAGCGCGTAGATGCGGTTGAAGATGCGCAGCAGGGTGGACTTGCCGCAGCCGGAGGGACCGATCAGCGCGGTCACCCGCTTCTCGGGTATTTCCAGGTTGATGCCCTTGAGCGCGTGGAACTTGTCGTAATAGAAGTCCAGGCCGCGCGCGGCGAGCTTGACCGGCGCGGCGGTGGCCGGCTCGGCGTGTGCGGTCACCGCGATGCGCTGCATCGGTGCGGCGGAGGCGTGGTCGGTCATGGCCGGGTTCCGGGAAAGGTCAGTCATGGGTGATCCTGTTGCGCAACAGCAGGGCGCGAGCGCCGAGGCTGACCAGCAGCACGAAAACGGTCAGTACCAGCGCGCCGGCCCAGGCCAGTACCTGCCAGGACTCGTAGGGGCTGGCCGCGAACTGGTTCATCACCACCGGCACCGACGCCATCGGCTGGAAGATGTTCGTGTTCCAGTACTGGTTGCCGAACGCGGTGAATAGCAGCGGCGCGGTCTCGCCGGAGATGCGGGCCAGGGCCAGGAGCACGCCGGTGACGATGCCGGCCGAGGCGCTGCGGTACAGCACCTGGACGGTCACCTTCCACTGCGGGATGCCCAGCGACAGCGCCGCCTCGCGCATCTGCACCGGGACCAGGCGCAGCATCTCGTCGGTGGTGCGCACCACCACCGGCAGCACGATGAACGCCAGCGCGAGCGCGCCGGCGAACGCGGAGAAGTTGCCGCCGGTCTGCATCACGTACAGGGTGTAGACGAACAGGCCAAGCACGATCGACGGCGCCGACAGCAGGATGTCGTTGACGAAGCGCACCACCGTGCCCGCCTTGCGCGCGTTGCCGTACTCGGCAAGCCACGTGCCCGCGGCGATCCCCAGCGGCGTGCCGATGGCGATGGCCAGCACGCACATCACCGCGCTGCCGAAGAACGCGTTGGCCAGGCCGCCTTCTTCCATCGGCGGCGGCGTCATCCGGGTGAACAGGTTCCAGTCGATCCCGGCGATGCCCTTGGCCACCAGGGTCCACAGGATCCAGCCCAGGAAGAACAGGCCGAACAACGCGGTGGCGCAGGACAGCACCAGCGCCAGCACGTTGACAATGCGACGCTTCAGGTACAGGCGCCCGGCAACGGAAGCGGAAGCGGAAGCGGAAGCGGAAGCGGCGGGGGCGGCCATCAGTTGCCCTCCCGGCGCGAGAGCTGCATCAGCATCAGGCGGGCGATGGCCAGCACCACGAAGGTGACGATGAAGAGGACGAAGCCCAGCAGCAGCAGCGCGGAGCGGTAGGTTTCGGTCGCCTCGCCGAAGTCGTTAGCGATCAGCGCGGCGATGGTGGTGCCCGGCTCGAGCAGCGACGGCGACAGGCGCACGCTGTTGCCGATCACGAACGCCACCGCCATGGTTTCGCCCAGGGCGCGGCCCAGGCCGAGGAAGATGCCGCCGATCACCGCCGAGCGGGTATACGGCAGGACGATGTCCCAGCTCACTTCCCAGCGGGTCGAGCCGAGTGCATAGGCCGACTCCTTCAGGCGCGTGGGCACAGTCAGGAACACCTCGCGCATCACCGAGGAAATGAACGGGATCACCATGATCGCCAGCACGAAACCGGCGGTGAGCATGCCGATGCCGAGCGGCGGGCCCTGGAACAACGGGCCGACGAGCGGCCATTCACCCAGGGTGTCGTTGAGGAACGGGGTCACGTACTCCGTCATCACCGGCACGAGCACGAACAGGCCCCACATGCCGTAGATGATCGAGGGGATGCCCGCGAGCAGCTCGATCGCGGTGCCGACGGGGCCGCGCAGCCAGCGAGGCGCCACTTCGGTGAGGAAGAAGGCGATGCCGAAGCTGACCGGGACGGCGATCACCATCGCGATCAGGGCGGTGACCAGGGTGCCGTAGATCGGCGCCAGCGCGCCGAACTTGTTCTCGACGGGGTTCCACTCGGCCGAATAGAAGAAACTCAGGCCCTGCATCTCCAGGGCGTGGCGACCACCCCAGAGCATCGACAGGGCGGCGCTGGCCAGCGCGACCAGGACGAACACCACGCATGCCACCAGCGCGTAGCGGAACAGCCGGTCGTTGCGGGCGTCGCGCAGGTCGCGCCCGGCGGGGGCGGCCGGTGCAGCTTCGAATGTCGTCGTGTTCATCGGGTCTTCGGCGCGGGGCGGGCGTCGCTGCGGGAAGCGGCGGAGCGCGGCGGTCCGGTGGGAGGGAGTGCGGACCGCCGGCTCCGCGGCGCGTGGAGGGGCGGCTTCCGTCGAAGCCGCCCCGGATCTGTCCCGGTACTTGAACTCGGCAGCCCCATAGGCCTCGATCTGCTGCACCAGCTCCGGCGGCAGCGGCACGTAGTGCAGTGCCTGTGCCTGCGGCTGGCCCTGCTCGAAGGCCCACTTGAAGAAGGCGAGCGTGGCCTGGCTGCGTGCCGGATCCTTCGGCTGCTTGGGCATCAGCATGAAGTTGGTGGCGGTGATCGGCCACGCCTGCTCGCCCGGCGCATTGGTGATCACCAGGTTGAAGTCCTTGGCGCTGGTCCAGTCGGCGCTGGCGGCCGCGGCCGCGAAGGTGTCCGCGTTGGGCTGCACCCACTGGCCGGCCGCGTTCTGCAGGGAAGCGTAGGGCATGGCGTTCTGCAGCGCATAGGCGAGCTCGACGTAGCCGATGCCGCCCTTGATCTGCTGGACGTAGGCGGCGACGCCCTCGTTGCCCTTGCCGCCGACGCCGGCCGGCCATTGCAGCGAGGTGCCTTCGCCGACCTTCTCCTTCCACTCGCCGCTGACCTTGGACAGGTAGTTGCTGAAGTTGAAGGTGGTGCCGGAACCGTCGGAACGGTGCACCAGGGTGATCTTCTCGGCAGGCAGCGCGACGCCCGGGTTGGCCGCGGCGATGGCCGGGTCGTTCCACATGGCGACCTTGCCGAGGAAGATGTCGGCCAGCAGCGGGCCGGTCAGGCGCAACTGGCCGGGCTGGATGCCTTCGAGGTTGAATACCGGCACCACGCCGCCGATGGCCGACGGGAACTGGCCCAGGCCCGCGGCCGCCAGCTCGTCGCTCGGCAGCGGCTTGTCGGAGGAACCGAAGTCCACCGTACCCGCCTTGATCTGGGCGATGCCGCCCCCGGAGCCGATCGACTGGTAATTGACCTTGTTGCCGGTGGCCGCGTTGTAGTCGGCCGACCACTTGGACACGAGCGGGTAGATGAACGACGCGCCGGCGCCGGAGATCTGCGCGGCCACCTGCTCGCCGGCCGCCGGCGCGTCGGCGCCTTGCGTGGCCGGTGCGGTGGCGGCGTTGTCGGCGTCGCCGCCGGCAGAGCACGCGGCCAGGGCGAGGCTGGCGGCCAGGGACAGGACGAGGGGGCGGAGCGGGAAGGGCTTCATGGGCTCGTTTCTGGGCTGGGCCGGCGGGCCGGCGGATGGGCACATGAAATGATGTTTTTGTGACAACCGTATGACGCGCCCCCGGCGTTCTGCCCGGCCGCCCCCGGTTGCATTGCAACCGACTGTATTTCAAGAAAAAAGAGCGCGGACCGAAGTCCGCGCTCCCGGGTGAACGGCGAGGGGAGAGAGCCCGCCGCTCAGTACTTCATGTGCTGCGCCCAGTACGCCTCGATCTGCTTGACCAGCGCATCGGGCAGCGGCACGTAGTCGAGCTGGCGCGCCTGGGCGTCGCCGTTGGCATAGACCCACTGGAAGAACGTCTTCGCGTTCCTGGCGCCGGCCGCGTCCTTCGGCTGCTTGTACATGAGGATGAAGTTGGTGGCGGTGATCGGCCAGGAGTTCTCGCCCGGCGCATTGGTCATCACCAGGTAGAAATCCTTGGCCTTGGCCCAGTCGGCGCTGGCGGCTGCGGCGGCGAAGCTCTCTTCGCTGGGCTGCACGAAGCGGCCTGCGGCGTTCTTCAGGGCCGCGTGCGAGAGCTTGTTCTGCAGCGCGTAGGACAGCTCGACGTAGCCGATGCCGCCCTTGACCTGCTTGACGTAGGCGGTCACGCCCTCGTTGCCCTTGCCGCCGATGCCGGCCGGCCACTGCACCGAGGTGCCTTCGCCGACCTTGTCCTTCCATTCCGGGCTGACCTTGGACAGGTAGTTGACGAAGTTGAAGGTGGTGCCCGAGCCGTCGGAGCGGTGGACGACGGTGATCTTCTGGTCGGGCAGGGCCAGCCCCGGGTTGAGCGCGGCGATGGCCGGATCGTTCCACTTGGCGATCTTGCCCAGGAAGATGTTGGCCAGGGTCGGGCCGTCGAGCTTCAGCGCGCCCGGGGCCACGCCCTGCACGTTGACGATCGGCACCACGCCGCCGATCACCGACGGGAACTGCGCCAGGCCGTACTTGGCCAGCTCCTCGGGCTTGAGCGGCGCATCGGACGAGCCGAAGTCGACCGTGGCCGCCTTGATCTGGGCGATGCCGCCGCCGGAGCCGATCGACTGGTAGTTGACCTGCTTGCCGGTCGCACCCTTGTAGTCGGCCGACCACTTCGACATGACCGGATAGATGAAGGAAGCCCCGGCGCCGGTCACGTCGTTGGCGTGGGCGAGGGAGATCGAGGAAGCGGCCGCGATCAGTGCAGCGGCGGCGCGGGTCTTGAACGTGAAGTTCACGGGGCAACTCCGTAAGCAGCGGGTGGGTGGTGGCGGACGCGAAGCCGACGCATCCAGCGGCGGCCATTCCATAACCGATCCGTGACAGCGCCGCGTAATCCACGTGACCGCGGGGTGACACCGCGCTGCGGGCGGCGGCGAGCGGCCGGTCACCGTTCTGTCATGTCGCCGTCGCGTCCCTGTCAGATCGCGGTCGCAAGCTGCGCGGCGTTTAACGGGTGCTTCACGTTCCCCAGGCGGAACGGCACCGCTCACGCCAGACCACCACCCACCGGAGTTCCTCCATGCGTTATTCCTATCTGGCCGTCGCCCTCGCCGCGGCCCTGGGCACCACCGCCGCCTTCGATGCGGCCGCCGCCGAGAACGTCGAACTGGCCGCGCTGAAGGCGCAGCTGGCCGAGCTGCAGGCCAAGGTCGCCGAGCTCGAGACGCGCACCGACGCCCAGTCCGACATCAACGTGGGCACCCAGCAGAGCATCGAGAACATCGCGGCGACCACGCCGAAGGTCGAGACCAAGGGCGGCATCAAGATCACCTCGCCGGACAAGAAGTTCGAGGCCTCCATCGGCGGCCGCATCCACTTCGATGCCTACGCCTTCGACCGCGACATCGCCGACACCACCGGCACCAGCGAGTTCCGCCGCGCCCGCCTGACCTTGGCCGGCAAGGCGCTGGGCTGGGACTACAAGCTCGAGCAGGACTTCTCCGCCGGCACCAACCTCGACGGCCTGCGCGATGCCTACATCGCCACCGGCCTGTGGGGCGGCAAGGCCACCATCGGCCACTTCAAGCCCTACCGCTCGATGGAGGAGCTGACCAGCTCCAACGAGATCCTGATGATGGAGCGTCCGTTCGCGTCGGCCACCGGCCTGTTCAGCGGCCGCCAGTTCCAGCAGGGCGTGGGCTACCAGCGTTCGGGCGACAACTACACCGCCGGCTTCACCGTGTTCAACCTGCGCGGCGCCTCGGGCACCCGCAACGAGGGCATGGGCGCATCGGGCCGCGTCACCTGGGCGCCGATCAACAACGACAACGAGACCCTGCACTTCGGTGGCTGGGCCAGCCAGGAGAACGCCAACCAGGGCTCGGCCGACATGTCGGCGGTGGCCAACTACGCCGGCCGGCGCGGCCCCTCGCAGGCCATCGCCACCACCACCGGCGCCAGCCGCAACACGATCACCGCCTACGGCCTGGAAGCGGCCGGCGCCTTCGGCCCGCTGTTCTTCCAGGGCGAGTACGCCAACGCCACCTTCGGCCAGCCGATCGGCGGCGACCAGGACGTGTCCACCTGGTACCTGCAGGGCAGCTGGCTGCTCAACGGCGGCCACAAGCCGTACAAGGCGGCTACCGGCGTGTTCGGTTCGCCGAAGGTCGACAAGGGCCTGTGGGAGCTGACCGCGCGCTACGACACCATCGAGAACAAGGACATCGCCGACCGCGAGGCGACCAGCGTGATCCTCGGCGTCAACTACTACGTCAACGCCAACCTGCGCTTCATGTTCAACTACACGCAGGGCGAGAACGAGGTGACCGGCGACGAGACCGGCCAGTACGCGCTGCGCACGCAGTTCGCCTGGTAAGCCGCCCACGGCTCACCGCCACGGAAGCGCCCCGCAACGCGGGGCGCTTTTCTTTATTCGCGGGTCAGGCGGGCGTCTTGTCCGGCCAGTGGCACAGGTCGCGGACCACGCACTGCGGGCAATCGGGCTTGCGCGCCTTGCACACGTAGCGGCCGTGCAGGATCAGCCAGTGGTGCGCGTCCTGCAGGTATGGCGGCGGCACCCGGCGCAACAGCGCGTCCTCGACCGCGCGCACGTCCTTGCCCGGCGCCAGGCCGGTGCGGTTGGCGACGCGGAAGATATGCGTATCCACCGCCATGGTGGATTCGCCGAACGCGGTGTTGAGGACCACGTTGGCGGTCTTGCGGCCGACGCCGGGCAGCGCCTCCAGCGCGGCGCGGTCGCGCGGCACTTCGCCGCCGTGCCGTTCGACCAGGATCGCGCAGGTCGCGATCACGTTCTTCGCCTTGGCGTTGAACAGGCCGATCGTGGCGATGTGCTTCTTCAGCCCGTCCTCGCCCAGCGCCAGGATCGCCTGCGGCGTGTTGGCCAGTGGATACAGCCGGCGGGTGGCCTTGTTCACGCCCACATCGGTGGCCTGCGCCGACAGGATCACCGCGACCAGCAACTCGAACGGCGTGGTGTATTCCAGCTCGGTGGTCGGATGCGGGTTGAGCTCCTGCAGGCGCGCGAACATCTCCTCGATCTCGGCGGCCTTCATCGGGGCGACCCGCGGCGCGGCGCGCCTGCGTGCGCCGGCCGGCCTGCCGGCGGCGGACTTCGTCGCAGGCGCGCCCGGCTTGCCTGCGTGGCGGCGGCCGCCATCGCTCTTGCGCACGCTCATTCCGCTGGTTTCCCGGCTGCGCGTGCACGCGCACGCGCCAGCGCGGCGGCGGCGGCCGCGGGCAGGGCCGGTCCTGCGGCGGCCGGCGCGCCGGCCGCGGGCGGAACAGCCGCCGACGCCTGCGCGCCCGGCGCGTCGCTGGTGGTGGCCGCGGGCCTCGTGGCCGAACGTCGCGCGGCGCGCGCGGCCGCACGCCCGGCCAGCCGGGATTCGCGTGCGCGATGGCGTTCGCGCGCCGCCCAGGCGCTGCGCAGCCGCGCCTGCGTTTCGGCGATGGGCGCATCCCCCTCGTCGTCCCCGGGGGCGTAGTCCATCAGGCCGGCCTCCAAGGCGCCATCGAGGTCGCTCGCGTGCAACAGCGCCAGCAACCGCTGGCGCAGTGCAGCCCGTGCGGCGGTCACTTCGGTGGACGGGGCCATGGCCGGGGCGTGGCTCAGCGGTTCTGGAACTGCGGCTTGCGCTTGGCGAGGAACGCGTCGGTGCCTTCGCGCATGTCCTCGCTGGCGAACAGCAGCGCGAACTGCGCGGTCTCGAACTGCAGTCCTTCCTCGATGCCGCATTCGCCGCCCAGCACCACCGCGTCGAGCACGCCCCGCAGGGCCAGCGGAGCAGCCGAGGCCAGCTGCGCCGCCAGCTTCAGCGTTTCCGACTCGAGGTCCGCGGCCGGCACGACCCGGTTGACCAGTCCCAGCTGCAGCGCACGGGCCGCATCGATCGGCGTTCCGAGCAGGCACAGCTCGAGGGTGGCCGCGCGGCCGGCCAGGCGCAGCAGGCGCTGGGTGCCGCCGAACCCGGGGATCAGGCCGAGGTTCACCTCCGGCTGGCCGAGGCGGGCGCTGTCGGCGGCCACGCGGAGGTGGCAGGCCATGGCCAGTTCCAGGCCGCCGCCCAGTGCGTAGCCGTTCACCATCGCGATGACCGGTTTGGGCAGGCGCTCGATCCGGCGCATCAGGCGTTGGCCCAGCAGGGAGAACTCGCGACCCTCGATCGCAGTCAGCGCATTCATCTCGGCGATGTCGGCGCCGGCGACGAAAGCCTTGCCGCCGCTGCCGGTGAGGACCACGGCGCGGACGGCGGGATCCTCGCCGGCGGCGGCGAACGCCGCGTCGAGGGCCTCCAGGGTCTGCCGGTTCAGGGCGTTGAGCTTGTCCGGGCGGTCGATGGTCAGGACCCGGACGCCGTCGGCGTCGCGGCTGAGGACGGGGCTGGCCGTCATGGCGGTGAACTCCTGGTCGGGAATGTGAAGGCACGGGGCTGGAACTTCCCGTCCGGCGGGCGGTCCGAAGCCCTGACCCGCGCTGGCGGGCCGCCGGTGCGGCGGCTATCCTAGCGCGTCCGCTACTGCCGGGACCCGAGGTCCCGGCGCCACCCTTCCGGAGAACGATCCAGATGAAGTTGCGTCCTATCGCTGTCGCCATTGCGGCCCTGGCCCTGGCCGGCAGTGCCTTCGCCCAGGACACCACGTCCGAGAAGGGCAAGCTGAGCTACTACTTCGGCTACGACTACGGCAACAACCTTGCCGAGCTGCAGGGCCGCGGAGAGCAGATCGACGCCGCGTCGGTGGTCAAGGGCCTGCAGGACGCGCTGGCCAAGAAGCAGCCGGCGATCACGGCAGACCAGCTCAAGCCGGCCCTGGAGGCGTTCCAGAAGCGCGAGCAGGCCCGCGCCCAGCAGGCCAAGGCCCAGTACGACAAGGCCGCCGCCGAGAACAAGACCAAGTCCGACCAGTTCCTGGCCCAGAACAAGGCCAAGGCCGGCGTGCAGACCCTGCCCAGCGGCGTGCAGTACCGCATCCTCGAGACCGGCACCGGCGCCAAGCCGACCCAGGCCAGCAACGTGCAGCTGGAAGTGGCCGGTCCGTTCCCGTTCGGCCAGCGTCCGGAGCAGGCCCGTCCGGCGCAGCAGATCCCGAGCATCAAGGTCAGCGAAGTGGAAATGGCCGCCATGCGCGAAGTGCTGCTGCAGATGCCGGCCGGCTCGAAGTGGGAAGTGGCGCTGCCGGCGGACAAGGCCTACGGTGCCGACCCGCGCACGCCGTTCCCGCCGAACGTGGCCGTCGTGTTCGAGATCAAGCTGGTCGCGATCAAGTAATCGCCTCCGCTGCATGATCGTCCTTCTGCGCCGGCTCGATGCCGGCGCAGTCGTTTGCGGGGTGGCTCGCGCCCTGCACGGCACCGGACGCGCTACGCTTGCTCCTTCCAGGTTCCGCCACTGCCGTGCTGTCGATCCCGTTACCGCCTGTCAGCGTCGATCCCGCCGCGCCAACAAGTCCCTGCATCCGCGCATGCCGGATCGACGGCGACGGCCTGTGCCGCGGCTGCCTGCGCACCGGCGACGAGATCGCCTGCTGGTCCCGCCTCGGCGAGGCGGAACGGCGGCACCTGATGGAGACCGTGTTGGCCGACCGCAAGCGCGAACGCTACCGTTTCCTCGACCGCCTGCGCGAACGCGAGCGGGTGGGGGGCGTGCTCCATCCGCTGCGGCACCCGCCCGCCGGCGACGGCTGGAACCGCTCCGAGCTCGACGACCTGCTGCCGGACGCGGGCGCGCTGGCGGAAGCGGCCGTACTGGTGGGCCTGGTGCCGCGCCAGGCCGGTACGCAGGTACTGCTGACCCGCCGCACCGACGCGCTGCGCCACCACGGCGGCCAGGTGAGCTTCCCCGGCGGCCGCGTGGAGCGCGACGATGCCGGCGTGCTCGGTGCGGCCCTGCGCGAAAGCCACGAGGAGATCGCCCTGGCCGCCGTGCAGGTGGCGCCGCTGGGTTATCTCGACCCGTTCCTGACCGTCAGCGGGTTCCGGGTCACGCCGGTGGTCGCGGCGATCGATCCCGATTACGTGCCGCAGCCCCATCCGGACGAGGTGGCAGAAGTGTTCGAGGTGCCGTTCGAGTTCCTGATGTCGGCCTCGCACCTGCACCAGGTCGAGATGGAGTTCCGCGGCCGCCGCCGCAGCGTGCTCGAATACGACTGGCCCGGCCAACGCATCTGGGGCGCGACCGCGGCGATCCTGTACAACCTGAGGCGACGGCTGGAGGAGGCGGCATGACGATCACCACCGCGGGGACGCTGGTACCGGTCGAGGCCCTGGCTGCGGTGCTGGGCGATCCGGCGTTGCGCCTGGTCGACGCGCGCGCCGTGCTGGCCGACCCGGCAGCCGGGCGTGCGGCCTGGGAGGCCTCGCATCTGCCCGGCGCGATACACGCCGACCTGGACCGCGACCTGTCCGACCATTCGGTGCCCGCGCAGGGCCGGCATCCGTTGCCTTCGCCCGGCGACTTCGCGCGTCGCCTGGGCGAGTGGGGCATCGGGCCGCAGCACCGGGTGGTCGTCTACGACGCCGGCGACGGCAGCATGGCCGCCGCGCGGTTCTGGTGGTTGCTGCGCCTGCTTGGCCATCGCCAGGTCGCGGTGCTCGACGGTGGCCTGGCGGCGTGGCGCGCGGCCGGCCTGCCCGAGACTGCGGCGGTCGAGCCACCGCCGGCGTTGCCGCCCTATCCCGTTGCCGATTTCGACCGCAGCCGGATCGCCACCGCGGCCGAGGTCGAATCCAGACTCGGCCAGGCGCCGGGCTGGCTGCTCGACGCGCGCGGCGGCGAGCGCTTCCGCGGCGAGGTCGAGCCGATCGACCCGGTCGCCGGGCACATTCCCGGGGCCCTCAACCGTCCATACACGCAGAACGTGGAAGCGGGCCGTTTCCGCTCCGCCGACGTCCTGCGCGCCGAGCTGCGAGCGCTGCTCCAGGGCAACGATCCGTCGCAGGTGGTGCTCAGCTGCGGCTCGGGCGTGACCGCCTGCCACCTGCTGCTGGCGATGGAGCATGCCGGCCTGCACGGCGCCCGCGTCTACGCCGGCTCGTGGAGCGGCTGGATCGCCGATCCGGCGCGCCCGGTGGCCACCGGCGCGGCATGACCGCCGCATCACGTTCGACCGCGCGCCCGTAGAGCGGGGCTTGCGCCGCTGCTTTACCAGTGCGCGGGCAAAGGGCGGGACAGCGGGGCGAGCCCCGCTCTACGTCCGAGCTCCCGGAAGCAGCGGGGCAAGCCCCGCTCTACTCACTTGCGCAGCTTTGCCAGCAGCGCGTGCAGGCCGGCCTGCGTGTCCGGCTCGTACCAGGCCTCGACGAAGCGATCCAGGTGCAGGCGGTCCGGCTCCAGCGCCTGCACCAGGTCGGCGCGCGCCAGCGCGCGGGTCTGCAGCATCGGCGCACGCGGCAAACGCAGCAACGGCTCCAGCCAGGCAATCGCGCGCGGAACCACGTGTCCGGCGTCGGCGAGTTCGTCGACCAGCCCGATCCGCAGCGCCTCCTCGGCCGGGATCATGTCGCCGGCCACGAGCAGGCGCTCGGCGCGATGCTGGCCGACCACCCGCCGCATGAGCTGTTGCGCGCCCTCCGGCACCGCGAGCCCGACCTGGGTTTCGTTCATGCCGATCGCGTAGGGCTTCTGCGGATCGGTCGAGCGCGCCATTACCCGGTAGTCGCAGCACAGCGCCAGCACGCAGCCGCCGGCGGGCGCATGGCCGGTGATCGCGGCCACCACCGGGATGCGCAGCGCGGCGAGCGTGCGCGCGGCGCCGAAGAACGCGCCCCAGGCGGCGTGCAGCGCGTGCCGGTCCTGGCCCAGCGACAGCAGGTGCGGGACGTCCAGGCCGGCGGAGAAGATGCCCGGCGCCCCGGACAGCACGACCGCCTCGGCCTCCCCGGACACCGCAGCATCCAGTGCGGCGATCAGGCCGCGGCACAGAGCCGGGTCGAGCGCGTTGACCGGCGGGCGGGCCAGCCGCACCTCGCGGATCCGGCCGTGGTCGATGGTCTGCACGTAGGTGTTCATGTCCTGTCCGGTCGCGGCCTGGAGCGTGGCCGCTATCATAGGCGCATGCGCATCCGACCGATCCTGCTGGCCCTCCCGCTGCTGCTGCTGGCCCCGTCGGCATGGGCGGCGCCGGCGGCGTCGACGCCCAAGGCCATGTGCCTTTCCATCGAGGATGGCTGGGTCCGGCTGCCGCCGGCGCCGCGGCCGATGCTGGCCGGCTTCGGTCGCATCATCAACCGCTGCGCCGGCGCACGCGAGCTGGTCGCGGTGCGCAGCCCGCGCTTCGGCGAGGTATCGCTGCACGAGACGCGCATGGTCGACGGCGTCAGCCGGATGCGCGGGATCGAGCGCCTGCCTGTCGCCGCCGGCGGCGAAGCGGTAATGCAGCCCGGCGGGCTGCACCTGATGCTGATGCAGCCCGATGCGACCCTGGTCGAGGGTGAGCGCGTGCCGCTGGTGCTGGTGCTGGCCGATGGCAGCGAAGTGCCGGCGACGCTGGCGGTGCGCAAGGCCGCGCCCTAGGCGGCTCGCCCGGCGGATCTGTAAGGCGGTGCCGTGGCGAGCATCCCGATGTCCGCCACGGGACCGGTGCCGGCTACGCGGCCCGCCGCGCGATCAGGTCGAGGCGTTGCGGATGGCGTCGGGCAGCGGCGCGCTCTTGCCGGTCTGCGTATCCATCCACACGACGACGACATTCCCGTCGGAGTACAGCACGCGCTCGTCCTTCTGGTCGACGATGCGGTGGCCGATGGTGACGCTGCTGTTGCCCAGGCGCTCGACGAACAGCTCCACGACGATGTCGTTGGGCCACACGATCGGCGCGCGGTAGTTGACGTTGGTCGCGGCCACGACGGGGGCGATGCGGTCGGTCATCGACGCGCCGGGCACGCCGAGCATCCAGCGCACGCGCGCCTCTTCCAGGTAGGAGACGTACTTGGCGTTGTTGACGTGGCCCATGGCGTCCATGTCGCGCCAGCGCACGCTCATGGGGATGCGGGCCAGCTGCTTGCGCGCGGCCGGGGAGGTATCGCTCATCGGGTCGCCTTCTTCTTCGCCGCCGGCTTGGCCGCGGCCTTGGTTGCGGACTTGCGCGGCGGAAGCACGTCGGGCCTGGCCACCGCCGCCGGCTTGCTGCCCTTGGCCGCCTTCGACGCCGGCAGCAGCGGGGCGAGGAAGCGCCCCGTATGCGAAGCCGGGTTGGCGGCGATCTCCTCGGGCGTGCCAGTGGCGATGACCTGGCCGCCACGGTGGCCACCCTCCGGGCCCAGGTCGACCACGTGGTCGGCGGTCTTGATCACGTCCAGGTTGTGCTCGATCACCACCACCGTGTTGCCCTCGTCGCGCAGGCGGTGCAGCACGCCGAGCAGGTGCTCGATGTCGTGGAAATGCAGGCCGGTGGTCGGCTCGTCGAGGATGTACAAGGTGCGGCCGGTGTCGCGCCGGGACAGTTCCTTGGACAGCTTCACGCGCTGGGCCTCGCCGCCGGACAGGGTGGTCGCGCTCTGGCCGAGCTTGACGTAGCTCAGGCCCACGTCGACCAGCGTCTCGAGTTTCCGCGCGATCGCCGGCACCGGTTCGAACAGCTTCAGCGCGTCCTCCACCGTCATCTCCAGCACGTCGTGGATGCTGTGGCCCTTGTAGAGGATGTCCAGCGTCTCGCGGTTGTAGCGCTTGCCGTGGCAGACGTCGCAGGGCACGTACACGTCGGGCAGGAAGTGCATCTCGACCTTGATCAGGCCGTCGCCCTGGCACGCCTCGCAGCGGCCGCCGCGCACGTTGAAGCTGAAGCGGCCCGGCGAGTAGCCGCGCGCACGCGCCTCGGGCACCTGCGCGTACAACTCGCGCAGCGGCGTGAACAGGCCGGTGTAGGTCGCCGGGTTGGAGCGCGGCGTGCGCCCGATCGGCGACTGGTCGATGTCCACGACCTTGTCGAACAGGTCCAGGCCCTCGATGTCGCGGTACGGTGCCGGCGCGTGCGAGGCGCCGTTGATCTCGTTGGCAGCCAGCGCGTACAGCGTGTCGTTGATCAGGGTCGACTTGCCCGAGCCGGAGACGCCGGTGACGCAGGTCATCAGGCCCGCGCCGATCTCCAGGTCCACGTCCTTGAGGTTGTTGCCGGAGGCGCCGCGCAGGCGCAGGGTCATCTTCGGGTTGGCCTTGTGCCGCTTGGCCGGGACCTCGATGCCGCGCTTGCCGGACAGGTACTGGCCGGTGATCGAGCGCGGCGCCTTGAGGATGTCGGCCAGCGTGCCTTCGCCGACGATCTCGCCGCCGTGCACGCCGGCGCCGGGTCCGATGTCCAGGATGTGGTCGGCCGCGCGGATCGCATCCTCGTCGTGCTCGACCACGATCACCGTGTTGCCCAGGTCGCGCAGGCGGGTGAGGGTCCCCAGCAGGCGTTCGTTGTCGCGCTGGTGCAGGCCGATGGACGGCTCGTCGAGCACGTACATCACCCCGACCAGGCCGGCGCCGATCTGGCTGGCCAGGCGGATGCGCTGCGCTTCGCCGCCGGACAGGGTGTCGGCCTTGCGCTCGAGGGTCAGGTAATCCAGGCCGACGTCGACCAGGAAGCCGAGCCGCTCGTTGATCTCCTTGACGATCTTGGCCGCGATCTCGCCACGCCAGCCGGCCAGCTTCAGGCCCTGGAAGAATGCCAGGGCCTCGTCCACGGGCAGCACCACCAGCGCCGGCAGCGGCTTGTCGGCGACGAACACGTTGCGCGCGGCGCGGTTCAGGCGCGCGCCACCGCAATCGGGGCAGGGGCGCTCGCTGATGTACTTGGCCAGCTCCTCGCGCACCGCCGGCGACTCGGTCTCGCGGTAGCGGCGCTCGAGGTTGTTGATGATGCCCTCGAAGCGGTGCTTGCGCTGGGTACGCCCGCCGCTCTCGGTGAGGTAGGAGAAGGTGATGACGTCATCACCGCTGCCGAACAGCACCGCCTGGCGCGCGGTTTCCGGCAGGCTCTGCCACGGCGCCTCCACGTCGAACCGGTAGTGCTTGGCCAGCGAGTTGACCAGCTGGAAGTAGTAGGCGTTGCGGCGGTCCCAGCCGCGCACCGCGCCGGCGGCCACCGACAGCTCCGGGTGGGCTACCACGCGCGCCGGGTCGAAGAACTGGGCCACGCCCAGGCCGTCGCACGACGGGCACGCGCCCATCGGCGCGTTGAACGAGAACAGGCGCGGCTCGAGCTCGGGCAGCGAGTAGTCGCAGACCGGGCAGGAGTACTTGGACGAAAACAGCTGCGGCGGCGCGCCGGCATTGTCCAGCGACATCACGATGGCCATGCCGTCGCCGAGCTTGAGCGCGGTCTCGAAGGATTCGGCCAGCCGCTGCTTGATGTCCTCGCGTGGGCGGAAGCGGTCGATCACCGCCTCGATGGTGTGCTTCTGGCGCAGCGCCAGCGCCGGCACCGCGTCGATCTCGTGCAGTTCGCCATTCACC
Organism: Pseudoxanthomonas sp. Soil82; assembly: GCF_040446535.1. Classification (NCBI taxonomy): domain Bacteria; kingdom Pseudomonadati; phylum Pseudomonadota; class Gammaproteobacteria; order Lysobacterales; family Lysobacteraceae; genus Pseudoxanthomonas; species Pseudoxanthomonas sp. Soil82. Next base: position 339,447 of record NZ_JBEAAK010000004.1, read on the forward strand.
CGCACCCGCACATAGCCCTGCGCGCGCAGCTGCTCGAACACCTGCGCATGCTCGCCCTTGCGGTCGCGCACCACCGGTGCCAGCAGCATCCAGCGCTGCTCCGGGTCCAGCGCCAGCACCTGGTCGACCATCTGGCCCACCGTCTGCGCTTCCAGCGGATAGCCGTGGTCCGGGCAACGCGGCGTACCGACGCGGGCGTAAAGCAGGCGCAGGTAGTCGTAGATCTCGGTGATGGTGCCCACGGTCGATCGCGGGTTGTGCGAGGTCGACTTCTGCTCGATCGAGATCGCCGGCGACAGGCCCTCGATGTGGTCGACGTCGGGCTTCTCCATCACGCTGAGGAACTGCCGGGCGTAGGCCGACAGCGATTCGACGTAGCGGCGCTGGCCTTCGGCATAGATCGTGTCGAAGGCCAGCGACGACTTGCCGGAGCCGGACAGGCCGGTGATCACGATCAGCTTTTCGCGCGGCAGGTCGAGATCGATGTTCTTGAGGTTGTGGGTACGGGCGCCGCGGATGCGGATCGTGTCCATCGCCATCGGGCAGGGGGTCCGTTGGGGGGCGGGGGAGGTCGTGCAGGACGACCAATCGATCAGCCTACCGGCCTGCCGATTTGGGGGCAATTGGACTGGATGCCAGTCGCAGGATGCGCGACGTTCAGTTGCGCGTCGGATCGCGGCGTCGGCGGGGAGCCGGAACGGGGCGGGGTACCCGGCAGGGTCGCAAATCCAGGGTGCCTCCATACGCTCCGGATGAAAGGCGAATGTGTGCGGCCGGCCGCCGGCCCTGGCAGGCCGCCGGGGAGTGGGGGTCGGCCCGCCGGCTCAAGGGGAGGGGGGAGGGGCGATGGACTGGCCGCCTGGGTCGGTTGCGCCCAAGTCGCTGAATTACCTATAATCCCGCTCCTGTCCGTCCTCGATGGCGGCAGAGCGACCACAATAACTACAGAGGAATGCCTGGTCATGTACGCAGTTCTGGTAACCGGCGGTAAGCAATACCGCGTGGCGCAGGGCGAAACGCTCCGCGTCGAGAAGCTCGAGGCCGATGCCGGCAGCGAGATCAAGTTCGACAACATCCTGATGCTGGGCGACAGCGACGGGATCAAGATCGGCGACGCGCTCAAGGGCGCGAGCGTGACCGCCAAGGTCGTGGCCCATGGCCGCGCCGACAAGGTCCGGATCATCAAGTTCCGCCGCCGCAAGCACCACATGAAGCGGCAGGGCCATCGCCAGCACTACACCGAAATCGAAATCACCGGCATCGCCGGCTAACTGCTAAGGAGAATCCGTCATGGCACACAAAAAGGGCGTAGGCTCCTCGCGCAACGGCCGCGATTCCAACCCGAAGTACCTGGGCGTCAAGATCTTCGGCGGCCAGGCCGTCGAGGCCGGCAACATCATCGTCCGCCAGCGCGGCACCCAGTTCCATCCGGGCGCCGGCGTCGGCCTGGGTCGCGACCACACGCTGTTCGCGCTGGTCGACGGCAAGGTCGAGTTCGGCACCAAGGGTGCGGCCAAGCGCCGTACCGTCAGCGTCGTCGCCGAAGCCTGATCCCCATGCCGCGCCCGGCGCGGCACGGTCCAGGCTGGGTTGGCGCAACGAAGGCCCCGCTCCGGCGGGGCTTTCCATTTCCGGCGGCCGCCTCGCCATGGCGCGCCGCCGTTCGCGGTCGCCGCTAGACTGTGCCGGCCGCCGGCATCCCCCACTTTCCGGTCACCGCTCCCATGAAACTCGTCGACGAAGCTGAAATCGAAGTGATCGCCGGCAACGGCGGCAACGGCTGCGTCGGTTTCCGCCGCGAGAAGTTCATCCCGCTGGGCGGGCCGGACGGCGGCGACGGCGGCAGCGGGGGTAGCGTCTGGCTGGTCGCCGACGAGAACCTCAACACCCTGGTCGATTTCCGCCACGAGCGCAGCTTCCGCGCCCAGCGCGGCGAGAACGGCATGGGCCGGCAGATGTACGGCAAGGGTGGCGAGGACAAGGTGGTCACCGTCCCGGTCGGCACCGTGATCACCAACGTCGATACCGACGAGGTGATCGGCGACCTGACCCGCCACGGCGACCGCCTGCTGGTGGCCCGCGGCGGCAAGGGCGGGCTGGGGAACATGCACTTCAAGAGTTCGGTCAACCGCTCGCCGCGCCAGGCCACGCCGGGCGAGGCGGGCGAGCAGCGCACGCTGAAGCTGGAGCTCAAGCTGCTGGCCGACGTCGGCCTGCTGGGATTCCCCAACGCAGGCAAGAGCACCTTCATCCGCGCGGTCTCGGCGGCCACCCCGAAGGTCGCCGACTATCCCTTCACCACGCTCTATCCGAACCTGGGCGTGGTCAGCGTCGAGGCGCACCGCAGTTTCGTCATCGCCGACATCCCGGGGCTGATCGAGGGCGCGGCCGACGGCGCGGGCCTGGGCGCGCAGTTCCTGCGCCACCTGCAGCGGACCCGCCTGCTGCTGCACCTGGTCGACATCGCGCCGATGGAAGGTGGCGTCGAAGGCGTTTCGCCGGCCGAACAGGTGCGCGCGATCGAGCGCGAACTGGGCAAGCACGATCCGGAGCTGCTGGCCAAGCCGCGCTGGCTGGTGCTGAACAAGGCCGACATGATGTTCGAGGACGAGGCCGCCGAGCGTGCGGCGCAGATCGTGGCCGAACTGGGCTGGGAGCAGCCCTGGTTCCTGGTCTCGGCGCTGGGCCGCGAAGGCACCTGGCCGATCATGCTCGAGGTGATGGCGTTCCTGGACCGGCAGCGGGCGGCCGAACTCGAAGCGCGCGACGAGGCGCACTGAGTCCGTGCTCGGGATCGGGGTAGGACAGACGACGAAAAACCCGGCCGGAGCCGGGTTTTTCGTTGCGCCGATGATTCGCGATCGCGGCCCGCAGGCCGGCGTGCGCGGATCAGGCGGCCTTGATCGCCTTGATGCGGGCGGTCAGGCGGCTCTTGTGGCGGGCGGCCTTGTTCTTGTGGATCAGGCCGCGCGAGCTGAAGCGGTCCAGCAGCGGCTGGGCGACGGCGTAGGCGGCCTCGGCGCCGGCGGCGTCGTTGGCGTCCAGGGCCTTGAGGACCTTCTTGACGGCGGTGCGGAGCTGCGAACGCTGGGCGGTATTGCGCGCGTTGCGCACGACCGTCTGCTTGGCGCGCTTCTTGGCGGACTTGATGTTGGCCACGGCGGTGGATTCCTGGAAAACTGTTGCGGATACGGTGTGGTGGGATACAGCGAACGCGAAATTATGGCGGATTCAACCACTTGGGTCAACAACCCCGGCCGGGGGCAGGCCCGGCCGAGGGAGGTCGGCCGATGAGCGGCCACCGCCTGCTGCGCTCGACCTCGGTCATCTCGGCCATGACCTTCCTGTCGCGGGTATCCGGCCTGGTGCGCGACCAGGTCTACGCCCACGTGTTCGGCGCCGGCGGGGCGATGGACGCCTTCTTCGTCGCCTTCCGGGTGCCGAACTTCATGCGCCGGCTGTCGGCCGAGGGCTCGTTCTCGATGGCCTTCGTCCCGGTGCTGGCCCAATACCGGGAAAAGCACACCCACGCCGAGGTCAAGCAGCTGGTGGATCGGGTGGCCGGCACCCTCTCCGCGGCGTTGCTGGCCATCACCGCGCTGTTCCTGGTGCTGGCCCCGCAGATCGCCCGGGTCCTGGCGCCCAAGTTCGACGCCGGCCAGCAGGCGCTGCTGGCGCAGCTGCTGCAGGTCACCTTTCCGTACGCGCTGTTCATCTCGCTGGCCTCGCTGGCCGGCGGGATCCTGAACAGCTACCGGCGGTTCGCCATTCCGGCGCTGTCGCCGGTCCTGCTGAACCTGGCGATGATCGCCGCGGCGCTGTGGCTGGCGCCGCTGATGGGCGGCTCGGTGGTGGCGCTGGGCTGGGGCGTGTTCGCCGCCGGCATCCTGCAGCTCGCCTTCCACGTGCCATCGCTGGTGGGGCTGGGACTGCTGCCGCGGCCGCGCTGGGGTGCCGCGCACGAAGGCGTGCGGCGGATCATGAAGCTGATGGTGCCGACCCTGTTCGGCGCCTCGGTGGTGCAATTCAACCTGCTGCTCAACACCTGGGTGGCGGCGATCCTGGTCAGCGGCAGCGTCAGCTGGCTGTACTACAGCGATCGGCTGCTCGAATTCCCGCTGGGCATGTTCGGCGTGGCGATCGGCACGGTGATCCTGCCGCACCTGTCCTCGCGCCACGCCGCCACCGATCCGGAGGGCTTCTCGCGCGGACTCGACTGGGGCCTGCGCCTGTGCGTCCTGATTGGCGTGCCGGCGGCGCTGGGCCTGATCCTGTGCGCCGGTCCGCTGGTGGCGACCCTGTTCCAGTACGGCCGCTTCGGTGCCGACGACGCGCGCATGAGCGCCTGGAGCCTGATGGCCCAGTCCACGGCGGTGCCGGCCTTCCTGCTGGTGAAGGTGCTGGCCCCGGCCTTCTACTCGCGCCAGGACACCCGTACGCCGGTGCGCGCGGCCGTGGTCTCGGTGCTGGTCAACGCGGCGGCGACAGCGCTGCTGTTCGCCGGGCTGGTGTTCGCCACCGACGCCGGCCGCGCCGCGCTGGACGCCAATGCCGGCAGCCCGCTGCGGGCGCTGGCCTCGATCGAGGGCGCGCATGCGCTGCTGGCCCTGGCCATCGCCATCGCCGGCTGGGTCAACGCGCTGCAGCTGGCGTGGCTGCTGCGCAGGGCGGGCGTGTACCAGCGCCAGCCGGGCTGGGGGCGGCTGCTGCGGCAGGTGGCCGTGGCGGCGCTGGGCCTGGTGGTCCTGGTGCTGGCCCTGCGCGGTGTATGGCCGGACTGGAGCGGCTGGAGCTGGTGGGCGCGCGGCTGGCGGCTGTCGCTGCTGGTCGGCGGCGGCGCGGCCGTCTACGTCGGGCTGCTGCTGCTGCAAGGGCTGCGCCCGCGCGACCTGCGCGGCTGAAGGCCGAAACGGCCAGGCGCCTCCCGCTATACTTCGGCGTTCGGTCCCGGACCGGCGCCGTGTCGGCGTCGCGGGCGCTCCAGCGATCATGACCAGATAGATGAGCAGGCTGTTCCGTGACGTCGATGGCGGGTCCTTGTACCCGCGCGGCAGCGTGGTCTGCATCGGCGCCTTCGACGGCCTCCACCTGGGCCACCGGGCGCTGGTGCGCCACGCGGTGGCGCGTGCACAGGCGCTGGGCCTGCCCGCGGTTGCCCTGAGCTTCGAGCCGCTGCCGCGCGAGTTCTTCGCCCGAGGCAACCCGCCGCCGCGCCTGACCCTGCCGCGCGACCGCGTCCAGGCGCTGCTGGCGCTGGGTATCGACCGGCTTGGACTGCTGCGCTTTAACACGGCGCTCGCGGCGATGCCGGCCGACGAATTCGTCCGTCGCGTGCTGGCCGGGCGCCTGGATGCGCGCGAGGTCTGGATCGGGCCCGAGTTCCGGTTCGGCAATCGCCGGGGCGGCGACCTGGCCTTGTTGCGGGCCATGGGCCAGGAGCTGGGTTTCGCCGCCGGCGAGATCGCGCCCGTGCACGTGGAGGGCGAGCGCGTGTCGAGCACCCGCATCCGCGAGGCATTGCGTGCCGGCGACTTCGACCAGGCAGCCCGGCTGCTGGGCCGCCCGTACGCGATCGGTGGCAGGGTGGTGCGTGGTCGCCAGCTCGGCCGGACGCTGGGTTATCCCACCGCCAACCTGCGCTTCCCCAAGACTCCGGCCCTGTCGGGAATCTATGCGACCTGGGTGCATGGCGCCGGCCTGCAGCCGCTGCCCTCGGTGGCCAGCTTCGGTACCCGGCCGACGGTGGACGGAGTGGAGCCATTGCTGGAGGCGCACCTGTTCGACTTCGCCGGCGACCTGTACGGGCGCCACCTGCAGGTCGAGTTCGTCGCCAAGCTGCGCGACGAGGAGAAGTTCGCCGACCTGGAGTCGCTGACGGTACAGATGCACCGCGATGCGGCGCAGGCGCGGCGCATCCTTGCCGGTGCCACGGTTCCCGCGCCGCCGGTTGCGGATGCCGACGATGCCAGCTCCTTGCAGGACTCCGCGCATCCCCGCGCGGCCGACGAAAGTGCGAATCCTTCGGAAAAGCCCGCACGTCCTCGTGCGGATCCCCCATCTGACAACCTGACCGCCGCGCGACGGTAGATGCCGTGACCCAAGACTACAAAGCCACCCTCCATCTGCCGGCCACGGATTTCCCGATGCGCGGCGACCTGCCCAAGCGCGAGCCGGACACCCTGGCGCGCTGGGAGGCCGACGGCCTCTATGCGCAGCTGCGCGCCAACGCGAAGGGGCGGCCGCTGTTCGTCCTGCACGACGGTCCGCCGTATGCCAATGGCGCGATCCACCTCGGCCACGCGGTCAACAAGATCCTCAAGGACATCATCGTCAAGTCCAAGTACCTGGCCGGTTTCGACGCGCCGTACGTGCCGGGCTGGGACTGCCACGGCCTGCCGATCGAGATCGCCATCGAGAAGAAGTTCGGCAAGGTCGGGGTCAAGCTCGACGCCACCGAATTCCGGCAGAAGTGCCGCGAGTACGCCGAGTCGCAGATCGAGATCCAGCGCAAGGACTTCAAGCGCCTGGGAGTGATCGGCGACTGGGACAATCCGTACAAGACCCTGAACTTCCGGTTCGAGGCGGACGAGATCCGCGCGCTGGCCAAGATCGTCGACAACGGCCACCTCACCCGTGGCGTGAAGCCGGTGCACTGGTGCTTCGATTGCGGTTCGGCACTGGCCGAGGCGGAAATCGAATACCAGGACAAGGTCTCCCCGGCGGTCGACGTGGCCTATGCCGCCCGCGATGCGCAGGCGGTGGGCGCGGCGTTCGGCGTGCAGGTGCCGGCCGACGTCGAGGTCGCCATTCCGATCTGGACCACCACGCCGTGGACGCTGCCGGCGTCGCTGGCGATCTCGCTCGGGCCCGACCTGGAATACGCCCTGGTCGAAGGTCCGGCGCATGGCGGCCAGCGTCGCTGGCTGGTGCTGGCCGACGCGCTGGCCGAGCGCGCGCTGCAGCGCTATGGCATGGCCGGTGTCACCGTGCATGGCCGGATCAAGGGCGCGGCGCTGGAAAACCTGCTGTTCGCCCATCCCTTCTACGATGACCGCGACATTCCGGCGATCCTCGGCGACCACGTGTCGGCCGACGACGGCACCGGCGCGGTGCACACCGCGCCCGGCCACGGCCAGGACGACTACGTGGTCGGCAAGGCCTATGGCCTGGTCGACAGGTACACCGCCGCGCAGCTCAACCCGGTCGACGGACGCGGCGTGTACCTGCCGTCGACGCCGCCCGCGCATGGCGTGGAGCTGGCTGGCCTGCATATCTGGAAGGCCAACGACACGATCATCGAGGTGCTGCGCGCCAGCGGCGCGCTGCTGGCGGCGACCAGGCTCGAACACAGCTATCCGCACTGCTGGCGGCACAAGACGCCGATCGCGTTCCGCGCCACGCCGCAGTGGTTCATCTCGATGACCCAGGCCAACCTGCGCGCCGACGCGCTGGCCTCCATCGAGACGGTGACGTGGTATCCGGAGTGGGGCAAGGCCCGCATCGCCGGCATGGTCGACGGACGCCCGGACTGGACGATCTCGCGCCAGCGCACCTGGGGCGTGCCGATCGCGCTGTTCGTGCACCGCGAAACCGGCGAGCCGCATCCGCGCAGCACCGAACTGATGCGCCAGGTCGCCGACAAGGTGGAGCAGGGCGGCGTCGATGTCTGGTACACGCTGGACCCGGCCGAACTGCTCGGCGCCGAGGCCGGCGACTACGACAAGATCACCGACATCCTCGATGTCTGGTTCGATTCGGGCGTGACCCACGAAGGCGTGCTGCTGGAGCGCGGCCTGGGCAAGCCGGCCGACCTGTACCTGGAGGGCTCGGACCAGCACCGCGGCTGGTTCCAGTCCTCGCTGCTCACCGGCGTGGCCATCGACAAGGCGGCACCCTACAAGCAGTGCCTGACCCACGGATTCACCGTGGACGAGCACGGCCGCAAGATGTCCAAGTCGCTGGGCAACGGCATCGAGCCGCAGGACATCATGAAGACCCTGGGTGCGGACATCCTGCGCCTGTGGATCGCCTCGGCCGACTACAGCAACGAGATGTCGCTGTCGCAGGAGATACTCAAGCGCAATGCCGATGCCTACCGGCGCCTGCGCAACACCGCGCGCTTCCTGCTGGCCAACCTGCACGGCTTCGATCCGGTGCGCGACCTGCGCCCGCTGGAAGACATGGTCGCGCTGGACCGCTGGATCGTGCATCGCGCCTTCGAGGTGCAGGAGAAGATCAAGGACGCGTACGCGCGCTACGACTTCGCCGGCATCGTGCAGGCCCTGCTGAACTTCTGCAGCGTGGACCTGGGTTCGCTGTACCTGGACGTCACCAAGGACCGCCTGTACACGATGGGCGAGGATTCGCGCGGCCGGCGCAGCGCGCAGAGCGCGATGTACCGCATCGCCGAGGCCTTCGTGCGCTGGATCGCGCCGGTGCTCAGCTTCACCGCCGACGAGCTGTGGGGTTACCTGCCGGCGACCACCGAAAGCGGCGCGCGCGCGGGCAACGTGCTGTTCGCCACTTGGTACGAGGGCCTGGCGCCGCTGCCGGCCGATGCCCAGCTGGGCGCGGCCGATTTCGATCGCCTGCTGGTCCTGCGCGAGCAGGTGGCCAAGGTGCTCGAGCCGATGCGCGCCAACGGCCAGATCGGTGCGGCGCTGGAAGCGGAGATCACGGTGACCGCCGGTGCCGACACCGCCGCCGGCCTGCAGCCGCTGGCCGAGGAGCTGCGCTTCCTGCTCATCAGCGGCGACGTTACCGTGGTGGCGGCGCAGACCGAGGACATCTTCGTCAGCGCCCAGCCCACGACCAAGGCCAAGTGCGTGCGCTGCTGGCACCACCGTGCGGACGTCGGCGTGGACGCGTCGCATCCGGAGCTGTGCGGGCGCTGCGTATCCAACATCCAGGGTCCCGGCGAGGATCGCAGGTGGTTCTGAGCATGAAGACGACGCGACCCAAGCCCAATGCGATGTCCTGGCTGCTGCTGTCGGCGGCCATTATTGTCGCCGACCAGTGGACCAAGGCCTGGGTGCTGTCCAGCCTGCCCGAGTACACCGCCGTGCCGGTGATCGACGGCTTCTGGAACTGGTACCGCACGTACAACACGGGCGCGGCCTTCAGTTTCCTGGCCGATGCCGGCGGCTGGCAGGCCATCTTCTTCACCGTGCTGGCCTTCGCCATCTGCGGCCTGCTGGGCTGGTGGCTGTGGCGCACCCCGCGCGGCGACTGGCGCCAGGCGCTGCCGTATTCGCTGGTGATCGGGGGCGCCCTGGGCAATGTCATCGACCGCCTGGTCCACGGCCACGTGGTGGATTTCATCCAGTGGCACTGGCGCGGGCATTACTGGCCGGCATTCAACCTGGCCGATGCGGCGATCGTGGCCGGGGCCGTCGGTATCGCCTTGTTCGGGGTGTTCGACGGCAAGCGCAAGCCGTCGGCAGCGGGGAGGGCAGGGAAGTAAGCGCGGCCGGCTCGCCGGCAACCGTCCTGCAACCCCCGCGGCCGGCCCGGCGTCGCCTCCGCGTACGGGCCTGGGCCCTTCGGGGCGGCGCCGCTGGCTGGCGCCGGGTGCCGCTTCGCCCGCTGGGAGGAGCGCCTCTCCCACCCATTCAGCCCAGTGGCATGGCTCTCTTCGGTAGACTGGATTCCATGGACGTCATCCTCGCCAACCCCCGCGGCTTCTGCGCCGGCGTCGATCGCGCGATCGAGATCGTCAAGCGCGCCATCGAGACCCTGGGCGCCCCGATCTACGTGCGCCACGAAGTGGTGCACAACCGTTTCGTGGTCGACGACCTCAAGGCCCGCGGCGCAGTGTTCGTCGAGGAGCTGGACGAGGTGCCGGACAACGCCACGGTGATCTTCAGCGCCCACGGCGTCTCCCGGGCGGTGCGCGAGGAAGCGGACCGGCGCGGGCTCAAGGTGTTCGATGCGACCTGCCCGCTGGTGACCAAGGTCCACCTGGAAGTGTCGCGCCATTGCCGGGCCGGCCGCGACGTGGTGCTGATCGGACACGCCGGACATCCAGAAGTGGAGGGCACCATGGGCCAGTGGAGCCGCGAGGAGGCCAGCGGCCGCATCTACCTGGTCGAGGACATCGAGGACGTCGCCACCCTGCAGGTCGAACAGCCGGAGAACCTGGCCTACACCACCCAGACCACCCTCTCAGTGGACGACACGCGCGGCATCATCGAGGCACTGAAGGCGCGCTTCCCGGCGGTCCAGGGGCCGCGGCACGACGACATCTGCTACGCCACCCAGAACCGCCAGGATGCGGTGCGCGAGCTGGCCGGGCGCTGCGACCTGGTGCTGGTGGTCGGCTCGCCGAACAGCTCCAACTCCAACCGGCTGGCCGAGCTGGCCCGGCGCGAAGGCGTGGAGTCGTACCTGATCGACGGCGCGCACGAGATCGACCCCGCGTGGGTGGCCGGCAAGCGCCACATCGGCCTGACCGCCGGGGCCTCGGCGCCGCAGGTGCTCGTCGACGGCGTCATCGCACGGTTGCGCGAGCTGGGCGTGCAGGGGGTGAGCGAGCTGGATGGCGAGCCGGAAGACATGGTCTTCGCCCTGCCCAAGGAATTGCGGCTGCGCCTGGTGTCGTAGAGCGGGGCTTGCCCCGCTGTTTGCCTCTTCGCCACACGGGAGCAGCGGGGCAAGCCCCGCTCTACCGCATCACCGGCGACCACGGCCCCGCCGAAGCGTGCGACCGACCGCAGCTACACCATCCGGATGTTCAGCTCGCGCAGCTTGCGCAGGATCTCGAACAGCAGCGCGCTGCGGGTGGCTGCCGCCTGGCGCGGCGTGGCGACGAAGCCGGTTGCGCTGAACATGACCTGGCCCTTGTCGGAGATGCCGTCGATCAGCACGCTCGGCGCCGGCGCCTCGAGGATGCCCGGGTGTTCGCGGAATGCCTCCAGCAACAGCTCGCGCACCAGGTCCGAGTCGGTCGTCAGCGGCATCGGCAGCACGATCTTCACCAGGCCCTCGGCATTGGAGAAGGTGCGGTTGCGCACGGTCTTGGTGATCAGCTCGGAATTGGGCACCAGCACCGTGGTGCGGTCGCCGGTCTGGATCTCGGTCGCGCGCACGTTGATCCGCCGGATGTCCCCCTCCGCATCGCCCACCACCACCCAGTCGCCGACCTTCACCGGCCGCTCGGCCAGCAGGATCAGGCCGGAGATGAAGTTCTGCACGATCGCCTGCAGGCCGAAACCAATACCGACCGACAGCGCGCTGGCGATCCAGGCGATGCGCTCCAGGCCCACGCCGATGGCCGCCAGGGCCATGGCCACCGCCAGCACCATGGTGGCGTAGCCGAACAGGGTGACGACCGAGGCGCGCATGCCCTCGTCCATCTTCGTGGTCGGCAGGTAGCGGCGGGCGAGCCAGCGCTTGACCAGGTGGAAAACGCCGGTCGCCAGCAGGAACACGCCGATCGCGCGGACGACATTGGCCGGGCTGAGCACGAGCTGGCCGATGGTGATGCCGCGCGCGAGGCCCAGCGCGCGCTCGACCAGGCCTTCGCCGCTGGCCCCGTAGGGCATGGCGAGCGCAACCAGGCCCAGCAGCACCAGCAGCAGGCGCAGCAGGGCCGAGGCGACCACCGCGATGCGCTCGACATGGCGCGGGTCCAGGCCGAAGCGGTCGTTGATGCGGCGGCCGGCCACGCCCTTGGCGCCGAGCAGGGCGCACACCAGGTCGTCGATGAAGCGCATGCCCAGGTACAGCGTTGCCAGGACCACGCCGGTCCACAGGATCTGCAGGGCGATGAAGCCGGACAACGCCACGTGGCCGGTGAGCAGGCCGATCAGGCAGATCGATACGCCGACCCAGCCGATGCTGATGGCGACGTTGATCCACGGGCGGAAATGCGGCTTGGTCGTGGACGGCGGCGATTCGCCTGCGGGTGCCGGCGCCCGTTCCGAGCGCGATTGCAGGCGATGCACGCGCACCAGTGCCAGCAGCACCACCCAAGTGGACGCCAGTGCCGCCAGCGCGGTGAAGGCGACGGCCAACGGCAGGCTGGCATTGACCAGCTCGGCCAGCGCCTGGGGGAAGCGGGCGATCACGATCGCGAGCGCGGCCGCCAGGGGCAGCGGCCGCAGCGCACGCGCACCGGCATCGGAGATCGCAGGCAACCGCCACGAGGGGCTGCGGACGGCGAGCAGCACCGCGCCCAGCGTGGTCACGAAGGTCGCGAACACCAGCAGCCCGCCGGCGAGATCGGCCAGCTGCGCGACCGCCGGCGGGGCGTCCGCCGGCAGCAGGGCCGCCCGCAGGAGGCCGACGATCCACAACGCCGCCAGGGTCGAAAGCAGCAGCCGCGCCATCGCGGGTGCCGACCGGCGCAGCGGCCCGGCGGGGATGTACCTGCCCACCAGGCGCGGCACGCGGCGTGCGCCGAACCAGCCGATCGCCACGGCGACGAGGACCGCCAGCGCCAGGTAACCGAGCGACCGTTGCGGGCTGGCGCGCCAGTGCATGGCCACCGCCTGGCTGGCGTCACGCCAAAGGGCGGCGAAGCGCGCTTCGTCGCGGGCTTGGCTGTCGGCCAGGTCGCGCCACAGGCGAGGACTCCACGGCGGCGTGGTCCGCTCCGACAACCTCTGGTGGAAGCTGTCCTGGCGCGCGGCGGCGATGCGGTCCAGCAGCTGGGCGCTTTCCACCGAGGCCAGCCGGGCCTGGCGCAGTTCCGCGTCCACCTGGTTCCGTTGGCGCTGCAGGTCGCGGCGCTCGCGCGTGACTTCGGCCGCTTCCTGGCCTTGGCCGGCCGGGCTTTCGCCAAGCTCGGCCAGGCGTGCGTCCAGGCTCTGCAGCTCCGGGCTGCGCTCGGCGATGGTCTGCTCGGCCTGGCCCTGGATCTTCAGTACGGCCTCGCGCGTCTCCTGCAGTGCACGGTCGTCGTCCTTCCCTTTCTGCTCGTCGAGCCGGGCGCCGATCTGTTCCAACTGCTGCCGGGCCCGTTCCAGCGATGGCGCCTGCGCCGTCGCCGGCCAGGTCCAGGCCGCCAGCAGCAGCATCGTCAGCAGGGCCGGCAAGATCGGGAGGCGGTAGCGCATGCGTTACGCGGGAGGCGGGGGAAGGGGGGCTAAGTTAGCACCGCCCCGGTGATCCCCCGTGCAGGGATCGGGTTCGCCGGCGCCGCGGGGCACGCGACACCCGGTGCATGGGGCCGGCCGCCCCAGGAACGGCAAGGCCCCGCCGAAGCGGGGCCTTGTCGCGCATCTGGTGCCGGAAACAGGAGTCGAACCTGCGACCTACGCATTACGAATGCGCCGCTCTACCAACTGAGCTATTCCGGCGTGGCCGGCCGCGCGGGCGCGTCCGGGGGCGGAATTCTAACGGTTCGCGGACGGGCAGGCCAGCGGAACGATGCCGGCGGCGCTCGAGTCTCGCCAGTGGAGACGGTGCACCGCTACATTGGCCTCCCGCTTTCCCTGTTCGCCGGTACCGTGGCCAAACTCTCATCCAAGTCCGCCGCCCGCACCGCCTACGTCTGTGGCGAGTGCGGCGCCGAGTACACCAAGTGGCAGGGCCAGTGCGGCGAATGCGGCGCCTGGAACACGCTCTCGCAGGTGCTGCTGGAGCCGGCCGCCGCTGCGGGCGCCGGCGCCGGGCCGGCGGCATCGCGGCGTTCCGGCTGGGCAGGCAAGGTCGATCCGCCCAGGGTCACCGCACTGAAGGATGTCAGCCAGGCCGCCGAAGTGCGCGTGTCCACCGGCATCGGCGAACTGGACCGGGTGCTGGGCGGGGGCCTGGTCGAGGGTGCGGTGGTACTGGTCGGCGGCGACCCGGGCATCGGCAAGTCGACCCTGCTGCTGCAGGCGCTGGCGAAGATGGCCGCGCAACTGCCGGCGCTCTACGTCACCGGCGAGGAATCGCTGGCCCAGGTCGCCGGCCGCGCCGTGCGCCTGGACCTTCCGCTGGACAACCTGCAGGCGCTGGCCGAGACCGGCATCGAAGCGATCCTGCAGCACGCCTCGGCAGCGCAGCCGAGGCTGATCGTGGCCGACTCGGTGCAGACCCTGTGGACCGAAACCCTGACCGCCGCCCCCGGTTCGGTCAGCCAGGTACGCGAGAGCGCGGCACGGCTGGTGCGCTACGCGAAGGAGACAGGCACGGCGGTGTTCCTGGTCGGGCACGTGACCAAGGAGGGCGGCATCGCCGGCCCGCGCGTGCTCGAGCACATGGTCGACGCGGTCCTGTATTTCGAGGGCGAGAGTGGCAGCCGATTCCGGGTGCTGCGCGCGTTCAAGAACCGCTTCGGCGCGGTCAACGAGCTGGGCGTGTTCGCGATGGGCGACAAGGGCCTGAAGGAAGTGCCCAATCCTTCGGCGATCTTCCTGTCCGGCAGTTCGCGCCAACCCGGCAGCTGCGTGATGGTGACCCGCGAAGGCACCCGGCCGTTGCTGGTGGAGGTGCAGGCGCTGGTCGATGCCTCGCCGCTGTCCAATCCGCGCCGGGTCGCGGTGGGCCTGGAGCAGAACCGGCTGGCGATGCTGCTGGCGGTGCTGCACCGGCACGGCGGGGTCGTGGTCGGCGACCAGGACGTGTTCGTGAACGTGGTCGGCGGCATCCGCGTGCAGGAAACCGCGGCCGACCTGCCGGTGCTGCTGGCCGTGCTGTCGTCGCTGCGCGACCGGCCGCTGGCGGACAAGACCGTGGCCTTCGGCGAGGTCGGCCTGTCCGGCGAGATCCGGCCGGTGCCCAATGGCGAGGAGCGGTTGCGCGAGGCGGCCACGCACGGCTTCCGTCGCGCGATCGTGCCGAAGGCGAACGTGCCCAAGGCCGCGCGCTTCAAGGACATGGAAGTGATCGCGGTCGAACGCCTCGCTGACGCGCTGGAACAGGCGTGAGCCACGCGCCGCCGCCGGCGGCGCCTGCGCCGTGGTGGGCGCGCTGGCCCTCGCTGCTGCTGCACCCGTTCGCGGTGTTCGCGTTGCTCACCCTGGTCGCCGCATGGCGTCTGGACCCGGCCGCGCTGCCGCGCGCGATGGCGGGCATGGCGGTGGCGGTGGCGATCGTGTGGGCGTTCGCGTGGTGGCGTTGGCGCAGCGGGCGCTGGAGCACGGTCGATGCTTCGCGCGCGCAGGAGCGGCCGCTGCTGTATGCGATCGCGCTGTCGCTGGCCGGCGCCTACTGGCTGTGGATCGGGGGCCGCGCCTCGGCGATGTCGGCCGGGGTGCTGTCAGCCATCGCCATGCTGTGCATCGCCGGGCTGGCCAACCGCTGGATCAAGCTGTCGCTGCACATGGCCTGCCTGGTGTTCGCCGGTGTGGTGCTGCTCGGCCTGTGGCGACCGCTGGGCCTGGTGTTGCTGGCCTGCGTGCCGCTGCTGGCCTGGTCGCGGCTGCGCCTGGCCCGTCATTCGTGGGTCGAGGTGCTGGGCGGTTCGGTGCTGGGTGCGCTGGCCGGCGCACCCCTGCTCCCGTAGAGCGGGGCTCGCCCCGCTGCTGGCGCGTCCCGGAGCGGGTCGCCGCAGTCAGGGCCGGCCCAGCACCAGCTCCAGCACGAACTTGCTGCCGAAGAACGACAACAGCAGCAGCGCCATCGCGGTCAGCGTCCAGTGCACCGCGCGCACCCCGCGCCAGCCGTAGCGCCAGCGGCCCACCAGCAGGCCGCCGAACACCAGCCATGACAGCACGCTGAGCACGGTCTTGTGGACCAGGTGCTGGGACAGGAAGTCTTCGACGAACAGCACGCCGGTCAGCAGGGTCAGGGTCAGCAGCAGGAAGCCGACGGCGATCGTGCGGAACAGCACCGTCTCGAGCTGGGTCAGCGGCGGCAGGGCGCGCAACCAGGCGTGGAACTCACGCCGGCGCAGCGCGCGTTCCTGCAGCCAAAGCATCGTCGCCAGCAACGCGGCGATGGCCAGGGTGGCGTAGGCCAGCAGTGCCAGCCACGCGTGCAGCTGCAGGCGCCAGTCCAGAGCCGGCGAGGGGGCGTGGCCGTGGCCGTGGTAGATCAGCAGCATCGCGGCCGCCAGCGGAAACACCACCACGCCCACCGCCGCCGTGCCGCGCGCGCCGACCAGCACGGTCATCGCTGCCATGCCCAGCGCGACGAGCGATAGCGCCGAATAGAAGTGCAGGTCCGGACCGCCGGCCGTCCGCCAGGCGACCATCGCGTGGTAGCCGGCATGCAGGACCACGGCCGCCAGCGCCAGCCAGCGCCAGGCCCCGCTACCATCCGGCCGCTCGCGCGGGACCGAACGCAGCAGCAGCCCGGTGGCCACGAAGTAGGCAAGCACGGCGATGAGAACGATTGTCATCGAACGAGTGTCGCACAAGGTCGCGAGGCGGCGGAATGGCCGCGTTGCCACGGGCCCCCCGGCGGCCCCGGGGCCGGAAGCGTCCCGATCGTCACGACCCCGGCTGGTGCCGGTGGCACGCGCCGCCCCGGTCGTCGAATCGTGGCATCGCCAGAGCGGGCGCATGCGCGCCCGGGCCGGTTGCCGGCGCCGGCTATAATCTGCGGCCGCTTTCCCCGCACCGGTCCGCCCCATGTTCGAATCCCTGACCCAGCGCCTGTCCGGCACCCTAGAGCGCCTGCGTGGCCGCGGACGGCTGACCGAGTCCAACATCACCGAGGCCGTGCGCGAGGTGCGCATCGCGCTGCTCGAAGCCGATGTGGCCCTGCCGGTCGTCCAGGCCCTGATCCAGCGGATCAAGGTCCGCGCGGTCGGCCAGGAGGTGCTGAAGTCGCTGACCCCGGGCCAGGCCCTGATCAAGGTCGTGCGCGACGAGCTGACCGCGGTGATGGGCTCGGCCGCCAGCGACCTCAACCTCAACGTGCCCGCGCCGGCGGTGATCCTGATGGCGGGCCTGCAGGGCGCCGGCAAGACCACCACGGCGGGCAAGCTGGCGCGGCACCTGAAGGACAAGCGCAAGAAGAAGGTGATGGTGGTCAGCGCCGACGTCTACCGCCCGGCCGCGATCGAGCAGCTCAAGACCCTGGCCGAGCAGACCGGCGTGCTGTTCTTCCCGTCCGACGCCGGGCAGAAGCCCGAGGACATCGTCCGCGCCGCCATCGCCGATGCGCGCAAGTCCTTCGCCGACGTGCTGATCGTCGACACCGCCGGCCGCCTGGCCATCGACGCGGCGATGATGGCCGAGATCAAGGCGCTGCACGCGGCGGTCAATCCGGTCGAGACCCTGTTCGTGGTCGACGCGATGACCGGTCAGGACGCGGCCAACACCGCCAAGGCGTTTTCCGAGGCGCTGCCGCTGACCGGCGTGGTCCTGACCAAGACCGATGGCGACGCCCGCGGCGGCGCGGCGCTGTCGGTGCGCTACATCACCGGCAAGCCGGTCAAGTTCGTCGGTACGGGCGAGAAGGTCGACGGCCTGGATGTGTTCCATCCAGACCGCGTGGCCGCGCGCATCCTCGACATGGGCGACGTGCTCTCGCTGGTCGAGCAGGTCGAGCAGACCGTCGACCAGGAAAAGGCGGCCAAGCTCGCCGCCAAGGTCGCCAAGGGCAAGAAGTTCGACCTCAACGACATGCGCGACCAGCTCGAGCAGATGCAGAACATGGGCGGCATCGCCGGCCTGATGGACAAGCTGCCCGGCCTGGGCCAGGTGCCGGAGCACCTGAAGGCACAGGTGTCGCAGAGCAAGGAAGTGCCGCGGATGATGGCGATCATCGGCTCGATGACGCCCAAGGAGCGGCGCAACCCGGACCTGCTCAATGGCTCGCGCCGGGCCCGCATCGCGCGCGGTTCGGGCACCACCCCGGCCGACGTCAACAAGCTGCTCAAGCAGTACCAGCAGATGGAAAAGATGATGGGCAAGCTGGGCCGCGGCGGCATGAAGGGGATGATGCGCGGGCTGCAGGGCATGATGGGCGGCGGCATGGGCCGCATGCCGTTCCGCTGAGCCGTCCGGTGCGCGCGGCGGCTCCGGCGTTGGCTTCGCTGCGGTGAGCTCGCCGGGCGAACCTGTCGTCCTGCTCAACGGCCAGCAGGCCGGCGCCGACGCGCTGCGCGTCCTCGCCCAGTCCAACTACGGGCACTTCACTTCCCTGCAGGTGCGCGGTGGTGCGGTGCAGGGGCTGGACATGCACCTGGACCGCCTGCGCCAGGGCAATGCCGAACTGTTCGATGCCGGCCTGGATGCCGCTGCGGTCGTCGGCTGGATGCGCCAGGCCGCCCTGGCCCGGGGGGGCGACTGCTCGATGCGGGTAACGCTGTTCTCGCGCCGGTTCGACCATCGCCAGCCCTTGCGGCCGGTGGCGGTCGACGTGCTGGTGGCCGCGTCCGCGCCACTGGTCCCGACCGCCGCCCCGCTGCGGCTGCAGACCCGCTGCTTCGTCCGCCCGGTCCCGCAGCTCAAGCACGTGGGCACGTTCCCGTTATCCCACCACCGCCGCCAGGCGCTCAAGGCCGGGTTCGACGACGCCCTGTTCGTGGATGGGGAGGGCCCCGGGGCGGCGGTCTCGGAGGGATCGTTCTGGAACATCGGCTTCTGGGACGGCGACCAGGTGGTCTGGCCGCAGGCGCCCGCGCTGCGCGGCACCAGCGAGCGGCTGCTGCAGCAGGGCCTGGCCCAGGCCGGGATCGCCCAGGTGGTCCGGCCCGTGACGCGGGCCGGGCTGGGCGATTTCCTCGCGGCCTTCGCCACCAACGCCAACGGCGTCCAGCCCGTCGCGTCGATCGACCGGATCGGCTACGCGGCGGCGGTGCAGGACGCACTCCTGGCGCTGCTGGCCGATGCCGGGGGCAGGGCGCCCTGGGAGCCGCTGTAGGCGCCCAGGGCTGAATCCCGGGGGCCGTACGGGCGGGCGCGGGTTGTCCACCCCGGCCCGGTCCCCTACAATTGCCGGCTTACCTCGCCACCCTGGCGACTGGGCAACACCGAGAAACCACCATGGTCAAGATCCGTCTCACCCGCGGCGGCGCCAAGAAGCGCCCGTTCTACCACATCATCGTCACCGACTCGCGCAGCGCCCGCGACGGCCGCAACATCGAGCGCGTCGGTTACTACAACCCGGTCGCCTCCGGCAACGACCAGCGCATCGTGCTGGACATCGCCCGCGTCGACCACTGGGTCGGCAACGGCGCGCAGCTGACCGACAAGGTCCGCAACCTGTACAAGGAAGCGACCAAGGCCCAGGCGACCGCCGCCTGATCCGGCCCGGCCGCCGGTTCGCCGGTGGCCCTGTTCCTCCCGGAACGCACTGCATGAACGACGACGCGCGCTCCACCACGCCCCGCAAGCTGATCCTGCTGGGCGCGGTGTCGGGCGCCGTCGGCGTGCGTGGCGACGTCAAGCTGCAGTCCTGGACCGAGCCGCGCGCGCAGATCCTCCGCTACCAGCCGTGGATCCTGCGCTCGGCCAACGGCGTCGAGCGCGAGGTGCAGGGCGTGCGCGGTCGTGACGGCGGCAAGCACGTTGTCGCGACGGTGCCCGGCGTCAGCGACCGCGACGCGGCCGAAGCCCTGCGCGGCACCGAGATCCTGGTCCCGCGCGAAGCCCTGCCGCCGCCGGCACCGGGCGAGTACTACTGGGTCGACCTGGAAGGCCTGCGCGTGGTCACCGTCGAGGGCGTGGCCCTGGGCGAGGTCTCGCACCTGCTGTCGACGGGCGCCAACGACGTGATGGTGGTGCGCGGCGAACGCGAGCGCATGCTGCCGTTCGTCCAGCCCGATTACGTGAAGTCGGTGGACTTCGAGTCCGGCACGATCACCGTCGACTGGGATCCCGAGTTCTGAGGGCATCCGCCCGCGTGGCGGATCGCCTGTTGCCAGTACACCAGCCAGTACGCCGTGCCGGCCTCGCCGGCGGGAGTCGCGATGCGCATCGACATCGTCAGCCTGTTCCCCGAGTTCGTCGACCAATGCGCCGCGTTCGGCGTGGTCGGTCGCGCGCGCGAACGCGGGCTGCTGTCGCTGCACGGCTGGAACCCGCGCGACCACGCCGAGGGCAACTACCGCAAGGTGGACGACCGCACCTTCGGCGGCGGGCCGGGGATGGTCATGCTGGTCGAGCCGCTGCGTCGCTGCCTGGCGGCGATGCGCGGGGCCGATCCGGTGCGGCCGCGCGTGGTCTACCTGAGCCCGCAGGGGCGCCGGCTGGACCAGGCGCGGGTCCGCGACCTGGCGGCGATGCCGCGCCTGGCCCTGCTGTGCGGGCGCTACGAGGGCATCGACGAACGCCTGGTCCAGGCCGAGGTCGACGAGGAACTGTCGATCGGCGACTACGTCCTGTCCGGCGGCGAACTGGCCGCGGCCGTGGTCGTCGATGCGGTCGCGCGGTTGCAGGACGGGGTCCTGAACGACGCCGGTTCGGCCGAGCAGGACAGCTTCGAGGACGGCCTGCTGGACTGCCCGCACTACAGCCACCCGGTCGAGCACGCCTATGGCACGGTGCCGGAGGTGCTGCGCTCGGGCAACCATGCGGCCATCGCCCGCTGGCGCCGGCAGCAGGCACTGGGCCGGACCTGGCTGCGGCGCCCGGACCTGCTCGAGGGCCGGGTCCTGTCGAAGGCCGACCAGAAGCTGCTGGACGACTGGCGCCAGGAGCACACCGGGGACGCGCCGGACGGGTTCCAGGGCAGGTAGCCCGGGGCCGCCAAAGCGGCTACAATGCCGGGTTCCTGCGGGCCGCTCCGCCCTGGCTGGACCCCATAACAATCACGTGCGGCGCAATCCTGCGACTGCATCGGCCCGAGTTGTCGACCACGACACGCCCACCCGAACACATTGAGTCGGTCACCATGAGCAAGCTGAACAAGTCCATCGTCGCGGAATTCGAATCCGCCCAGATCACCCGCGAACTGCCGAAGTTCAGCCAGGGCGACACCGTCGTGGTGAACGTCAAGGTCAAGGAAGGCAACCGCGAGCGCGTGCAGGCCTATGAAGGCGTGGTCATCGCGATCAAGAACGCCGGCCTGAACTCCTCGTTCACCGTGCGCAAGATCTCGCACGGCTATGGCGTCGAGCGCGTGTTCCAGACCCACAGCGCCACCATCGACTCGGTCGACGTGAAGCGTCGCGGCAAGGTCCGCGCCGGCAAGCTGTACTACCTGCGTGGCCTGGAAGGCAAGGCCGCCCGCATCAAGGAAGACCTGGCTGCGGTGGCCAAGGCCAAGGCCGAAGCCAAGGCCGAGAAGGCCGCCGGCTGATCGCGCCCTTCCGCGCTGCGATACCGCGACGGCCGCCCCAGGGCGGCCGTTCGCGTTCAGGGGCGACGACGGCACCTGCCGCTACCCTGGACCCGGGCCCGGCGCGGCACGGCCGGCAAGGAACCCGCGGAGAACGAGATGACTGACGCGCTTCCTCCGAACCCGGTGCGGCTGGACGTGTGGCTGTGGGCCGCGCGCTTCTTCAGGACCCGCAGCCTGGCCAAGCAGGCGGTGGAAACCGGCAAGGTGGACGTGGCCGGCCAGCGCCCCAAGTCTTCGCGCGCGGTACGCGTGGGCGACACGTTGCAGGTCACCCGCGGCGAGGAAGTCTTCGATGTGGTCGTCCTCGACCTGAGCGACACGCGTGGCCCCGCACCCGTGGCCCAGGCGCTCTACGCCGAAACCGATGCGTCCCGGGCGCGCCGCGAGCAGCAACGTTTGCAGCGCGCTGCCATGCGCGATGGCTACAGGCCGCCCGAACACAAGCCGGACAAGCGCGCCCGTCGCCTGATCCAGGCGCTGGGCGACATCGACGCGCTCTAGGCCCTCATCGGCCGGTGCCCGTAGAGCCGGCCCGGCTATCCGGCGCCGCCCGGCGGCGAGTGGAAGGAGGCGGGGCAGCGTAGCGGGGCCAATCCGCTGCATACGGCGCCGACAGGCCTTCAGCGTCTCCCGCCGAACAGTCCCATGCCCAGGTTGAGCAGGTCGCCGGCATCGACGTCGCCGTCGCCGTCCTGGTCGAGCAGCGCATCGAGCGCGCCGCCACCTGCGCGCTGGCGCACCTGCGTGCGTTCCTGGCCGAGCAGCTCGCCCAGGCCGCCGGCATCCAGGCCTTGGCGGGCGCTGCGGTTGGCCAGGAACGACATCACGATCGGCGCGAGCATCGCCAGCAGCTGCATCGCCTGGCCGCTCCCCAGGCCGGTGGCCTGGCCCAGGCCTTGGGCGGTGCGCGGCTGCGCCCTGCCCAGGACGTGGCCGAGGATCGCGGCGCCATCGGTCTGCCGCGAAGTGCCGCCGCCGAGCACGGCCCCCAGCACGCTGCCCAGGTCCATGCCGCCGCCATGGTCGCGTTGGAGCGCTCCGTACAGGGCTTGCGCGCCCTGCGGCTGGGCGCTGTTGCGGCCCAGGGCGCCAAGCAGAAGCGGCAGGGCGGCGGCGACCGCGTTGCCGGTCTGGTCCGGGTCGGTGCCCAGTTGGCGCGACAGCTGCTGCAGCGGGGCGCCCTGCAGCTGGGCGAGCAGTTCTTCGGTGAGCAGGGGCTGGTTCATGGCGTTCTCCTTGCCCGGTCGGGAGGCCAAGATACGCCTGCCGCGCCGGCCGATGGGGCGCGCGCCGACCGGCGGACGGTGCGGTTGGCCACGCCCGCGCGGGCAGGAGGCGAATGGCGTGGCCCAATGCGTTGCACGCGCCGGGCCACGCCGGTGTGGTCGCCGGGCGTCAGCGCAGGTCGAAGCGGTCGAGCTCCATGACCTTGTGCCAGGCGGCGACGAAGTCGTCGACGAACTTCCTTTCGCCGTCGCTGCTGGCGTAGACCTCGGCCAGCGCGCGCAACACCGAGTTGGAACCGAACACCAGGTCCACGCGGCTGCCGGTCCACTTCACCCGGCCGGTCCTGCGGTCGCGTCCCTCATAGGCGTTGGCGCCGGTCGCCTTCCATTCCGTGCCCATGTCCAGCAGGTGGCGGAAGAAGTCATTGCCCAGTACGCCGGGGCGCTCGGTGAACACCCCGGCCGACGAGCCATCCACGTTGGCGCCGAGCACGCGCAGCCCGCCGACCAGCGCGGTCATCTCCGGTGCGGTGAGGGTGAGCTGTTGCGCCTTGTCGACCAGCAGGTGCTCGGCCGGCACCGCCGAGGTTCCGCGCAGGTAGTTGCGGAAGCCGTCGGCATACGGCTCCAGCAGCGCGAACGATTCCACGTCGGTCTGGTCCTGGCGCGCATCGGTGCGTCCGGGCGAGAACGGCACGCGGACCTCGAAGCCGGCGGCCTTCGCCGCCTGCTCCACGCCCGCGCCGCCGGCCAGCACGATCAGGTCGGCCAGGGAAATCTTCCTGCCGCCGGGCCCGTCGATGTTGAAGTCGGCCTGGATGCGCCTGAGCGCCTTGAGCACCTTGTCCAGCTGCGCCGGCTGGTTGACCGCCCAGTCCTTCTGCGGGGCCAGCGCGATGCGGGCGCCGTTGGCGCCGCCGCGCTTGTCGCCGCCGCGGAAGGTCGAGGCCGAGGCCCAGGCGGTGGATACCAGTTCGGCGACCGACAGGCCGGCGTCGGCGATCTTCTTCGTCAGCGCGTCGACGTCGCCCGCTTCGACCAGCGGGTGGTCCACGGCCGGGACCGGATCCTGCCAGATCAGTTCTTCCTTCGGCACTTCCGGGCCGAGGTAGCGCGCGCGCGGTCCCATGTCGCGGTGGGTCAGCTTGAACCAGGCGCGGGCGAAAGCATCGGCGAACGCCTGCGGGTTCTCGAGGAAGCGTTTGGAAATCGGCCCGTAGATGGGGTCGAAGCGCAGCGACAGGTCGGTGGTGAGCATCTTCGGCCGCTGCTTCTTCCCCGGGTCGTGCGCGTGCGGCACGTCTTCCGGCGCGTCCTTGGCCACCCACTGGTGGGCGCCGGCCGGCGATTTCTCCAGCTCCCACTCGAAGCCGAACAGGTTCTCGAAGAACTTGTTGCTCCACAGCGCCGGGGTCTGGGTCCAGGTGACCTCCAGGCCGGACGTGATGGTGTCCGCGCCCTTGCCGCTGCCATGGCGGTTGGCCCAGCCCAGCCCCTGCAACTCGAGGTCGGCCGCTTCGGGCTCGACGCCGACGTTCTCGGCGCTGGCCGCGCCGTGGGTCTTGCCGAAGCTGTGGCCGCCGGCGATCAGGGCCACGGTCTCCTCATCGTCCATCGCCATGCGGCCGAAGGTGTCGCGGATATCCTTGGCGGCGAGCAACGGATCCGGATTGCCGTCCGGGCCTTCGGGGTTCACGTAGATCAGGCCCATCTGCACCGCGGCCAGCGGGTTCTCCAGGTCGCGGGTGTGCCTGACCATGCTGTCGTCGTCCTTGACCAGCACGCCATGCTTGTCGTCCACGCCGGGGGAACCGCGCGAATAGCGCTCGTCGCCGCCCAGCCACTTGGTCTCCCGGCCCCAGTACACGTCCAGGTCCGGCTCCCAGGTGTCCTCGCGGCCGGCGCCGAAGCCGAAGGTGCGGAAACCCATCGTCTCCAGCGCGACGTTGCCGGCCAGGATCATCAGGTCGGCCCAGGAGATCTTCTGGCCGTATTTCTGCTTGATCGGCCACAGCAGCCGGCGCGCCTTGTCCAGGCTGACGTTGTCGGGCCAGCTGTTGAGGGGGGCGAAGCGCTGCTGGCCGCGGCCGCCGCCGCCGCGGCCATCGCCAATGCGATAGGTGCCGGCGCTGTGCCAGGCCATGCGGATCATCAGTCCGCCGTAGTGGCCGAAATCGGCGGGCCACCAGTCCTGCGAATCGGTCATCAGCGCGCGCAGGTCCTTCTTCAGCTCGTGGTAGTCGAGCTTGCCGAACTCGGCGGCGTAGTCGAAGTCCTCGCCCAGCGGGTTGGAGCGCGCGGAGTGCTGGTTGAGCAGGTCCAGGCGCAGCTGGTTCGGCCACCAGAAGCGGTTGCTGGTGCCGCCGCCGGCGGCGGCGTGGTTGACCGGGCACTTGTTATCGGTAGACATGGCATCGTTCCTTGGTTCGCGTGTGCGCTGGCCCGGTCGCGATCGCGACCGGGGACCGTACGATGGAATCGCCTGGCGATGACGTTTCAGGGTCGGGGTTGTACTCCCTTGCGCCCAGCGTTGCGTCGCCCGTGCGTGTGTAAGCCAGCCCACCTTATGCCGGCGGTGCAGCCGAGGTGAAATCGAATGATCCTAAAGATCCCATGTGCATTGACTATCGCTATGCGTGGCATCCATTCGTGCGACCGATGAGCCGACCGGGATGCCGGGCGGACGCAGGTCATGCTGCGTCGCGGCATGCGCGCGGAGCCTGCCGACCATGACCACCCGCGCCACCCGCCTTCTCCATCTGCTGGACGACCTCCGCCGCCGGAGGCGGCCAGTCCGCGGCGCCCAGCTTGCAGACCAGCTCGGGATCAGCCTGCGTACGCTCTATCGCGACATCGATGCGCTGCGAGCGCAGGGCGCCGTCATCGCCGGCGACCCGGGCGTGGGCTACCAGCTGCGCGCCGGTTTCATGCTGCCGCCGATGATGTTCTCGCCCGACGAGCTGGAGGCGCTGGTGCTGGGCGCGCGCTGGGTGGCCTCGCATGCCGATCCCGAACTGGCCGAGGCGGCCGGTCGTGCGCTGGACCGTGTCGTCGGCGTGCTGCCGGAGGGGCTGCGCCTGCAGGTGGAGACCAGCGGCCTGTTCGCGCCGGACTGGAGCCCGGTGCCGCCGGAGCCATGGCTGCCGGCGCTGCGCCGCGCGATCCGCGAGGGCAACGCGGTGCGCCTGTGGTATCGCGATGCCCAGGGCCGGGCAAGCGAGCGCCTCGTCTGGCCGTTCGCGATGGCCTTCCTCGCCGACATGCGCTTGCTGGCCGCCTGGTGCGAATCACGCGCGGACTTCCGCCATTTCCGCGCCGACCGCGTGCTGGCGCTGGAGGACACCGGTCGGCGCTATCCGGAGCAGCGCCAGCGGCTGATCCGGCGCTGGGAGCGGCAGCGCCTGCGCCGGACCGGCGACTGACCGTGGCCGCTGGCGCCGGGTCGCCGCCGGGGCCCGCATCCGCGCGCCGGTCGCAACCACCGATCGCCCGTTCCAGCCATCGCGCTCCGGCGCGCGGTGCCCGCGTGCGCACTGCTGACACCTGCTGTCAGCAGGCGCGGCGCACACTGCCGGCTCCCTTCCAGTGACGAAGCGACCATGAGCAAGACGCTGACCTTCTACACCCATCCGATGTCCCGCGCCCGCATCGCCCGCTGGATGCTGGAGGAGACCGGCCTGCCTTACGAGGAGGTGGTGCTCGACTTCGGCACCACCATGAAGGCGCCCGACTACCTGGCGATCAACCCGATGGGCAAGGTCCCGGCGATCCGCCACGGCGACACCGTGGTCACCGAGAACGCCGCCGTGTGCGCCTACCTGGCCGAACTGGTGCCTGAGAAGGGCCTGGCGCCGCCGGCAGGTTCACCCGAACGCGGTGACTACTACCGCTGGCTGTTCTTCCTGGCCGGGCCGGTCGAAGCGATGTTCACCGCCAAGCACGCCGGTGCGTTCGCCGCGTCGATGAACGCCGGCTACGGCAGCGAGGCCGACGTGCTGCGCGTGCTCGAACAGGCCGTGGCCGGCCGCGAACACCTGGTCGGCGACCGCTTCACCACCGCCGACCTGTACATGGCCGCGTTCCTCGGCTACTACATGATGATCGGCATGCTGGAGAAGAAGCCGGCATTCGTGGAATTCGCCAGCCGGCATGGGCGGCGACCGGCGGCGCTCGCCGCCAACGCGCGCGACGACGCGCTGGCGCCGGCGCATCCGCATCCGGCCATGGTTGGCGCCGGGAACTGACGGGGGTCGACGACATGGAAAAGACCTACCACGGCAGCTGCCACTGCGGAGCGATCCGCTACCGGGCGACGCTCGACCTGGCCGCCGGCACCGGCAAGTGCAACTGCACCTACTGCAGCAAGATCCGCAGCTGGAGCACGCGGGCGACCGACTTCGAACTGCTCGATGGCGAAGCGCTGCTCGGCGACTACGGCAAGGACTGGGGCGAGGGCAACATCCACCACCGCTTCTGCAGCCGCTGCGGGGTCAACCTCTACGGCCACGGCTACATCGCCGAAGCCGGCGGCGGGTTCGTCTCGGTGCTGGTCAACACGCTCGACGATGCCAGCATCGACGACCTGGTGTCGGGCCCGGTCCACCATGCCGATGGCCGCCACGACAACTGGATGAATCCGCCGGCGGACACGCGCGCGATGTGATCGCCCAGTGGCACGGGGATGAAAGGCGTCGGTCAGCTGCGAGCCGCGATGGCGGCAGGGCGCGCGGAAAGCGTCGGCTCTGGTGGAAGGCGCGATGGCGGCAGGGCGTATGGAAAGCGTCGGCTCCGGCGGGAGCCGCGGCGGGCCGGGTGGGTCGTGGCCGCTCGGGGCACATCCATGTGCGCACTCGCTACCGCGGACATCCATGTCCGCTGCCACGACCCACCCGACCCGCCACGTCTCCGCGCGGCTCGAGGGTCGTCGCTTCTTCGGGATGAGAGCCGTCGGCTCTGGCAAGCGCCACGACGGCGGTAGCCCGTGCTGTCGTAGAGCGGGGCTTGCCCCGCTGCTTTGACGCGACGTCGCTCCACGGAAGTGCGCAGCCGGGCAAACCGGCTCTATCCGAGGAAGCAGCCGGGCAAGCCCGGCTCTACGGGGCAGGGCATTTGCGGTCGCTACGCCACGCCGTGCTCCGGCGTCGTTACAGCAGCGACTTTAGCCGGTACAGCGCTTCCAATGCCTGCTTCGGCGTCAGCTCGTCCGGGTCCAGCGCGGCCAGCGCTTCCTGCGCCGCCGAGGGCGCTGCGGCGAACAGGCCGAACTGCTGCGGTGCGTCGAGCGCCTGTGGCGCCATCTCAGAGGCGTGGCTTTCGCGACCGCGCTGTTCCAGCTCGGCCAGCCGGCGGCGCGCCTGCTGCAGGGTCGCCTTCGGCAGGCCGGCCAGCGCCGCCACCTGCAGGCCGAAGCTGCGGTCGGCCGCGCCGTCCTTGACCGCGTGCATGAACACCAGCGCGTCGCCGTGCTCCACCGCGTCCAGGTGCACGTTGGCGATGCCGCTGTCGGGCGTGGCCAGCGCGGTCAGCTCGAAGTAGTGGGTGGCGAACAGGGTCCAGCAGCGGTTGACCGACGCCAGGTGCCGGGCCACCGCGTCGGCCAGGGCCAGGCCGTCGTAGGTGGAGGTGCCGCGGCCGATCTCGTCCATCAGCACCAGCGACTGGCTGGTGGCGTGATGCAGGATGTAGCTGGTCTCGGCCATCTCGACCATGAAGGTCGACTGGCCGCGGGCGAGGTCGTCGCCGGCGCCGATGCGGGTGAGGATGCGGTCGATCGGTCCGATCTGCGCGCGCGCCGCGGGCACGAAGCTGCCGATATGGGCCAGCAGCACGATCAGCGCGTTCTGGCGCATGTAAGTGCTCTTGCCGCCCATGTTCGGGCCGGTGATCACCAGCATCCGCCGCGGCGCCAGCTCGGGGTTGTCCACGCTTTCGGCGTGCAGGATGAGATCGTTCGGCTCGAATGGCTCGTCGCGTACCGCCTCGACCACCGGATGGCGGCCGCGCTCGATCCGCAGGCAGGGCGCCTCGACCAGTTCCGGGCGCGACCAGTCCAGCGCCTGCGCGCGCTCGGCGAAGCCGGCCAGCACGTCCAGTTCGCTGAGTGCGGCGGCGCAGCGCTTGAGCGGCTCGAGCACGCCGTTGAGCGAATCGAGCAGCGCCTCGTACAGGAACTTCTCGCGCGACAGCGAACGGTCGCGCGCCGACAGCACCTTGTCCTCGAACGCCTTCAACTCTTCGGTGATATAGCGCTCGGCGCCGGTCAGGGTCTGGCGACGGGTGTAGTGCACCGGCGCCTTGTCGGCCTGGCCCTTGCTGATCTCGATGTAGTAGCCGTGGACGCGGTTGTAGCCGACCTTGAGGGTCGCGATCCCGCTGCTCTCGCGTTCGCGCGCCTCCAGGTCGACCAGGAACTGGTCGGCGTGGGTGGACAGCCGGCGCAGTTCGTCGAGCTCGGCGTCATGGCCTTCGGCGATGACGCCGCCGTCGACCAGTTTCATCGGCGGCTGCGGCGCGATCGCCGAAGCCAGCAGGTGCGCGGTCTCGTCGTGGCGGCCCATCTCGTCGGCCAGCGCCTGCAGCCGCGGCGAATCCAGCGGCGCCAGCGCCTCGCGCAGCGCCGGCAGCATCGCCAGCCCATCGCGCAGGGTGGACAGGTCGCGCGGCCGCGCCGAGCGCAGGGCGACGCGGGTGAGGATGCGCTCGACGTCGCCGAGGCCGCGGAAGCTTTCGCGCAGGTCGCGGTCGGCGCCACGTTCGACGAGCGTCGCCACCGCGTGGTGGCGCCCGCCCAGGACCGCGCGATCGCGCAGCGGCCGGTGCAGCCAGCGCCGCAGCAGGCGCCCGCCCATCGGCGTGATCGTCGAATCGAGCACGCCGAGCAGGGTGTGGCGGGTGTCGCCGTCGACCCGGCTGTCCAGTTCCAGGTGGCGGCGGGTGGCCGCGTTCATCGCGATCGCATCGCCCGCGGTCTCCACCGAGATCGCGGTCAGGTGCGGCAGCTGCTGCTTCTGGGTCTCCTCGACATAGCCGAGCAGGGCGCCGGCGGCGGCCACGGCCAGCGGCTTGTCCTCGATGCCGAAACCGGTGAGGTCGTGCAGGCCGAAGAAGCGCAGCAGCTGGCGCCGGCCGCTGTCGGGGTCGAACAGCCAGGGCGGGCGGCGGCGCAGCGCGCCGGCGCTCATCGACGGCAGGCCCTCCTCGTCGGGGACCAGCAATTCGGCCGGTTCCAGCCGCGCCAGTTCGGCCAGCAGCTGGTCCTCGCCGTCGACCTGGTTGACCAGGAAGCGGCCGCCGGCCAGGTCGGCCCAGGCCAGGCCGTAGCCGCTCTTGCCGCGCGACACCGCCATCAGCAGGGTGTCGCGGCGTTCGTCCAGCAGCGCCTCGTCGGTGACCGTGCCGGGCGTGACGATCCGCACCACCTTGCGCTCGACCAGGCCCTTGGCCAGCGCCGGGTCGCCGATCTGTTCGCAGATGGCCACCGATTCGCCCAGCGCGACCAGGCGCGCCAGGTAGCCCTCGTAGGCATGCACCGGCACGCCCGCCATCGGGATCGGCGCGCCGCCCGAGCTGCCGCGCTGGGTCAGGGTGATGTCGAGCAGGCGCGCGGCCTTGCGTGCGTCGTCGTAGAACAGTTCGTAGAAGTCGCCCATGCGGAAGAACAGCAGCAGGTCCGGATACTCGGACTTGGCCGCGAAGAACTGCTTCATCAGCGGCGTGTGTTCGGGCGCGCCCGGCGGCTTCCGCGCGCCTTGTTCCTTTTCAACGACTTGCGGCTGTCTTGGGTCTTGCATTACGGGCTCGAAGTGGGCGTGAGCGATCTGGAGGCGATCTCGACGGTCGGAAGATCGAGCCTCGCTGGCCGGCGCAGGTCGCGCGTGGCGAGGTCGAACGCCAAGGATGGAAGTATCGCCGACGCTGGCCGGCTGCGTGCATGCGCAGCGCACGCCGGCCAGGCCACCGGAGTGGCGGCATGGTCGGTCGACCCGATCCCGACGGCATGCGGCGCCCGCCAGGCGCCGCCCTTGCCCGGCGCTGCCCGGCACGCATCGACCGCCTGCCGGCACGAGGTCGTGGACCCACGCGCCGGCAGGGCAGGCGCTGCCTGTCCGGGCGTCACCCGTCCGCGGTGCGCCGGGCCGGGCGGGCCAGGCTCAAGGCGATGGTCGTCCCCAGGATCAGCGCCACCACGCCGAGTGACCACAGCACGGGAATCTTGTAGACGTCCACCAGCAGCATCTTGGCGCCGATGAAGCCCAGCACCACCGCCAGCCCGTACGGCAGCAGGTGGAAGCGGTCGGCCATGCCGGCCAGCAGGAAGAACATCGCGCGCAGGCCCAGCACCGCGAACACGTTCGATGTCAGCACGATGAACGGGTCGTAGGTGATCGCGAAGATCGCCGGGATGCTGTCCACCGCGAAGATCACGTCGGTGATGCCGATCATCACCAGCACGATGAACAAGGGAGTGAACTTGCGCCGGCGGCCGCTGCCCAGCCACAGCGCGCCGCCGTGGTAGCGGCGCACGAACGGCACGTGCGCGGTCAGCCAGCGCAGCACCGGGTTGTTCTCCAGGCTCGGTTCCTTGCCGGCGGCGAACCACATCTTCACCCCGGTCAGCAGCAGGAACGCGCCGAACACGTAGAGCATCCAGTGGAACTTCGCCAGCAGCGCCGCGCCGGCGAAGATCAGGATCGCGCGCAGCACGATCGCCAGCAGGATGCCGATCACGAGCACGCGCTGGCGCTGCTCCTCCGGCACCGCGAAGTAGGTGAACAGCATCAGGAACACGAAGATGTTGTCGACCGCCAGCGACTTCTCGACCAGGTAGCCGGTCAGGAACTCCAGGCCCACGCGGTTGGCCTGGGCCAGCCCCGCTGTCTCGTGGACGTACCACCACAGTCCGCCGTTGAAGGCCAGCGCGAGCGCCACCCAGCCCAGGCTCCACCACATCGCCTCCTTGAACGTCACCTTGTGTGCGCCGCCGTGGCGCATCAGCACCAGGTCGACCATCAAGGCGACCACCACCAGGCCGCCGAAGCTGGCCCACAACCAGGGATTGCCAATCGTTTCCATCGAGATTCCCGCGCATGAAGTGGAGGACGGCCGCGGGCGCGGACATCTCGGGAACCGTGGGAACGGGGATCCGGGGACATGCCTTCGCCGTCGCGGCGAAGGTCTCGCTCACAGCCCGTCGGGCTGCCGTGGGACCGGAGCACGCAGGCTCGAAATGACGGTCGACACGTCGGGAGCTACTCCCCTTCGGCAACGATTGTTCATCGCCGGCGCGGTCCGGTCAACCGGGGCGATCCCGGGGTTCACTGGCCTGGCCGCGCTGCCGGCAGCTCGGGCTGCCGCGCAGCCCGTGACCGGCGGCCTCGATCGGCAGGCCGGATAGGCGATAGCATCGGGACCCCGCATATCCGCAGGAAGACCCATGCCCCATCGCCTCCCCGTCTGCCTGGCCGTGCTGTTGGCCACGGGAAACCTGTTCGCCGCCGACGCTCGCACCGATCCGCGCCAGCTGGCCCGCGAGGCTCTGATCGTCGACACCCACATCGATGCGCCGGGCGAACTGATGGATGGCTGGCGGGACCTGGGCGCGCTCACCCCGGACCGCGAGTTCGACTACCCGCGGGCGCGCGAAGGCGGGCTGGACGTGGCCTTCATGTCGATCTACACCTCGCCCGGGCAGGACCGGGCCGGAACCGCGCGCGAAATCGCGCACAAGCAGATCGACGCGGTGGAGGCTATGGTCGGCCGCCATCCGGACAAGTTCGCGCTGCTGGCCTCGCCCGGCGACGTCGGCCGCCTGCAGGAGGGTGGCCGGGTGCTGCTGGCGCTGGGCATGGAGAACGGCGCGCCGGTGGGCGACGACCTGGCCGAACTGGAGCGCTTCCACGCGCGCGGGGTGCGCTACATCACCCTGGCCCACAGCGAGAGCAACCGGATCAGCGATTCGTCCTACGGCCGGCAGCGCCAGTGGCAGGGGCTGAGCCCGTTCGGCCGGCAGGTGGTCGCGGAGATGAACCGGCTCGGGATCATGGTCGACGTCTCGCACCTGTCCGACGACGCGGTGCGCCAGGCGGTCGCGCTCAGCCGGGTGCCGGTGATCGCCAGCCACTCCGGCTTCCGCCACTTCACCCCGGGGTTCGAGCGCAACCTGAGCGACGAACTGGCCAAGGCCATCGCCGCCCGCGGCGGCGTGGTCCAGGTCACCTTCGGCAGCGCGTTCGTCAATCCGCAGATGGCCGCCGACACCCAGGCCTACTTCGTCGCCGCCGCTGCGCTGGAGCAGCGCAATGCCGCCGCGCGCGCGGCCGGCAGGCCGGAGGAGGACAAGGCCGCGTTCGAGGACGAATGGGAACGCACCCATCCCCCGCGCCCGACGGCGATCGACGCGGTGGCCGACCAGATCGACTACGGGGTCAAGCTGCTGGGCATCGACCACGTCGGCCTGGGCTCGGACTTCGACGGCGTCTCGGGCAACCTGCCCGAAGGCCTGCGCAACGTCGCCGACTACCCCAACCTCGTCGCCGCGCTGCAGGCGCGCGGCTACTCGGACGAGGACTTGGGCAAGATCCTGGGCGGCAACCTGCTGCGCGTCTGGTCCGCGGTGGAAGCGGGCAGTGCGCGTCGGCGGGATTGATCGCCGGCATGGCGGCCGCGGGTCGCATGCCCCGGCGGTGTAATAGTCTCCGGCGCGGCGGCCCGGAATAGTGTCGGCATGACGCACGAGCACGACGCCCACCCTGCAACGCCGCCCGCGCGGGCCGGCCACGACAGCGGCCATGCCCATGGCGACGGCCATGGTGGCCACGCCCATCCCGCCGAGTGCGGTCCCACGCACTCCCATGGCCACGGCCACCACCACGGCCCCGGCGGGCACAGCCACGTGCCCACGGAGATCCGCTTCGAGCGACCGCTGTGGTGGGCGCTGGGGCTGACGGCCACGGTCCTGCTGGTGGAGATCGCCGGCGCCTGGCTGACCAACAGCCTGGCCCTGCTTTCCGACGCGGCGCACATGGCCACCGATACCCTGGCGCTGGCCATCGCCCTGGTCGCGGTACGCCTCGCGCGGCGCCCGCCGGACGCGCGGCGTACCTACGGCTATGCGCGTTTCGAAGCACTGGGCGCGCTGGCCAACGGCATGCTGCTGTTCGCCCTGGCCGGCTACATCCTCTGGGAGGCGTGGCAGCGCTTCCGGGTGCCGTTGCCGGTGGCGAGCCTGGGCATGCTGGTGGTGGCGGTGGTCGGCCTGGCCTGCAACCTGGTGGCGATGCGCCTGCTGCATGCCGGTAGCGGCCAGAGCCTGAACCTCAAGGGCGCCTACCTGGAAGTGTGGAGCGACATGCTCGGCTCGTTGGCCGTGGTCATCGCCGCGCTGGTGATCCGATTCACCGGCTGGCTGTGGGTGGACCCGTTGCTGGCCGTGCTGATCGGCCTGTGGGTGCTGCCGCGGACCTGGGTACTGGTGCGCGAGGCGCTCAACGTGCTGATGGAAGGGGTGCCGCATGGCGTGGACCTGGCCCGCCTGCGCGCCGATCTCGGCGCGCACCCGCAGGTGGCCGGCATCCACGACCTGCACGTCTGGGCGCTGGCCTCGCGCACCCCGGCCATGACCGCGCACGTGGTGGTCGCGCACGGGAGCGACCCGGCCGTCGTGCGGCAGGAACTGGCGGGCCTGCTGGCCCGGCATGGGGTCGCGCACGTGACCCTGCAGATGGAACGGCCCGGGGAAGCGGCTTGCGCCGGGGTGCGCTGCGGCCACCCCTGAGCGTCGCAGGTTCCATCCCAAAAAGGGCGTAGCCGTATCGTCGCAGCGCAAAATGCGGTATTTGTAAAGCGGGTTTAACGTCCGTGACGTGGATACCGGTCCGAATGGACGCCGGGCCGCCGCCTGGGAAGGGCGCCTGCAGCATCGACATCGACGATACATCGCCATCACACCACCCTGGGGAGGGAACCATGGCCTGCGCAACCCTGAAACACACCGGACTTTCGATCGCGGTGCTCGCCGCGCTGGCGGTCGTTCCCGCCGCGCACGCGCAACAGGCGGCGGCCACGCCGACGGCGGAGGACGAGGAACCGGTCACGCTCTCGGCGCTCACCGTCACCGCGCAGAAGCGCGAGCAGGCGCTGCAGGAAGTGCCGATCACGGTCAACGTGCTCAGCGAGCAGCTGCTGCAGGACACCGGCGTGCGCGACATCAAGGACATGCAGGTGCTGGTGCCGGGCCTGACCGTGACCAGCACGCAGAGCGCGGCGCAGACCGTGGCCCGCATCCGCGGCATCGGCACGGTAGGCGACAACGCCGGCCTGGAGTCGTCGGTGGGCATCGTCATCGACGGCGTCTACCGGGCGCGCAACAGCGTCGGCTTCACCGACCTGGGTGAACTGGAGCGGATCGAGGTGCTCAAGGGCCCGCAGGGCACGGTGTTCGGCAAGAACACATCCGCCGGCGTGATCAGCGTCGTCACCCGCCGCCCGAGCTACACCCAGAGCGCGGAGGGCGAGCTCACCGTCGGCAACTACGGCGCGGTGGGCGTGTCCGGCGCGTACAACGACGCGCTCGGCGAGAACAGCGCGTTCCGCATCTATGCGGCCCAGCGCACCCGCGACGGCGTCGATGACGTGCGCGTCGCCAACGGCCCGCGCCGGGAGACGGACGACGGCGACCAGAACATGCACACGCTGCGCGGCCAGCTGCTTTGGGAGCCGGCCGATACCGTGGAGGTGAACTTCGCCGCCGACTACACCAGCCGCGAGGAGAACTGCTGCGTTACCGTGACCACGGTGCGCGGCCCCACCGCGGCGATCCTCAATGCCCTGACCCCGGGCGGCGAAGCGGTGATCCCGGTGGCCGACCCCGACCGCCGCCTGGCCTACAGCAACCGCAGCACCGAACAGGACATCAAGGACAAGGGCTTCCAGGCGGAAGTGAACTGGACCACGCCGTGGGCCAACGACGCGGTGCTGACGTCGATCACAGGCTGGCGCGAGTGGCAGGCGATCAACGGCCTGGACTTCGACTACAGCGCCGCCGACGTGCTGTACCGCGCGCCGGACGAGGACGAGTCGCTGACCAAGTTCGAGACGTTCAGCCAGGAGTTCCGCCTGACCGGTTCGAGCGAGACGATCGACTGGATGGTCGGCCTGTTCTACTCGAACGAGGACCTGGACCGCAACGAGACCTACCGCTACGGCGCGGCCTACGAGCCGTACCTGTCGACCGCGCTGATCGGCCAGATCAGCCCGGCGCTGGCCGCGCGCCCGGATGCGCCGCTGTTCCTGTCGCAGGCCACCGGCCGGCCGTTCGGCACGCTGTTCCCGGGGCTGGCCACGCTGGACACCTACAAGCAGAACGCCGAAAGTACCGCGATCTTCACCAATAACACCTGGCATGCCACCGACGCGTTCGACGTCACCGTCGGCCTGCGCTACACCAGCGAGAAGAAGACGCTGGAGTCGGACTACACCAACCCCAACGGCAGCCAGGCCTGCGCCTCGTACTTCCTGCCCAACGGCCAGGTCAACCCGGCCGCGCTGCAGCGCATCGGCGCGGCCCTGGTTTCGCGCGGCGTGCCGGCCGCGGCGGTGCCGGCGATCGCCCCGCAGGTGATCGGCTTCACCTGCCTGCCGTGGGCGAACGTGGCCCACAACGGCCGCTCCACCGAGCAGGAGCGCGACGAGAAGGAATGGTCCGGCACGCTCAAGCTGTCCTACAACTGGACCGACGACGTGATGACCTACGCCTCGTACGCGCGCGGGTACAAGGCCGGCGGCTTCAACCTGGACCGCGTGCAGTCATCCAACGGCCTGTCCAGCGGAACCCAGGGCATCATCCCGGTGGACGACACCTCGTTCCCGGGCGAGTTCGTCGACAGCTACGAGCTGGGCACCAAGACCACCTGGGCCGACGGCAACCTGCTGCTGAACGCTGCGTTGTTCTACCAGGAGTACACCGACTTCCAGCTCAACAGCTTCCTGGGCACCAGTTTCGTGGTGCGCTCGATCCCGGAGGTCACCTCGCAGGGCGTGGACGCCGAGCTGCTGTGGAATACCCGCATCGACGGCCTCTCGCTGCAGGCCGGCCTGGTCTACGCCGACACCAAGTACGGCGACGACCCGCTGCCGGACGCCGGCCTGGTGCTGCTGCCGGGCAGCCAGATGAGCTTCGCGCCGGAGTGGTCGGGCAACGTCAACATGACCTACGAGTGGGACATCGGCGCCAGCCTGGTGGGCCGGTTCAACATCGGCGCCAAGTACATGTCCGAGTACAACACCGGCTCGGACCTGGACCCGGAGAAGCTGCAGGATGCCTACACCCTGCTCAACGCGCGCGTGGTGCTGGGCGACCAGGGCGGGCGCTGGACGGTCGAGCTGTGGGGCCAGAACCTCACCGACGAGACCTACAAGCAGGTGGGCATCGACGCGCCGATCCAGACCGGTTCGTGGAACGCCTTCCTCGGCTCGCCGCGGCTGTACGGCGTGACCCTGCGCGTGCGCTACTGAGCGCAGGCGGGGAGGGAAAAGGAGGGGCCGCCATTGGCGGCCCCTTTTTGTCGATGTGCTTCTCCCGTTTGCCGAACAGGACCCCTTTAAGGGCGGCCCGCGGCCAGTACCAAGCTGGACGAGGAGTAGCCGGTTCTTCGGTCGTCAGATCGAATCGGAGCCGCTTGGGAGCGGCGCCGGCTCCGGACGGGGCCGCCGTTCTGCCGCCATGGGGGTAGTCGCTCGCGCCGGCATCCCTGCCTCAGCTCGCGACCGCGGCACATCCCTGTGCCGCTCGCCCCCCATGGCGACAGAACGGCGGCCTTCTGGCGCGTCAGGTGCGTGGGTTCGATCGTTTCCGCCGCTTGGAGCGATCGGGCTTTGCGCAAGGAACGAGGCAAGCGGCCAACTGCCAACTGCCAACTGCCAACTGCCAACTGCCAACTGCTTATGGCAACGCCCTGTCCCCTCCCGACGTCCCCTCGTCGATCGAAGCCACGACCCTGAAGCTCACCGAGGACGCCGTGTCCTGGGGAGAGGGCCCAAGTGGCACATGGATGTGCCACGACCCGAGTAAAGACAGGATGTCGTCCCGAGGGATGGGCCCTCTCCCCAGGGCACGGCGGCCCCTTCCGAAGCCGCCGCTCCAACCAGCCAGCACCGAGGCCGCGGCTCCGGCCCGCCAGCTCCCAAGCCCGAGCTTCAGCCAGCCAGCCCTGAAGTCGATGCCTCGACCAGCCAGCCTTGAGGCCGATGCTTCCACCTGCCGACCCGAAGCAAGTGCTTCCGCGCGCGATCGCCGGAACCGCCGCCGCACCGGCAGACACGCGACGGCGTTTGGGCTAAAAGGTGGGGCATTCCCCCGTGGTACCCCGGACAATGCCGATTCCTTCCGATGCGCAGCTGCGCGAACAGGCCGATGCCCTCGGCGAGCGCCTGCGCGCCACCCGCGACCACCTGGTCACCGCCGAAAGCTGCACCGGCGGCTGGATCGCCAAGAGCCTGACCGACATCGCCGGATCCTCGGACTGGTTTGACTGCGGCATGGTCGTCTACAGCTACGAAGCCAAGCAGGGCCTGCTCGGGGTGCGGCCGCAGACCCTGGAAGAGCACGGCGCGGTCAGCCGCGAAACCGCGATCGAGATGGTCTCCGGCGCGCTGGTCCACTCCGGCGCCAGCGTGGCGGTGGCGGTGACCGGCATCGCCGGGCCCGGTGGCGGCAGTCTCGACAAGCCGGTGGGCACGGTGTGGATCGCCTGGAAGCGCCGCGGCGGGTACGCGCGCGCGCAGGTGTTCCATTTCGACGGCGACCGCGAGGCGGTGCGGCGGCAGACCGTGGGCCAGGCGCTGGCCGGGATCGCGGAGCTGCTGCCATGACCACGCCCGGTGCCGTTGCCGGCGCGCGGAGTGCGCGCTGATGTGGGAGACCCTGGGCACCGTCCGCGACCTCGGCCGCCTGCAGCAGATCGCCTCGGTCCTGGTCGGGTATGGCTTCGGCGACATGGTCCGCCGCATTGGCCTGGCTGGCGCGCTCGAACGCGCCGGCCGCCTGCTGCACTGGCAGGACCCGCAGGCGATGGCGCACATGGCCCCGCCCGAGCGCGTGCGACGCGCGCTGGAAGACCTCGGCCCGACCTTCGTCAAGCTCGGCCAGGTGCTGGCCACGCGCGTGGACCTGTTCGGCCCGGAGTGGATCGCCGAACTCGGGAAGCTGCAGAACGCGGTGCCGCCGCTGCCCTTCGAGCGCGTGCGGCCGCAACTGGTCGAGGACCTGGGCGCCGAACCGGAGGCGGTATTCGCGCAGCTGGATGAAGCACCGATCGCCGCCGCCTCGCTGGCCCAGACCCATCGCGCCTGGCTGGCCGACGGCACCGCGGTGGTGCTGAAGATCCGCCGCCCCGGCATCCGCGACACCGTCGAGGCCGACCTGAGGCTGCTGGCGCGGCTGGCCGAGATCGTCGAGGCCCAGGCGCCGGACCTGCACCGCTACCGCCCGCGCGAGGTGGTCCAGCAGTTCGCCCAGTCGCTGCGCCGCGAGCTGGATTTCGCCGCCGAATGCCGCAACGCCGAACGCATCGCCGCCAACTTCGCCGGCCACGACGAGATCGTGGTGCCGCGCGTGCACTGGCAGTGGACCTGCGAGCGGCTCAACGTGCAGGACTTCGTCGCCGGCATCCCCGGCCCGGACCTGGCCGCGGTCGATGCCTCGGGCATGGACCGGAAACACCTGGCCCAGGTCGGGGCCGGCATCGTTCTGAAGATGGTGCTGGAGGACGGCTTCTTCCACGCCGACCCGCATCCGGGGAACATCTTCTACCTGCCGGGCGAGCGCATCGGCGTGATCGACTTCGGCATGGTCGGGCGGGTCTCGGAGCAGCGCCGCATCCAGATCGTGCAGCTGCTGCACGGGCTGGTGGAGCGCGAAGCCGAAGCGGTCACCGACGTGCTCATGGAATGGGGCGAGGGCGCCTGGGAAGCGGATGAGACGCGCCTGCAGGCCGACATCGGCGCCTTCGTCGACCAGTACCGCGGCGTGCCGCTGAAAGACCTGCGCATGGGCGCGATGCTGCTGGACGTGACCACGATCCTGCGCGACCACGGCCTGAGCCTTCCGCCCGACTTGGCGTTGATGATCAAGGCGTTCCTGACCCTGGAAGGCTTCGGTCGCCAGCTCGACCCGGACTTCGACATGGCCGGCGCCGCTCGCCCGTACGTGGAAAAGGTGCTGCTGGCCCGCTACTCGCCGCGCGCACTGCTGCGGCGCGGGCGGCGCGGTGCTATCGACGCGCTGGAGCTGGCCGGCGATTTGCCGCGCGAGCTGCGCCGCCTGCTGCGCGCCGCGCGCCGCGGGCGGTTGAACATGCAGATCGAGGTCACCTCGCTGAAGGCCTTCGGCGAGCAGGTCGACCGCGCCGCCAACCGCCTGACCATGGGCGTGGTCACCGCCGCCCTGGTAATCGGCTCGTCGATCGTGATGAACAGTGCGGGGGGTGGGGTTCCCAGCCGCTGGCTGCTGGCGCTGGGCGTGGCCGGCTTCGTCGGCGCCGCGCTGACCGGGTTGTGGATCCTGCTGTCGATCTGGCGGAGCGGGCGGCGGTAGGCTCACTTCTTGCGTAGAGCGGGGCTTGCCCCGCTGCTTCGCGTTCCTGCGCTGTTTCCGCTAGTCCTCCGCTCGATACTCCAGAAGATCCCCGGGTTGGCACTCCAGTACCTTGCAGATCGACTCCAGCGTGCCGAAGCGCACGCCCTTGACGTGCCCCTGCTTGAGCAGCGAGAGGTTGGTCTCGCTGATGCCGATGGCATCGGCCAGCTCCTTCGACTTCATCTTGCGCCGCGCCAGCATCACGTCGAGGTTGACGATGATGGGCATCAGACGAAGCTCTCGCTTTCCATCCGCAGCGCGACCGCCTGGCCGACGATCCGCTGCAAGATCGATATGCCGATCATTGCGAGTGCACTGAAATAGAGCGGCCAGAGGCTCACGCCGATAGCCAGGCTGGGGGGCACCCATTGCTCTAGATCCATGTCGACGTCAACTTCCGATGTACTCACCAGCGTCGGCTCGACGCTCATCAGCAGTGCGAGGGCGATGCAGCCCCAGCGCAGCAGGCGCAGACATCGAAGGGTCGATGCGCCCAGTGGGTTGTTGCCTGCGAGGGAGGCGCCCAGGCGGCGGACGCCCTCCAGCAGTAGGTAGAAGCCAGCGAGCTGGCCGAAGCAGTAGAACAGGTAGAGGATGACGTCGTCGCTGGCGAGGAATTCCCAAGGCGTGGGCGGCGCTGCAATGCCGAAGAGCTCTGCGCCGCCGCGCAAATATGTCCAGCAGAACGCGAGGAAGACAACGACAGTTGCGATTGCGGTAGCGACGGCCTGCCCTAGGAGGGCGAGCCCCTTCAATCGCCCGCCGCCGCGGCGGATCTGTTCTTCGCTGATGGCATAGATCTGCTGCATGTCGCACCTCCATGTTTACGTAAAACATAAATCAATTGACGTAAACTGCAAGTGGTCCGAGTGCGAGGGACGTTGCACGCGCACGCAGTTAGTAGTATTACTACTAACCATGGACCTGACCGACACCCAGCAAGCCATCCTCGCCCTGATCGCCGAGCGGATCGAAGCGGAGGGCATGCCGCCTTCGCAGGCCGAGATCGCCCGTGCCTTCGGCTTCAAGGGCGTGCGCGCGGCGCAGTACCACCTGGAGGCGCTGGAGGCGGCCGGGGCGATCGAGCGCCTGCCGGGACGGGCCCGTGGCATCCGGGTCAAGGTCGCACCGCAACTGCCGCAGGGCGAGCTGGCCCTGCCGCCGGCCATGAACGACGACGCGCTGCGCCTGCCGGTGCTAGGCCGGGTCGCCGCCGGCGCGCCGATCGGCGCCGACGTGCCGGCCGACATGGCCGAGAGTTTCCTGGTGTTGGACCGGGTGCTGTTCTCGCCCTCGCCCGATTACCTGCTCAAGGTGCAGGGCGACTCGATGCGCGACGAGGGGATCTTCGACGGCGACCTGATCGGCGTGCACCGTACCCGCGACGCGCGCTCGGGCCAGATCGTGGTGGCGCGGGTGGATGACGAGATCACGGTCAAGCTGCTCAAGGTCGGCAAGGACCGCATCCGCCTGCTGCCGCGCAACCCGGACTACGCGCCGATCGAGGTCCTGCCGGACCAGGATTTCGCCATCGAGGGCCTGTATTGCGGCCTGGTCCGGCCCAACCGCTGATGGCCGCGCCGGCTGCCCGCAATCCGGCCGGCGGCGCGGCGTTTTCCCACAGCCGGGCGCGTCGCCGGGCGATGGGAAGTCCGCATCGGCTCGCCTAGTTTTGTGTTCCCCGGCCACCGTCGCAGCCTGTGCGACCACGGCCCGCCAGACTTCACGCCACACCACTGACACCGAGGATTCCACGATGGACGAGAACAAGAAGCGCGCACTCGCTGCGGCCCTGAGCCAGATCGACAAGCAGTTCGGCAAGGGCTCGGTGATGCGCATGGGCGACAAGGTCATCGAGCCGACCGAGGTCATTCCGACCGGTTCGCTGATGCTGGACATCGCCCTGGGCATCGGCGGCCTGCCCAAGGGGCGCGTGGTCGAGATCTACGGTCCGGAGTCCTCGGGCAAGAC
This sequence comes from Pseudoxanthomonas sp. Soil82, assembly GCF_040446535.1. Lineage (NCBI taxonomy): Bacteria > Pseudomonadati > Pseudomonadota > Gammaproteobacteria > Lysobacterales > Lysobacteraceae > Pseudoxanthomonas > Pseudoxanthomonas sp. Soil82. Next base: position 381,441 of record NZ_JBEAAK010000004.1, read on the forward strand.
CACCCTGACCCTGCAGGCGATCGCCGAATGCCAGAAGCAGGGCGGCACGGCGGCCTTCATCGACGCCGAGCACGCGCTCGACCCGATCTACGCGGCCAAGCTGGGCGTCAATGTCGACGACCTGCTGGTTTCGCAGCCGGATACCGGCGAGCAGGCGCTGGAAATCGCCGACATGCTGGTCCGGTCCGGCTCGGTGGACATCGTGGTGGTCGACTCGGTCGCCGCGCTGACCCCCAAGGCCGAGATCGAAGGCGAGATGGGCGACCAGCTGCCGGGCCTGCAGGCCCGCCTGATGAGCCAGGCCCTGCGCAAGCTGACCGGCAACATCAAGCGCTCCAACACCCTGGTGGTCTTCATCAACCAGCTGCGCATGAAGATCGGAGTGATGATGCCCGGCCAGAGCCCGGAGACCACCACCGGCGGCAACGCGCTGAAGTTCTACGCCTCGGTGCGCCTGGACATCCGCCGCATCGGCGCGATCAAGAAGGGCGACGAGATCATCGGCAACCAGACCAAGATCAAGGTGGTCAAGAACAAGCTGGCGCCCCCCTTCAAGCAGATCGTCACCGAGATCCTGTACGGCGAAGGCATCAGCCGCGAGGGCGAGCTGATCGACATGGGCGTGGAAGCCAAGCTGGTCGACAAGTCCGGTGCCTGGTACGGCTACGGCGGCGAGCGCATCGGCCAGGGCAAGGACAACTCGCGCCAGTACCTGCGCGAGAATCCGGCGGTGGCGGCCAAGCTCGAGGCCGAGCTGCGCGAGAAGTTCCAGCCGGGCGAGGCCCCGCGCAGCGAAGACGGCGGCGAGGACTGAGCATCCACGAGGGTGCAACGGGTAACCGTTCCCCGCCGGAGTGCTGTCAGTGGCGCGATGGCGGGGAGCGGTCTTTGAAAGCCAGGAGGGCAGGCGCCATGGATGGCGCATATTTCCCGGGCGAACAATGAGTCAGGAGTTCCGCGATCCGAAGGGCGGTCCATCGGGCGACGGCGATGGCGCGCAGATTGATGGGCCCGCTCCGGCTGGCCGCAAGCGTCGCCCGGAACCCACCCCGGCGCAGCGCGCGATGGGCCTGCTGGTCCGGCGCGAGCATTCGCGCAAGGAACTGGCCCGCAAGCTGGCAGCCAAGGGCGTGGACTCCGGCGAGGCGACGGCCACCGTCGACCGGCTCGCGGGCGAGGGCTGGCAGGACGACGCGCGTTTCGCCGAGTTCCTGGTGCGCAGCCGTGCCGCCAACAGCTACGGTCCGCTGTTCATCCGGGCCGAACTGGGCACCCACGGTCTGGGGAGTGATGCGATAGCGACTGCCCTGGCGACCTTCGAGGGCGACTGGCTGGAGGTGGCCCGGGATCTCGTGCGGCGCCGCTTCGGTCCGGCCGACTCCCTGGACCTGGCCCGGCGACGCAAGGCCGCCGACCTGCTGGCCCGGCGTGGATTCGACGGCGACACCATCCGCCGGGCGACCCGCTGGGACCCGGACGACTGAGCGCACGTTCCCGGACCCCTGGCGTCGAGCCAGCCGTCCCATCCCCCGGCTCTGCTACCCTTTGCGGGTCCCATCCCCGTCCTGCCGGGCCGCTAGCGCGCCTTCCCGGCCCGGACCCGTCCGCCAGCGAAGCCCGATGACCTCCACACCGTTCAGCACCGCCCGCATCCGCAGCGATTTCCTCGAATTCTTCCAGGGCAAGGGGCACACCATCGTCCCGTCGGCCCCGCTGGTGCCGGGCAACGATCCGACCCTGCTGTTCACCAACTCGGGCATGGTCCAGTTCAAGGACGTATTCCTGGGCGCCGAGAAGCGCAGCTACGTGCGCGCGGCCGACGTCCAGCGCTGCCTGCGTGCCGGCGGCAAGCACAACGACCTCGACTCGGTCGGCTACACCGCGCGCCACCACACCTTCTTCGAGATGCTGGGCAACTGGTCCTTCGGCGACTACTTCAAGAAGGACGCCATCGCCTGGGCCTGGGAGCTGTTGACCGGCGTGTGGAAGCTGCCCGCCGAGCGCCTGCTGGTCACCGTCTACCACACCGACGACGAGGCCTACGCGCTGTGGCGCGACATGGTCGGCGTGCCGGAAGAGCGCATCGTCCGCATCGGCGACAACAAGGGTGCGCCGTTCGCCTCCGACAACTTCTGGCAGATGGCCGACACCGGCCCCTGCGGGCCGTGCACCGAGATCTTCTACGACCACGGCGCCCACATCGCCGGCGGCCCCCCGGGCTCGCCGGACGAGGACGGCGACCGCTACATCGAGATCTGGAACCTGGTGTTCATGCAGTTCGACCGCCAGCCCGACGGCACCCTGGTGCCGCTGCCGGCCCCGTGCGTGGACACCGGCATGGGGCTGGAGCGCTTGGCGGCGATCCTGCAGCACGTGCACAGCAACTACGAGATCGACATCTTCCAGGCGCTGATCGGCAAGGCCGCCGCGCTGACCGGCACCGCCGACCTGGAGAACAAGTCGCTGCGCGTGATCGCCGACCACATCCGCGCCAGCGCCTTCCTGATCGTCGACGGTGTGCTGCCGTCCAACGAAGGCCGTGGCTACGTGTTGCGCCGGATCATCCGCCGCGCGCTGCGCCACGGCTGGATGCTGGGCGTACGCCAGCCGTTCTTCCACCAGCTGGTCGGAACCCTGTCGGACCTGATGGGCGAGGCCTATCCGGAACTGCCGGCCGCCCGCGAGCTGGTCGAACGCGCGCTCAAGGCCGAAGAAGAGCGCTTCGCCGAGACGCTGGACTCGGGCATGCGCATCTTCAACGACGTCGCCACGCGCGCCACCGGCGGAATGATCCCGGGCGTGGACGTGTTCCGCCTGTACGACACCTACGGCTTCCCGGTGGACCTGACCGCGGACATGGCCCGCGAGCGTGGCATGACGGTGGACATGGACGGCTTCGAGGCGGCGATGGAGCAGCAGCGCGAGACCGCGCGCGCGGCCGGCAAGTTCGGCGGCGGCACCACGTTGCCGGCCGAGCTGGTCGCCCAGCTGCAGCCGACGGCCTTCCTCGGCTATGACCGCCTGGAGTCCGATGGCCTGCAGGTCGTGGCGATCCTGCGCGATGGCCGGCCGGCCGGCGCACTGGAGGCCGGCGAGGAGGGCATCGTGTTCCTCGACCGTACTCCGTTCTATGCCGAGTCCGGTGGCCAGGTGGGCGACACCGGCGTATTGGCCGAGGCAGAAACCCGCTTCGCCGTCGCCGACACGCAGAAGTTCGCCGGCCAGTTCCACGGCCACGTGGGCCGGCTGGAGCAGGGGCGCATCGCGGTCGGCGACACGCTGTCGGCCACGGCCGATGGCCAGCGCCGCGCGGCGACCGTGCTCAACCATTCGGCCACCCACCTGCTGCACGCCGCGCTGCGCGAGGTGCTGGGCACCCATGTGCAGCAGAAGGGCTCGCTGGTCGCGCCGGATCGCCTGCGCTTCGACTTCTCCCACTTCCAGCCGATGACGGCGGCCGAGCTGGCCGAGGTCGAGCGCCGCGTGAACGCGCAGGTACGCGCCAACCACGCGGCCGAAGTGCACCACATGGCGATGCAGGAAGCGCTGGACTTCGGCGCGATGGCCCTGTTCGGCGAAAAGTACGGAGAACACGTGCGCGTGCTGCGCATGGGCGACACCTCCACCGAGCTGTGCGGCGGTACCCATGTGGGCCGTACCGGCGACATCGGCGTGTTCAAGATCACCAGCGAAGGCGGCGTGTCGGCCGGCGTGCGCCGGATCGAGGCGGTGACCGGACAGGGTGCGCTGGATTACATCGCCGCCGAGGAGCGCAGCCTGGACGAAGCCGCCGCCGTGCTGGGCGGAAACCGTGGCGACGTGGCCGACAAGGCCCGCGCCCTGGCCGACCGCATCCGCCGGCTCGAGCGCGAGATCGAGTCGTTCAAGGCCAAGGCCGCCAGCAGCGCGGCCGCCGACCTGGCCGCGGCCGCCGTCGACGTGGCCGGAATCAAGGTGCTTGCCGCCCGCCTGGAGGGCATCGATGCCAAGGGCCTGCGCGAAGCGGTGGACCGGCTCAAGCAGCAGCTGGGCGATACCGTGGTCCTGCTGGCCGGTGCCCAGGACGGCAAGGCCGCCCTGGTCGCAGGCGTGAACGGCAGCGCAACGGGTCGGGTCAAGGCGGGCGAACTTCTGGCCCACGTGGCCGGTCGTATTGGAGGCAAGGGCGGCGGTCGCCCGGACCTCGCCCAGGGTGGTGGCGAGGACGGGCCCGCCCTTGCCCTTGCCCTCGACGAGGTCCCGGCATGGGTCGGCCAGCGCCTGCAATGACTGGCAGGGTCGCCCGGCTGGCCCCGGCCCCCGCTGATCGGGCCCTTGCCGGCCCACAGCCGGGAGAAGTACGATCCGAAGCCGTTTGACCCTTCCATACGCTGCTGAGTGGACGCGCGTGGCCTTTTCCGGAAGGCCACGCGGGCCGGCGAAGGCATGCCGGCGCCATGGAGAAAGACAATGCTGATTCTGACCCGCCGCGTAGGCGAAACCCTGATGATCGGTGATTCGATCACCGTCACCGTGCTCGGGGTCAAGGGCAACCAGGTGCGCATCGGCATCACCGCGCCGAAGGACGTGTCGGTGCACCGGGAGGAAATTTACCAGCGGATCCAGCGGGGCGAAGCTCCCGGGAACGCAGGCGGCGAGGGCGATCCGGCCGGATGACGGCAAAACGTTTGCCGCGAAACGGCGCAGACGGTATCCTTTCGCGGCCCGCGGGCACCGAGGTGCGGTGCGGGTCGAACGGAGTGATGCCCGAGAGGCCGAAGGGGCTCCCCTGCTAAGGGAGTATAGGGTCAAAAGCTCTATCGAGGGTTCGAATCCCTCTCACTCCGCCAGACGCGAAACGACCCCCGCAAGGGGGTTTTTTCGTATCTGGCGGTGCACATGCGAACCCCGGAGTCGACAGCCGCGTGGGGCTTGCGCGGCGCGGCCGCAGGGGGGCCACGCAGCGGCGAGTAGGTCCTGCTCCTTCCAGCCCGCGGCGGAGCACTGCTGCTGGTCACGGGGCACGCCTGCAGCCACTACGCATTCGTCTGGCCGACTCCACCGACGCCGGCCGATCGACAACGCGCGATCCGGGGACGCATTGCGCCCTGGTCCGGCCCGCGCGCGCCCTGAACCCGGGAGGCATTACGCCAGGATCGAAGCCAGGTGCTGCAGGACTTCATCGAAGGACAGCGCCACGAACGCCAGGGGCGCAAGCGGCAAGGCCGCGCACAGGCCGATCCAGGCAACGCTCCAGCGCGATACAGGCACGATCGCCATGCCCCGTACCGTGGCATACACGCTGGTGAAATCGCAGATCGCAGACGCGTCGCCGACGTCCAGCAGCGTGTGCGCATCGGAGCGGCCGGCAGCGAGCCAGCGGCGATCGAAGGCGTGGGCAGCCTCGTGACCCAGCATGCCGTACAGAAGGATCCCGTTGCGCTTGGCTCTGGCCAGCAGGGGGCTCATCACCAGCAGCGGCGCCAGGATCAAGGCCATGGCCGTGAACACGTAGCCGATCAGCAGGTGCTTGAAGGCGGCGATGCCGGCGTCAAGGTAGATCATGTGGTTCATGCAGTACCCGGTCAGCAACATGCCGCCGGCGAACGCGACGATGCCGAAGCGCTGCTGGATCACGCCGAAAAAGCCCAGCCCGCCGGCGTTGTCCGGATGCGCGGCGCGGATGTCCAGGTCCAGGCGCGAGAAACGCCACAGCAGCCAGGCCCATAACACGAACCGCCACAGCCAGATTGCGCTGACGAAGCGGAAGATCGACGTCGACACGAACGCCAGCCAGTGGCCGGCTGGCGTGGCCTGGCCGCCGACATGGGCCCAATCGCTGACGCCACGCAGCAATCCCACCGGCATCGCATCGAAGAACACCGGCGCCACCGCCAGGACGAAGCAGGCGAACTCCGGCACATTGGAATCGCGCAGGCGTTTCATCCGCGCCAGCGCCGCGTCGAACCGCACGCGCTGGTCCGGCTGGACGATGCGCGACTGCGAGAAATGGATCAGGGCCTGGCGCACGAACGCGTCGCATGCCGGCGCGGCCAGCACCAGCAGTGGCATGGCGATCAGGAACCGGGCGATCAATGCGTAGTCGCCCAGCAGCGGCATCGTCACCCGGCTGAATCCCGGGAGCAGTTGCCGTCGCGTGCGGTCAGCGCCAGCAGCGGGCCCACGGCGATGGTGGTCAACAGGACGGCGACCAGGCGGGAGGTGCGCCGGTGGGGACCGATCAGGCCCAGGGCCCGCAGCAGCCGGTAAACCGGGCCGCCACGCATCAGCGAAAGGCCGTCATCGATCATCGATCCGCTCCTCGTTGATACAGGCCTTCGCCGCTATCGCATCGCCCGGTGGGCCGCCCGATGTCCCGGCGGCCCGCCCGCGTCGGGTCCGGCATGAACGATTTATCCGCCTTGCCTGGGCGGGGCCACGGACGTGCGTCGGGGGAGTGACGCGACCCGGTACTGCCAGAGGCGATGGTCGCCTGGAACCGGTGGAGGGATCGGCAGAGCACTGCATGGTTCCTCCCATGCCTTGGCCGTAAAGATCGCGTGAAGGCAGCGCGGGGTGGCAGGCGCGGCGGCGTCGATCATACGTTGCGCCATGCCCATCGGCGGAGCATAGTTCGGCTCCCGGCCTGTTGGACGCCATCGGAGGCGGCCTGGACGGCGATGGGACGGGCGGCTGACGCTGCACCTATCGTTGCACCAGGAGGACGCCATGGATGCGTTTCTGGAGTACCTGCACCGATTCTGGTCGGACCTGATCGCACGGTCCGACGGGCCGATGACGTTCCGGTTCTTCCTGCAGCCGATCATGGCTGCGCTGATGGCATGGCGCGATGGAACCAGGGACGCGCGCATCGGCCGCGAACCGTACTGGGTGCGCATTCGTCACGCCGACCGCGTGGAGCGGCTGGCGGCATGGCGGCAAGCGGTGACGGCAGTGGCCCGCATCCTGCTGCTGGGCGTGGCGATGGACGTGATCTACCAGTTCAAGGTGTTCGGCGCGTTCAAGTATCCGGTCGAGACCTTCGTCATCGCCTTGCTCCTGGCGCTGGTCCCCTACCTGCTCCTGCGTGGATTGTTCACGCGCCTGGTGCAGCGACGCAGCACGCAGCACTGAGTACCTGTCGGTTGCCATTCTTTCCAGAGGATGCAGCATGGCCCCCAGTACGAAAGCGTTCGAACGGAACCCGGTCGACCACGACGCACTCCCCAAGCGCCCGCAGGCGCTGCCAGCCTGGCAGCTGCCGCCTATCCCGTCGGTCGATGCATCCAGTCCCGACGTGGCCTCGGTCCAGTACTCGGCCTACCGTACCCAGCTCTCGCACCACCGCACCGGCTTGTCGGACCATCGCACCGACCTGTCCGAGTACCGCACCTCGCTGTCGGAACACCGCACCGACCTGTCCACCGACCGCACCGACATGTCGATGCGGCGTACCGGCATGTCGTTCCAGCGAACGCGCCTGAGCGCGGAGCGCACCCTGATGTCGGTGATCCGCACGTCGCTGTCGTTGATCGGCTTCGGTTTCACCATCTACCAGGTGCTAGGCAAGCTGCTGCAGGCGCCCGGGGTGCAGCTGGGAAGCCACGCCCCCCGCAACTTCGGCATCGCGCTGGTGGCCCTGGGGATCGCCATGCTGGTACTGGGCATGGTCTACCACGTCAACTACATGAAGGAACTGCGCGCAGAGCGCAACGCGATGATGGGCGCGGGCCTGGTCCACGGCCAGACCGGCTATCCCGTCTCCTTCACCCTGTTGACCGCAACGGCGCTGCTGATGCTGGGCCTGCTGGCCATCGTCAGCATGGTGTTCGGCGTGGCGCCGTTCGGATAGGAGGTACCAACCTGGCCGCCCCAAGCCGGGACGACCTTGCCGCGTCCACCAACCCCCGGTGGAATTTCCAGACGCATGCAACCGTGTTCAAGGAGAAAGCGAAATGGCAAAGGTGAAAGAGGCACCGAAGGCGGCCGCGAAGCCGGCAACGAAAGCCGCCGCAAAGGGCAAAGGCGGAAGTCCGGGCAAGCAGCCCAACATCCTGGTGATCTGGGGCGACGACATCGGCATCTCGAACCTGAGCTGCTACTCGCACGGGCTGATGGGCTACCGCACCCCGAACATCGATCGCCTCGCCGAGGAAGGCATGATGTTCACCGACAGCTACGGCGAGCAGAGCTGCACGGCCGGGCGTTCGGCCTTCATCACCGGGCAGAGCGTGTACCGCACCGGCCTCTCGAAGGTGGGCCTGCCGGGTGCGCCGATCGGCATGAACGAGAAGCTGGTGACCATCGCCGCGCTGCTCAAGGAACAGGGCTACGCCACCGGCCAGTTCGGCAAGAACCACCTCGGCGACCTCAACCACATGCTGCCCACCAACCACGGCTTCGACGAGTTCTTCGGAAATCTCTACCACCTCAATGCCGAGGAAGAGCCGGAGATGGACGACTATCCGTCGCCGGAGGACTTCCCGAAGTTCCGCGAGACCTTCGGCCCGCGCGGCGTGCTCCATACCTGGGCCACCGACAAGGACGACCCGACCACCCACCCGCGCTGGGGCCGGGTCGGCAAGCAGAAGATCGAGGACACCGGGCCGCTCAACCGCAAGCGGATGGAGACCTGCGACGACGAGTTCGTCGCCGCCGCCAAGGACTTCATCAAGCGCCAGGAAAAGGCCGGAAAGCCCTGGTTTGTATGGATAAACACCACGCACATGCACCTGTACACCCACACCAAGCCGGAGAGCCGGGGTCAGGCGGGACGCTGGCAGTCGCCATACCACGACACGATGGTCGACCACGACAAGAACGTGGGTCAGATGCTCGATTTCCTGGACGAACTCGGCATCGCCGACGATACCTTCGTCCAGTACTCCACCGACAACGGTCCGCACCGCAACTCCTGGCCGGACGCGGGCACCACGCCGTTCCGCAGCGAGAAGAACACCAACTGGGAAGGCGCGTTCCGGATCCCGATGATCGTGCGCTGGCCCGGGCGCATCGAGGCCGGTTCGATCAGCAACGAGATCGTCCAGCACCACGACTGGCTGCCGACCTTCCTGGACATCGCCGGGGCGCCGGATGTGGTCGACAAGCTCAAGAAGGGCTACAAGGCGATTGGGCGGACCTACAAGAACCACATCGACGGGTATAGCCTCGCGGGTTACCTCACCGGCAAGGAGAAGAAGAGTCCGCGCAACTTCTTCTTCTACTTCAGCGACGACGGAGACGTGCTGGCCGTGCGGATGGACAACTGGAAGATCACGTTCATGGAACAGCGCACGGCCGGGCGGCTAGCGGTTTGGCGCGATCCATTCGTGCGCCTGAGGGCGCCAGTCATCTACAACCTGCGGACGGACCCGTACGAGTTCGCGCCGGTGACGTCGAATACCTATGACGACTGGATGATGCAGCATGCCTACCTGATCTATGCCGTGCAGGCGGTGGCCGGAAAGTTCGCCGAGACCTTCAGGGATTTCCCGGCGGTGCAGAAGCCCAACAGCTTCACCATCGACGATGCGATGGCGAAGATGAGCGAGGCGGCGGGCGGTGGCTGATTACGTGCTGCACGAATTCCATGCAGGCGGCGAAGCCGCCTGCATGGCCACGTTCACGGCGCGGCGCAGGCGGGGGCGACATGCCGCCGCCACGCGGGGAGGCTCCGGGCGCGCCGCGAAGGCCGGCAGTGGTGCTGTCGCCCGCTGCCGCGCTGGAGGCGCTGGCCCGCCTGTCGACGGGAACATGGAACTCGGGGAGTGACGATGGGCAGGGAGACCGGAATGACGCCGTCGATGGAAGATATGGCCCGCGTCGAGGGCGGCGTCTTCACCATGGGCTCGGACGCGCACTACCCGGAAGAGAAGCCGGCGCATCAGGTTCGGGTGGACGGGTTCTGGATCGATCGCCATGCGGTGACCAACCGCCAGTTCGGACGGTTCGTGGCCGCGACCGGCCATGTCACGCTGGCGGAGAGGCCGGCCGACCCGGCCGACTATCCCAGCGCGGACCCCGCGTTGCTGGTGCCCTCCTCGGTGGTACTGGTGCCGCCGCCTGCGCGGGTCGACCTGCGCAACCACTACAACTGGTGGCAGTACGTGGCCGGCGCCGACTGGCGCCATCCGCGCGGCCCCGGCAGCTCGATCGAAGGCATGGACGAGCATCCGGTGGTCCATGTCGCCTACGAGGATGCGCTGGCCTACGCCTTGTGGGCAGGCAAGGAACTGCCGACGGAGGCCGAATGGGAATACGCGAGCAAGGGCGGCAGCGAGGGCACGGAGTTCGCCTGGGGGGATGAACTGGTGCCCGGGGGGCGCTACATGGCCAACACCTGGCAGGGCGAGTTCCCCTGGGAAAACCAGCAGCTCGATGGCTTCATGTTCACCGCCCCGGTCGGCTCCTTCCCGGCGAACGGTTACGGCCTGCACGACATGATTGGCAACGTCTGGGAGTGGACCTGCGACTGGTACCAGGAGCATGGCCGCATCCAGCACAGCTGCTGCACGCTGGACAATCCACGCGGCGGCGAGGAGGCCGCCAGCATCGATCCGCGCGAGCAGGCGTCCATCCCCAGGCGGGTGACCAAGGGTGGCTCCCATGCCTGCGCCCCGAATTACTGCCGCCGATACCGGCCGGCCGCGCGGATGGCGCAGCCGGTGGACACGTCGACCAGCCACGTGGGCTTCCGTTGCGTCGTGCGCGGGCAGCCAGGAGCGTAGGCGATGCTCAGGCAATGGCTTTATGCGCTCAGCGAACCGGTGATCGCCGCGATCGACCTGATGGCCCTGGTGCTGATCGCAGGCGCCACGGTGTATACCTTCGTCACCGTGATCGCGCTGGTCCTGTCGGGCAGGGCCAGGGATGGCCACCGGCGGCGGGTGCTGTGGCTGGGCTACGCACGCTGGCTGGTGGCGGGACTGACCTTCCAGCTCGCGGCGGACATCATCGAATCCTCGATCGCACCGTCCTGGGAAGCGATCGGCCAGCTCGGCGCGGTGGCGGTGATCCGGACCTTCCTCAACTACTTCCTGGAGCGCGACGTGGTCGAGATCCGCGAGCGCGACGTGGCATTCCGCCATCCGGCCGAAGGCGCGCACAAGGACTGACGCATGGCGAGCCCGCCAGCCCGTGGCATCCGGCCGACAGCGGGCCACGAAGGCGGCCGCTTCGCCGGGCTGGCCGCAGGGCCCCACACCCGATCCGCTCGATCCCGAAGCCCAACCCAGCAGCAGGAGAGTGAGCATGCACGTGCAACGCAAATGGCGGTCCCTTGCCGTACTCTGCGCGGTGCAATGCGGTTCGACCTGGTACCAGCCGCAGTACGCCGGAACCACGGTGCAGTACGTAGTGGTCAATCCGCCCCGCTGAAGCGGGCCGGACCATCGGACCGCCGCCAGCCGGCGGCGGTCCCCGAACCGGACGAGGTGGGAAATGGGGAACATGCTTTCGGTGAAGCCCGCTCGGCCCGGCTGGCTGCTGCTGGCGTCGGTGCTGGTGCTGGCCGTTGCGGGCTGCAGGCCGCCGTCGGCAGCGCAACCGGCGCCACCCGCTGCCGAAGCCGGTGCCACGACGGCGCCGGCAGACGCGGCCAGGGCCGATCCGCTGCCCTCCTGGCGCACGGGCGCCAACAAGCAGGCGATCATCGACTACGTGCAGGCGGCGACCACCGGGGGTGGACCGGGCTTCGTTCCGCCGGAAGCGCGCTTCGCGATCTTCGACAACGACGGCACGCTCTGGGCGGAGCAGCCGATCGTGCAGCTGGAGTTCGTCGGAACGCGCATCGCGGCGATGGCGAAGGAAAAGCCCGAACTGGCCGCCAACCCCGCGGTGAAGGCGTTGCTGGCCAAGGACACGGCGTTCTTCCAGGGCAAGGACGGCGAGAAGCATGCGATGCAGCTGCTGGCCCTGTCCTCCACCGGCATGTCGCCGGACGAGTACGCGCGCGAGGTCGAAGCCTTCTTCGCCACCACCAGGCATCCGACCCTGGGCGTACCGTACCGGCAGACCACCTACCAGCCGATGCTGGAACTGCTCGGGTACCTGCGCGCCAACGGTTTCGAGACCTGGATCGGCAGCGGCGGCGGCATCGACTTCATGCGTCCGATAAGCGGGCCGTTCTACGGTATCCCGCCGCAGCAGGTGATCGGATCCAGCGGCCAGTACGACGTCAGCCTGGTCGACGGCAAGGTCGCCGTGCTCAAGGCGGCGCGGCTGGGTGCTGTCAACGACCATGAAGGCAAGGTCGCAGGCGTGCTGGCCCATGCCGGCAAGGTCCCCGTGTTCGTCGCCGGCAACGTGCGCAGCGGCGGCGACATCGCCCAGCTCGCCTATTCGCAGGCGTCGCCGTATCCCTCGTTCCAGCTGCTGGTCAACCACGACGACGGGGAGCGCGAGTTTGCCTACGGCGAGGCCGATGGCGCCTCGCTGGCTGCCGCGAAGGCCGGGCGTTGGCACGTGGTGAGCATCAGGAACGACTGGGAGCGCGTCTTCCCGGAGCCCGGGCCGTGACCGCAGCGCCTGGGCGCCGCCCTTTTTCCACCCACCCCCGTACAACAGAGGAGAGACCCATGACACGCCTGATCCCCGTCATCCTTGCCGCGTTGCTGCTGGCGTCCTGCGCCAGCACGCCCACGGTGCATACCGACGCCGACCCGTCGGCCAACTTCAGCGGCTACCGGACCTATACCTGGCTCAACAAGCCGGACAAGCAGGGCGTGCCGCCGCTGGCCGCGCAGCGGATCGTGGACTACGTCAATGCCCAGCTCAATGCCAAGGGCTGGACGGAGTCGCCCAATGGCGACGTGGCCGTGGTCGCCCACGTCGCCACCCAGCAGCAGCAGAGCCTGGACACGATGTATTCGGGCCCGATGTATGGCGGCTGGGGTTGGGGGCCGGGCTGGTATGGCGGAATGGGCATGGGCAGCGCGACCACGCGGGTGCGCACCTATACGGTCGGCACGCTGGTGGTGGACCTGTTCGATACCAAGACCAAGCAGGCGATCTGGCGCGGCACCGCCAGCGACACCGTGCCCGACGACCCGGCCAAGGGCGATGCCCTGTTGCGCGCCGGCATCGCCGAGATGTTCGAGGGCTTTCCGCCGGGCAGTGCGCCGGCGGCCAGGTGATCGCGGCCTGAACGACGCGGACGAAAAAAAAGGGCCTGCGACAAGTCGCAGGCCCTCTGAAATGGCGCGCCCGGAGAGATTCGAACTCCCGACCGCCTGGTTCGTAGCCAGGTACTCTATCCAGCTGAGCTACGGGCGCGTTTCAAGGCGCGGAATTATGCGTGAGCCGCTGGCGGCCGTCAACGCTTGTCCGCGGATTCTTTCGGCAAGCCTGTCGTGGCGAGGGTTGCGGCCACCGTCGCCGGTTGTTTCATCCAGCCGAAGTGGTCGGCCGGGGCCTGCAGGGCGACCGAATCCAGCTGCACGACCCGGGCCGGCGCATACGGCAGCTTGGCCAGCAGCGCTTGCATCGAAGTGGCCGGGGCCAGCCAGTCCGAGGCCAGGACCACTCCGCAGGCCGGTGCACGCACGCGTGCCATGTCCGCGTCCAGGTCCGCATCGAAGCCGGCGGCGCGGTAGCGGTTGCTGAGGCCGACCCGGGCCCAGTCGGCGATCAGGCCCCGCGCCTCGGTGCCGCCGAAGCCCAGCGTCCGGCCGGGCAGGGTGCCTTGCTGCCGGGCCAGCCACGGCAGGAAGCGGTACACCAGCGGCAGGAGCCAGCCGCGCGGTGCCGGGAAGGTGCGCCAGTAGGGCGTGCCGCTGGCGACCAGCCACAGGCCGGACACCGCGTCGGGATTCTGGCCGGCGAAGCAGCACGCCAGCTGCCCGCCCAGGCTGTGGCCACCGAGCAGCAACGGCACGTCGTCGCCACCGAGGGCGGCCATGCTGGCCGGCAGGTCCAGCGCCAGCAGTTCGCGATAGCCCCAGTCCTGCGTTCGCGAGGGACGCAGCGTGCTGCTGCCGTTGCCGCGCCATTCGTGCAGGTGGGTGGCGACGCCGTGCGTGGCCAGCGCCTCGGCCAGCGGCAGGTAATGGCGCGCCGCCACGCCCAGCGCCGGCAGCCACAGCAGGCGCGCGCGCGGCCGCACCGGTTCATGCGCCAACAGGGTCCAGCGGTGTCCGTCGGTCGCGGTGGCGGTCGTCTCGGTGGGCGTGGACGTCATCGGCCGGGCATCGCCGCGAAGTGATCGAGTACTTCCACTTCGCCGCGGCCGGGGCGGTAACCGCCACGCAGCGCGGCGTGCACGTAGTCGGCCGCCGCCGTGCAGGCCGCGCGCAGGGCCAGGCCGCGTGCCAGGTTGGCCGCGACCGCCGACGCCAGCGTGCAGCCGGTACCGTGCGCCTCCAGGCGCAGGCGCGGATGGGCCGTGCGCTGTTCGCCGTCGGCGTCGGCGAGGATGTCGACCACCTCGCCCGGCCCGGCCAGGTGGCCGCCCTTGAGCAGGACCGCCGGAGCGCCCAGCGCGCGCAGCGCCGTGGCGGCCTGCGACATCGACGCAAGGCTGTCGATCCGCCAGCCCAGCAGCAGTTCGGCTTCCGGAAGGTTGGGCGTGATCACCGTGGCCATCGGCAGCAGGCGCGTGCGCAGTGCGTCCAGCGCATCTTCGGCGAGCAGCCGCGCGCCGCTGGTGGCGATCATCACCGGGTCGACCACCACCTGCGCGGGTCGATGCCGCGCCAGGGCACGGGCGACGGTCTCGATCACCGCGGTGCTGGCGAGCATGCCCAGCTTGACCGCGCCGATGCGGAAGTCGTCGAAGCATGCATCGATCTGCGCGTCGAGGAACGCCACGTTCGGCACCTCCACCGCGGTGACCCCCCGGGTGTGCTGCGCGGTCAGCGCGGCGATCGCCGACAGCCCGTGCACGCCATGGGCGGCGAAGGTCTTCAGGTCGGCCTGGATGCCCGCTCCGCCACCGGAATCGGAGCCGGCGATGGTCAGGACGGAAACCGGGCGCGAATCGGCGCGATGATCGTTCATGCGGCTATTGTGCACCGCCGCCACTGCGACGCGCCGGCGCGTCGAGCCGGTCAGGGCGCATCCTGCGATGCCGGCCCGTTCCCCGCGCGGCGTTGCCGTACCAGCACCGCATGCCGGTAGGCGACGTAGCCCACGCCCGTCAGTCCGGTCAGCGCGGACGGCACCAGCAAGGCGTGGTACCGCAGGAGGGAGAACAGCCAGGCGCCGAGGATGCCGCCGCCGAGGAACCCGCTGATGATCAGTCCGCTGAGCGTCAGCCGCCGCACCGGCAGCGGCAGGCCGCGGATCAGGTGGCCCAGGCCGATGCCCAGGTCGGTGAACATGCCGCTGAGGTGGGTGGTGCGCACCAGCGCGCCGCTGTAGGCGGTGACCATCGCGTTCTGCAGCCCGCAGGCCATCGCCGCCAGCAGGGCGCCGGACAACTGCTGGCGCACGAACAGCGGGACGGCCGCGGCCAGCAGCAGCGATTCCAGCGCCAGGACGACGCCGTAGCGCCGTCCCAGGCGCAACGTGCCGTCCTGGATGATCAGGCCGCTGAGCATCGCGCCGACGCAGAAAGCGATCAGCACGCCCCACAGGTGCGCGACCGCACGCCAGTCCCCGGCCGCCAGCGCCGCGCCCAGCAGGCTGGTCGTGCCGGTCAGGTGGCTGACCGCCTGGTGCTCGAAGCCCAGGTAGCCGACCACGTTGACCATGCCGGCGATGCACGCCAGCGTGACCGCCCCGACCCAGACCCAGCGCGGCAGCTGCAGGCCCATGCCCGTGGCCTCTGCGCTACAGCACTTCCGACGCGAAGTCGGCCAGGCGCGAACGCTCGCCGCGGCGCAGGGTGATGTGCGCGCTGTGCGGCCAGTTCTTGAAGCGGTCCACGGCGTAGGTCAGGCCCGAGGTGGTTTCGGTCAGGTACGGGGTGTCGATCTGCTCCACGTTGCCCAGGCAGACGATCTTGGTCCCCGGGCCGGCGCGCGTGATCAGCGTCTTCATCTGCTTGGGAGTGAGGTTCTGCGCCTCGTCCAGGATCAGGTAGCGCGACAGGAACGTGCGGCCGCGCATGAAGTTCATCGATCGGATCTTGATCCGCGAGGCGAGCAGGTCGTTGGTCGCCGCGCGGCCCCAGGCGCCGCCCTCCTGGTTGTGCGTCAGCACTTCCAGGTTGTCGGTCAGCGCGCCCATCCACGGGGTCATCTTTTCCTCCTCGGTGCCGGGCAGGAAGCCGATGTCCTCGCCGACGCTGACCGTGGCGCGGGTCATGATGATCTCGCGGTAGCGCTGCTGGTCCATCGTCTGCGCAAGGCCGGCGGCAAGCGCCAGCAGGGTCTTGCCGGTGCCGGCGGTACCCAGCAGGGTGACGAAATCGATGTCCGGATCCATCAGCGCGTTGAGCGCGAAGTTCTGCTCGCGGTTGCGCGCGCTGATGCCCCACACCGCGTGCTGGCCGCTGCGGAAGTCGTCGACCAGGGCCAGGGTGGCCTTGCCGCCTTCGACCTTGACCACGCGCAGCTCGACCTCGTCTTCGCCGGGCAGGTACAGGTACTGGTTCGGGTGCCAGTCCTCGTCCTCGCGCAGGACCACCTCGTAGCTGGTGCGGCCCTTGTCCGACCACGAACGCAGGTCCTTCTCGTGGCGGTCCCAGAAGTCCTCCGGCAGCTCGGTGGCGCCGGTGTAGAGCAGGCTGAAGTCGTCCAGCGCGCGATCGTTCTC
Source organism: Pseudoxanthomonas sp. Soil82 (assembly GCF_040446535.1). Lineage (NCBI taxonomy): Bacteria > Pseudomonadati > Pseudomonadota > Gammaproteobacteria > Lysobacterales > Lysobacteraceae > Pseudoxanthomonas > Pseudoxanthomonas sp. Soil82. The sequence continues at coordinate 398,115 of NZ_JBEAAK010000004.1, forward strand.
GTAGTCCTCCGACACGATCCCGGCGATGGCCGCCTTGATCCGCAGGTTGATGTCCTTGGAGACGAACACCACCGGGATCTCGGCCAGGGTCTGCTCCTTCAGCGCCAGGATCGCGCCGAGGATGGCGTTGTCCGGGATGACCGCGCCGAAGCTCTTGCCGGCCTCGAAGTGGCTGGTCTGGAAGCGCAGCAGCCCCGCGCTCTGCCGGCCGCGCAGCTGCACGCCCTGCGGCTGGACCAGCGGGATGCCGTCGGCCAGCCGCTCCAGCCCGGCGTTCTCGACCAGCTCGTTGAGGAACCGGCTGACCTGGCGCGCGTTGCGGCTCGCCTCGGAGGTGCCCTTCTTGGCGTTGTCCAGCTCCTCGATGACCTGCATCGGCAGGAAGATGTCGTGCTCGTCGAACTTGAACAGCGCGGTCGGATCGTGCATCAGCACGTTGGTATCCAGCACGTAGATGCGCTTGCCTCGGGTCATCGTGGCTTCCTGGTGGATGGTGCGTTGCATGGGGGTGGAACGCGGTCGCACGCACCGGCGCGGGTCGCGCGCACCGGTGCCGGACAGGGGCGAGCCGCCGCGGCCTGCAGGGCAGGGCGGCGCAGGCTCTGGATCGGGGCGGCGGTCACTGGGAGGCTTCGGCCTTCAGCGCATCGAGCACGGCCTGGGCGTGCCCGGGGACCTTGACCCCGCGCCATTCGCGCGCGATGCGCGAATCGGGCGAGAGCAGGAAGGTGCTGCGGACCACGCCCAGCACCTTGCGGCCGTACATGTTCTTCTCGTGGATGACGTCGAAGGCGCGGCACAAGGCTTCGTCGCCATCGCTGACCAGCGCGAAGTCGAACCCCTGCTTCGCGCAGAAGTTGTCGTGCGACTTCACCGAATCGCGCGACACCCCCAGCACCTCGGCGCCGAGCTCGCGGAACCGCGGCAGCAGCGCGTTGAATTCCAGGCCCTCGGTGGTGCAGCCGGGCGTGCTGTCCTTGGGGTAGAAATACAGCACCAGCCAGCGGCCTGCGTAATCGGCGAGGGAGGCGGTGCGGCCGCCGGACAGGGCCAGCGGCAGTTTCAGGGTGGAGCGGTCGAGCCTGGGTTGCTTCATCGTGCCGGAACCGCGCTCCCGTCAGAACTTCATCGGATCCATGATCGCGTCCAGGTTCAAGTGGTCGCAGAACTCGAGGAAATCGTCGCGCAGCGCGGCGATGTGCATGTTCGCGGGCACGCCGATCGTCACCTGCGCCGAGAACATCTCCGCGCCGGTCTGCATCGCCCGGTAGCGGGTGCTCTGCAGGTTCTCGATGGTGATGCCCTGGCGGTCGAAGAAGTCGGCCAGCTGGAACAGGATGCCGGGCTTGTCGGCGGCCACGACCTCGACGATGTACGGCAGCAGGTTGGACTGGATCTGCTTGGCGCCGGTGCGGTACCAGTTGAGCTTCAGGCCTTCCTCGCGGTCGAGCCGGCCGAGCATGGCTTCCAGCTTGGCCACCGCGTCCCACGAACCGGTCGCCAGCGCGGTCATCGACACGTCGCGGCCCACGGAGGCCAGCCGCGCATCCACCAGGTTGCACCCGCTGTCGGCAATGCGGCGCGTCACCGACAGCAGCGGCGACTCCGGATGCGTCGTATAGGCGTTGATCAGGAGGTGGTTTTCGTTCGGCGAAGGCCGGGGCGGGGTATCGGTCAAGGAGGCTTCCGGCATTGCGAGAGGCTGAATGGCGGCTGGGCTCGCCCGGCCGCTTGGCGCAGCATACTTGCCCGTGCTTTCAGGCCGCAAGTATGATCGGGCCTCCTGAAAACCGGGCTGCGCCATGCGCGCAACCCGCAGAATCCAGAGCCAACCGCTTTGCACCCCACCGGCCTGATCACCGCGCTTGCGACCCCGTTCGACGAGGCCGGCGCACTGGACCTCGACGCCTGGCGCCGGCTGCTGCAATGGCAGCTGGCCCGCGGCGTGCAGGGCCTGGTCGTGGCCGGCTCGACCGGCGAGGCGGCGATGCTCGAGGATGCCGAGTACGACGCGCTGCTGCGCCTGGCGGTGGAAACCGTCGCCGGCCGCGTGCCGGTGCTGGCCGGTACCGGCCAGGCGGGCACCGCGCGCACGATCGCCCAGACCCGCCGCGCGGCCGCCGCGGGCGCCGATGCGGCGCTGGTGGTCGTGCCTTCCTACGTGCGCCCGACCCAGGCCGGGCTGCTGGCGCACTACCGCGCCGTGGCCGAGCAGGGCGGACTGCCCGTGCTGCTATACAACGTCCCGGGCCGCACCGGCGCCGACATGCTGCCCGATACCGTGGCCGAGCTGGCCTCGCACGAACGTATCGTCGGCATCAAGGAAGCGGTCGCCGACCCGTCGCGGATGGCGGCACTGGTCGCGCTGCGCGGCCCCGGTTTCAGCGTGCTCGGCGGCGACGACGGCAGCGCCTGTGGCGCCATGCTCGCCGGCGCCGATGGCCTGGTTTCGGTCGGCTCGAACGCGGCCCCGGCCGCCTACCGTCGCCTGTGCGACCTGGCGCGCCGTGGCGACACGGTCGCCGCGCGCGAATGGGATGCACGGCTGGCACCGCTGCATGGCTTCTGCGGCGTGGAGTCCAATCCGATCCCGGTCAAGGCGCTGCTGCAGCGTCTCGGCCACGGGCAAGGCTTGCGCCTGCCGCTGCTGCCGCTGTCGGCGCAGTTCCAGGGCGAGGCGGCCGCCATGGTCGCGCTGGCGCGCGAACTCGAATCACTCAGTGGCCGCGAAGCGCTCGCGGCCTGATCCAGACAACCCCGGAGAGCATTGATGTCCAACACTTCCCGCTTCGCCCGTGCCTCCGTGGCCGTGCTGCTGGCGTCCACCGCCACCGTGCTGCTCGGCGGCTGCTCCTGGTTCAGCAAGGGTCCCAAGGGCGACTACGCGCTGGCGGCCGAGGAGCGTCCGCTGGAGGTGCCGCCGGACCTGAACCTGCCCGACACCTCCGGAGCGATGGCCCTGCCGCCGGCCGGCGGTGCCGCGCCGCGTCCGCAGCAGGCGCCGGTCGCCGCCCCGGCGGCTTCGCCGAGCGGTTTCACCGTGCCGGGTACCCGCGATGCGGTGTTCGCCCAGGTCGGCACCGCGCTGGAAGGCATCGACGGCGTGACCATCGCCAGCCGCGCCCAGTTGCTGGGCACCTACGACGTCAGCTACCAGGGCGTGGACTTCCTGGTGCGGGTGGTCGCGGTCGAGGGCGGTGCCTATGTTTCGGCGGTCGATCCGCGCGGCCTGCCCGCCACCGCCGAGGCGCCGCTGAAGGTGGTCGCCGCACTGCAGGCGGCGCTGGCCAAGGGCTGACGACACAGCGCCTGCCATCGCCGTCGCAAGAAAGGCGCCCCCTGGGCGCCTTTCTTCGTAGAGCGGGGCTTGCCCCGCTGCCACCAGGCGAGTACCCGAAACGGGCAGCGGGGCAAGCCCCGCTCTACGCTCAGCGTTCCAGCAGCGGCAACTTGCCCGGCTTGCCGTCCCACTCGGCCGCATCGGCCAGCGGTTCCTTGCGCACCGTGATTACCGGCCAGGCCTGCGACAGCTCGGCGTTGAGCGCAACGAAGCCTTCCTGGCCGGCGGGCACGTCATCCTCCGGGTAGATCGCGTTGGCCGGGCATTCGGGCTCGCACAGGGTGCAGTCGATGCACTCGTCCGGATCGATCACGAGGAAGTTGGGGCCCTCGTGGAAGCAGTCGACCGGGCACACCTCCACGCAGTCGGTGTACTTGCACTTGATGCAGTTCTCGGTGACGACGAAGGGCATGGGCGGCGCGGGACGTGGCGAACAGGGCGCGCCATTCTAGTCCACCGGCCGGCCGGCGTCGCGCCGGGGACGCGTCACGCCAGGCCGCGGGCCCGTGCCAGGCGATGCATTCCGGCGGCGGCCAGCTCCTCGGAATGGCGCTGCACTTCGATGCCGCGTGCCTGCAGGGCGCGCGCATAGCGCTCCACCAGCGCCTCGCTGCCGACCAGGTGCACCGGCGCCGGCAAGCCGGCGAGCGCGGCCTGCAGTTCGTGCCCGATCAGCAGGCCGGACAGGTACGACGGCAGCGCGGCCTGGGCGAAGTGGCCGAAAAGCGACGCGGTGCGCACGCCGAACAGGTCGTGCAGCAGCCCGCTGGCGGGATCGCGGCTGCATTCGAGGCCGGCGTCGAACGCGGCGAGGTCCATCGGCGGCTCGCCTTCGGGCATGCCGCGCCCGAGGATGCTGTGCAAGCGCAGCACCGAATACAGCTCACCGGTCATCGCGGTGGAGACGTGGACGATGGCGCCCTCGCGCACGCGCACCCACTTGCTGTGGGTGCCGGGCAGGCACAGCGTGTGGGTGCCGGGCCCGAGCGTGTCGAGCAGGCCGGCCACCTGGGTTTCCTCGCCGCGCATCACGTCGCCCACCAGTGGCCCGTGGTCGGCCACTCCGGGGACGCACCACAGCGTGCGCCGGGCCAGCCCGGGCGCCTCGAGCGACGCGTCCAGGTGCAGCATGCCTGCGGCCAGCGCCGCGGCGTCGGCCGGGCAGCGCACGTACGGCACTTCGATCCAGCCCCCGCGCGCGCCGACCATGCCGGCCATGACCACCAGCGGATCGTCCCAGTCCGCCAGGAGCGCGCCCAGCACCTTGCCGAAGCGGCCATGGCAGGCCAGTGCCCCCTCGTTGCTGCGGCGCCGCTCCAGTACGCGACCGTCCGCGGCGAGCCGGTAGGCGCGCAGGCGGGTGCCGCCCCAGTCCACCGCGATCATGGCAATACCACCCGGCCTTCCGGCAGGCCGAGCGCCCGCGGCAGGCGGAGCTCGAACAGGTTGCCCGAGCCGGGCCAGGCGCTGCGCGCAGCCTGGCCGAGTCCCTGCGGCGAGGTGATCACGTACAGCGTGTCCAGGCCCGGGCCGCCGATCGCGCAACAGGAGGGTTGCGGCACCGGCATCGGCACGATCCGGTCGACCGTGCCGTCGGGGCGGTAGCGCACCACCCGCGCGCCGCCCCACTGGGCGTTCCAGAGGTGGCCTTCCGCGTCGATGGTGGAGCCGTCCGCCACCGCACCGGGCAGGTCGACCCGCGCGAACACCCGCGACCGGCCCACCTGCGCCCGGTCCGGGTCGTAGTCGCAGCAGTGGATCTCCGCCGACATCGAGTCGCACCAGTACAGGGTGCGGCCATCGGCCGAGAACGCGATCGAGTTGGAGATGGCCACCGGCGGCAGCGGCAGCGGTCGCAGGCCGTGCGCGGCCGAGTACTGGTAGAACGCGCCGATCGGAGCCTTCGTCGCCGATTCGTCCATGGTGCCGAACACGAAGTTGCCATGCCGGTCGGCGCGGCCGTCGTTGCTGCGCGTGCGCGGCTCGTGCGGCTCCACGTCGGCCAGGTGCACCAGCGGCACCGCGTCCGCGCCGTCGGCCAACGCCGCGTCGAAGTCGGCGCGGTACAGCGCCTTGGCCAGGACCAGCAGCAGGTCGCCCGCCTGGCCCAGGCCGATGCAGCCGGGGCGGTCGGGCAGGGGCCAGGACCGCGAGGTTCCCTGCGCCGGCAGGTGCATCCACAGGCGGGCGCCGTCGATGTCGACCCACAGCAGCGCCTGGCGGCGCTCGCACCACAGCACGCCCTCGCCGTGGGCGCAGCGGGAATCGACGGTCAGGCGGGCCGGGTCGGACGGGGCGGGATCCATCGTCGACGTTCTACCATTCGGCGACGCTGCCGTCCGCATGGCGCCAGACCGGATTGCGCCAGTCGGGCGGGTTGGCATGGGCGTGGCGCAGGCGGTCCTCGTCGATCACCACGCCCAGCCCCGGCAGCGGCAGGGCGCGGATGCAGCCGTCCTCGCAGGCGAAGTCCTCGCGGTTGGCCACGTAATCGAGCAGGTCCGCGCCCTGGTTGTAGTGGATGCCGATGCTCTGCTCCTGCAGCATCGCGTTGTGCGAGACGAAGTCCACCTGCAGGCACGCGGCCAGCGCCACCGGCCCCAGCGGACAATGCGGCGCCAAGGCGACGTCGTGGGCTTCGGCCATAGCCGCGATCTTCAGGCATTCGCTGATCCCGCCGGCGTGCGAGAGGTCCGGCTGCAGGATCGCCAGGCCGCCGCCCTGGAGCACGCGCTTGAACTCGAAGCGCGAGTACATGCGCTCGCCGGCCGCCAGCGGGATCGCGCTGGCGGCCGCCAGCTGCGGGTAGTACTCCGCCTGCTCGGGCAGCACGGGTTCCTCGACGAACAACGGCCGGTAGGGCTCCAGCTCGCGCAGCAGCACCCGCGCCATCGGCGCACCCACGCGGCCGTGGAAGTCGATGCCGAAGTCGACGCTGTCGCCGAATGCATCGCGCACCGCCGCCACCTTGGCCAGCGCCGCGTCGATCGCGCGCGGGCTGTCGACCAGGCGCATCTCCTCGGTGCCGTTGAACTTGAAGGTGTCGAAACCCTGGGCGCGATAGCCACGGATCTGTTCCACCAGCTCGGCCGGACGGTCGCCGCCGACCCAGCGGTAGGTCTTCATCCGGTCCCGGACCAGGCCGCCCAGCAGCTGGTACACCGGCACGCCCAACGCCTTGCCCTTGATGTCCCACAGGGCCTGGTCGATGCCGGCGATCGCGCTCATCAGCACCGGCCCGCCGCGGTAGAAGCCGCCGCGGTACAGCGTCTGCCACAGGTCGTTGATCCGTGCCGGGTCCTGGCCCACCAGGTAATCGCCCAGTTCATGCACCGCCGCCTCGACCGTGCGTGCGCGGCCCTCCACCACCGGCTCGCCCCAGCCGGTGATGCCTTCGTCGGTTTCGATCTTGAGGAACAGCCAGCGCGGCGCCGCATGGTAGGTGGTGAGGCGGCGGATCTTCATGCACGGGCCTTGGTCGGAGGGCGTCCGGGGGACAGGTTTTTCATGGGCGGTAGGCGGTCTGTACCAGGCGGAATTCGCGCGCGCCGGAACGGGTGCGCTCGATCGGCTGGCCGGGACGGTAGAGTTCGCCCCCGATGCCCGCGCCGGTGCTCCCGGCGGCCAGGTATTCGGTGAGCGTGAGCGGGGTGACGCCGCCGACCACGAACAGCGGCACGGCTGGCAGCACAGCGCGAAGCGCGCGGACGTGGCCCGGGCCGTAGGTGGCGGCAGGGAAGAGCTTGAGCATCTGCGCGCCCGCATCGAGCGCGGCGAACGCCTCCGAGGCGGTCGCGAATCCGGCCACCACCTGCATCCCTGCCGCCACCGCGTGGCGGATCAGCGGCGGATGGGTGTGCGGGGTGACGATGAAGCGCGCACCCAGGTGCTGCAGCGTGTCGACTTCAGCCGGGCGCAGCACCGTGCCGCCGCCGATCCAGGCGTGGCCGCCATGCTCGCGCGCGGCGATGGCGATGCTCTGCGCCCAGTCCGGCGAGTTCAGCGGGATCTCGATCGCGTCGTAGCCCTCTTCGACCAGCGCGCCCACGTGCGCCGCAGCTTCGCCGGGCGTGATGCCGCGCAGGATCGCGATCAGCGGCAGGCTGAACGGCGGTTGGGCGATCCGCCCGCCGGGGCTGGCAGGGTGGCCAGGGTCGGTCATGCCAGGCCTCGATGCAGGACTTGAAAGGTGCGGATCGGTCCGCCCGGGTGCGCGCGCAGGTGCACGGCCGTGTGCTGGAAGCGTGCCATGGCCCTCCTCCCAGGCCGTTTCTGGAGGCACGCGACGCCCTGGCGGGGCCGGGTCGGTCACGTGCAGATGCAGCGGCCGTAGCCTCCCCCGACAAGTTATGTTGGGCAAATGAAATTTTCGCCGTAATCTATTCCGGCTTCGAATAGTTTCTCTGGGAGGGGAAATGGGCAAGCCGACCGGCAATGCGCACTGGTTCAACCCGTCGCGACTGAAAACGCGACACCTGCTGTTGTTGATGCACCTGGAAGAACAAGGCTCGGTCCTGCGCGCGGCCGAGGCCGCGCGGATGACACAGCCCGCGGCCTCGAAGCTGCTGGCCGAGATGGAAGGGCTGCTGGGCGTGCCGTTGTTCGAGCGCCATGCCCGTGGCGTGGAGCCGACCTGGTACGGCCAGGTCCTGATCCGACGCGCCCGCACCGCGCTGCTGGAGATCGGCCGCGCCCAGGAGGAGATCGCCGCGCTGCGCGACGGGCGCATGGGGCAGGCGTCGATCGGCACGGTGGTCAACCCCGGCACGAACCTGGTGCCGCAGGCGGTCGCCGCGGTCAAGCGCGAACACCCCGACATCCTGGTGCGGATCGAGATGGACTACAGCCGGCCGCTGGTGGCCAAGCTGCTGGACGGGCAACTGGACCTGGTGATCGGCCGGATCATGGATCCGGAGGGTGGGGCGGACCTGCTGTTCGAGCCGCTGTCCGACGAGCCCCATTCGGTGATCGTGCGCGCCGGCCATCCGCTGGACGGCCGCGGGCAGGTGGGGCACGGGGAGCTGGCGCCCTACGGCTGGATCCTGCCGCCGCCGGACAGCGTGTTGCGCACGCGGCTGGAAACCATGTTCCTCGAACACGGGCTGCTCGGCCCGCGCAACACCATCGAGACGTCTTCCCTGTCGGTGACCATCAACCTGCTGCGGGTCAGCGACCTGGTGACAGCGCTGCCGGCGGAGTCGGTGGCGCCCTACGTGCAGGCGCGCCAGCTGGCGGTGCTGCCGCTGGACCTGGGCGTGGGCATGGAGTCGTTCGGGATCGTGCGCCGCCGGAGCCACCTGCTTTCGCCGGCGGCGCAGAAGATGCTGGACTCCTTGCGGACCGTCGCGCGGCGCCTCTACGGCTTCGCCGACATGGCGCCCGAGTCTCCGGCCTGATATGTCCATTCAGGGATATCGAGCGCGTTCTTGCATTCGATATTGTCATTGGTCCCGTCTCCCGTGCCCGACTAGTGTGGGCACGCGTAGCGCAGGCCGTTGAACACCGGCTTTTTTTTTCTGGGCAGGTGATAGCGCTACCACCGGCAGTGAGGGCTGCCGGACCACCGGGTCATTTTCCGCAAGCCACCAGTCTCCTGGGGAGGGAACTGTCAATGTCGAACCGTCCGACCTGTGCCCGTGCGCGCAGCGCCGCTCCACGTCCGTCGCACCGAATCAACCACTCCGCGCTCACCCTGGGCGTCGCCCTGGCACTGGCGGCCGGCACGCTTCAGGCGCAGGAGGCCAACGCGCCGTCCGGCGGGCAGGGGGCGGACGCTGCGGCCACCGAGCTCCAGGCGGTGGAGGTCAAGGGCATCCGCGGCTCGGTGATGCGCGCCCAGGACATCAAGCAGGATGCCGCGCAGATCGTCGACTCGGTGACCGCCGAAGACATCGGCGCGCTGCCCGACCGCTCGGTCACCGAGACCCTCAAGCGCGTCAGCGGCGTGACCGTCACCGGATTCGCCGCGCGCGACGATACCGACCACTTCTCCGCAGAAGGCAGCGGCGTGATGATCCGCGGCCTGACCTTCGTGCGCGGCGAGCTCAACGGACGCGACATCTTCAGCGCCGCCGGCGGCCGCGGCATCAGCTTCGAGGAGGTGTCGGCCGAACTCATGGCCGGCGTGGATGTCTACAAGAACCCCTCGGCCGAGATCATCGAGGGCGGCCTGGGCGGCACGATCAACCTGCGCACGCGCAAGCCGTTCGACGAACCCGGCCGCAAGGTCGCCGGCAGCATCGACTACAACTACGGCGACAAGGCCAAGGATGCGCGGCCCTCGGCCTCGTTCCTGTTCAGCGATCGCTGGCAGACCGGTTTCGGCGAGATCGGCGCGCTGGCCAACGTCTTCTATTCCGAGCTGGCGACCCGATCGGACGGCGTCCAGGTCATGCCTTTCGACCGCCGCGGCCGCAAGCCGGCCGAACAGACCGAAGGCTCGGAAACCGACTGGGTGTACGACTGGGACCAGGGTTCCTGGCAGTCGGCCGAATCCCAGCGCGACGCACTGCTGGCCGGCACCGACCTGGACCAGGTGTTCGTGCCCGGCGGCGCCAACTGGCGGCGTACCGATTTCGAGCGCAAGCGCCAGGGCGGCGCGTTCGCGCTGCAGTGGCGGCCGAACGACAGCACCGAGGTCTACACCCAGTTCATCACCTCGCAGTACGACATGACCTGGCGCGAGCACTTCATGGAGTTCGGTGGTGCTTCGCAGAAGAACCAGCCCAACTGGAACGGCGACCCGGACCACTTCAATCCGATCTACGCCGACGGCCTGGCCGACATGAGCAACAACCTGATCCCGGCGGTCGGCACCCAGTTCGTCTATGACAGCCGCGGCCGCTTCATCAAGGGCACGGTGCGGCAGGGCGGCTGGCTCGGCCAGCCGTCGGACCTGGACAACGGCAACCCCGGCGTCTACCAGGGCAATTCCGGCATCCAGTTCATCAGCGGCAACCGCGTCAACGAACAGACCTCCAAGACCACCGACTGGTCCACCGGCTTCCAGCACTTCATCACCGACAACCTGATCATCCGCGGCGACTACCAGTACGTAAAGGCGGAGGCGAGCAACGTCGACTTCTCGGTCCATGCCTCGACCCTGCTGCAGGAGATGACCCTCGACCTGAGCGGCAAGTATCCGTCGGTCAGCGTCGCCGACCCGTCCACCGTCACCGACCAGCGCAACTACTTCTGGCGTTCGGCGATGGACCACATCGCCGACAGCGAGGGCACCGAGCACGCCGCCCGCGTGGACCTGGAGTACACCTTCCAGGACAGCAACTGGCTGCAGTTCGTGCGCTTCGGCGCGCGCATCGCCGACCGCAGCTACGACAACCTGTCCACCGGCTGGAACTGGGGCGTCATCAGCGACGACTGGAACAAGCTCACCGGAACCCCGGCCGACCCGGCCCGCGCCAACGTCGCCTGGCTGGACCAGTTCTATTCGAACGATTCGACCCTGTACACGATGAAGGATTTCTTCGGCGGCAAGGCCGACGTGCCGACCACGTTCTGGTCGCCGAAGGACGGCATGGTCGACATCGCCACCGTGGCCGCCACCCTGGGCCAGCTGCCCGGGGCGCGGTGGACGCCGATCGAGTACGGACCGGAGAGCACCAATACCCAGGACGAACGCACCCAGGCCGCCTACGGCGTGCTGTACTTCGGCAACGACGCGATGGAGCGTCCGCTCGACGGCAACATCGGCGTGCGCGTGGTCCAGACCAGCGTCGATACGCTCGGCGGCGGGGTGATGCCGGACATGTCCAGCTGGGCCGACGTGGTGACGCCCGAGGTGCTGGAGCGGTACGCCGGCCAGGGTTTCATCACCGATACCCGGACCACCTACACCGACGTGCTGCCGAGCCTGAACCTGCGCATGCGCTTCGACCATGGGGTGCAGTGGCGCTTCGCCGCGTCCAAGGCGATCGCGCGGCCGGAGTTCCGCCTGATGCAGGCCTGGTTGCCGCTGTCGGCCAGCGCGTCGGCGTGCCAGCAGGCGCTGGACGACGGACTGCGGACCGAGCTTTGCGGGCCGTCCGACCTGTCCTTCACCGGCAGCGGCGGCAGCCCGGACCTGAAGCCGATGCGCGCCAACCAGTTCGACACGGCGCTGGAATGGTACTTCGGCCCGGCCAACATGCTGTACGCGACGTTCTTCTACAAGGACATCAAGGACTACTTCGCCAACCAGGCCGGCACCGAGCTCATCTTCGGCGACGAATACCTGATCACCCGTCCGCGCAACCTGGACGAGGGCAGGATCCGCGGCTACGAGGTGGGCTACTCGCAGTTCTTCGACTTCCTGCCGGGCTTCGGCGTGCAGGCCAACTACACCTTCGTCGACAGCAGCGGCGGCACCAATGCCGCGGTCGGGGTCCCGAACGGCAGCGCCGCGCGTGCCGGCACGGTCGAGCTGCCGCTGGAGGGCCTGTCCGAGCACTCGTACAACGTCATCGGCATCTACGAGACCAGCCGCTTCTCGGCACGCCTGGCCTACAACTGGCGCAGCGAGTACCTGCTGACCAGCAGCGACGCGATCGTGTTCCTGCCGGTATGGAACGACGACTACGGCCAGCTGGACGGATCGTTCTTCTACAACATCAACAAGAACTTCCAGATCGGCCTGCAGGTGAACAACCTGACCAACAGCATCACCAAGCTGCTGGTCGGGCCGCGCAAGTACCTGCGCGACGGCTACGAGGACGACACCCTGTACAGCCGTGCCTGGTTCGAGAACGACCGCCGCTACTCGGCCGTGCTCCGCGCCAGCTGGTAAGGCAACGCAACGGATGGAGGGCCCGTGCCGGAAGGCGCGGGCCCTTCTTTCTTTTCGCGCCGGTTTCCTGACTCGACGCGACTGGGCTTGAATAAGTCACCGGTAAACATATTCCCTCACGGCATAGATCCCCCCGAATTCTTCATTGGCAATCCGTGACGCAGCGCGCCTAAGGTGGCCGCCGGGAGTTCCAGCCCGGCAGGCCTCGATGGGCGATCCATCGGATGACAGCGCTGGTCCATTCCGCCGCCGGCACCGCCGGCCTACAACTCGAAGATTCGAAAGTCAGTGTCCTGGGAGGGAACAGTGATGCCGAAATACCCGCTCCGCAGCGGCGCCGTGTCGCGCCTGCCTGCCCACCTCGCCCGTTCGGCCCTGGCCCTGGGCATCGCCCTGGCCCTGCCGGTCGGCGTGCTCCACGCCCAAGAACAGGCTGCCGCCGAGAATGCGGACAGCAGTACGACCGACGAGAGCGCGCCAGTGGAACTGGACGCGGTGCAGGTCCAGGGTATCCGCGCCAGCGTCATGCGCGCCCAGGACATCAAGCGCGACGCCGACACCTTCGTCGACTCGGTCACCGCGCAGGACATCGGCGCGCTGCCCGACCGCAGCGTCACCGAGACCCTGTCGCGCATTCCCGGCGTCACCATCGACCGCTTCCTCGCGGTCGGCGACCCGGAGCACTTCTCGGCCGAGGGCAACGGCGTGCAGGTCCGCGGACTCACCCAGGTCCGCTCCGAGCTCAACGGGCGCGACAGCTTCTCGGCCTCCGGCGGCCGTGGCCTCAGCTTCCAGGACGTGCCGTCCGAGCTGATGGCCGGCGTCGACGTGTTCAAGAACCAGACCGCCGAGATGATCGAAGGCGGCCTGGGCGGCACGGTCAACCTGCGTACCCGCCTGCCATTCGACTTCGAGGGCGAGAAGCTCGCCGCCAGCTTCAGCGTCAACAACGGCGACTTCGCCGACAAGACCAGCCCGTCGGCCTCGGTCCTGTACAGCAACCGCTGGAACACCGGCGCCGGCGACTTCGGCATCCTGGTCGACGTGGCCCGCTCGGACCTGGCGACCCGCACCGACGGCATGTTCGTCCGCCCGTTCTTCAACAACAGCAACGCCGACATCGACGGCGACGGCACCAACGACGAGGCCTGGGTGCCGCGTGGCGCCGACTGGCGCACGCTGAACTACGACCGCAGGCGTTCCGGCGCCTACCTGGCCATGCAGTGGCGGCCCAACGACGACATCGAGGTCGTCGCCACCGCCTTCCAGAGCGAGTACAACGAGCTCTGGAACGAGGACGCGATCTTCGTCGACAACGACCCGACCCAGGTCGCGCTCGACACCAGCCAGCCGTTCGAGCTGGATGGCAACGTGTTCCGCTCCGGCCGCATCATCCAGCCGGGCGGCGTGCCGATGGGCACGGACATCCGTGCGTCCAACCGCGACTCCAAGACCACCGACTTCTCCGCGGGCCTGAAGTGGACGGTCAACGACAACGTGGAGCTGTCGACCGACCTGCAGTACATCAAGGCGGACACCAAGAGCCTGGATTCCACGGTGGCGCTGGGCCTGCTGATGCCGTACATCGACGTCGACCTCACCGGCGGCCTGCCGTCGATCAGCGTCGACCAGCAGTTCACCGCGAACCCCGACAACTACTACTGGGGGTTCACGATGGACCACCAGGACGACAACGAGGCGGACCAGCTGGCCTGGCGGGCGGACATCAAGTACAGCTTCGACAGCGGCTTCTTCCGCTCGATCCGGGGCGGCGTGCGCACCACCCGGCGCGACGCGACCAGCATCGACACCGGCTACAACTGGGCGGCCGTGATCCAGCCCTGGATGCAGTGGTGGCAGTTGCCTGGCGGCGTGCCGCTGCCGGGCCTGGACCTGAGCAGCGAGGTCAACTCCAGCCTGACCCACTTCAACGAGTTCAAGAACTTCTACCGCGGCGACGCGAACACGCCGGGCGGCTTCTATGCGCCGATCCTGGCCACGGCGCTCGGATACCCGGGCAGCTACCAGGCCATCCACGCGGCGGCCGAGGAGTACTACATCAATCCGGGCGGTTTCACTCCCTACACGCCGATGCTTCCGGGGCCGCAGCACACCAACGTGCAGGAGGAGTCCACCAACGGCGGCTACCTGATGCTCAACTTCGGCCTGGACGACGTGGCGTTCGACGGCAACGTCGGCGTGCGCGTGGTGCGCACCGAGAATTCCGCCAAGGGCTACGTGGTGTTCCCGAACCAGGTCTATGCACCGTTCCTGGGCAGCGGCCAGTCCGAGCCGGTCTCGGCCGAGAACTCCTACACCGACGTGCTGCCCAGCCTGAACATGCGCTGGGAAGCGATGACGAACGTGATCTTCCGTTTCGCCGCGTCCAAGGCCATCGCGCGCCCGGCCTTCAGCGACATGCAGGCCTACCAGATCCTCAATGTCAGCCGCCGCGATTTCGACGACGCCGGCAACGCCTGTCCGGACGTGCCGGTGGCCTCGCTCGAGTGCCTCGACCTGACCGGCAGCTCCTACGACAACCCGTACCTGGAGCCGATGAAGGCCAACCAGTTCGACCTGTCGGCGGAGTGGTACTTCGATCCCGACCACGGCGGCATGGCCTGGGTGAACCTGTTCTACAAGGACATCAAGGACTACTTCCGCCGCCAGACGCAGGAGGTTCCATTCCCCGGCGCGGACGGCAACACGTACGACTACCTGATCAGCCGCCCGGTGAACGTGGGCACGGCGGAGATCCGCGGCGCGGAACTGGGCTGGAACCAGTTCTTCGATTTCCTGCCCGAGCCGTTCGACGGCTTCGGCATGTCGGCCAACTACACCTACATCGACAGCTCCACCGAGGTGCCCAACAACATCGACGTGCAGCCGGTCGACACAGATGGTTCGACGTTCGACGACCTGCCGGCCGATGGACTGTCGAAGAACGCGTTCAACCTCGCCGCGTTCTACGAGAAGGGCCCGTGGCAGGTGCGCCTGGCCTACAACTGGCGCAGCAAGTACCTGCTCTCGGTGGGGCCAAACGGCTACAACGGCAACAACAACAACATCGTCTGGAAGTTGCCGGTGTACAGCGACGACTACGGCCAGCTCGATGGCTCGGTCTTCTACCGGATCAGCGACAACCTGCAGATCGGCCTGGAGATGAACAACCTCAACAACGCCGAGCAGCGCACGATCATGGACCAGAACGAGGCCGGCAGCCGTGTCACCTCTTGGTACGTGAACGACCGTCGCTATGCGGCGACCATCCGCCTGACGTTCTGATGCCGCGGCGCGGGTGGCGAGTCGCCGCCCGCGCGACTTCCGCCCCGGGGCAGGGACGCCGCAGACCTCGACGCGATGCCGGCCGATGCCGGCATCGCGATTTTTCTTCTTCGCGCGCAGTGCTCGCGTGATTCCGCCACGGCATAGCTTGGGTGCAATAAGTCATTGGTCCGGCATGGATGTCTCGCCTATCCTCGGTCCGGACACCGTCGCAGGCGATGTGGCGGTCGCCATGCGCCCGCGGGACTTTCCCGCGAGCGCCAATCCACACGAAGTCAGTCCTGGGAGGGAACGGCGCGTGCGTCCCATCGCGATCCTGCTGGCCATGCTGGCATGGCCGGGCGGCGAAGCCACGGCAGGCCCGGCGGCCGAGTCCTACACCTGGCGCAACGTGGCCATCGGCGGCGGCGGCTTCGTCACCGGCATCGAGTTCCATCCCGCCGAGCGCGGCCTGGCCTATGCGCGTACCGACGTGGGCGGTGCGTACCGCTGGGATGCCACGGCGCGGCGCTGGATCCCGTTGACCGACTGGCTCGGCCGCGACGACGCCAACCTCACCGGCATCGAGAGCATCGCGGTCGATCCGTCCGATCCGCGGCGCCTCTACCTGGCCGCCGGCACCTACACCCACGAGCGCGCGGGCAACGGTGCGATCCTGCGTTCGAGCGACTGCGGCGCCACGTTCCAGCGCAGCGACCTGCCGTTCAAGCTGGGTGGCAATGAACTGGGACGCGGCAACGGCGAACGCCTGGCGGTGGATCCGAACGACGGGCGCGTGCTGTTCCTGGGTTCGCGCGCACACGGGCTGTGGCGCAGCGACGACCACGGCGCGCGCTGGTCGCGGGTCGAGGCGTTCCCCGCGCTGGCGACCGGCGAATCGGCCACCGCCATCGGCTGGCGCAAGCAGCACATCGGCATCGTCTTCGTCACTTTCGACGCGGCCAGCGGCAAGGCCGGTGCGCCGACGCCGGTCGTCTACGCCGGCGTTTCCAGCCGCGAGGGCGGCCTGTTCCGCTCCACCGACGCGGGCCGCACCTGGCAGGCCGTGCCGGGCCAGCCGACCGGCCTGCGGCCCAACCACATGGTGGGCGACGGGCGCGGCGACTTCCTGCTCAGCTACGGCGACGAGCCCGGGCCCGACCGCATGAACGATGGGGCGGTCTGGCGCTGGTCGCCGGCCAGCGGGGCGTGGACCGAGATCACCCCGGCGCCGCAGTCGAGCGACCTGGAGGGCGACGGTTTCGGATGGGGTGCCGTGGCGGTGGCCAGGGGCAACCCGGACGTGATCGTGGCGACCACGTTCAACCGCTGGGCCCCGCGCGACGACATCTACCGCAGCACCGATGGCGGAAGGAGCTGGAAGCCGGTGTTCGAGCGTTCGCGGTTCGACCACACCGCGTCGCCCTGGACCGCGCAGGCCAAGCCGCACTGGATGGCCGACGTCGAAATCGACCCGCACGATCCGGACCGCGTGCTGTTCGTCACCGGCTACGGCCTGTGGGCCTCGCGCGACATGACCGCGTTCGACCGCGGCGCCACGGTGAACTGGATCTTCGACGACGCCGGCCTGGACGAGACCGTGCCGCTGGACCTGGTCAGTCCGCCGCAAGGCGCGCCGCTGGTCAGCGGGCTGGGCGACATCGACGGTTTCCGCCACGACGACCTGCAACGCACCACCACCCAGTTCGCCAGGCCGCCGCGCTACAGCAACACCGAAAGCCTGGACTACGCCGGCCTGGACCCGCTGTTGCTGGTCCGTGCAGGCCACCTGCACCATCCCGATCCGGCCACCGTGCGCGCGGCGTACTCGCGCGACGGCGGCAGCACCTGGACCGCGTTCACCCGCGAGCCGCCGGCCAGCGAAGGCGAGGGGCGCCTGGCGATCGCGGTGTCCGCCGACGGCAGCCGGGCTGTCTGGCAGGCACGTGGCGGCCCGCACTGGACTACCGAAGATTTCGGCGGACGCTGGCGCGAGGTGCGCGGCCTGCCGGCCAGCGCGGTGGTGGCGGCCGACCGCTTCCAGCCGGCGCGGTGGTACGGCTTCGATCCCGCCAGCGGCAGGCTGTTCACCAGCGACGATGGTGGCGAGTCGTTCGCGCAAGCGCGGGACGGGGTCGATGCGATCGCCGGCGGATTCCGCGGCGAACTGCTGCCGTCGCCGGAGAAGGCCGGCGAGGTCTTCTTCGCCGCCGCCTCGCGCGGGCTCATGCGCTGGGGCGAGGGTGGGCTGGAACGCCTGCCCGGCGTGGAGAACGCCTTCGCCGCCGGCCTCGGTGCGCCCCGGCCGGGCAGCTCCACGCCGGCCCTGTTCGTGCATGGGCAGGTCGATGGCGCGGTGGGCCTGTACCGGTCCGACGATGGCGGGCGCGAGTGGGTGCGCATCGACGACGCCCGGCACCGCTTCGGCGGCCTGCGCATGCTCACCGGCGATTCGCGCGTCCACGGACGCGTCTACCTGGCCACGGGCGGCCGCGGAATCATCTACGGAGAACCCAACCCATGACGTTGCGTCCGCTGCTGGCGACCCTGGCACTGCTCCTGATCGCGCCCTTGGCCCGTGCCGCCGGCACGTCCCTGGAGCTGCCGTTGCTGTTCTCCGACGGCGCGGTGCTGCAGCGCGACCGGCCGCTGCCGGTGTGGGGCCAGGCCGCGCCCGGCACGCAGGTGACGGTGGCCTTCGACGGGCGCAGTGCGCAGGCGCTGGCCGGCGCCGACGGCCGCTGGTCGTTGCAGCTGCCGGCGCATGCGGCGGGCGGGCCCTACGAACTGGTGGTGCACGCCGGCACGCAGGAGCAGCGCGTGCGCGACGTGCTGGTCGGGGAGGTATGGCTGGCTTCGGGCCAGTCGAACATGGAGTGGCCGGTCGCGCAGACCCTGCACGCGGAGGAGGACATCGCCGCCGCCGGCGACGGCTCGCTGCGTCATTTCAAGATTCCCAAGTCCTGGGCCGAGACGCCGCAGGCGCAGCTGCAGGGCGGTGCCTGGAAGGCGGCCTCGCCGGCCACGGTCGGCGAGTTCTCCGCGGTCGGCTATGCCTTCGCACGCGAACTGCGCCGCGTACTCGGCGTGCCGGTCGGCATCATCGACAGCACCTGGGGCGGCAGCTCGATCGAAGCCTGGATGGATGCGTCGATGCTCGGCCTGGATGCGGTGGCGCTGGAAGCGAAGATGCGCGAGCGCCGCGCCTCCGATGCGAAGCTCGAAGCCGCCACGCGGGCCAGGCTCGAAGGCTGGCCGGCGGTGGATCCGGCTTCGGAGGCCTTCGCCGTCGCGGAGCTTGACGACAATGGCTGGCGACCGATCCGCGTACCGTCGCTGTGGGAGGCACAAGGCTACACCGGCATGGACGGCGTGGCCTGGTACCGCACCAGTTTCGAACTGAGCGCGAGCGAGGCCGCTGCCGGCGTCACGCTCGGCCTGGGCCAGATCGACGACACCGACACGACCTGGGTCAACGGCCAGCGCGTGGGCGGGGTGAGCAACGGCTACAACGTGCCGCGCGAGTATCGCGTGCCCGCGTCGGTGCTGCGCCCGGGACTGAACACGATCGCGGTGCGGGTCCAGGACGACGGCGGTGGCGGCGGCGTCGCCGGCAGCGCCACGGAGGTCTGGGTCCAGCCGGTGGGCGGCCCGCGCCGCAGCCTGGCCGGGGACTGGCGCTTCCGCACCGCCGCGGTGACGGTGGACACGGCCGGTGACAAGAACCAGGTCGACACCCTGCTGTACAACGCGATGATCCATCCGCTGCAGCCGTACCCGCTGGCCGGGGTGATCTGGTACCAGGGCGAGGCCAACGCGAGCGACAGCGGCGCGTATCGCTATCGCGAGCAGTTCAAGACCCTGATCGACGGCTGGCGCAAGCGCTGGCACGCACCCGCGATGCCGTTCCTGTGGGTGCAGCTGGCCGCGTTCGATTCCGGCGACGATCGCCGCGATGCGCGCGGTGTCGTGCTGGACAGTCCGTGGGCGACGCTGCGCGAGTCGCAGTCGGCGGCGCTGGCCCTGCCGGCGACCGCGCAGGCGGTGACGATCGATGTCGGCGCGGCGGACGACATCCATCCACGCGACAAGCGCACCGTCGGCCAGCGCCTGTCGCGGGCCGCACGGCGCGTGGCGTACGGCGACGAGGCAGTCGTGTACCGGGGGCCGGTCTTCAGGCAGGCACGTGCCGAGGGCGGCCAGCTGGTAGTGGCTTTCGACGCACCGGGTGGCGTGCTGGCGGTCCGTGGCGGTGGCAACGCACCGCAAGGTTTCGAAGTGGCGGGTGCTGATGGCCGGTTCCATCCGGCGCACGCGCGCATCGTCGGCGATACCGTGGTGCTGCACAGCGATGCGGTGCCCGCTCCCGATTCGGCGCGCTACGCCTGGAGCGACAATCCGGCGCAGGCCGACCTGGTCGGACGCGACGGGCTCCCCGCGTCGCCCTTCCGCACGCGTGAATGGTGAGGCCGGGCGAATGGACAAGCAGATGGCGACGGAAGGGGTGGCGACGATGACGGGATGCACGATGCCTGCGCGCACCATGAACCGATGGCGCCTGCTGGCGGCCGGCCTGCTGGCGCTGGCGCTGGCGGCTTGCGGGCGCGGCCAGGAGGCGGGTGGTGTCGCGTCGAAGGACGCTGCCGCAGCCAGCGGGAACGAGGTCCGGGCCGCCGCGCCGGCGCAGGGCGGCGAAGCGCCGATCCCGCAGATCGTCAGCCGCGACGGACGCCATGCCTTGCTGGTGGACGGCGAGCCGTTCCTCATCCTTGGCGCGCAGGTCAACAATTCCAGCAACTGGCCTGGCGCGCTGGACGACGTGTGGCCGGCGATCGAGGTGGTCAAGCCGAACACGGTGATGGTCCCGGTGGCGTGGGAACAGGTGGAGGCCGAAGAGGGCAAGTTCGACTTCTCCTTCGTCGACGAACTGCTGAAGCAGGCGCGCGAGCACGACCAGCGCCTGGTCCTGCTCTGGTTCGCCACCTGGAAGAACAACGGACCGAACTACGCGCCGAAGTGGGTGAAGCTGGACAACGAGCGCTTCCCGCGCGTGGTCACCGCCGACGGGCGCACGCTCAACTCGCTGTCCCCCCATGGGCAGGCCACGCTCGACGCCGACCGCAAGGCCTTCGTCGAGCTGATGAAGCACCTGAAGGCTGCCGATCCGCAGCGCACGGTGATCATGGTCCAGCCGCAGAACGAGCCTGGCACCTACGGCAGCGTGCGCGACTTCTCGCCGCTGGCGCAGGAGGTGTTCGAGGGGCGGGTGCCGCAGCCGCTGCTGGACCGGCTGGGCAAGTCGCCGGGCACCTGGCGCGAGGTCTTCGGCATCGATGCCGACGAGTTCTTCCATGCCTGGCACATCGCCCACTACATCGACCAGGTGGCCGCGGCGGGCAAGGCCGTGTATCCGCTGCCGATGTACGTCAACGCCGCCTTGCGCGGGCCGTTCAATCCCGGGCAGCCGGGGCAGTACGCCAGCGGCGGGCCGACCGACAACGTGCTGGACGTGTACAAGGCCGCCGCGCCGCATATCGACCTGCTCGCACCCGACATCTACATGCCCGAATACATGCACTACACCACGGTGCTGGACCGGTATTCACGCGCGGACAACCCGCTGTTCGTGGCCGAGACCGGCAACCGCGGGGAGTACGCGCGCTACTTCTTTTCCGCGCTGGGCGAACAGGCGATCGGCTGGTCTCCCTTCGGCATCGATTTCACCCGGTATTCGAACTACCCGCTCGGCGCCAAGGTGGTGGACGCGGAGACGCTGGAGCCGTTCGCGCTCAACTACCGGCTGGTGGCGCCGGCGGCACGGCTGATCGCCAAGGCCAGCCTGGAGGGCAAGGTGCGTGGCACCGCCGAGCAGCCGGGGCAGGCCGTGCAGACGCTGCCGATCGACGCGCGCTGGAAGGCGGTGGTGACCTATGGCGTGCCGCAGTTCTGGTTCCAGGGGGAGCCGCCGGGCAACCCCGAGCCGATCGGCGGCGCGCTGGTCGTACAGCTGGGCCCGGACGAGTTCCTGGTTACCGGCATGCACGCGCGGGTGAACCTGGTGGCCAACGACCCGGCCGTCGCCGACCGCCAGATCTACGAGTACGTGGACGAAGGCACCTACGAAGACGGCCAGTGGGTATTCCATCGCCGCTGGAACGGCGACCAGACCGACTACGGCCTCAATTTCTCCAGCGCGCCGCAGCTGCTGCGGGTCAAGCTGGCGACTTACTGATTCGAAAGACGGGCGCCCACGGGCGCCGATAGGGAGGGAGTGCGATGAGGGGAAAGATGAAGCCGGCGCCGCTGGCGTTGTTCGTGGTGGCGCTGCTGCCGCTGGCCGCGGCCGCGCAGACGGTCGAGAAGCAGGCCGATGGAGTGATCGTGCGCCCGGCCGATGCCAAGGCGGCCGACGTGCGCCTGCAGCTGGTGAACGACTCGATCGTGCGCGTGAGCGCCGATCCGGACGGCGACTTCCAGCGCAGCCGCAGCCTGATGCGGGTGCCGGTGCAGGGCACGCCTGCGTTCGAGGTCAGCCAGGCCGCCGGGACGGTGCGCCTGCAGGCGAAGGGGATATCGGCCGAGGTGTCGCTGGCGGACGGCCGGGTGAAGTTCTTCGATGCCGAGGGCAAGCCACTGCTGGAGGAGACCGCCGGCGCGCGCACGTTCACGCCGTTCCAGGCCGAAGGCCGCCAGCTGTACAGCGTTCGCCAGCGCTTCACCTCGCCCGATGACGAGTCCTTCTACGGCACCGGCCTGCACCAGCAGGGCTGGATGGACCTCAAGGGCCGCGACGTAGAGCTGCTCCAGCACAACATCGACAATGCGATCCCGTTCGTCCAGTCATCCCGTCGCTACGGCATCCTCTGGGACAACAATTCGATCACCCGCTTCGGCGACCCGCGTGGCCTGCGTCCGCTCGGCGAGACGCTGGTGCTGCGCGACGCCGATGGCAAGCCGGGTGCGCTGACCGCGCGCTACTCGATCGACGGCCAGGAGAAGGTGGTCCGCCGCGAAGGGCAGATCAACTACCAGTACATCAAGGACCTGAAGAACCTGCCGAAGGCGGGCTGGAACACGGCCCAGGGCGGCCGCACCCAGGTCGTCTGGGAAGGCACCATCGAAGCCAAGGCCAGCGGCCGCCACACTTTCTCGCTGTACAACAGCGAATATGCGAAGGTCTTCGTCGACGGCAAGCCGGTCGTTGACCGCTGGCGCCAGAACTGGAACCCGTGGCACCACGAGTTCGCACTGGACCTGCAGGCCGGCCAGCCGCACGACATCCGCGTGGAGTGGAACGCGATCGACCCGTCCTACATCGCGCTGCTGCACCGCGACCCGCTGCCGGCCGACGAGGCCAGGGACCTGTCGATCTGGTCCGAGGCCGGGCAGATGATCGACTACTACTTGGTCGCCGGCGATAACGCCGATGACCTGATCGCCGGCTACCGTCAACTGACCGGCAAGGCGGTGATGCTGCCGAAGTGGTCGTACGGCTTCTGGCAGAGCCGCGAGCGTTACAAGACCCAGGGCGAGCTGACCGGCGCGCTGGACGAGTACCGCCGGCGCAAGCTGCCGATCGACGCGATCGTGCTCGACTGGTCGTACTGGCCCGAGGATGCCTGGGGCTCGCACGACTTCGACAAGGACAACTTCCCCGATCCGGACGGGATGGTGAAGCACGTCCATGACCGGAACGCGCAGATCATGATCTCGGTGTGGCCCAAGTTCTACCCGACCACGGCGCACTACAAGGAGCTGGACGCGGCCGGGCACATGTACCGGCGCAACGTCGAGGTCGGCGAACTGGACTGGATCGGGAAGGGTTACCTGAACTCGTTCTACGACCCGTACTCGGAGGAGGCCCAGGACATCTTCTGGCGCCAGGTCAACGCCAAGCTCAACAGCAAGGGCTTCGACGCCTGGTGGCTGGACGCGTCCGAGCCGGACCTGCACAGCAACATCGACATCGGCGAGCGCAAGGCCCGCACCACGCCGACCGCGTTCGGCCCGTCGGTGGAGTACTTCAACTCCTACCCGCTGGTGCATTCGGAAGGCGTGTACCGCGGCTCGCGCGAGGTGAACCCGGACAAGCGCGTGTTCATCCTGTCGCGCGCGTTCTTCGCCGGGCAGCAGCGCGCCGCCTCGGCGTTCTGGAGCGGCGACATCGTGCCGCGCTGGGACGACATGCGCGAGCAGATCTCGGGCCTGGTGAACGCATCGATGGCCGGCGCGCCGAACGTGAGCTTCGACATCGGCGGCTTCTCGCCGGAGAAGCGCTACGAGACCCAGGACCCGGCGCACCTGGCCGAGTGGCGCGAGCTCAACCTGCGCTGGTTCCAGTACGGCGCGTTCGTGCCCGTGTTCCGCCTGCATGGCCAGTTCCCGTACCGCGAGATCTGGAACATCGCCCCGGAAGGCACGCCGCACTACGACAGCTTCGTCCACTACCTGAAGTTGCGCTATTCGCTGCTGCCGTACATCTACACCCTGGCCGCGGACACCTGGCACAGGGACGGCACGATCCTGCGCACGATGTCGATGGACTTCCCGGGCGACATGAAGGCGCGCGGCATCGCCGACCAGTACCTGTTCGGCCCGGCCTTCCTGGTCGCACCGGTGGCGCGGTTCAACGCCACGAGCCGGCCGGTATACCTGCCGGCCGGCACCAGCTGGATCGACTTCGAGAGCGGCAGGCGCTACGAGGGCGGGCAGACCGTCGAGGCGGCCGCGCCGCTGCAGCGCATGCCGCTGTTCGTGCGCGCCGGTTCGATCGTGCCGCGGACGGTGGTCCAGCAGTACGTGGACGAACAGCCCGGCGCGCCGCTGACCGTCGAGGTCTACACCGGCGCCGACGGCAGCTTCTCGCTGTACGAGGACGATGGCCGCAACTACGGTTACGAGCGCGGCGAGTTCAGCCGCATCCCGCTGAGCTGGAACGAACAGGCCGGCGAGCTGACCATCGGCGCGCGCCAGGGCCAGTACCCGGGCATGCAGGCACAGCGCGAGGTGCGGGTGCGCTGGATCGACGGCCCGCGCGAGGACGCGGGCGCGGTGGAGCCCAAGGCCGACCGCACGGTCCGCTACACCGGCAAGGCGGTGACGGTCCGCCGTCCGCGCGGTTGAGGCGCGGATGGACCTGACCCGGCGCGACCTGCTCAAGGCGGCGGCCGCCGCTGGAACCGGTGCCCTGGCGGGCATCGGCGCCGGCAATGCCGTGGCGGCGACGGGCGCGACGGGCGCTGCGCGAGCGGACTCCACGCGGCCTGCCGCTGCGGTGGTTGGTGCCGGCACCGAACCGCTGCGGCTGTGGTACCGGCGCCCCGCCACGCAATGGGTCGAGGCGTTGCCGCTGGGCAACGGCCGGCTCGGTGCGATGGTGTGGGGCGGTGGCAGGTACGAGCGGCTGCAGCTCAACGACGACACGCTGTACGCCGGCGGGCCCTACGACCCGACCCCGCCGGATGCGCTGGCCGCGCTGCCGGAAGTGCGCCGGCTGCTGTTCGCCGGCCGCTACGTCGAAGCCCAGGCGCTGGCCAACGCTACGATGATGGGGCGGCCGAAGAAGCAGATGCCCTACCAGCCGCTGGGCGACCTGCGGCTCGACTTCCTCGAGGTCTCCGACGTCAACGGCTACCGGCGCGAGCTGGACCTGGACCGCGCGCTGGCGACCAGCACGTTCGAGTCCGGGTGGAAGCTGCACCACCGGCGCGAGGCTTTCGTGTCGGCCGTGGACCAGTGCCTGGCGGTGCGCCTGTCCGCCAGCCAGCCCGGTCGCGTGCGGGTGCGGGTCGGCCTGGGCAGCGACCATGCCCAGGCGTCCGTCACCGCCGACGGCGACGCTGGCCTGTTGCTGCGGGGGCGCAGCGGCGATGCCTTCGGCATCGAGGGCCGGTTGCCGTTCGCCGCGCGCCTGAGGGTGGTGGCGACGGGGGGCGACCTGCGCCGGCGCGGCGAGGGCATCGAGGTGGAAGGTGCCGACGAGGTCGTGCTGCTACTGACCGCCGCCACCGGTTTCCGCCGCTTCGACGACATCGGCGCCGATCCCGACGCCATCACCCGCGCGCAGCTGGAGGCGGCCGCGCGCAAGTCCTGGGACGAGCTGCTGGAAGCGCACGTGGCCGCGCACCAGCGCCTGTTCCATCGCGTCGCGATCGACCTGGGCCGCACGCCCGAGGCGGTTGCCACGCTGCCTACCGACGAGCGCGTGGCGCGCTTCGCGGACGGGGGCGATCCGGCGCTGGCCGCGCTGTACCACCAGTTCGGGCGCTACTTGCTGATCTGCTGTTCGCGGCCCGGCACCCAGCCGGCCAACCTGCAGGGCATCTGGAACGACCTGCTGTCGCCGCCGTGGGAGAGCAAGTACACGATCAACATCAATACCGAGATGAACTACTGGCCTGCCGAGGCCAACGCGCTGGGCGAGTGCGTGGAGCCGCTGGAGCGGATGGTCGCCGAACTCGCCGAGGCTGGCGTGCAGACCGCGCGGGACATGTATGGCGCACCGGGCTGGGTCGTGCACCACAACACCGACTTGTGGCGGCGCACCGCGCCGATCGACGGGGCCGAGTGGGGCCTGTGGCCGACTGGCGGAGCCTGGCTGCTGCAGCACCTGTGGGACCGCTGGGACTACGGGCGCGAGCCGGGCTACCTGCAGAAGGTCTGGCCGCTGTTCAAGGGGGCGGCGGAGTTCTTCGCCGCCACCCTGGTCGAGGATCCGAATACCGGTGCGATGGTCACCGCGCCGTCGATCTCGCCGGAGAACGAGCATCCGTTCGGCGCCGCGCTGTGCGCCGGGCCGTCGATGGACGCGCAACTGCTGCGCGACCTGTTCGGCCAGTGCATCGAGATCGCCGGCCGGCTCGGGGTCGACGCGGCGCTGGCGCAGCGGCTGGCGGCGTTGCGCGACCGCTTGCCGCCGCACCGGATCGGCCGGGCAGGGCAGTTGCAGGAGTGGCAGCAGGACTGGGACATGGACGTGCCGGAGATCCACCACCGCCATGTCTCGCACCTGTACGCGCTGCATCCGTCCAGCCAGATCAACGTGCGCGACACACCCGGGTTGGCCGCCGCCGCTCGCCGCTCGCTGGAGATCCGTGGCGACGATGCCACCGGCTGGGGCATCGGCTGGCGGCTGAACCTGTGGGCGCGGCTGGGCGACGGCGAACATGCCTGGAAGGTACTGGCGATGCTGCTCAGTCCCTCGCGCACCTATCCCAACCTGTTCGACGCCCACCCGCCGTTCCAGATCGACGGCAACTTCGGCGGCACCGCCGGCATCACCGAGATGCTGCTGCAGAGCTGGGGCGGCAGCGTGTTCCTGCTGCCCGCGCTCCCCGGCGCCTGGCCGGAGGGTCGCGTGCAGGGCCTGCGGGTGCGTGGCGCGGCGGGCGTGGACCTGGAGTGGGCGGACGGGCAACTGCGCCGGGCGCGGATCGCGAGCGACCGCGGCGGGCGATACCGGATCGAGTACCGCGGACAGGCCGTGGACCTGGAGCTGGCGCCAGGCCAGGCGGCCGGGTTGGCCTGGCGTGGCGGGAGGTTGCAGCGGGCGTGACCGTGGCCGGGACGGGCGCGGTCACAGGACCGGCCGGCCCGGCTCGAAGAGGCTGCGCGCACCTCGGACCGCCCGGCGATTTCCGGGTGCGTTCCATGCTGCAGCGCCGCGGCGGCCCGCCCTGGGCAGCCATGGGTCTTCGCTCGCCCTGGACCGCGGCCGACGGCTGACACATTCACCTGGAACGGATGACGACAGCGCTGCCATTGAGGGTAAGCTGTGCCGCGCCAGTCCGCTCGACGGGGCTGCGCCGCGGGGGCCGGCGACACGAAATGGTCGCCGCCGCCGCACCGCGGCACCGGGGGATCCGTGAGGGCGGGTCCGTGCGTTTGAGGGGTCCGCAGTCGCGGGCAGTTGGGGCGGTCCGCGAGGGCGGACCGTGGGGGAGGGCGTACCGGCGTGCCGGTGCGGAAGACCAATACGACGACAAGGGTTCGAATGAGCAGTCCATCCATCACCGGCCAGTCGGCCGCGCACAGCGGGGAGAACACCCGCTTCATCATCCTGATCAGCCTGGTCGCCACCATCGGCGGCTTCCTGTTCGGCTACGACAGTGGCGTCATCAACGGCACGGTCGACGGCCTGAAGCTGGCCTTCGGTTCCGATGCGGCGGTCACCGGCTTCAACGTGGCCTCGATGCTGCTGGGCTGCGCGATCGGCGCTTGGTTCGCCGGCACCCTGGCCGACCGCTACGGCCGCCGCACCATGCTGCTGTGGTCGGCGGTGTTCTTCCTGGTGTCGGCCTGGGGTTCGGGCATCGCCACCTCGTCGCTGGAATTCGTGGTCTACCGCGTGATCGGCGGCTTCGCCGTCGGCGCGGCCAGCGTCATGGCCCCGGCCTACATCAGCGAGGTCGCCCCGGCGCGCTACCGCGGCCGCCTGGCCACCGTGCAGCAGATCGCGATCATCTCCGGCCTGTTCTTCTCGTTCCTCAGCAACTACCTGCTGGCCAGGATGGCCGGTGCGTCGACCGAGGTGCTGTGGTGGGGCTTCGAGGCCTGGCGCTGGATGTTCTGGGCCGAGATCCTGCCGGCGGCCCTGTTCCTGGTCGCGCTGTTCTTCATCCCGGAGAGCCCGCGCTACCTGGTGGCGCGCGGCCTGCGCGAACGCGCCTCGTCGGTGCTGGCGCGCCTCTATGGCGCGGTCCAGGGCGAGCGCACGCTTGTTGAGATCGATGCGTCGCTGGCCAAGGACCACCATCGTCCGCGGCTGTCGGACCTGGTCAACAAGGCCACCGGCAGGATCCGCCCGATCGTGTGGGTCGGCATCGGCCTGGCGACGTTCCAGCAGTTCGTCGGCATCAACGTGGTGTTCTACTACGGCGCGGTGCTCTGGCAGGCGGTCGGCTTCTCCGAGAACGACGCGCTGCTGATCAACGTGCTGTCCGGCGCGTTGAGCATCGGCGCGTGCCTGGTGACCGTGGCCCTGGTCGACAAGGTCGGGCGCAAGCCGCTGCTGTGGGTCGGCTCGGTCGGCATGGCCATCAGCCTGGCGCTGGTCACCTGGGCGTTCGCGACCGGCGGCCTGGACGCGGCCGGCAAGCTGCAGCTGACGCCGTCGATGGGCACCCTGGCGCTGGTGGCCGCCAATGTCTACGTGATCTTCTTCAACGTGTCCTGGGGCCCGGTGATGTGGGTGATGCTGGGCGAGATGTTCCCGAACCAGATCCGCGGCTCGGGCCTGGCCGTGGCCGGACTGGCGCAGTGGACCGCCAACTTCCTGATCACCTGGACCTTCCCGATGCTGCTGACCGGCATCGGCCTGGCCGGCGCCTACGGCATCTACACGGCGTTCGCCGTGCTGTCGGTGTTCTTCGTGCTGCGCTTCGTGCACGAGACCAAGGGCAAGGAGCTGGAGCAGATGGAGGGTTGAGTGCCTTCCGGGCGGCCCGGTGGTCCACGCCGCCGGGCTGCTCCGGACGGAACCGGGGGCGTCTTCACGCGGACCGGCCCGACCCCGGGGCCGGTCCTCCGGGCAGTCCGCCCAGATCGGGCCACCTGGCCCGGAAAAACAAAAAAGCCCCGCGATGCGGGGCTTTTTCTTGTGCTTCAGCCGGCGAAGTGGCGCTCCCTAGGGGACTCGAACCCCTGTTTTAGCCTTGAGAGGGCCACGTCCTAACCACTAGACGAAGGGAGCGTTGCAGGTGTCGCCGGCGAAGGCGCGCTAGTATATTCACGCGCCCGGCGGACGGCAATCCGGCCGGACCGGTCCCGTTCACGGAAGCATGCCCATCAATCCGCACCCCCTCCCGCACCCCGTCCTGCGCAGCATTCCGCGCGAGCAGCACGTCATCTCCCGCCGGGATATCAGTCCCAACGCACTGCGCGTGCTCTATCGCCTGCGCGAGGGCGGCTTCGGCGCCTACCTGGTCGGCGGGGCCGTGCGCGACCTGCTGCTGGGCCTGCACCCCAAGGATTTCGACGTCGCCACCGACGCCACGCCCGAGCAGGTCAAGTCGCTGTTCCGCAACTGCCGCCTGATCGGCCGGCGCTTCCGCCTGGCCCACGTGGTCTACGGCCGCGAGATCATCGAGGTGGCCACCTTCCGCGCCAACAGCGACGACGGCAGCGGCGACCGCGAGCTGGAGGACGGGCGCCTGGTCCGCGACAACGTCTACGGCACGATCGAGGACGACGCGATCCGCCGCGACTTCACTTGCAACGCCCTGTACTACGCGATCGAGGACTTCTCGGTGCGCGACTACGTCGGCGGCTACGAGGACGTGCAGGCCCGGGTCATGCGTCTGATCGGCGACCCGGAGACCCGCTACCGCGAGGATCCGGTGCGCATGCTGCGCGCGGTGCGCCTGGCGGCCAAGCTGGACTTCACCATCGAGCCGGCCACCGCCGCGCCGATCCCGCTGCTGGCGCCGCTGCTGGGCGAGGCCGCGCCGGCGCGCCTGTTCGAGGAAATGCTCAAGCTGTTCCTGTCCGGGCATGCGGTGGCCAGCTTCGAGCGCCTGGAGGCGCACGGGCTGCTGGGCGCGCTGCTGCCGGAAACGGCCGCCGCGCTGCGTTCCAACCGCAGCGGCGCGCTGCGGCGCATGCTCGTCCAGGGCCTGGCCAACACCGATGCGCGGGTGGCGGCCGACGAACCGGTCTCGCCGGCGTTCCTGTTCGCGCTGCTGCTGTGGCCGGCCTATTGTCGTGCCCTGGCCGGGCTGCAGGCGCAGGGCATGCATGCCGAGGAGGCGCAGCGCCGCGCCGCCGACCGGGTGACCCTGCACCAGGTGCAGACGATCGCGCTGCCCAAGCGCTTCTCGCTGCCGATGCAGGAGATCTGGCTGCTGCAGCAACGCTTCTCCTCGCGCCAGCGCAAGCGGGTATTCCGCCTGCTGGCCAACCCGCGGTTCCGGGCCGCCTACGATTTCCTGGTCCTGCGCCTGGCCGCGTCCGATTCGCACGCCGCCGACGTGGAGTTCTGGCGGCAGGCCCAGCTCAGCTCCGGCGACGAGTTGTCGGCGAACCTGGAAGCGGCCGGTGCGGCGGGCGATGGCGAGGGCGACGACGCGCCCACGCGCCGTCGCCGCCGTCGCCGTCGCCGGCCGGCCACCGCATCGGCCGAATGACCGCCGCGCTCGACGGCGTTCGCGCCTGCATTGGCCTGGGCGCCAACCTGGGCCAGCCGACGCTGGCCCTGCGGCATGCCGCCGACGCGCTGGCTGCGCTGCCGGAAACGCGCCTGCTGGCGCTTTCCCGCTTCTACCGGACCCCGGCCTGGGGCCGCGTGGACCAGCCCGATTTCATCAACGCCGCTGCGCTGGTGCATACCCGCCTGGCGCCGGAGGCCCTGCTCGAGTCGCTGCTGCGGATCGAGCGCGAGGCCGGCCGCGAACGCGGGCCGGAGTCGCGCTGGGGGCCACGGGTGCTCGACCTCGACCTGCTGCTCTACGGCGGCCAGGTGATCGACCGGCCCGGCCTGCGGGTGCCGCATCCGCACCTGCACGAGCGCGCGTTCGCCCTGGTGCCGCTGGCCGAGGTCGCCGCCGCCGAACCCTTCCCCGGCCATGGCACCGTGGCCGAGGCGCTGCGTGCGATCGACGGCACGGGCGTGGAGCCGGTGCAGGGTGTGGCTGGAATGGACTGATCCGGCCGCCGGGCGGGCGATGGCCTGTCCTTTGCCGGTCCCTGGGCGATAATGCCGGGCTTGCCGGACCGGCCGCGCGCCGCAGGCCCCCCACGAGATGCCGCCGATGAGCGTACATGCCGAGCAGAAGCCCTGGACCGTGCCATCGCTGGCCGAAGCCAAGCGCCAGGGCCGCCGACTGGCGATGCTGACCGCCTACGACGCCGGCTTCGCCCGGGTGCTGGATGCCAATGGCATCGACCTGGTCCTGGTGGGCGATTCGCTGGGCATGGTCGTGCAGGGGCACGGCTCGACCCTGCCGGTCACGGTGGCCGACATGGCCTACCACACCGCCGCGGTGGCGCGGGTGCTGAAGCGGGCCCTGCTGGTATCCGACCTGCCGTTCCAGTCCGATGCCACCCCCGAGCGCGCGCTGGATGCGTCGGTGGCCCTGCTCCAGGCCGGCGCGCAGATGGTCAAGCTGGAAGGCGCCGGTCACAAGCTCGAGGTGGTCCGCTTCCTGGCCGCACGCGACATCCCCGTCTGCTCGCACCTGGGCCTGACCCCGCAGTCGGTGCTCAAGCTGGGCGGCTTCAAGGTGCAGGGGCGCGAAGAGAAGGCCGCCGCGCAGCTGCTGGCCGATGCGCAGGCCGCGGTCGAGGCGGGCGCTTCGTTGCTGGTGCTCGAATGCGTGCCGACCCCGCTCGCGCAGAAGATCACCGCCGCCGTCTCAGTGCCCACCATCGGTATTGGCGCCGGCCCGCATTGCGACGGCCAGGTGCTGGTGCTGCACGACTTCCTCGGGCTGGACAGCGGCCACCGCCGCCCGCGCTTCGTCAAGGACTTCCTCGCCGAAGGCGGTTCGGTCGCCGGCGCGGTGCGCGCCTATGCCGATGCCGTGCGCGACGGCAGCTTCCCCGATGCCGCCCACGCCTACGCCTGAGCCCACGCGCCGCTCCACGCCGAGACCAACCGGATCATGATCGAAACCATCACCGAACTGGCGGCGCTGCGCGAGCGCGTGCGTGGCTGGCGGCGCGACGGCCTGCGGGTGGGCTTCGTGCCGACCATGGGCAACCTGCACGCCGGCCATTATTCGCTGGTCATGCTGGCCCGGCAGTACGCGGACCGCGTGGTGTCGAGCGTGTTCGTCAACCCGACCCAGTTCGGGCCGAACGAGGACTTCACCCGCTATCCGCGGACGCCCGATGCCGACACGGCCGGCCTGGAGGGCGCCGGCTGCGACGTGCTGTGGCTGCCGACGGTGGAATCGATGTATCCGTTCGGCGTGGAGCTGGCCTCGCGCATCCGCGTGCCCGGCGTGAGCGCGGTGCTGGAGGGCGAGTGCCGGCCGGGCCATTTCGACGGCGTGTGCACCGTGGTCAGCCGCCTGTTCAACCAGGTGCAGCCGGACGTGGCCGCGTTCGGCAAGAAGGACTACCAGCAGCTGGCGGTGATCCGGCAGCTGGTCGCCGACCTGCAGTTCCCGATCGAGATCCTCGGCGGCGGCATCGTGCGCGAGGCCGACGGCCTGGCCATGAGTTCGCGCAACCAGTACCTGGGCGCGGACGATCGCCCGCGCGCGGCCACCATCCACCGCGTGCTGCGCGACATGCGCGAGGCGCACCTGGCCGGCGCGCCGCGCGCGGTGGTGCAGGCGCAGGCGGCCGAACAGCTGCGCCAGGCCGGCTTCGTGGTCGACTACGCGACCCTGCGCCGGCCCGACCTGTCCGAACCGCTGGACGGCGAAGCCGGGCCGAAGGTCGCGCTCGTCGCCGCGCGGCTGGGTGCGACCCGGCTTATCGACAACCTCGAGTTCTGAGCCGGCATCCGCCGGTGGCCATCGCGCGATGCGCGCCATCGTTTCCAGTGCAACGCCTGCCGCGTTGCTACCATCCACGAAAGAATTGGACGTCCCGATGCACCTGACCCTGCTGAAAGCCAAGATCCACCGCGCCACCGTCACCCACTCCGAACTCAACTACGAAGGCTCGGTGGCGATCGACGGCCTGCTGCTCGATGCCACCGGCATCCGCGAGTTCGAGCAGGTGCATGTGTGGGACGTCACCAATGGCAGCCGCTTCACCACCTATGCCATCCGCGCCGACGAAGGCAGCGGGATCATCTCGCTCAATGGCGGCGCCGCGCGCCACGTGCAGGTGGGCGACCTGGTGATCATCGCCGCGTTCGCCCAGCTCGACGCCAACGAAGCCGCCACGTTCAAGCCCGACCTGGTCTACGTGGACGCCGGCAACCGCATCACCCACACCAACCACTCCATCCCCAAGCAGGCCGCCTGATGTCCGCATCCGCTTCCGGTTTCGACGATCTCCAGTCCCACGCCGCGCGCCTGTCCGGCGCCAGCATCGCCGGGCTGCTGAAGGACGAGCCGGGGCGGATCGAAGCGCAGGCCCTGCAGGTCGGGCCGCTGTACGCGACCTTCGCCCGCCAGCGTTACGACGCCCGGGCGTGGGAGGCGCTGCTGGCGCTGGGCCGGCAGCGCGACCTCGCCGGGGCGTTCCGGCGGCTGTTCGATGGCGAGAAGATCAATGTCACCGAAGGCCGCGCCGTGCTGCACACCGCGCTGCGCGGCGACCTGTCGCAGGCACCGGCCGCGCGCGAGGCCCATGCCGTCGCGGCGGAGGTGCGCCAGCGCATGCGCGGCCTGGTCGAGGCGCTGGCGGCGAGCGACGTCACCGACATCGTCAGCGTAGGCATCGGCGGCTCGGACCTGGGGCCGCGGCTGGTGGTCGACGCCCTGCGCGGGCCGCTGCCGGGCCGCTTCCGGGTGCACTTCATTTCCAACGTCGACGGCGCCGCCGCGCAGCGCGTGCTCGCGCCGCTGGACCCGAAGCGCACCGCCGCGATCTTCATCTCCAAGACCTTCGGCACCCAGGAAACGCTGCTCAACGGCGCGATCGTGCGCGACTGGCTCGGCGGCAGCGAGCGCATCTACGCGGTCAGCGCCAACCCCGGGCGCGCCGCCGCGTCGTTCGACATCGCCGCCGAGCGCGTGCTGCCGATGTGGGACTGGGTCGGCGGCCGCTATTCGCTGTGGTCGGCGGTCGGCTTCCCGATCGCGCTGGCGATCGGCATGGACGGCTTCGAGGAGTTGCTCGCCGGCGCGGCGCAGTTCGATGCGCATGCGTTGCAGGCGCCGCTGGAGTCCAACCTGGCCGTGCGCCACGGGCTGGCCGCGGTGTGGAACCGCAATGCGCTGGGCCTGGCCTCGCACGCGGTGATGACCTACGACCAGCGGCTGGCCCTGCTGCCGGCCTACCTGCAGCAGCTGGTGATGGAATCGCTGGGCAAGCGCGTGCGGCTGGACGGCAGCCCGGTCGCCGCCGATACCGTGCCGGTGTGGTGGGGCGGGGCGGGTACCGACGTGCAGCACAGCTTCTTCCAGGCCCTGCACCAGGGCACCGGGATCGTGCCGGCCGATTTCGTCGGTACCGTGCGCAACGACGATCCGTATGCGGCCAACCACGAGGCGCTGCTGTCCAACCTGCTGGCGCAGACCGAAGCGCTGGCCAACGGCCAGGACAGCGGCGATCCGCACAAGGTCTATCCGGGCGGGCGGCCGAGCACGACGATCCTGCTCGACGCGCTGACGCCGCAGTCGCTGGGCGCGCTGCTGGCCATGTACGAGCACAGCGTCTACGTGCAGTCGGTGGTGTGGGGCATCAATGCGTTCGACCAGTTCGGCGTGGAGCTGGGCAAGCAGGTCGCAAATACGCTGCTGCCGGCGTTGCGCGGCGAGTCCAAGGCCTCCGACCCGGTGACCGCAGCGCTGATCGCGCGCCTGCGCGGCTGACGCGTGGAGCGGGGCTTGCCCCGCTGCTCCCGACCGGGACGCCCGCGGAGCAGCCGGGCAAGCCCGGCTCTACGGGCAGGTGGGCGGATTACGCCGGACGCGGGTCAGCTGCGGGGACGGCCCTGCAGGTACTCCTCCAGCAGGGCCAGCTGCCCGATCGCCTCCGGGTGGCCCGCTGCGGCCGCCTCGCGCACCCGCGCCAGGTCGGGATGGCGGACCACCAGCAGGATGTCCTCGCACCGCGGGCACAGGTACTCGCTGAGGTCCTCGTGCGGCTGCAGGCTCATGTCGCGGCTGTCGCCACGCCATTCGCAAGCGGCGCATTCCACCGCGCGCGTGCGCCAGCCGGGCTGGAAGTAGTCGTCGATCAGGTCGGGCATCGCGTGTTCCGGGCGTCGGTCAGCGCCGCTGGGCGAACAGCCACGCCCACATGGCAGGATCGGAGTAGGTGGCGTCCCAGGCGTTGTGGTTGCCGTCGGGGTATTCGGTGTAGCGGAAGTCGGCGCCGACCGCCTGTGCGGCGCGGTGCAGCCTGCGGTCGTCCTCCGCCGGGACCAGGTCGTCGCGGGCGCCATGGAACAGCCAGGCCGGAACGTGCTTCAGGCGCGATGCCAGTGCGGTGTACGGGTCGGCCTCGCCGGCGACTGCGGTCACGAACAGGGTGGGCCGCTCCGCACGCGGCGGCTTAACGCCGCCACAGACCGGCACCAGCGCGGCGAAACGCTGCGGCGCGGCCAGCGCCACCTCCCAGGTGCCGTAGCCGCCCATCGACATGCCGGTGGCATAGGTGCGCGCCGGGTCGCCGCCGAATTCGGCGCTGGCCGCATCGAGCGCGGCCAGCGCCATGCGCGCGTTGCTGCCCATCCACTCCTCGCCGCGGGGCACCTGCGGGAATACCACCAGGGCCGGAAAGGCATCCATGTCCCGGCGCAGCCAGTTGCCCAGGCCGGCCGTGGCCTGCGCCTGGCCGTCGCTGCCACGTTCGCCCGAACCATGCAGGAACAGCACCACCGGCAGCGGCGCCTGGTGCGTCGACGAGGGTACGAACACCGCATAAGGGTAGCGGCGGCCCTCGTGCACGAGTTCGCGGTCGACGAAGTGGCCGGCACGCGCAGGAGGCGCGGCGGCATGCGCGGGAAGCACCGGCAGGAACAGTGAAAGGATGGCGGCGAGGATCAGGACGGGATTCGGGCGCATCGCCTTGGCGTGGGGACGGTCGAGGACGCCAGCATAGCCGCCGGCACACTCCGCGGCGGTGAAGCAGGGCGCCGGCAGGCGTTGGCGCCACTCCAGCGGATGCATGCAGGGAGGCAGTGCTGTCGCATGGAAGGGCATTCGTGCCTGGCGCGAGGGGTGGTTCAGCGGAGCGGATCCGGCGGCGGCAGCTCGTCGCGCACGCGCACGAAGCGGGCGAAGCGTGGCAGGCCGTTGGAGGTCAGCCCGTTGTAGCGGTAGGTCAGCCACGTGCCCACCGGTGGCGGGTCGCCGCGTTGTGCGTCGGTGAAGCCGCTGCCGATGCGGAACTGCCGGCCGTCCGCGGTGCGGACCTGCACCGCGCCCAGCCGCCCGGCGTACTTGCCCTGCCCGGGGTGGTGCGCGACCACCTGCGCCTCGGCATCCTGGTAGGGCTTGTACTTGAGCAGGTCGTCGCTGCGACCGGCGCGGTACAGCGCAGCGCCGCGGTGGAGCACCAGCCCTTCGCCGCCGGCGGCGACCACGCGGGCGAGTTCGGCATCGAGTTCGGTGGCGGACCCGAAATGACGCTGTGGGATCATCGCCAGCGTCGGCGAGCCGGCGGCCGCCACCAGCCGGCGCATGCGCACGACCCGCCCGGTGAACGGCCCCGGGTGCGCGGGCAGGTCGAACACCATGAACCGCACTCCGCGCCAGGCGCGTGGGTCGGCGTCGAGGCGACGGACGAGGGCGCTCACCTCGTCGAAGCGGCCGCGCCCGAGCCACAGTTCGCCCTCCATCGGCTCGCCCGGCCAACCGCGCGTGAAGCCGGGTGGGGGAGTGACCGGCGCACCGCCCCGGGTCCACAACCGCTGGCCGTCCCAGCGGCCACGCACGCCATCGAGCTTCTCGCTGACCAGGAACTCCGGCACCGCGACGCCGTGCCGGTACGACGTGGCCAGCATCGGCGCGGTCGCGGGTGCGGGCAGCACCGGCCAGGCCAGGAAGCACAGCAGGACCAGCAGCAAGGCGCGCATGACAGCGTTCGCGGAGGATGGACCCGCAGCTTCGCCCAGGCGGACTGCGTCCGCGCTCGGCGCGGAGCGGTGGTACGCGTAGGAAAAAGCCCCGTGCCGGGCCGAGTCAGTGCAGCAGGATCAGCGTGGCCAGGCCCAGGAAGCAGAAGAAGCCCATCACGTCGGTGACCGCGGTGACGACCACCGTGCCGGCCACGGCCGGGTCGATGTTCATGCGCTTGAGCAGCAGGGGCAGGAGGACGCCGGCGCTGGCGGCGGCGCAAAAGTTCAACACCAGGGCCAGGGCGATCACCAGCGACAGCAGCGGGCTGTGGAACCAGAGGAACGCGATGATCCCGACGATGCCGCCGATCAGGATGCCGTTGATCAGGGCCACGCGGAGCTCCTTCCAGAGCAGGATCCTGGCATTGCTCGGGCCGACCTGGCCCAGGGCCAGGCCGCGCACCATCAGCGTGAGCACCTGCACCGCGGCGTTGCCGCCGATGCCGGCCACGATCGGCATCAGCACCGCCAGGGCGACGATCTTCTGCAGGGTCACCTCGAACTGCCCGATCACGCTGGCCGCCAGGAACGCGGTGAACAGGTTGATGCCCAGCCAGACCACGCGACCGCGCACGGCGCGCCTGACCGGCGAGAACAGGTCCTCGTCCTCGTCCAGGCCGGCCGCGCCCAGGGCCTGGTGCTCGGCCTGCTCGCGGATGATGTCGACCACGTCGTCGATGGTGATGCGGCCGAGCAAGATGTTGTTGTCGTCCACCACCGGCGCCGAGACCCAGTCGTGGTCGGAGAACTGGCGCGCCACTTCCTGCGCGCCTTCGCCCACGTCGATGGCCGGCTGTTCGTCATCGATCAGGCGGTTGATCGGGGTGGAATCCTCGTGCGTGACCAGCGACGCCAGCGACACCCGGCCCAGGTACTGGTGGCGGCGGCTGACCACGTACAGGTGGTCGGTGTGGTCGGGCAGCTCGCCGCGCAGGCGCAGGTAGCGCAGCACCACGTCGACGTTGACGTCGGCGCGCACGGTGACCACGTCGGGGTTCATCAGGCGGCCGGCGCTGTCCTCGGGGTAGGACAGCACCTGCTCCAGGCGCTCGCGGTTCTCGCGGTCCATCGACTTGAGGACCTCGTCGATGACCGTGTCGGGCAGGTCCTCGACCAGGTCGGCCAGGTCGTCGATGTCCAGGTCCTCGACCGCGGCGACCAGCTCGTCCGGGTCCATGTCCGCGATCAGGCTCTCGCGGACCTCGTCGCCGACGTGCAGCAGCACCTCGCCGTCGTCTTCGGCGTCGACCAGGCCCCAGACGACCTCGCGCTTGCCCGGCGGCAGCGACTCGAGCAGGTTGCCGATCTCGGCCGGGGCCAGGGTGTTGACCAGCCGCCGCACCGGGCCCAGCCGGCCGCTGTCCAGCGCATCGGACAGCAGGCGCAGCTGGCGCGCGGTCTTGTCGTGGCGGACGGCTTCGGCCATGCGCGTCTCCGGTGGCGGGCGGGTGCCGCGGTGGAGGTGCGCGGCGGGTCAGGCGTTCATGGCCGCCATTATCGCCCGCATGCGCCGCCTTGTGTAGGAGCCGCTTGCTGGCGACCGGGCGCGGAACCATGAAGGCGTCGCCTGTGCCGACGGCGCCAGTGTCGCGGGCGCTTTTCCACGGACGGATGTCCGGTCTCCCCGGCTCCTACCGGGACACCGCTTCCTGCAGCCAGCGCTCGATCGCGTTGCGGTCGCGGGCCTGCAGCAGCTTGCCGGCCCGTTCGCGCAGGCTGTCGAGCCGGCATTCGCGGATCGCGCGACGCAGCTCGAGCAGGCTCGCCGGATGCAGGCTGAACTCCCTGAGTCCCATCGCCAGCAGCAGCGGCGCCAGGCGGGTGTCTCCCGCCATCTCGCCGCAGACCGCCACCGGCGTGCCCGACTGCGCGCCGGCGCCGATCACGTGCGCGAGCAGCCGCAGCACGCCTGGATGCAGCGGCGAGTACAGGTCGCCGAGTGCGTCGTTGTTGCGGTCCACCGCCAGCAGGTACTGGACCAGGTCGTTGGTGCCGATCGACATGAAGTCGACCGCGTCGACCAGGCCATGCACGCCGATGGCAGCGGCCGGCACCTCGATCATCGCGCCCAGCGGCGGGGTCTCGACCACCACGCCCCGGCGTTTCACCGCGGCCACCGCGCGGCGCAGGCGCCGGCGTACCAGCAGCACCTCCTCGCGGCAGCTGACCATGGGCACCAGCACGCGCACCGGTCCGTAGGCGGCAGCACGGGCGATGGCGCGCAGCTGCGTGTCGAACACCTGGTCGTACAGCAGCGACAGGCGCACGCCGCGCACGCCCAGCGCCGGGTTGTCCTCGTTGGCCAGGCTCAGGCCGGTGCGGTCGGCCTTGTCCGCGCCCAGGTCCAGGGTGCGGAAGGTCACCGGCCGCCCGCTCATGCCCAGCACCGCGTCGCGGTAGACCTGGAACTGTTCGTCCTCGTCGGGCAGCTCGTTGCGCTGCAGGAACAGGAACTCGGTCCGGTAGAGGCCGACCCCGGCCGCGCCCAGCGCGTGCGCGCGGGCCACGTCCTCGCGGGATTCGGCATTGGCGTAGAGGGCGACGTCGACGCCGTCGCGGGTACGCGTGGGCTTGCTGCGCAGGCGTTCCAGGTCGCGCCGCGCGCGCGCGTCCTGCTGTTCGCGCTGCTGGTAGCGGCGCAGGTCGGCCGCGTCGGGGTCGACCACGACCTCGCCGGTCTCGCCGTCGACCATGACCACGTCGCCGTCGTTGATCCGGGCGAGCGCCTCGGCGGCGCCGACGACCAGTGGCAGGTGCAGGCTGCGGGCGAGGATGGCGCTGTGCGAGAGCGGGCTGCCGGCGGCCGAGACGATGGCGACTACGCCCTGGGCCTGCAGCTGCGCCAGCTCCGACGGGGCGACGTTGTCGCATACCAGCACCTCGCCGGCGGTGCCGCGGGGCAGGGGCTCGCGCCGCTGCAGGTGCGCGTTGATCCGGCCGATGATGTGGTCGAGGTCGTCGAGCCGGCTGCGCAGGTAGGGGTCGTCCATCTGCTCGAAGACGGCGGCCAGGCGGTCGCGCTGCACGCGCAGGGCGTAGCCGGCGGAGTAGCGCTCCTGCCGGACCAGCGTTTCCAGGGCCTGGACCAGTTCCGGGTCGTCGAGCAGGAGCGCGTGCAGGTCGATGAACTCGACTGCTTCCTTGGACAGCGCGCCCTGCAGCTTCTCGCGCAGCGCGCGCATCTCCGCGCGCGCCGCCTCCAGCGCATCATGCAGGCGCTGCGCTTCCGCATCCGCCTGCGCCGCGGGGACGCGCTGCTCGGCCATCTCCAGCGCGTGCGGCAGGCGCACGCGGGCGCGGCCCAGGGCGAGGCCGCGCGAGGCGCCATGGCCGGCGAAGTCGTGCCTCATGGCGTTGGCCCGGCGCTTCCGGCCGTGGCGGCGATGCAGGGACGGCGCGACCGAGCGCGTGGCAGCCCCGGCGCGCCCATGCTCAGGCGTCCTCGTCGAAACGGCGCTCGAACAGGGACGCTATGGCCTCCATCGCTTCGGCCTCGTCCACTCCGTCGGTGCGTACGGTCACCGGGGTGCCCTGGCCGGCGGCGAGCAGCATCACGCCCATGATGCTCTTGGCGTTGACCTCGCGCCCCTTCGCCTGCAGGGTCACGCCGCAGCGGAACGGCGCCAGTTCCTGCACCAGCTTGGCGGTGGCCCGGGCGTGGAGGCCGAGGCGGTTGGAGACGGTGAGTTCACGTTCAAGCATCGTCGATGATCGCTCCATTGCGAGTGCCTGCCGCCGCCGTGGCGGGCAGGTGGTCCAGTCCCTGTTCCGGATAATTCATGACCCGCAGCAGCATCGGCAGGCTCAGTGCCGCCACCCGCCGCACCGGCGTGCCCAACCGGGCCACCTTCGCGGCCAGGTTGCTGGGGCTGGCGCCGTACAGGTCGGTCAGCACCAGCACGCCGTCCCCGTCGTCGACCCGGCGCAGCGCCGCGGAAGCGGCCGGCAGCAGCTGTTCCAGATCCGCATCGAAGGGCACTTCGAACGCTTCCGTCCGCAGCGGCAGGTTGCGCAGCAGGGTGGTTGCGACCGCCAGGACCGCGCTGCCGACGCCGGGGTGGGTGATCAGGAGAATGCCACAGGCCATGGCGGAAAGTTAACAGAGCGCTATGACCGCCGGGTAGAGCGGGGCTTGCCCCGCTGCCGGCCGGCCCGGTGCCACAGGGGAGGCGGGGCAAGCCCCGCTCTACGGGGACGCGCGTCGGCCGGCGCCGGTGGCGCAGATCCCGGTCCGCCCGGTCAGTCCTGCTCGCGGTGGTAGGTGGCCACTTCGTCCCAGCCCTGGGTCCGGGCATGGGCCGCCAGCCGCTCGGCCAGGTAGACCGAGCGGTGCTTGCCCCCCGTGCAGCCGAAGGCCACGGTGACGTAGGCCCGGGTCTCGTTGCGCAGCCTGGGCAGCCAGGTGTCGAGGAAGCCGGCGACCTGGCCGACGTACAGCGTCACGTCCGGCTGCGCGTCGAGGTAGTCGCGGACCCGGCCGTCGCGTCCGGTCAGCGGCCGCAATTCAGCGTCCCAGTGCGGGTTGGGCAGCACCCGCGCGTCGAACACGAAGTCGGCCTCTTCCGGCACGCCGCGACGGTAGGCGAAGGACTCGAACAGCAGCGACAGCCCCGGGCTGTGCTCCAGGGCGAAGCCGGTGATGACCTGGCGCCGCAACTGGTGCACGTTGAGCGTGCTGGTATCGATGACGGTATCCGCTTCCTGTCGCAGCGGCGCGGTCAGCTCGCGCTCGCGGGCCAGCGCCTCGGGCAGGGACAGCCCCAGCCGGGTGAGCGGGTGCCGGCGCCGGGTGTCGGCGAAGCGGCGCAGCAGCACCTCGTCGCTTGATTCGAAATACAGCAGGCGCGCGTCCACGCCGAGGGATTCGGCGGTCGCGCGCCACTCCGACAGCCGGCTCAGGTCGCTGTGCCGGCTGCGCACGTCGATGCCCACCGCCATCCGCGGCGGCAGCCCGTCCTCGCGGATCATGCTGCGCACGAACGCAGGCAGCAGCTCCACCGGCAGGTTGTCGACGCAGTAGTAGTCCAGGTCCTCGAAGGTCTTGAGCGCGACCGATTTGCCCGACCCGGACAGGCCGCTGACGATCACCAGGGTGGGGCGGGCGCCGTTCACGAGCCGCGCCGCTCGAGCAGGTTGCTGTGCCGGGCGATGAACATCGCCGCCGGGTCGATGCCCTTGGTGCGCAGGATGTGCAGGCGGGTGGCCGCCTCGGTCAGCACGGCCAGGTTGCGGCCGGGCATGACCGGCAGGGTGATCAGCGGCACGTCCAGGTCCAGCACGTGGCGGGTGCCCGAATCGCCGGTCAGGCGCTCGTAGCCGTGCGGGTTGGGCTCGGTCATCGGCCGGGTCAGGTGCACGATCAATCGCAGGTACTTGTTCTTCTTCACCGCCGTGTCGCCGAACATCTCGCGCACGTTGAGCACGCCCAGCCCGCGCACTTCCAGCAGGTCCTGCAGCAGCTCGGGGCAGGTGCCGTCGAGAACGTCCGGTGCGATCTGGGTGAACTCGGGGGCATCGTCGGCGACCAGGCGGTGGCCGCGGCTGAGCAGCTCCAGCGCCAGCTCGCTCTTGCCCGATCCGGCTTCCCCGGTGATCAGCACCCCGATCGAGTAGATCTCCATGAACACCCCGTGCAGGGTCACCCGCGGCGCCAGGTGGCGGGCGAGGTGGTAGGAGAGGTGGTTGAGCAGCTCGTGCCCGCGCTTGGGCGACACCCACAGGGGGGTGTCGCTTTCCTCGGCCGCCGTGCGCAGGTCTTCGGGGCAGGACTGGTTCTTGCTGATCACCAGCGCCAGCGGACGGAACTGGGTGATCTTCTCGATCGTCTCCCAGCGCAGGCGCGCGTCAAGCGAATCGAGCCACGCCAGCTCCTCGCTGCCGAGGATCTGCACCTTGTTCGGGTAGACCGCATTGAGGTAGCCGGCCAGCGAGGGGCGGCGCGCATTGGTGTCGCCCGATTCGATCCCGCGGTTCTCGCCCTTGCGGCCGGCCAGCCAGCGCAGGCCGAGCTTTTCCTGCTGCTGTTCGAACAGCTCGCGCGCGGTGATGCTGGCGTTCCTCATGCAGCCCGGCCTCGTCGATGGGGACGGGGCGATTGTCGCGCAAATGCGGCGTCCGTGCCGGCGGCGCGCGGCGGCCGGCACGGAGCGGGGGTGGGCAAAGGGCGCCGGTCAGAGTGCGTCGGTGACCACCCGCGGGGCGTGGTGGTCCTGCTGCTTTTCCTTGTGCTTGAGGATGAGCCGGTCGAGCTTGTCGGCCAGCAGGTCGATCGCCGCGTACATGTTCTCGCCTTCGGCGTCGGCGTGCAGGGTCTTGCCGGGCACCGTCAGGTTGGCCTCGGCGTGGTGGGCCGGCTTGCGCAGCCCCAGCTGGACGCGGACCTGGATGGGCTGGTCGAAATGGCGGTCGAGGCGCTGCAGCTTCTCCTCGACGTACTCGCGCAGGGGCTGGGTGACTTCAAGCTGCTGCCCGTACGTTTCGATGCGCATCATGTACCTCCTTGGTCGTTGCCGCGAATGGCGGCTCCGCCCCAGGCGGGCGTTTCGGTCGTGCGTGCCGCTCAGCCGATCCGGACCCGCTCGTGCGAAGCCGAGATGTTCATGGCCTCACGATACTTCGCCACGGTCCGCCGCGCCACCGGGATACCGGCCTGCTTCAGCAGGTCGGCCAGCTTGGCGTCAGACAACGGCTTGCGCGGGTTCTCGTCGTCTATGAGACGGCGGATCATCGCCTGGATCGCGGTACTGGAGGCCTCGCCACCGCCCTCGGTGTCGATGCCGGACGCGAAGAACGCCTTCAGTGGCAAGGTCCCGCGCGGGGTGCGCACGTACTTGCGCGCGATCGCGCGCGAGACCGTGGATTCGTGCAGGCCGACTTCGCCGGCGATCTCGCGCAGGGTCAGCGGGCGCAGCGCCTGTTCGCCGAACTCGAGGAAGCCGGCCTGCATCCGCAGCAGGCAGCGCATCACCTTGAGCAGGGTCTCGCCGCGCGCCTCCAGGCTCTTGAGCAGCCAGCGCGCTTCCTGCAACTGGGTGCGCAGGTAGCCGGCGTCGCTCTCGCCGCAGCGGCGGATCATCTGCTCGTAGCCTCGGTGGATCGACACCCGCGGCATCGCCTGCTGTGACAGCGCGACCTTCCACACGCCGCGCTGGCGCCAGACCACGCAGTCGGGGATCACGTAGTTGTCCGGGTCCACTTCGCCGACCTGCTTGCCCGGGCGCGGGTCGAGCGAGCGCACCAGCTGCACCGCCTGTTCGACCTGGTCGATCGGGCTGCGCAGTTCCTGGGCGATGCCGGCGATGCCGCTGCGCGG
The DNA here is from genome assembly GCF_040446535.1 of Pseudoxanthomonas sp. Soil82. Classification (NCBI taxonomy): domain Bacteria; kingdom Pseudomonadati; phylum Pseudomonadota; class Gammaproteobacteria; order Lysobacterales; family Lysobacteraceae; genus Pseudoxanthomonas; species Pseudoxanthomonas sp. Soil82. The sequence continues at coordinate 442,498 of NZ_JBEAAK010000004.1, forward strand.
CAGGCGTTCCAGCGGCCCGTCGACGATCCGCAACGCCAGCGCCCGGCCGGGCGTGCAGTCCGGCAGTACTTCCAGCTGCAGGCGCAGGCATTCGCCGAGATTGCGCGCGCCGATGCCGACCGGGTCGAAGCGCTGCAACTGGTGCAGCACGGTCAGGATCTCGTCCTCGCCGGCCACGGTTTCCGGCAGCAGGGTCTCGGCAATGGCCGACAGCGGTTCGCGCAGGTAGCCGTCCTCGTCCAGCGCGTCGATCAGCGCCGCGCCGATCCGGCGGTCGCGCTCCGACAGGGGCGACAGATGCAGCTGCCACAACAGGTGGTCGCCCAGGCTTTCCGGCTCGGCCATGCGCTCGGCGGCACCTTCGCGGTCGTCGTCGGAACCGCCGCCGCCACCGCTGCCGCTGCCGACCCCATCCCAGCTGGCTTCGTCCGGGGTCCAGTCTTCGCCGTCGCGGTCGTCGCGGCTGCTGTCGCCGGCGTCGTCCGCGCCGCTGGCCCCGCTGCCGGGGGACGTGCCATCGACCGGGGTGGGCGCGTCGTACGGCGCGTCCTCGGTCCATTCCAGCAACGGGTTGGTCTCGATCGCCTCGGCGACCTCGGCCTGCAGTTCGAGGGTGGACATCTGCAACAGGCGGATGGCCTGGCGCAGCTGCGGCGTCATGACCAGTTGCTGTCCCAGCGATGTCTGCAGCCGTGCCTTCATGTCCCTGCCAGTAGTGGGGCGACGGGACTGCCGGCAAGGGGATGTTCCCCCCGGGGGGGTTACAGGCGGAACTCATCCCCCAGGTAGACCCGGCGCACGTCCGGATCGGCCAGCAGCGCGTCCGGCGCCCCCTGCGCCAGTACGCTTCCCTCGGCGAGGATATACGCACGGTCGCAGATTCCCAAGGTCTCGCGCACGTTGTGGTCGGTGATCAGCACGCCGATGCCGCGGTTCTTGAGGTGGGTCACGATGCGCTGGATCTCCCCGACCGAGATCGGGTCGACGCCGGCGAAGGGCTCGTCCAGCAGCATCAGCCGCGGTTTGGCGGCCAGCGCGCGGGCGATCTCGCAGCGGCGGCGTTCGCCGCCGGACAGGCTGGCGCCGAGCTGGTCGGCGACGTGGCCGATCTGCAGTTCGTCCAGCAGCGAGGACAGCTCGCGCTCGATCCCTTCGCCGTCCAGGTCCTGGCGCAGCTCCAGCACCAGGCGCAGGTTGTCGGCCACGGTGAGCTTGCGGAACACCGAGGCTTCCTGCGGCAGGTAGCCCACGCCGAGGCGGGCGCGCGTGTACATCGGTTCGGAGGTGATGTCGCGGCCATCCAGGACGATCCGGCCGGCATCGGCGGCCACCAGGCCGACGATCATGTAAAAGCAGGTGGTCTTGCCGGCGCCGTTGGGGCCGAGCAGGCCGACCACTTCGCCCGCGTCCAGGGTCAGGCCGAACTCCCTGACCACCTCGCGCTGCCTGTACTTCTTGCGCAGGCCTTCGGCGACGAGCATCAGTTGCTTCCCTTGGCCGGGGCCGCGGCGCGCGGCTGGATGACGGTGCGCACGCGGGTGCCGTCGCCGCCGCTCTGCATCTGCCCGGTGCCCATGTTGTAGACCATCCGCTGGCCGCTGTTGCTGCCGCGCGGCGACTCGATGTTGAAGTTGCCGGTCAGGGTCAGCAGGTCCTTGGGCGGCTCGAAGACGATGCGGTCGGCGCGCGCGTTCATCATCGTGCCGTCGTCCATCTGCTGCTTCATCGTCGCCTGCTTGCCGGTGAGGATGACCTGGGCGATGTCGCCGTTGCTGCGCACGATCTCCGCGCGGTCCGCCCGGATCTCCAGCGTGCCCTGGACGATGACGACGTTGCCGTTGAACACGCAGCGCGAGTTGGCGTCGGCCTGGTTGCAGACGGACGCGTCGGCGTCCAGCGTCATCGGCTGGTCGCGATCGGAGGTCTTGGCCAGCGCCAGCGCGGGCAGCACGACGGCCGACAGGAGGGTCGCGGCCAGGAGGCGGCGCAGGTCAGCGGCGCGAAGAGGGTTCATAGCGGGTCTTGACTTGGGAGAGGAACTTGTACCGCTGGGTCCGCAGGTTGGCCTCGAAGCCTACGCCGGTCTGCATGATACCCGGCTGGGTCAGGGTGACGCGGTCGTCGGTCCGGGCCAGGTGCTTGTCCGGCAGCAGCTCCAGCCGGTCGGTGCGGAGGGTGGTCGGCACCGGGTGGCCTTCGGCGCTGTCGCCTTTCACATTACCTTCGAGCCTTGCCAGGCTGCCGTCGGAATTGACCCAGCCCTGGTCGGCCGCCAGCCGCCAGCCGCCGTCCTCGCCGGGCATCAGGAACAGCGGCTGGAGGATGGCCAGGCTTTGGTCCTCGCGATTGCGCTGCAGTTCCGGCGCCTGCAGCCGCACCGATTCGATGCCGTCCTTGCCGAGCATCGCCATCTCGAAATCGCGCAATACGTAGTCGGACCGCTCCGTGACGTCGGCTTGCGGTTCGCCGCGGTCGCGCCGGTTCCAGGCCAGCCAGCCGGTGGCCACGGCCGCCACCAGGAGCGCCAGGCCCAGCAGCTTGCGCCAGCTCATGCGCGGGATCCGTCGCGCGAATGGGCCGCGCCTGCCAGGATCGCGGGCACGTGGCCCTGCGCGGCCAGCAGCACGTCGCAGACTTCGCGGACCGCGCCCTCGCCGGCGCGCGCCCGGGTGCGCCAGTGCACGATCTCGGCGATCCACGGGTGGGCGTTGGCCGGCGCGACCGACAGGCCGGCCACGCGCAGGCAGTCCAGGTCCGGCAGGTCGTCGCCGACGAAGGCGGTGCGCTGGCGGTCCAGGCCATGGCGCGCGGCCAGCTCGTCCATGCAGGTCAGCTTGTCCTTGACCCCGATGAAGGTCTCCAGGCGCAGGTCGTCGCCGCGCCGCTTCGCGGCCTGGCTGTTGCGGGCGGTGATCAGCGCGACATGGATGCCGAAGCGCCGCAGCTGTGTCAGCCCCTGGCCGTCCAGGACGTTGAAGGACTTGATCTCGCGGCCGTCGCCGTCGAAGTACAGGCGCCCGTCGGTCAGGGTGCCGTCCACGTCCAGGCAGACCAGGCCGATGCGCGCGGCGCGTTCGCGGATCTGGGCATCGACGTGGGCGAGGGGATCGTAGGGCACGGGGGGTCCTGTTGCGGATGGGCCGTTAAACCACGCGCGCGCGCAACAGGTCGTGAATGTTGAGCGCGCCGACCGCGCGGCCGTCGGCGTCGACCACGACCAGGCCGTTGATGCGGTGCTGCTCCATCAGGTGCGCCGCCTCGGTGGCCATCTGCCCGGCGCGGACGGTCCGTGGGTTGCGGGTCATGACCTCGGCGATCGGGGTCTGGCGCACGTCCACGCCCTGGTCGAGCGCGCGGCGAAGGTCGCCGTCGGTGAACAGGCCCAGCAGCCTGCCGCCGTCGTCGACGACCGCGGTCATGCCCAGGCGCTTGCGGCTCATCTCAACCAGCGCTTCGGCCACGCTGGCGCCGGCATCGACCCGGGGCAGGGCATCGCCGCCGTGCATGACGTCGTCGATGTGCAGCAGCAGGCGGCGGCCGAGGCTGCCGGCCGGGTGCGAGCGGGCGAAGTCGTCGGCGGTGAAGCCGCGCGCCTCGAGCAGCGCCACCGCCAGCGCGTCGCCCAGGGCGAGGGTGGCGGTGGTGCTGGACGTGGGCGCCAGGTGCAGCGGGCAGGCTTCGGCGGGCACCGACACGTCCAGGTGCACGTCGGCCTCGCGCGCCAGCGTCGACTGCGGCCGGCCGGTCATCGCGATGACGGTGTTGCCCTGGCGGCGCAGCGCCGGCAGCAGCATCAGGATCTCGTCGGACTCGCCCGAGTAGGAAATCGCCAGGACCACGTCGGCGTCGGTGATCATGCCCAGGTCGCCGTGGCCGGCCTCGCCGGGATGGACGAAGAACGCCGGGGTGCCGGTGGAGGCCAGGGTGGCGGCGATCTTGCGCGCGATGTGGCCGGACTTGCCCATGCCCGTGGCGACCACGCGGCCACGCCCGGCCATGACCAGCGCGCAGGCGCGGGCGAACTCCCCGCCGATGCGTTCGCCGACGGCGGCCAGCGCCTGGCGCTCGATCTCCAGCACGCGGCGGCCGCTGGCGGCCAGGCTGGCCGGGGTCGGTGCCGGTGTGGTCGGTGCGGTGGCGGCCGTCTGGGGCGGCTGGCTCATGCGGGCTCGGTCCGGGGCGGCCGGATTCGCTAGAATGCGGGGCTTCATTCTAGGCCAAGCGATCCATGGACGCCGACACCATCCGCCGCATGATCGAGGACGGCCTGCCGGGCGCCCGCGCCCAGGTGCAGGGCGACGACGGCGTGCACTTCGAGGCGACCGTGGTCGCCGAGGCCTTCCGCGGCAAGCTGCCGCTGGCCCGCCACCGCATGGTCTACGCGACCCTGGGCGAGCTCATGGGCGGGGCGATCCACGCCCTGGCCCTGAAGACCGTCACCCCCGACGAGACGGCCTGAGCCGCCGCGCCGCCACCCCAATCGGATTGCAGATGCAGAAGATCGTTGTCACCGGCGGCGCGCCGCTCCAGGGCGAAGTCGTCATTTCCGGCGCCAAGAACGCCGTGCTCCCCATCCTGTGCGCGACCCTGCTGGCCGATGCGCCGGTGGAGATCCTCAACGTCCCGCACCTGCACGACGTGGTCACCACGATCAAGCTGCTCAGCGAGCTCGGCGCCGGGGTCGAGTTCGACCAGGGCACGCTGGCGCGCGGCAGCAGCCTGGTGGTCGATCCGCGCAGCGTCAACCAGCACGTGGCGCCCTACGAGCTGGTCAAGACCATGCGCGCCTCGATCCTGGTGCTCGGCCCGTTGCTGGCCCGCCACGGCGCCGCGGAAGTCTCGCTGCCGGGCGGCTGCGCGATCGGTTCGCGCCCGGTCGACCAGCACATCAAGGGCCTGCAGGCGCTGGGCGCGGAGATCACGGTCGAGAACGGCTTCATCAAGGCCAGGGCGCAGCGGCTGAAGGGTGCGCGCTTCGTCTTCGACATGGTCACCGTGACCGGCACCGAGAACGTGATGGCCGCCGCGACCCTGGCCGAAGGCACCACCGTGCTCGAGAACGCGGCGATGGAGCCGGAGGTCGTCGACCTGGCCGATTGCCTCAACGCGTTGGGCGCGCGGATCGAAGGCGCGGGCACGTCGCGCATCACCATCCACGGCGTCGAACGCCTCAGCGGCGGCCGCCACGCCGTGCTGCCCGACCGGATCGAAACCGGCACCTTCCTGGTCGCCGCGGCCATGACCGGCGGCCGCGTGACCGCGCGCAAGGCGCGACCGGACACCCTGGACGCGGTGCTGGTCAAGCTGGCCGAGGCCGGCGCCGAGGTCACCACGACCGCGGACAGCATCACCGTGGACATGCATGGCAAGCGGCCTCGGGCGGTGAGCCTGACCACCGCGCCGTATCCGGCGTTCCCGACCGACATGCAGGCCCAGTTCATGGCGCTCAACTGCGTGGCCGAGGGCGTGGGCGTAATCAGCGAAACGATCTTCGAAAACCGCTTCATGCACGTCAACGAGCTGCTGCGCCTGGGCGCGGACATCCAGATCGACGGGCACACGGCGATCGTGCGCGGCAACGAGCGCCTGAGCGGCGCGCCGGTGATGGCGACCGACCTGCGCGCGTCGGCGTCGCTGATCCTGGCCGGGCTGGTGGCCGAGGGCGAGACCACGATCGACCGCATCTACCACCTCGACCGCGGCTACGAGAACATCGAGGAGAAGCTCGGTGCGCTGGGCGCCAAGATCCGCAGGATCACCGGCTGATGCTGCTCAAGGGCAAGCTGACGCCGCGCCGCAAGCTGCTGCTGGCGATCATGGCGGTGCTGCTGCTGGCCGTGGCCTGGGCCGGCTGGGCCGGGATGGCCGCCACCCGCGGCATCGAGACCGCGGACATGGACTGGAACGAGGACGGCACGGTCACCCGCACCGAGATCGCGCAGTCGCTCTACGCGGTCACCGCCAGCCGCGAGCGGCAAGGCCGGCGGGAGTGCACCACCTTCCGCTGGTACCGCAGTGGCGAGGTGATCCGGGTCGACTGCAGGACCGTGTTCGACACGGGCACTCCGGCCGGCGGTCGGTAACCGCGGGTTTCCGCCGACGCCGCATGGATGGCGTCGAGAAGGAGCCGCGCTTCAGCGCACCGACTTCACCGTGAGGTCGACCGTGTCGATGCCGTTCTCGCGCTGCAGCACCCGCGCCGGCACCGGCATGCCCGGCACCAGCCACACGTACATCTCGCGCTTGTCGGTGCGGCGGACGACCTTGGTGGCCTGCTTGCTGGCGCCATCCACGGTGACCGCTTCCTTGCCGACGACCTCCCACTGCATCTGCCGCACCCGGCCCTCGTCGACCATGCGGTAGCTCAGCGGCTTGCCGTCGGCCAGGTCGCGGGTGACCGCGAGGTTGATCAGCAGCGCATCCATGTCGCCGGGCTGCAGCTTCACCGGGCCGCGGCGCTCGGGCTTGACGTCGCCGCTCCAGGTGGCCTGGCCGGTTTCCCAGTCGTAGGTGGCATCGACGTTCTTCTTCTTCATCAGTGCCGCGGCGCGATCGCTGCTGCTGAGCGGACGCAGCCGGCCCTGGTGCTCCTCGAACACCGTGCTCTGGCTCAGGCTGCCGAGCTGGTTGCTGATGTCGAGGCTGTACTTCCAGCGGTTCTCGCCTTGGGCGGCCAGGGTCATGCTGCCGGTGGCCTGCATGCCCAGGTAGCGGGCCTGGTAGTCGGCGGTGAACGGCTCCAGGCTGGCGGCATGCGCGCTGGTGCCGGCCGCTGCCAGCAATACGGCCAGGGCCGGGGCGAATCGGATACGTCCACTCATCGTTTCTACACTCCTCGGTATTCGACCAGTCGCAGGTCGATTTCGTCTTCGCCGTCCTTGCGTTGCAGGATGCGGATCGGCGTGGGTACGCCGCTGGCGACCCACAGCACGGTCTGGTCGCCGTCGCTGGACGTGCGAGCCACGCGCAGCGCGTCGTAGCTCATGTCGCCAACGGCCATGATCTCCGGTTCGCCCGCGGCCTGGTACACGTAGTCGCGCGCGCGCCCCAGGTCGACCATGCGGTAGTTCAGGGTCGCGCCCGGCACGGCGTCGCGCATGATGGCCAGGTTGATCAGCAGGGCGCTCATGTCGCCGGCCTGCAGCGGCAGGGGACGGCGGCGCTCCTTCTTCAGGTCGCCCTGCCAGTGCGCCTGCATCGTAGACCAGTCGTAGACGCCGCTGACTTCCTTGCCGAACAGCATCGCCTTGCGCGCGGTGGCCTGGGTCAGCGGTCGGTATTCGCCTTCATGCAGGTCGAACACCGTGCTCTGCTGCAGGTTCAGTCGTGCCAGGCCTGCGATGCCGCGTTCGCCGTGGATGGTCAGGTCGATACGCCAGCGGCCGGGGCCGTCGCCGCGCACCAGTTGCATGGTCGCGCTGCCCGCGGGCTTGCCCTGGTAGAGCGCTTCGTAGGTCGCCAGGAACGGTTCCAGGGTCGGCGCCTGGCGCTCGGCCGGTGCCGCCACCGTTTCGGCCGCGACCGCCGGGGCCGGGACGGGTGCCGCTTCCTGCGCGCACAGGGGCCCGGCCAGGGCCAGGCAGAAGGCGAACAGCGGCAGGCGCGGAAGCGGCGGGAAGGGGGGCATGGGGAACAGGCTTCGGATGGCGGGTCCAGCATGCCCGGAAAGCGGTGTCAGCTGCGTGATTCCGGGCGCAGGCTCCCGGCGGAATCTAGTGCCAGCGGACTAAACAGGGTCTGACCATCGAGCCGGACCTGACCGCCCTGTTCAGCCAGGCGGCCGGCGGTGGCCAGGGCCAGCGTCGCCACCACCAGCGCGTGTTCGCGTGGCAGCAGCCGCGCGGCCAGCGTTTCGGGCGCATCGCCGGGCAGCACCGGAATCCGTACCTGGGACACGACCGCGCCCGCATCCAGTTCGGGCACCACGAAGTGCACGCTGGCGCCGTGTTCGGCATCGCCGGCCTCCAGCGCGCGGGCGTGGGTGTGCAGGCCCTTGTAGCGGGGCAGCAGCGAGGGATGCACGTTGAGCAGGCGACCGTCGAACTGGCGCACGAAGGCATCGCCGAGGATGCGCATGTAGCCGGCGCAGAACACCCAGTCCGGCCTGCTGGCCTCTACGGCCGCGGCGAGGGCCGCATCGAACGCGGCGCGGTCCGGGTAGTCGCGCGGCCGCCCGCTCCAGCGCAGCGCCGGCGGCACGCGCTCCAGCGCCGGCGCGCCGGGCCGGTCGGAGAACACGCCGGTCACTTCCGCCTGCAGGTGGCCGGTGGCGATGGCGTCGAGCACCGCCTGCAGGTTGCTGCCGCGACCGGACGCCAGCACCGCCAGGCGCGGCTTGCCTCCGCTCGCGCGGGTCATCTGGCGCGGGTCAGCCGATGTGGACGCGTTCGCCGTCGCCGGCGTCCACGACCTGGCCGATCGCGCGATGGGCCAGCCCCTGCGCGTCGAGGCTGGAGGACACGGCCGCCATCGCCGCCTGCGGGACCACCAGCACGAAGCCGACGCCGCAGTTGAAGGTGCGCCACATCTCCGCGTCGGCCACCGCCCCTTCGCGCTGCAGCCAGTCGAACACCGGCGGCAGCACGATCGCGGACGCCTCGATCCGCAGGCCCAGGCCGTCGGGGATCACGCGGATGATGTTCTCGGTCAGGCCGCCGCCGGTGATGTGGGCCATGGCGTGGATCGACTCGCCGTGTTCGCGCAGCAGCGCCAGCACCGGCTTCACGTACAGCCGGGTCGGCGCCATGAGCGCGTCGGCCAGGGCCACGCCGCCGACCTGCAGGTCCGCCGGGCGGCCTGCGCGGTCGTAGATCCGGCGGATCAGCGAATAGCCGTTGGAGTGCGGGCCGGAGGAGGCGATGCCGAGCAACACGTCGCCCTTGCGCACCTTCGCGCCGTCCAGCAGCTGCGATTTCTCCACCGCGCCGACCGCGAAGCCGGCCAGGTCGTACTCGCCAGGCGGGTACATGTCGGGCATCTCGGCGGTCTCGCCGCCGATCAGGGCGCATCCGGACTCGGTGCAGCCGGCGGCGATCCCGCCGACCACGGCCACGGTGGTCTCCACGTCCAGCTTGCCGGTGGCGAAGTAGTCCAGGAAGAACAGCGGCTCGGCGCCCTGGACCAGGATGTCGTTGACGCACATGCCGACCAGGTCGATGCCGATGGTGTCGTGCCGGCCCAGCTGCTGGGCCAGCTTGAGCTTGGTGCCGACGCCGTCGGTGCCCGAGACCAGCACCGGCTCGCGGTACTTGTTCGACAGGTCGAACAGCGCGCCGAAACCACCGAGGCCGCCCATCACCTCCGGGCGGAAGCTGCGCTTGACCAGCGGCTTGATCCGCTCGACCACCTCGTTGCCGGCGTCGATGTCCACGCCCGCGTCGCGGTAGGTCAGGGGGGCGGGCGTGGGGGTCTGGCTCACGTGCAGGGCCTGCGGCGGGGATCGGGGAGCGGATTCTACCAGCCGGGCCTGCGGCCGGCCCGTCCTCCCGGGCCTGCAGCCGCTCCTGCGCCGGCGCGTGATTGGCGCACTGACGGCATTCGCGCAACAATTCCGGCATCGACCGCCCCTGAGGACCCCGCATGCGCGCAAGCCGTGCCCCGAGCATCCGGTTCCCGCTTATCGCCCTCGCCGGGCTGTGCCTGCTGGCGGCCGTCCTCGCGCCGGTCCATGCCCAGGAGGCGCTGCGCACGGAAGGCGACGTCGCCAGCGCGCAGGGCCTGTACGCGGCCGAGGTGCCGGTCAACAGCCAGACCGAGCAGGCGCGCGAGGCCGGCTACGCCCGCGCATTGGCGCAGGTGCTGGAGAAGCTCTCCGGCGATGCCGGCGTGGTCAACCGGCCGGGCGTGGCGCAGGAGCTGCGCAATGCCCGCGGCTACGTGGACAGCTACGACTTCCGCCAGGACCAGGGCCTGTCGCCGGCCGGTGCGCCGACCTTCAGGACCATGCTGGTCGTGCGCTTCGTCCCGGAGGCGGTGGACACGATGGTCGCCGCGCTCGGCCTGCCGGTCTGGGCGCAGCCGCGGCCCAAGCCGGTGCTGTGGCTGGCGATCGACGATGGCAGCGGCCCGCGCCTGCTCACGACCGGCCAGGTCAACGCGGCGCGCAGCGTGCTCGATCGCGCCCAGGACCGCGGCTACCGCCTCGGCCTGCCGTCCGGCGGCGCGGCCGAGCAGGCCGCCGTCGGCGCGATCTGGCGCAACGATCCCGCCGCCGTGGCCCGCGCCTCGGCCCGCTACAGCCCGCCGATGCAGCTGATCGGCAAGCTCTACCGCAGCGGCGCGGGCTGGACCGCCGACTGGACCTTCGTCGACTCCGGGCGCGTGCTGGCGACCCGCTCGGTCAGCGACGGCGATGCGCGGCGGGCCATCGCCAGCGGCGCCGACGTGGCGGCCGACGCGCTGGTGCAGCGCTACGCCAAGGTGCCCCCGTCCGAACCCGCCGGCACCTACCGGGTGGCCTTCACCGGCCTGCGCAACGCCGAGGACTACCTGCGCGTGTCGGCGATGCTGCAGAAGATGCCGGTGGTGCGGCGGATCGCCCCGGCCCGCGCCGACGGCCAGCGCGTGGAGTTCGACCTGGACCTGCTCACCGGCATGGCCGGGTTCCAGCGCATGCTCGGTGCCGACGCGCCGGTGGTGGCGGTGGAAGGCGTACCGATGGAGTACCGCATTCGATGAATGACGTTTCGATGGGCAGGATCCGATGAACGAGGCGCCGGAGTACGAGATCGCGCGATTCCTGCGCCAGCTGAGGTGGCTGGCGGTGGTGTCGGTGGCGGTGTGGCTGGTATGGATGCTGGCGCCGATCCTCACGCCGTTCGTGCTCGGCGCCCTGCTGGGCTGGCTCGGCGACCCGCTGGTCGACCGCCTGCAGCGCCGCGGCCTGTCGCGCAACCTGGCCGTCGCCCTGGTGTTCGGCGCGATGGTGCTGGTGGTGGTGCTGGCGCTGCTGATCCTGGTGCCGCTGCTGGAGCGGCAGGTCGTGACCCTGATCGAAGCGGCGCCCGAGTACCGCGACTGGATCCTGCAGACCGCGCTGCCGTGGCTGGAGCAGAAGACCGGGCTGGACCTGATCGGCTGGCTCGACAGCGAGCGCATCACCGAGTGGGTAAAGAGCCACTGGGCACAGGCCGGCGGGGTCGCCGCGGCCGTGTTCGGCTACGTCTCGCGCTCGGGCGTGGCGATGCTGGCCTGGGTCGCCAACATCGTGCTGCTGCCGATCCTGACCTTCTACTTCCTGCGCGACTGGGACATGCTGGTGGACCGCGTGGCCGCGCTGATCCCGCGCGACCACATCGGCACCGTGACCCGGCTGGCGCGCGAGTCCAACGACGTGCTCGGCGCGTTCCTGCGCGGCCAGTTCGTGGTGATGATCGCGCTGGGCGTGATCTACGCGGCCGGCCTGTCGCTGGTCGGGCTCAAGCTGGGCCTGCTGATCGGCTTGGTCGCCGGATTGATCAGCTTCATCCCGTACCTGGGCGCAACCACCGGCGTGGTCCTGGCCGTCGTGGCCGCGCTGGTCCAGTCGCAGGGATTCGACCTGCAGTTGCTGGTCCTGGTCGGCGTGGTGTTCACCGTCGGCCAGATGCTCGAGAGCTACGTGCTGACCCCGCGCATTGTCGGCGACAAGATCGGCCTGCACCCGATGGCGGTGATCTTCGCGATCATGGCCGGCGGCCAGCTGTTCGGCTTCCTCGGCATGCTGCTGGCGCTGCCGGTGGCGGCGGTGGCCAACGTGCTGCTGCGGTTCGCGAAGGAACGCTACCGCGAGAGCGAGCTGTACGCGGGCGAACACGTGCCGATCGTGCTCGACTCCTACGTCGATCCGGGGTCGGTCGCCGAGGCCGCGCGGCGGGAACCGGAACAGTCGTGAGCGGGACCCCCGGGGCCACGCCCCAGCTGCCGCTGTCGTTGCGCTATCCACCCGACCAGCGGCTGGAAAGCTTCGTCGACGCCCCGCCCGGCGCGATCGCCCAGCTGCGCGCGCTGGCGCGCGAGGCGGGCGCGGACTGGCTCTACGTCGAAGGGGGCCCGGGCACCGGCAAGACCCACCTGGGCCTGGCGGTGTGCGCCGAAGCCGAGCAGGCCGGTCGTCGCGCCGCCTACCTGCCGCTGCGTGCCGCCGCCGGGCGCCTGGGCGATGCGCTCGAGGCGCTCGATCGCGCCGACGTGGTCGCGCTGGACGGCCTCGACGCCGTTGCCGGCGACCGCACCGACGAGGTGGCGCTGTTCGACTTCCACAACCGTGCGCGTGCCGCCGGGCGCGGCGTGGTCTACCTGGCGGCCGCGCCGCCGGCGGCGTTGCCGCTGGCGCTGCCCGACCTGCGCTCGCGGCTGGGGCAGTGCGCGCGCGTCGTACTCGGGCCGCTGGACGACGACGGCCGCCGCAGGGTCCTGCGCGACCGCGCGCTTCGGCGCGGCCTGGTACTGGAAGAGGCCGCGATCGACTGGCTGCTCACGCGCACCGGTCGCGACCTGGTCCAGCTGCTTGCCCTGCTCGATCGCATCGACCGCGAATCGCTGGCCGCGCAGCGCCGCGTCACCGTGCCGTTCCTGCGCCGGATGCTGTCCGGCGCCGCCTGAGCCCGGCGGTGCGGGCATGCGGCGATGGCATCACGGGCAGTGTTCGGGGCGCATGTCCCAGACCACCGGCTCCCAGTAGGCGTTGTCGCGGATGCTGTCGGCGTCGAGCCGGTCGCGCAGCAGCTTCGCCCCGATCGCGTAGCTGACACCGGGTTGCACGTCGAGCTCGACCTTCTTGTACGCGCGCTGCTGCTCGAGCCGCTTCATCTTCGAAATCTGCGCGTTCGCCGCGGCCGGCACGCGCTTGGGGTCGATCCGGTCGGCGATGGTCAGCACGTGCGCCCCGGGTTCGACCGGGTACCGGTTCCGGCGGCCCGACGGCGTGCTCTTGCCGTCGATCTGGGTGATCGTGGCGTCGAAGATGTCGCGGCTTTCGGGGATCTCGCCCTGGCTCACCGTGACATAGGCGCACGTGCTGGACGGATCGGAAGGAACCTCCGGCGGCGCGGCCGCGGCGGGGCTGGCTGGCGGCGCGCTGGCCGTCGTGGCGGCCTGTGGACCGGCGAAGGCGGTGGAGGCGAGCAGGACGGTCGCCAACAGGGGCATGCGCAACATGGTCGTTCTCCGGACGGATGGTCCAGCAGCGTGGGCGCGGCGTCGTCCATCCGCGCCAGACGGCGCAATTTCGCCTGAAAACGGGATGCGGGAAATAGGCCTTGGGGCCAATGCGGCGGGCCTGCTCGGCCCGTCCGCAGGCGACTGTCCTGCCGCCGCTCAGGGGCAGGGTTCGGCGCGCTCCTCCCAGACCACGGGTTCCCAGTAGGCGTTGTCACGGATGCTTTGCACATCGAGGCGGTCGCGCAGCAGCCGCGCGCCGACCGCATAGCTCACGCCAGGCTCCACCTTGACCGTGAACGGCTTGTACGCACGCTGCAGCTCGAGGCGCTTCATCTTCGCGATCTGCGAGACCGCCGCACCGGGCAGCCGGTGCGGGTCGATGTGGTCGGTGACGGTGAGCACGCGCTCTCCCGGCTGCACCGAATGGCGGTTGCGCGAATCCAGGGGCGTGCTGCGTCCATCGATGCGGGTGATCTCGACCGGGAAGATGTCCTGGCTCTTGGGGATGGTGGCGCGCTGGTCGGTGACGTAGCCACATGTACTGCCCGCGGCACCGACTGCCGGCGCAGGCGGGTTTCCGCTGGCATGGGCATGACCCGCCAGCAGCAGCGAAGCGATCAGGATGGGACGCAACATGGGGCTTTTCTCCGTTTCGTGCGCATCGCCCGATCGGGCACGCGCGGGGCAGGCAATGCGAACCAGCAAGCTGGAACGCGCCGGAACGGCCGTCAGCGGCGGCCGTTCACTTGCACGGCTGCGCCCGCTGGTCCCATACCACCGGCTCCCAGTAGGCGTTGTCGTGGATGCTGTCGACGTCGAGCCTGTCGCGCAGCAGGCGTGCGCCGACCGCATAGATCACGCCCGGCTTCACCTCCACCTCAAGCTTCTTGTAGGCGCGCTGCTCCTTGAGGCGCTTCATCTTCTCGATCTGCGCGATGGCCGCGGCGGGCAGGTCATGCGGTGGAATCGCATCGCTGAGCGTGAGCACGCGCGTGCCCGGCTTGGTGCGGTAGCGGTTCTCCGGCCGCAGTGGCGTGCTCTTCCCGTCGATCTGGGTGATATCGACGGGGAAGATGTCCTGGCTGGTGGGCGTTTCGCCCTGCCCGTCGGTGACGTAACCGCAAACGCTGGCCGGATCGGCCGAAACCGCGGGCGGATTGGGTGCCGGCGTGGCCTGGGCGGCCGAGGGCGGGGCAGCAGGCGGACTGGGGTTGGCACTGGCCGCGCAGGCGAGGAACAGCACCGACAATACCGCGAAGCGTTTCATGGTCGTCTCCGGATCGGTGGAATGGGCCGACAGAGGCATCGGACAGTTCATGCGTGCCGGCGATCGGAGCGTTGTTCGCCTTAAGCCGGTGTGAAGTGTCGCCGGGCACGTGGTTCGGGTGCAGGGGCCGGGTCAAGGGCATGCTTCCTTGAGCGATTGCCATACGAACGGAACCCATCCCGCGCCGGCGACGGGCTTTGCGCCGACGTAGTAGGTCGTGTCCGGTTCGATCTCCAGCACGAAGGCCTTCGACTGGTAGGTGGACAACGGACGCGTCGCCGGCTGCGGGACGCGCTCGCGGGTGATGATCGCGCGGGTGCCGGCCGGCACGGCATGGCGCTGTCCGCCGGGCAGCGGCACGCTGCGGCCCTCGATCTGGGTGATGTCCAGCGCGCGTACGTCGCTGCTCGCCGGCAGGCCCTCGATCGTGGCGACGACCTTGCCGCAGCGGGTACCGGCCGGCGCGCGGCGCGGGTCCGCCGTGCCGGTGATCCGCATCGGCTGGCCGCCGCGCACCAGTTCCACGTCCAGGCCGCCATTGCCGGCAGCGAGTGCACGGCTCAACGCCTCGGCCGGCCGCGCCACGCCGGCCAGTGCCTGCCCGTTGATCGATTGCAGCCGGTCTCCCGCGCGCAATCCCGCGCGTTCGGCCGCAGCGCCCGGGGTAACCGCCAGCACCCGCAGGCCGGCGGGATCGGACCGACGTACGTCGATCACCGCGCCGAGGTCGAACGCGGCGGCAGTCGCCTGGCGTGCCGTCTGCGCCACCGCCTGGCCGGCGACCATGCCGCACCCGCACAGCAGGGCCAGCAGGCAGGCCCTGGACAGGCCTGCGTGCCATCGCATCCGGTCTTCGCCGGTCTTGCGGCGGGGAAGCGGGCACGGCCGCGAGGAGGGTTGGCTGGTCATCGCGTTTCCCCTCAGCGGCATTCGCGCGGCACTTCTTCCCAGACCACCGGCTCCCAGTACGCGTTGTCGCGGATGGAGCCGGTGTCCAGGTGGTCGCGGTGCAGGCGGACGCCTACGCGTTGCAGCGTGTCGGCGCGCACATCCACCAGCAGGGGCTTGAAGTAGCCGGTGAAATCCTTGCGCCGCCGCATCTTGTCGATCTGGGCCTGTTGCGCGGTGCCCAGGTGGGCGCGCGGGATCGCCTCGGCCACGACCAGCAGGTGCTTGCCCGGCTGCAGGCGGTAGCCCTCTCGTACCATGCGCGGCCGTTCGCCGTTGATCTGCATGATGTGGCCGGGATAGATGTCCATGCTCTCGGGCGTGGCGGCCGTGCCGGCGCCGACGATGCCGCAGGCCTCGTCGGCGCCGGGCGTGTCCGGATCGAGCGCAGGCGCCAGCGCCGGCACGATGCCTGCCTGCGCGTGGACAGGCCCGGCCACTCCCAGCGCCAAGGCCAGGGTGATCCGCAGAAGCCGCCGGCGAGGGCCCTGGCGCATGGTGATCTCCGTTTCAGATGTCGTTGACGTTCGAGGCGCCGTCGCGCGGCGCGTGGTGCTGAACGAGCAGGGCACGGCGCGCCTCCCACAGGGGTGCCACTTCGTCGTCGCTGGCACCACGCTCGTAGGCCGTCTGCAGCGCCTGGTCGAGCGCGCGCACCCGCTCGTCGGTGCCGTGCCCGGCAAGGACGGGCGGGTGCGCGGCCGGATCGGGCGACCGCGTGGGCCGGTCCGGCCAGGCGGACACCAGCAGCAATGCCGCCAGCGCGGTCGAAGCCAGGCCGGTGCCGATGCGTCGCCGGCGCAACTGCCGGCGACGCTGCTCGCGGACCCGTGGCCACAGCGAATCCGGGACGGGCGCTTCGGGCATGCTTTCCAGCAGGCGCTGGAGTTGGTCAGGATCGTTCATTGCCTGCTCCCGGTTCCAGGTGTCCGCGCAGCCGCGACAACGAGCGCGAGAGGATCGATTTGGACCAGCTGGGACTGCGTCCGAAGCGGTGCGCCAGCTCCTCGTGCGACCAGCCTTCCATCTCGTGCAGCCAGACCAAGGTACGTGCGACGGGTGGCAACCGTCGCAACAGCCCATCGGCTTCGGCCACCGTCGCCGGCGACGGCCCGTCGTCCGGGGCGTGCAACAACGCATCGTCGTCGGCGTGGTGGCGGCCGCGGCGCAGGCGGTCGATCGCCAGGTTGGCGGCCACGCGCTTGAGCCACGGACGCAGCGGGGTGTCTTCGCGCAGGCCCGACAGGAAGCCGAACATGCGCAGGAAGGTGTCCTGGACGATGTCTTCCGCTGCGGCCGCGTCGCCTGTCAGGCGGAAGGCCAGGGCATGGATGGCGCGCGCATGGCCGTGGTACAGCGCTTCGAACGCGGTTTCGTCGCCGCGACGGGCGCGGCGCAGCAACGCCGGTTCGGTGGTTTCGTCCTTCGCGGCTTCGTCCATTGACAGGTGGTACGGGCGGGACGGCGGTTCCGTCGCACTCAGCCCGGCATCGCGCGCAGCTGGCGGTCCAGCTCGGCCAGGCGTTCGGGCGTGCCGACGTCGGTCCACTGGCCTGCATGGTGCTCGCCGGTCACCGCGCCCCGGGCCATGGCCCTGCGCAGCAGCGGCGCGAGACGGAAGCGCGGCGGCGCGCCCGGCTCGCCCTCCACGGTATCGCGCCAGTCCAGGAGCACGCCGGCGCGGTAGACGCCGATGCCCGAGTAGGTAAGGCGCGCCGCGCCGACGGCGGAGACGCCACCGCTCGCCTCCAGGGAGAAGTCGCCCAAAGGATGGTGCGCAGGGTTGTCGACCAGCACCAGGTGCGCATCGCCACGCGGCTCGCGCGGCAGCGCGGCGAAGTCGCAGTCCGTCCAGATGTCGCCGTTGACGGCGAGGAAGGGCGCCTCGCCCAGCAATGGCAGCGCATGCAGCATGCCGCCGCCGGTTTCCAGCGGTGCCGGGCCTTCGTAGCTGTAGTGGAGGCGCATGCCCCAGCGCGAGCCATCGCCGAGCACCTCCGGGAAGCGGTGCGCCAGCCACGAGGTGTTGACCACGACCTCGGTCACGCCCATCGCGGCGAGTTTCTCCAGGTGCCAGGCGACCAGCGGCTTGCCGCCAGCTTCCAGCAACGGCTTGGGCGTGTGGTCGGTGAGCGGGCGCATGCGCTCGCCCAGGCCGGCGGCGAAGACCAGGGCGCGCATGTCAATCCCCGCGCGGCCGGGTGACGTCGAGGCCGCCAATGGCGCGCTCGAGCAGTCCGATCATCGGCCGGATCTCCTGGTGGCGGTTGCCGACGTCCCGCACGTATTGCCACACCAGGGGCAGGTCGGCCAGGTAGCCCGGCTTGCCGTCGCGGTAGGCGAGCCGGCAGAAGATGCCGAGCACCTTGATGTGCCGCTGCAGGCCGACCATGTCGAACCAGCGCGCGAACTCGTCCTGTCCGGCGTCGGTCAGGCCAAGCGCCACCGCGCGCCGACGGTAGTCCTCGCACCAGGCCGCCACCCGCTCCGCGGGCCAGGCGATGTAGCAGTCGCGCAGCAGCGAGGCCAGGTCGTAGGCGAGCGGGCCGCGCATCGCGCCCTGGAAATCGATCACCCCGGGCATGTTGTCGGCCACGACCAGCAGGTTGCGCGAATGGAAGTCGCGGTGCATGAAGCACTGCGGCTGCGCATGTGCGGCATTGAGGATGGCACGGAACGCGGACTCGATCGGATCCCAGTCCTCGCATTCGGGCAGGAAGCCCAGGTGGCGGCGCAGGAACCATTCGGGCATCAGCTCCAGTTCCATCACCATCCACGGTTCGTCGAACGCGGGCAGGCCCTCGGGGGACACCTGGGTCTGCATCGACAGGATCGCGTCGATCGCCGGCGCGTACAGCGCGTCGGCGCTGCCGGCATCCAGCTCGGGCAGGTACAGGCGATCGCCCAGGTCTTCCATCAGCACGAAGCCCTGCTCGACATCGCTCGCCCGCACCGCCGGGGTGTGCAGGCCGGCCTGCGCCAGGCGCGCGCCGATGTCCAGCCACGGGCCGATGTCCTCGCGGCCGGGCGGGGCATCCATGACGATCCAGCTCGAGCCGCCGCTGGACGTGCGCCAGTAACTGCGGAAGCTGGCGTCCGCCGAGGCCACCTCCAGCTCCAGCGTGGGATCGGACAGGGCCTGGCGGGTCCAGGCCAGGCGCTGGTCGGCGCGGTCGGTGGAGGACATGGGTGCATCGGTCGGGAACAGGTGCACAGGGTAATCGCGGCGCATGGCGGCAGGCGAGTGCGTCCGGTGCGGCCGACCCGGGGCCGGCGGAAACGGAAAGACCCCGCCGGGCGGGGTCTCTCCAGGTCGGCTGGGCCGTGGTGCGGGCGTCAGCCCTTCTTCTTGCGCAGCATGCCGTACAGGAACAGCAGCACGATCGCGCCGACCACCGAGGCGATGAAGCCGGCCGGCTCGCCGGGCGCGTACCAGCCGACCGCACCGCCGATGAACCAGGCCAGCAGTGCGCCGGCGATGCCCAGCACGATGGTCCACAGCAGGCTCAGCTTGTCGTCGCCCGGCTTGAGGGCGCGCGCCAGCAGGCCGGCGACCAGGCCGATGAAGACCGTCCAGATGATGCCACCACCAAAGATCTGTTCCATGCGGGAAGCTCCGGTTGGTTGCGCGGGGGCGCGCCCAGCTTATCCCTGCGCGGACGACGCTGCACTTCGGCGCTCCCGGGCCGTGGAAAGGAAAGCCCCGGGTCGCCCCCGGCGCTTCCTGGACTGCTTCACGGCGCCGGCGAGCTCAGCAGCAGCCGTGGTCGCCGTGCGCCTGGCCGCCGGCCACCGCGCCGACGCCGGTGGTCTCGCCGCGGACGCTGGCCTGGTAGTGCTCGGCGATCACGTGCGAGACACACTGGGTGACGCGCTTGCCCATCGGGATGTGCAGGAACTCGTTGGGGCCGTGGGCGTTGGAATGCGGGCCGAGCACGCCGGTGATCATGAACTGCGCGCCCGGGAACTTCTCGCCGAGCATGCCCATGAACGGGATCGTGCCGCCTTCGCCCATGTACATCGCCGGCTTGCCGAAGGCGGCCTGCGAGGCCGCCTCGATCGCGGCGGTCAGCCATGGCGACTGTGCCGGTGCGTTCCAGCCGGTGGAGGCCTTCTCCAGGTCCAGCTCGACCGTCGCCCCATTCGGCGGATCGGCCAGCAGCACCTCCTTGAGCAGGTCGCCGGCGCGCTTGCCGTCCAGCGTCGGCGGCAGTCGCAGCGATAGCTTCACCGAGGTGTGCGGACGCAGCACGTTGCCGGCCGACGACAGCGGCGGCATGCCGTCCACGCCGGTCACCGACAGCGCCGGGCGCCAGGTGCGGTTGAGCACCAGCTCGGTCAGGTCGTCCGACATCGGGGTCATGCCCTCGAGGAACGGGAACTTGCTGAAAACCTCGTCCCCCAGCACGCCGGCGACCTTCCCCGCCTGCTCCTGGCGCTCGGCCGGCACCTCGACGTACAGGCCCTCGACCTTGATCCGGCCGGTGGCCTCGTCCTCCAGCCGCGACAGCAGCTGCCGCAGCAGGCGGAAGCTGGATGGGACGATGCCGGAGGCGTCGCCCGAATGGACGCCCTCGCTGAGCACCTTCACCGTCAGGTTGCCGCCGGCCAGGCCGCGCAGCGAGGTGGTGCACCACAGCTGTTCGTAGTTGCCGCAGCCCGAATCCAGGCACACCACCAGCGACGGCTTGCCGATGCGCGATGCCAGGTGGTCGACGTAGGCGGGCAGGTCGTAGCTGCCCGATTCCTCGCAGGCCTCGATCAGCAGCACGCAGCGCGCGTGCGGCACGCCCTGTTCCTGCAGCGCCTGGATCGCGGCCAGCGAACCGAAGATCGCATAGCCGTCGTCCGCGCCGCCGCGGCCGTAGAGCCGGTCACCCTTGAGCACCGGGATCCACGGGCCCAGGTCGGGGTCCCAGCCGGTCATTTCCGGCTGCTTGTCCAGGTGTCCGTACAGCAGGACGGTATCGTCGCCGGACTGGTCGCCGCTGGCGGGCACTTCGGCATAGATCAGCGGCGTGCGGCCTTCCAGGCGCACTACCTCGACCTGCAGGCCCGGGATCGACTGCGCCCTGGCCCACGCCTCCATCAGGGCGACCGCGGCATCCATGTGCCCGTTCGCCTGCCAGTCCTTGTCGAACATCGGCGACTTGTTGGGGATGCGGATGTAGTCCACCAGCTGCGGGACGATATCGGCATCCCATTTGCGGGCGATGAAGTTCTCGGCAGCGGCGTGGTCGAGCCGGGCGGTGGCGGGCATGGCGGATCCGGAGGAAGCAGGGAAGCATCCATTCTACGCCGCTGCCTGCGCCCGGGAATTTCCTACAGGTGAACGAGGGGGCCTCCGGCCCTGCGCGGGTGTTGCGGCGATGGGTGCGCACCTGCCGGCGGGGAACACTGGCTGCGCCGCCCGCGGGTGGATCTCCGCGGCGGCCATCCGTCTTCCAACAAGGAGTGTTGCCATGAATCCGTTCTTCCTCGTGTTCAAGTCGCTGCTGCTGTCGATGCTGTTGCTGGCCGGCAGCGCGTTCGCCGCCGACAAGGTCGACATCAACCGCGCCGATGCCGCCCAGCTGGAGGCCTCGCTGGTCGGGATCGGACCCGCCAAGGCCCAGGCGATCGTCGAGCACCGCAACGCCAACGGTCCGTTCAAGAGCGCCGACGAGCTGGCCCTGGTGAAGGGGATCGGCCTGAAGACCGTGGAGCGCAACCGCGACCTGATTGCGGTCGGGGCCCCGGCCAAGGCGGCCAAGCCCGGCGCCGCCCCGGCGAAGCCGGTGGCTGGCGGCACGCCCAAGCCCGTCGCGCGCCGCTGAGCAGGTGGCCGCTCGCGGCTGCCACCTGCGTAACAAGACCAGCGTCCCACGGCAGGGAAGCCGATGTGGATAGCGCACCCGCGGGGTGCGCGGGCAGGAAGCCGCAGGAGCGCCGGTCCCGCAGGAAGCGGTGCCGGTGCGTGTCGCCAGGACGGCGGCGCAGACAGGCAGGAGGCCGACAGGGACGTGCCCAGTGTCGCCCGGCGGTGCACAGGACGTGCAGCCGGGCGATGCCTTTACGGCGGGGCGGCGCGCTGGGGCAGAATGCGGGCATGAGTGGACGCAGCGTGCTGACCCTTCCTGCCACCGGCTACCGTCGCGAACGCTGGCGCAATGGTCGCGGGTGGACCCGGGAAATCCTCGCCTTGCCCGCTGGCGCGGACTGGGCCTTGCGTCTGTCCATTGCGGAGCTGGACGCGGCGGCCGATTTTTCGCCATTTCCCGGTGTCGAGCGCGAACAGGTGCTGCTGCATGGCAACGGCTTGCGGCTGCAGTTCGACGATGGCCAGGTGGCGGAGCTGCTGCCACCCCACCAGCGGATCCGGTTCGCCGGATCGCGCGCGGTGACCGGCGTGCCGCTGGACGGGCCCGTGCAGGTCTTCAACCTGATGTGGCGCCCCGGCTCGCTCGCCGCCCACCTGTTCCATCGGCCACTGGTCGGCGACATGTGGTGCTTTGGCGACGGACAGACCGGCTGGGCCGTGCACGTGCTGGCGGGTAGCGCCCGCATAGGCGGCGCGGACGGGCAGGACGGAACGCTGCTGGCCGCTGGCGACAGCGCCTGGCTGCCGCCACCCGCGACGGGGCGGTGGCGCCATCCGATCGATGGCGCGGGCGAGCTGTTGCTGGTGCAGGTCCAGTGGCCTGCGACCGGGGCAGGTGGCGGGCGCCCGCTGCCCGCCTAGTAGATGTCGCGCCGGTAGCGACCTTCGGCGCGAAGGGCTTCCCGGAGTTCCGTGCCCAGCACCCCGCCCAGCGCCGCATCCACCCCTGGCGCCATGCCCACCGCGTTGCCGCAGACCAGCACCGACGCTCCGCGACCGACCCAGTCGCGCAGGTCCGCGGCCGCGGACCGCAGGCGGTCCTGGACATAGCAAGGCGCCGCGGGGGCGCGGGAGAAGGCCAGGTCCAGGCGTGGCAGCCATCCTTGCGCCTGCCACCGCCGGATGTCGTCGGCGAAGAACAGGTCATGCGCCGGGCTGCGCTCCCCGAACAGCAGCCAGTTCGCGCGTGCGCCGGCCGCCACCCGTGCCTGCAGGTGCGCGCGCAGCCCGGCCATTCCGGTGCCGTTGCCGATCAGGATCAGCGGCAGATCGTCCGGCGGGGGATGGAAGCCGGGATTGCGGCGCAGGCGCACGTCGATCGTCCCACCGGGGGCTGCGAGGTCGCAAAGCCATCCGCTGCCCAGCCCCGCGCTGCCGTCGGGACGGGTCATCCGCCGGACCAGCAGGCGGAGATGGCCTTCCGCAGGGATGGAGGCGATGGAGTATTCGCGATGCGGCAGTGGACGCAGGCCGGAAACCAGCGCCTGCGCATCCACGTCGCTGACGGCATCGGCGGCGGGGAGCTGCATGCGCATCAGGCAGGCCGCCAGCGCTTCGGTGCCGTTGCCGGCATCGACGGGGGCGTCGCCCGGAAGTCGTAGTGCCTGGAGCAGCGCCTGCACGCGTTCGCGCGCGTTGCGCGGTCCGACCTCGGCGATGTCGCCGGCCTGCCAGCTCGGCAACGCACCGGCGGCCGGCACCAGTTGCAGGTCGAACGCGGCGCCGCCGGGACTGCCGGCATTGACCTGACGGCGCGAATGCAGCCGCCACGGTTCGTACGCCGGTGGCGTCCAGTCCGGCAGGTCGGACAGTCCGCCGAAACGGCCGACCTCGTACTGCCAGTGCCGCAGCGTGGCCGCGTCCGCATTGTCGACCTCGACGCGGTCGAACAGCGGACGCGCGCCCCGGGCGCGCAGCCACTCGTCGAGCTGGCGGCCGAACGCGCAGAAGTCGCGGTACTCGCGGTCGCCCAGCGCCAGCAGGGCGAAGTCCAGCCCGCCCAGCGCCGGGCACTGCGCCATCGTGCGGCGCAGGAAGGCGAGCGCGTGATCGGGCGGATCGCCCTCGCCGGTGGTGCTGGCGACGAACAACGCGCGTCGCGTGCGTGTCAGCAGCGCTGCGTCCACTTCGTCCAGCGGCAGCGCCAGTACCGGCACGCCGCCTGCGTGCAGCATCGCCGCGGTGCGCTCGGCCAGCAGTCGCGCGAAGCCGGTCTGGCTGGCCCAGGCCACCAGCAGCGGCGGCGTGCCGTTGGCCGATGCCGCCGTTGCCTTGGCATGGGCCGGTCGTCGCGGCCACAGCTGGGCGACGCAGAATCCGGCATAGGCGGCCGCCACCCCGCCAGCGAGCCACCAGCGCAGCGGACGCGGAGCGGACATCCACCACGCGTCGTCGTGCAGGGCCAGCAACGCCAGCATGCACAGCGCCAGCAACGCGAGCAGCGCCAGGTTGCCGAGCAGCGACCATGGCAGGCGGCGTCCATCGGTGGTGTCGAGCGCGTTCATCGGGCCAGGTGCGCCTCGAACGGCGCGGTCATCGCTTCGCGCAGGCGATCGCCATCGCGGGTTACGAATCGCGCCGCCAATGCATGCCGGCGCGCGAACTCCAGCCCGGTCTTCGCACCCATGACGGTCAGCGCCGTGGCCCAGGCATCGGCATGCATGGCATCGGCGGCGATCACGGTGACCGAGGCGGCCGCGTCGCCGACCGGCACGCCGGTGCGTGGATCCAGGGTGTGCGTGTAGCGCCGGCCCCGGTGCTCGAATCGGTGCCAGCGGTCGCCGGAGGTCGCTACCGCCGCATCCTGCAGCACCACCACGCGCGCGGGCAGTTCGTCGACCGGCGCCTGCTCGTCCGCCGCCGACTCGACCAGCACGCGCCAGGGCCCGCCATCGGGCTTGCGGCCATAGGCGCGGATCTCGCCGCCCACTTCCACCAGCGCCGCTGCGACCCCGCGCGCGCGCAGGTGTGCGGCGACCTGGTCGGCGCCGTAGCCCTTGGCGATGGCCGACAGGTCCAGCTGCAGGCCGCCGGGCTGCAACAGCTCGCGGCCTCGGTCGCGGCGCTGCAGCCGACGCCAGCCGCCGCGCCCCAGTTCACGCTCGACCTCTTCGTCCGACGGCACGCGACGTGGCGTGCCGGCGCTGCCGAAGCCCCACAGGTCCACCAGCGGACCGATCGTCGGATCGAAGGCGCCATCGCTGGCGTCGGCCACCTCGATCGCACAGTCGAGCACGGCCGCGAATGCCGCCGGCAGCGCAAACCAGTGGCCGGGTGCGGCCCGTCGATAGCGGCTGATGTCCGAATCCGGCTCCCAGGTGCTCATCTGTGCCACCACGTGGTCCAGCTGCTGCTGGATGCCGGCATGCAGGGCGTGCAGGTCGGTGCCGGTGCGTGCGCCCAGGCGCACGCTCCAGCGCGTCCCCATGGTCTCGCCGCCAAGGCTGGCGAGGCTGCCGTCGGTCGCCTGTTCCATCGCGCGGACCGTTCCGGTTACTGCGGCAGCACTTCGAGCGTGGCCACGTAGCTGAGCCGACGCTGCCTGGCCTGGGGCAGGCTGGTCTTGTCGTCCTGCTTGGTCGCCTCGAGCCAGTACATGCCCGCTTGCGGCCAGGTCACGCTGAACTCGCCATCGGCGTCGGTGATCGCCTTGATCGCTTCCTGGGCATTGCGATAGCGCGTTTCGCCGCGAACGATCTCGAACTCGATGCCCTGCGCCGGCTTGCCGTCCACCAGCACGCGGAACCTGGTCGCTTCGCCGGCGAACAAGTCGTTCGGATGGGTCAACGGCACCAGCTCCAGGCCCTCGCCGCTGGTCTTGAGCGCGGTGTCATTGGGCGACCCGTTGGTGACGAAGGTTTCAATGCGAGCGACGCTCTGCGAGACCTGCAGGTTCTTCGCGTCCTTCGGTACCTCGGTGGCGAAGGTCGCTGGCGTGCCGCGCCAGCGCCTGGGCTTGCCGTTCTCTTCCCAGCTGCCGGACAGGCCGCTGTTGACCACGGCGATGCGGTAGGTGCCCTGCTGCGCAAGCTGCAGGTCGAACACGTTGCGGTACTTGCCGGTGGCCAGGTTCTGCGGCTGGACCCTGCTGCCGTCCGGCGCGGTGACCACCAGGTTGTCCAGGCGCAGCGGCACGTGGTTGAAGTAGAACAGGTCGTTGGACACGGCCGCATCGACCGTGATCCACGGGTCGTTGCCGGCCAGCACGGTCTGCGAAGGACGCAGCCAGGCTTTATGCGCGGCGGCGCCGAACGGAACGGCCAGCGAGGCGATGGCGACGGCGAGGATCAGGGAACGCTTCATCGGGATCTCCGGGAGTTGACGCAGCGGTTGCTGTCGTGGGGAAGGGGTCTGGGGTACGTCAGGGCTTGACGGCCAGGGTGACCGCGCCCAGTTCGGTGCTGCCTTGCGCCTTGCCCGTCTGCGCGGCCCTGGCCGGCCAGGAGAAGGGGATCTTCACCAGCTCGCGGCCGCCAACTTCGCGCGCCGCTTCCACCACCAGGGTGTATTCGCCCGGCGCCAGGTCCTTGAGCTGCGGCTGGCTGGCGGCGAAGGTCACCTCGTGCTTGCCGACCGGACGGGTCGGGCCGGTCACGCCATCGACCGGCACCTGCAGCGAGCGGCCCGACTTGCGCCACCACTGGCGCAGGTCCGGCAGCCACTTGGTGCCGTGGCCTTCGGCGGTGTCCCGCATCTGGTACCAGACCGCCAGGTTGGTGGCGACCTTCTGGTCGGCGCCCTCGATCCAGATCGCCACGTAGGGGCGGTGGTACTCGGCCACGTTGAGCTTGGGGATCTCGACGTTGATGTCGAGTTCGGCCGCGTAGGCCGGCAGCGTCAGCAGGCCGCTGACCGCGATGAACAGCTTGGCGCGCATGGAACGGACCTCGTGAGGGGATGAAGGCGTCAGTGGATGAACAGCAGGATCAGCACCAGCGGCACGACCAGGCCCAGGCCGACCAGCGGCCAGGTCAGGCGGCGCTGGCGCGCGTGGAGGTGCAGGAGGAACAGCCCGGTGATGCAGAACACCAGGCAGGCGATGGCGAACACGTCGATGAACCAGCCCCACGCCGGGCCCGCATTGCGGCCCTTGTGCAGGTCGTTGAGGTACGAGACCACGCCGCGCCCGGTGCGCTCGAACTCCACCGCGCCGGTCTGCCGGTCGATGCTCAGCCACGCGTCGGCGCCGGGCGAAGGCATCGAGACGTAGGCTTCCTCCGGCGACCATTCGGCCGGGCGACGGCCCAGCGAAATCTCCAGCGTGTCACCCAGCCAGCCGGCGACCGGCGCCGGCAGCGGTGCGTTGCCTTCCTCGGGCAAGGCGGCCAGCTGGGCAAGCAGCGGCGCGGGCAACTGCGCGGTGCGGTTGTCCACCCGCGGCTGGGCCTCGATCCTGGCCGCGTGGTTGAGCGTGATCCCGGTGGCGGTGAACAGCAGCATCCCGACCAGGCAGACCGCCGAGCTGATCCAGTGCCACTGGTGCAGCTGGCGCAGCCAGAAGCCGCGGCGCTGCTGGGCGGAGACTCGATCGTGGAGTGCGGGGCTTGCGGTCACGGAAGGGGCGGGGCTCGGATCGGGAAAGTGTGTCATCGACTGGAACGGTTCCGGCTTTCGCGCGGCGCTGCCGGCGCCCGGCCGTCGGTCGGCGGGTCGGCCGGAACCGGAGGCGGATCTACCAGACGACGCAGGCGGTCATGCGGGCTGTCGGCGAGCGCCCGTCGAAGCCGCGCCACGACCGGCGGCGTGCCCGTGTCCAGCGCGCGCCGCAGCCAACGCGCGGCCTCGTCGAGCTGGCCCATCTCGGCCAGCATCGAGGCGAGATTGGCCTGGGCAAGGCAATCGCCCGCGCATGCGGCGCGCTGGTACCACGCCATCGCCTGCACGGGATCGCGCCGCACTGCCCAGCCGTTCTCGTGGAAGCGCCCGACGAAGTTCATCGCACGCGCATGGCCGTGCCGGGCTGCGCGCCGGTACCAGCGGTAGGCCGCCCCGCGGTCGGCAGCCACGCCATTGCCCGACGCCAGCAGGTGGGCGAGGTTGTACATGCCCCAGTCGAGCCCGGCTTCGGCGGCCTTGCGGTACCACACCGCCGCCAGCGCCATGTCGACGGGCGTGCCCAGGCCGAGCTCGTGGCAGCGGCCCAGCATGTTCATCGCCATCGGCTCGCCCAGGTTGGCGGCCACGCTGTACCAGTGGAACGCCTCGTCTGGATCGGCCTGCAGACCGCGGCCCTCCATCGACGCCTGCGCCAGCAGCAGTTGCGCCTCGCGCTGCCCCGCCAGGGCCGCCTCGCGCAGCTGTCGCATGCCGGCGGTCGCCATCTCAGACATCGGCCCAGCGCCGCAGCAGGTTGTGGTAGATGCCGGTGAGCTGCACCAGCGACGGGTGTTCGGGCAGGTCGCGGGTCAGGCGCCGGATCGACACGTCCAGCTCGAACATCAGCCTGCGCTGGCTGTCCTCGCGCAGCATGCTCTGGATCCAGAAGAACGAGGCCAGTCGTGCACCGCGGGTGACCGGCGTGACCCGGTGCAGGCTGGTGCCCGGGTAGAGCACCAGGTGGCCGGCCGGCAGCTTCACCTGCTGCGTCCCGTAAGTATCCTCGATGACCAGTTCGCCGCCGTCGTAGTCCTGCGGGTCGCTGAGGAACAGGGTCGCGGACAGGTCGGTGCGCACGGGCCGGGCGCTGCCGCCGCTGCGGTCGTAGCGTACGGCGTTGTCGACGTGGAAGCCGAACGACTGGCCATCGCGGTAGCAGTTGAACAGCGGCGGGTAGATCCGCTGCGGCAAGGCGGCCGAGAAGAACGTGGAATTGGCCTGCGCGGCGTCGCGCACCAGCGCGCCGAGTTCGCGTGCGGCCTCACTGTCCTCGGGCAGTTGCAGGTTGTCCTTGGCCTTGGCCGACTGGTGGCCGGCGGTGATCCGGCCATCGGCCCAGCCCGCCTGCTGCAGGCGCCGGCGGCAGTGGAGGACCTGCTCGGGGGTCAGGACATCGGGAATGGACAGGAGCATGGCGATTCTCGCGGAAGGCCCCGCCCCGCGTCGACGGGGCGGGGTGAAGTCGCATCAGAAGCGGACGGTCGCGGTCAGCACCACCGAACGCGCCGCGCCCGGCGTGGCCCAGCCGTTGTTGCGGATGCGGGTGAAATACTGCTTGTCGAACAGGTTGTCGACGTTGAGCTGCAGGGCGAAGCCGTCGTTGAACTGGTAGCCGACCATGGCCCGGTGCATCGTGTAGCTTCTCGCCTGCGGCGCGTCGTCCAGGCTGGCCAGGTAGAAGCTGCCCTGGTAGTTCACGCCGTAGCCCACGGTCCAGTCGGCCAGGGCGTAGGTCGTCCACACGCTGCCGGAATGTTCGGGCACGTTGGCCAGCGGGTTGCCCGCCTGCGCATCGATGCCGGTGGATTCCTTCACGAAGTCGGACACGCTCTGCAGCACTTCGCTGTCCAGGAACGCATAGTTGGCGAACACCGACCACGCGCTGGTGATCCGGCCGGCCGCGCCGAGGATCACTCCGTCCACGCGCGCCTGGCCGTCCAGCTGCTGCATGCCGCTGGGATTGTCCGGGTTTCCCGTGTCGGCGACCTTGTAGTTCTGCCGCTCGTTGCGGAACGCGGCGGCGGTCAGCGCGAGCCTGTCGTCCAGCACGTTCCACTTGGTGCCCAGTTCGACGTTCACCGCCGTTTCCGGATCCACCTCGCAGGTCTGCACCGTGCACGAACCGTTGACCGATGCCTTGGAGGGCGTCCTGGAGTCGGAGTACGACAGGTACACGCTGCCGTTCTGGGCCGGCTTGTAGACCAGCCCGGCACGGTAGGAGAACAGGTTTTCGGAGTTGTCGAAGGTGGCATCGCTGGTGACGTTGCCGGCGGCGTCGAAGGCGCGCACGCGGGTGCTGCCGTCGTTGCGCTCGTAGCGGGCGCCCAGGCCCAGCTGCCACCGCGGACTGAACTCCATTGTGTCGAACAGGTACAGGGCCTGGTTGTCGAGGGTGCCGGCGTTGCGTCCCGAGCGGACGTAGTTGATGGGGCCCGTGTAGATGCTGTCGGGGGCGTGCAGGTCCAGCAACGGATACAGCGGGGGCGTGCCGTCGGCGTTGCGCTGGCTGTTGCCGCTTTCCAGGTCGTAGGTTTCGTGCAGCAGCGATATGCCGGCGACCAGCGAATGGCCGACGCTTCCGGTGGCGAAGCGCGAGGTGAGATCGGTCTGGTTGTACGCCAGCCCGTTGCGGGTATCGCGGGTGGTGCCGCGCGGACCGCTGGGCTGGTAGGTCCCCGGGCTGGTGCAGGCTTCACCAGTGGCCGGGTTGACCCCGGCGTCCAGGCACCAGGTGCCCTGGGTTGGGTTGACCACGGTGTACTGGTCCACCCGCTGGACACGCGCCAGGTTGCGGATCGAGATGGCCTCGTTGAAGTCGTGCTCGAAAATGCCGGTCAGCATGTCGACTTCGACCTGCTGGGTATCCATGTTGCGGTAGCCGAAGTAGCTTTCGCGGTCCACGCCCGGCAGCAGGCCGCCGTAGGCGGCGAAGTACGGCACGCCGTACTCGGGGATGTTGTCGTCCTGCTGGTGCAGGTAGCTCACCGACAGCCGGGTGTCGGTGCCCAGGCCGATCGCCAGCGATGGCGCGATGCCCCAGCGTTCGTATTCTTCCACGTCGCGGTCGGGCACATCGTTGCGGTGGGCCATCGCATTCACGCGCAAGGCCTGGCCATCGCCCAGGTCGAAGTTGCTGTCCACGGTGGCGCGACCGAAGCTGTCGGTGCCCGCGCCCACGGTGATGCTGGTGAGGTCGCCTTCGCGCGCCACCTTGCTGGCCAGGTTGATCGTGCCGCCGACCGAGCCGGCCCCGGAATAGGCCGAGTTGGCGCCGTTGACCAGCTCGATGGACTCCAGGTTGAAGTTGTCGCTGCGCGTGTACTGCGCGCTGTCGCGAACGCCATCGACGGTGATGTCGTTGCTGGCGCTGAAGCCGCGCAGGTTCACGCTGTCCCCGTAGCCGCCGCCGCCTTCGCCGGCGCCGAAAGTGATGCCCGGCAGGGTGCTGAGGATGTCGCGCAGGCCGATCAGCCCCTGCTGGTCCATCACTTCACGGGTCACCACGGTGATCGTCTGCGGGGTGTCCAGCAATGGCGCGGTGTACTTGGGTGAGGAGGCGCGTTCGACGCGGTCGCCCTGGACTTCCAGGCCGTCCAGTTCGGTAACGTCCCTGGCAGGCGTGCCGGCGTCGTCGGCGTGCGCGATCGCAGGGGCAGCCAGGGCCAGCAGCACGGCGGAGGAAAGCGGGGAGAATGAAGGAGTCATGGGTGGTGGTCGTCAGGAGGAGTGGGATCCGGCTGGCGGCGGCTGCGGAAGGAGGACAACGGGACAACAAGGCGTGCGCCGCCGTCGGCCGCGACGGATGCGGCCGCGATGCGGGAGCGCGATGGCTGGGGGGCCGCGGTACCGCGGCGACGCCTGGCTTGGATCAGCAGGGGACGGGAGGTGCGTGGGCCCGGGGCCGCGGGCCCACGCTGTGCCCGTTTGCGGGGCAAAGCCGGCAGGAGGCGTCTGCGTGCCCCGTCATGGGCACGCACCCCTGGCGATGGGCCGCCGGCAGGTTCGGTCTCCAGCGCCGCGCGGGGTGGCTGGGCAGGGCAGGGCGCTCAGCAGCGCAACCCTCGGGGACACGGCGGTGGGGACGGAAGCGTGCATGGGACGAAGGCCGGAAACGACGCGGCCATCTTAAATGAGAATTATTCTCTTTGGTAGCCCGCAGCCCGCAGCCCGCAGCCCGCAGCCCGCAGCCCGCAGCCCGCAGCCCCGGCTACCGGATGCGGCCGTGTCGAATCCGCGATCGACGGACCGCTCAGCCGCGGTCGTCGCGGGTCCAGATGCCGCCGTCCTCGGTCTTGACCGGGAACTTGGGCACCGGCGAATAGGCTGGCGCGCAGAGGGCGCGGCCATCGCGCACGTCGAAGCGGGCGCCATGCAGTACGCACTCGACGCTGCCCTCGGCCGCGTCCAGGACGCCCGACGACAGTTCGAAGTCCTCGTGGCTGCAGCGGTCTTCCAGCGCGTACAGGTCGCCGTCCAGGTTGAGGACCAGGATCGGCGTGCCCGTCACCTCGTCGAAGACCGGCCTCATTTCGCCGGGCAGCAACTCGCCCGTGGTACAGACGAAGGTCCATGCATCGTTCATGCGTCCGCTCCCGCACCCAGCTCCTTGTGCAGCACCTCGAAGCGCAGGTCCTCCCGCAGGGGGATGCCGAAGCGCTCGTCGCCGTAGGGAAACGGCTTGTGGATGCCGGTGCGCGCGTAGCCGCGCCGCTCGTAGAAGGCGATCAGCTCGTCGCGGATGTCGATCACGGTCATGCGCATGGCCGGCAGCCGCCAGCCGCGGGCGATGCGCTCGGCCTCGGCCAGGACCGCCTTGCCCACACCGCCGCCCTGCAGGTCGGGGCGCACGGAAAACATGCCGAAGTAGCCGGCGCCGTCTTCCTCGGCCACGTGCGCGCAAGCCAGCAGCACGCCGTCGCGCTCGGCGAGGAGGACGACACTACGTGGGCGGTCGATGTCGCGGCGCAAGCCGTCGGGATCGATGCGCTGGCCGTCCAGCATGTCCGCTTCGGTGGTCCAGCCGGCGCGGCTGGCGTCGCCGCGGTAGGCGGAGGTGACCAGCTCGACCAGGGCGGGGATGTCGGCGTGCGTGGCCGCGCGGAAAGTGAGGGAGTCCATGCCCGACATTGTAAAACGGCGCCTGGCCCGCTGCGCCGTACGTGCGTGGAGTAGGGCCCGCCCCGCTGCGCCGTGCGTTCGTGGAACGGCTGGTCCCGCTGCGCCGTGCTTTCGTAGAGCGGGGCTTGACCCGCTGCGGGCTTGTGATCCCGCTCCTCACGAAGCGATGCGCGGAAGCGGGGAAGCCCCGCTCTACGCCACCAGCAGCCGGCGGGTCTTTTCCAGCGCGGCGGCGAAGCGCTCGATCTCTTCGTGGGTGTTGTAGAAGGCCAGCGACGCGCGCAGCGTGGCGGCCACCCCGAAGTACTGCAGCAGCGGATGGGCGCAGTGCTGGCCCGAGCGCACGGCAATGCCTTCCAGGTCCAGCAGGGTGGCCAGGTCGTGCGCGTGGGCGCCTTCGACCAGGAACGAGATCACCGCGGCCTTGCCCGGCGAGGTGCCGAAGATGCGCATCCCGGGGATGGCCTGCAGCACCTCGGTGGCATGGGCCAGCAGATCGGCTTCGCGCGCGGCAACGTGCTCCATGCCGATCGATTCGAGGTAGTCGACCGCGGCGCCCAGGCCGATGAAGCCGGCGATGTTCGGCGTGCCGGCCTCGAACTTGTGCGGAGGATCGTTGAAGACCGTGCCGTCGAAGCTGACCTCGCGGATCATCTCGCCGCCGCCGATGAACGGCGGCATGGCCAGCAGGTGCTCGCGCCGGGCCCAGAGCGCGCCGGTGCCGGTCGGGCCGCACATCTTGTGGCCGGTGATGGCGTAGAAGTCGCAGCCGATCGCCGGCACGTCCAGCTTCAGGTGCGGGGCGGCCTGAGAGCCGTCGACCACCGTCACGATGCCGCGCCTGCGCGCCTCGCGGCAGATCTCCCGCACCGGATTGACCGTGCCCAGTACGTTGGAGACGTGCGTGATCGCCAGCAGCTTGACGTCCGGGGTCATCGCCTTGTGCAGGCCGTCCAGGTCCAGGCTGCCGTCGGGCAGGATCTCGGCGACCCTGACGGTGGCGCCGGTGCGCTGGGCGACCAGCTGCCAGGGCACGATGTTGGCGTGGTGCTCCATCCGCGACACCAGGATCGTGTCACCGGCCTTGAGCTGCGGCAGCGCCCACGAATAGGCGACCAGGTTGATCGCGAAGGTGGTGCCGCTGCACAGCACCAGGTCGTCGGCGCGCACGTTGAGGAAGCGGGCCAGCTTGCCGCGTGCGCCTTCGTAGGCCTCGGTCGCCTCGGTGCCCAGCGCATGCACCGCACGGCTGACGTTGGCGTTCTGGCGACGGTAGAACTCGTCCTGCGAGGCGATCACGGGCAAGGGCTTCTGCCCGGTGTTGGCATTGTCGAAGTACACCAGCGGCTTGCCGTGCACCTCGCGCATCAGCAGGGGGAAGTCGGCGCGCACGCGCGCCCAGTCCACGCCGCCATCATGGCTGGCCAGGGCCGCATCGTGCACCGCGGCAGGCTGCAGGCTCATGCCTGCGCTCCGTCGACGGCGGGGTCGGTGCCCAGCGATGCGGCCAGCGCGGCATCCAGGCGGTCGAGCAGGAACCGGCGCAGGCCGTCGTCCTCGAGCGACAGCAGCGGCTCGCGGCAGAAGGCCACGGTGAGCAGCCGCCGCGCCTGGGCGTCGGGAATGCCGCGCGAGCGCAGGTAGAACAACGCGGTCGGGTCGAGCTGGCCGACGGTGGCGCCGTGCGCCGCCTTGACCTCGTCCGCGTCGATCACCAGCACCGGCTGGGTGTCGATCTCGGCGTCGGCCGACAGTAGCAGGTTCTTGTTGGACAGCGAGGCATCGGTGCCGTCCGCGCCGGCACGGATGCCGATGCCGCCGTGGAAGACGACCCGGCTGCGGCCATCGGCAATCCCGCGCCACACCAGCTCGCAGGCCGTATCGCGGGCGATGTGCTCGATGCCCAGCCGGGTGTCGACGTGGCGCCGGCCGTCGCCCAGCAGCACGCCGTTGGCGGTCAGGCGTGCGCCATCGCCCTCCAGGCGCACGTTGAGTTCGTTGCGGCCCAGCGCCGCGCCCAGCTCCAGGTCGAAACGCTGGTATCGCGCTTCGCGCGCCAGCACCGCGTCGGTGCGGGCGAAGCGGGTTGCGCGCGCGGCGTCGGACTGGATGCGGGCATGGCGGACCACGCCGTGCTGGCCCAGGTGCAGCTGCAGCACCTCATTGGCCAGGTGCCCATGGTCGGCCACGCCGAGTTGGTGCTCGACAATGTCCAGGCGCGCCTCGTTGCGCACGTCGACGAAGTGGCGCAGGTGCCAGGCGCGGTCGCCGGCCTGCTGGGTGCTTACGAACACCAGGTGCACGGGTGCATCGACCTGCACGCCGGCGTCCACGCGCAGGACCACGCCTTCGTCGGCCAGGGCGGCGTTGGCGCGGGCGAAGGCCTCGCTGCGCTGGTCGTAGCGGCGCAGGATGAAGTTGAAGTCGCGCGGTTCGCCCTCGGCGAGCGTGCGCGACAGCGGCTCGAGCACTACCCCGTCCGGCAGGCCGGCCAGGTCGCTGTGCGCGGGCACGTGGCGGCCGTTGACGAAGACCAGCCGCGGCGCCGGGATGCCGGCCAGCACGCTGGCGTCGATCGCCGGCGGCACGGCGTCGGCCGCGGCGAATGCGCGGCGTTCGAGCGCGCGCAGCGGGGTGTACTTCCACGCTTCCTCGCGCGGGCCGGGCAGGCCGTCGGCGAGCAGCGCGTCCATGAACGCCTGCCGTGCCGGCAGCAGTTCCCTGGCAAGTCCGGACATGGATGTGCGGGCTGTTGCGAAGGACTGGCCAAATGAGTCGAGCAGGGCGCCCATCAGGCCACCTTCTCCGGCGGCACGCGGTCCTTCAGCCAGGCGTAGCCGTGCTGTTCCAGCTCCAGCGCCAGCTCCGGGCCGCCGGTCTCCACGATGCGCCCGTCGGCCAGCACGTGGACCACGTCCGGCTTGATGTAGTCGAGCAGGCGCTGGTAGTGGGTGATGACCAGGAACGAGCGGTCCGGCGAGCGCAGCGCGTTGACGCCGTCGGCCACGGTCTTGAGCGCGTCGATGTCCAGGCCCGAGTCGGTCTCGTCCAGGATCGCCAGCTTCGGCTCGAGCACGGCCAGCTGGAAGATCTCGTTGCGCTTCTTCTCGCCGCCGGAGAAACCTTCATTCACGCCGCGATGCAGCAGTTCGTCCTTCAGGTGCAGCACGGCGAGCTTCTCGCGCACGCGCTTGAGGAACTGCATCGAGTCCAGCTCGGCCTCGCCGCGCGCCTTGCGCTGGGCGTTGAGCGCGCTGCGCAGGAAGTAGGTGTTGTTCACGCCGGGGATTTCGACCGGGTACTGGAAGGCCAGGAACACGCCTTGGGCGGCACGTTCTTCCGGCGCCAGCTCCAGCAGCGGCTTGCCCTCGAACTCGACCGAGCCGGCCGTCAGGTCGTAGCCCTCGCGCCCGGCGAGGATGTTGCCCAGGGTCGACTTGCCGGCGCCGTTGGGGCCCATGATCGCGTGCACCTGGCCTGGCTTGAGCTCCAGCGACAGGCCCTTGAGGATTTCCTTGCCGGCGACGCTGGCGTGGAGGTTGTGGATCTTCAGCATGGGGAAATTCAATCCGGAGTGTTGGTTGGCGAAGCGGGCGTGGCGGAAACCAGCCAGGCCTGTCGGCTGACGCGGATGTCGGGGTCGTAGCCTCCGACGACCAGGACGCGGCCGTCGTCGAGCAGGGTCGCGCTGGCGAACGCGAGCGCGGCCTCGATGCGCCCGGCGAGGGGATGGAACGCCGTTGCCCCGGCGTCGAGCAGTTCGGCGTGGATGCCGCCGCCGGCGACGAGCGAACGGCCGTCAGGCAGCGCGACCACCGAGTCCAGGAACTTGTAGCGGCCCAGGGCCATCGAGGGACCGGGGACGATGCCTTGCGGGCTCCACCACTCGCTGTCGCGGAAATGGCCATTCTCTTCGGGGATCGCGGCGCCGCCGATCAGCAGCACGCGATCGCCGTGCGCGAGGGCCGCATGCTTGTGCCGTGCGGTCGCGAGCGTGCCGGCGGGGGCGAACGTTCCGCTCTCCGGATCGAACAGCTCCAGCGTGTCGAGCACTTCACGGGCCGAGCGCGAGCCACCCGCTACCAGCACGCGGCCGTCGGCCAGGCGGGTGGCGGTGTGGGACATGCGCGGCGTGGCCATGGCGCCCAGCGGCGTCGACCGGCCGGTGGCGGAATCGTAGCGTTCGGCGCTAGCGAGGCGGCGCATGCCGTCCGTGTAGCCGCCGGCTATCAGGATCCCGCCATCCGCCAGCGCGGTCGCGCTGAAACCGTCGCGTGCCTCGAGCATGCGGCCGTGCGGCTCGAAGCGGCCGGTGGTCGGCAGGTAGCGCTCCACCAGGGCGGTGGGTCCGTCGTCGGTCCAGCCGCCCAGCAGGAGTACGGAGCCGTCGGCGAGAGCGACTGCACGATGGCCTACGCGCGCCTGCACCAGGTCGCCGACCGGGAGGAAGCGGCTGCTGGCGGGGTCGAACAGGAGCGCGTCCCCGGCGATGCCTTCCTCGCAACCGTCGGCCTTGCAGCCGCCGGCCAGCAGCACGCGCCCATCCACCAGTCGCGTCGCCGAGTGCGCTGCGCGTGGCGAAGGCATCGCCGCCGCAGGGCCGACGGCCGGCGCGGCGGCATTCTCGTGGTGTGCGCTGGCGGCCTGCGCGAGCGTCGCCGGCTCGCCCGCATGGCAGGCGGGCAGGAGAAGCGCGCCCAGCAGTGCTGCCGGTGCGATGGCCGGGGAAAGAAGATTCATCCCACCGAGCCTTCAAGCGAGACTTCCAGCAGCTTCTTGGCCTCGACCGCGAATTCCATGGGGAGCTCGCGGAAGACCTGCTTGCAGAAGCCGTCGACGATCAGCGAAACCGCGTCCTCGGACGAGATGCCGCGCGAGCGGCAGTAGAACAGCTGGTCGTCGCTGATCTTGGAGGTGGTGGCCTCGTGCTCGACCGTGGCGCCCGGGTTCTTCACCTCGATGTAGGGGAAGGTGTGGGCACCGCACTGCTTGCCGATCAGCAGGCTGTCGCACTGGGTGTAGTTGCGCGCGCCGTCGGCATTGCGGTCGACCTTGACCAGGCCGCGGTAGGTGTTCTGGCCGCGGCCGGCGCTTATGCCCTTGCTGACGATCTTGGACTTGGTGCGCTTGCCGACATGGATCATCTTGGTCCCGGTGTCGGCCTGCTGGCGGTGGTGGGTCAGCGCCACCGAATGGAACTCGCCGGAGGAGTCGTCGCCCAGCAGCACGCAGGAGGGGTACTTCCAGGTGATCGCCGAGCCGGTCTCGACCTGGGTCCAGGTGACCTTGCTGCGCGCACCCCGGCATTCGGCGCGCTTGGTGACGAAGTTGTAGATGCCGCCGCGGCCTTCCTCGTCGCCCGGGTACCAGTTCTGGACCGTGGAATACTTGATCTCGGCGTCGTCCAGCGCCACCAGCTCGACCACCGCGGCATGCAGCTGGTTTTCGTCGCGCATCGGCGCGGTGCAGCCTTCCAGGTAGGAGACGTAGCTGCCTTCCTCGGCCACGATCAGCGTGCGCTCAAACTGGCCGGTATGGCCGGCGTTGATCCGGAAGTAGGTGCTCAGCTCCATCGGGCTGCGCACGCCCCTGGGGATGAACACGAAGCTGCCGTCGGAGAACACGGCCGAGTTCAGCGCGGCGAAGTAGTTGTCGCCGTGCGGGACCACGCTGCCCAGGTACTTCTTCACCAGCTCGGGGTGCTCGCGGATGGCCTCGGACATCGAGCAGAAGATGATGCCCTTCTCGGCCAGTTCCTTGCGGAAGGTGGTGCCCACCGAGACCGAGTCGAACAC
Source organism: Pseudoxanthomonas sp. Soil82 (assembly GCF_040446535.1). Taxonomy (NCBI): domain Bacteria; kingdom Pseudomonadati; phylum Pseudomonadota; class Gammaproteobacteria; order Lysobacterales; family Lysobacteraceae; genus Pseudoxanthomonas; species Pseudoxanthomonas sp. Soil82. The sequence goes on from NZ_JBEAAK010000004.1 coordinate 480,221, forward strand.
CGCGTCCACCGCCACGCCGGCCAGCTTGGCGCGCTCGTGCAGCGGCACGCCGAGCTTGTCGTAGGTGTCGAGCAGCTCCTGCGGGACCTCGTCCAGCGAGGCGTACTTGGGGCCCTTGGGCGCGGAGTAGTAGCTGATGGCCTGGAAGTCGATCGGCGCGATCTTCAGCTTGGCCCAGTGCGGCACCGGCATGGTCAGCCAGCGGCGGTAGGCGTCCAGGCGCCACTGGGTCATCCATTCCGGCTCGTCCTTCTTGGCCGACAGGGCGCGGATGGTGTCCTCGTCCAGGCCGGGCGGCAGCGAGTCCGATTCGATCTCGGTGACGAAACCGGCTTCGTAGCGCCGGCCCAGCCGCTCGAGGATCTCGGCGTTCTGCGGCGGCGTTCCGGTCGCCGGGGCGGAGGTGTCGATGGTGGGGGCTTCGGTCTGGGTGGCCATTGGGCTGCCTGCGAATCAGCTGGCGACGCGCACGGCGATCTCGCGCCGGCGGGTCGGGGTGTCGGGGGAGGGCGGGCGCAGCATCTGCGCCAGGGTGACGCCGCGCAGGGCGTCGGCGACCACGTCGTTGATCAGGCGCCAGTTGGCGCGCACGCCGCACTGGTGGGCGATGCCGCAATGGCTCTCGTGCTGGCTGCACTCGGTCATCGCCAGCGGGCCTTCCATCGCCTCGACGATCTCGATCAGGCTGATCTGGGCGGCGTCGCGGCTGAGGCGGTAGCCGCCGTGCACGCCGCGCTGGCTGGCGACCAGGCCCGCCTGCGCCAGCGGCTTGAGCAGCTTGCTGACGGTGGGCTGCTCGAGCCCGGAGTGCTCGGCCAGTTCGGCCGCGCTCAGTACCTGGCCCTGGCGTGCGGCGAGCACGGTCAGGACCACGGTGGCGTAGTCGGTCAGCTTGGTGACGCGGAGCATGGCGGGCGAGTTCGTTAAAGCGTACCGAAATTGTACGCTTTTGACGCCGCCCGGCCAACCCGGCCGGGGACCGGCTTCAGTGGGCGTTGGGTGCGTGCGCGCCCGCCGCGTCGGCCGGGGGAGGTGGCAGCACCAGGGCCATGTGCGGCAAGGGAGGGGTCTGGCCCGGGGGCAGCGCCACCGGCGCCGGTGAACCGGCCGGGCCAAGCCCGCGGATGAAGCGGTACAGGGCACGGCGGTCTTCCTCGGTCATGTCGCGGACGGCGAAGTCCGGCATGATCGGCCGCGTCCGCAGGTTGGCGCTGTAGGCCAGCCACTCGTCCTCGCTGAAGTCTTGCATGCGCAGGCGCAGGTTCGACGCATAGGTCGTGCCCCAGGGGCCGTGGAAGCCCAGCGGCGAACCCGTCAGCCACTGTTCCTTCGGCACCTTGCCCTGGTTTTCGGCGTAGGCCGCGGTATGGCAGTCGTTGCACCCGGCGATGCGCACCAGGTATTCGCCGCGGGCGACGAGGTCGACCGGCGCCGCCGCCGGGGCGGCCGTCGCGGCAGCCGCTGGCGAAGTGGTCGGTGCCTGGGTGGCCTGCGGCTGGCAGGCGACCAGCAGCAGGGAGAGGGCGGGCAGCAGCGTGGCAGGAACGGCAAGGCGGGTGCGCGGTGATCGCATGGAGGCAAGTCCAGTGGTGGAGTGGATGACCGGGTGAGAACGACGGTCGCACGTGGCCGCGGCCAACCTGGCGGCATCCCGTGACGAAGGGGGCAATGACGACCGGCAGGTGCGGCGATCGGCGGCGCGGGGGCCGCCACGCCACGCGCGGGCTTGGGCTGAGGGGCCGCATCGGCGAGAATCCCCGTCTACCCCACGCCACCGGACTCCGCATGCCCCGCAAGATCGTCGCCAGGAAATCGCCCATCCACGGCAACGGCGTGTTCGCCGCGGCGCCGATCCGCAAGGGCGAACGGGTGATCGAGTACAAGGGCCGGCGGCGCACCCACGAGGAAGTGGACAACGACGTCGGCGGCGACGTCGACAGCGGCCACACCTTCCTGTTCACCCTCAACGACGACTGGGTCATCGACGCCAGCTACGAGGGCAACGACGCGCGCTGGATCAACCACAGCTGCGATCCGAACTGCGAGGCATTGATCGAGGAGGACGAGGGCGGCGATTCGCGCAAGGACCGCGTCTTCATCGAGGCGATCCGCGACATCCGCCCCGGCGAAGAGCTGTCCTACAACTACGGCATCACCCTGGCCGAACGGCACACGCCGCGGCTGAAGAAGATCTGGGCGTGCCTGTGCGGCTCGCCCAAGTGCACCGGAACGATGCTGCAGCCCAAGCGCTGAGGCCGCACCGGCGGTTCAGTCGGCCTGCGCCGGCGCCATTGCGCCGGCCATCGCGCCGATATCCTGGTTGAAGGTCACCACCAGCTGGCCGTTCTCGACGCCGGCCGATGCCACGTCGAGTCCGCCGACCATCGCCGCCAGCGCCGGATCGATGCGATAGACCGGTTCCTTGCGCGCGTAGTCGACCAGCCAGGCATTGAGCAGGCCGCGGCTCGCCTCGTCCAGGCCCTGGCCGCCGCCGGACGGACGGAAGTCCTCGATCCGCGGCTGCTCCAGGAACAGAGCCCGCTGCGCCGGGTCGTAACGCAGGGCGCTGGTCAACTCCAGCCGACCCATCGGCACCGGCGCGCCGCCGGCCATGGCCACGGCCACGTCCAGCGCCAGCTGCATGCGCGTGCCCGGGGGTATGGCCAGTTCCGGCCGGCTCACGGTCACCTCGGCCAGCCCGCCCAGCATGTCCTGCCGGTGCGGGAGCTGACCTGCCAGGAACTGCTGTGCGTCGGCGGCCGGTACCCGTACCTGCCGACCGTCGATCTGCGGCGCGGCGAGCGAGGCGCCGGCGCATGCGCCGAGGGCGAGCACGGCCCATGCCTGCATCAGGTGGAATTGTCGCATCGTAGGGCTTCCGCGGTAGGGCGATGCCTGCATCTTCCCGCGTCGGAGTGAATCGCGGATTAGCGATCAATCCAGCTCGGGGTGCAGCGACGCGGAAGTGATCTCCCAGCCCTGGCCGTCGATGCGCGAGCGCATCCGGTAGGCGCCGCGCATCCGCGCCGGCCCCGATGCGGCATCCAGGCGTAGGTCGACCGGGATCTCGTAGGCGCGCGGAGGCGATTCGCGGTCCAGCGCCACCGGTGGGGCGTTCTGGATGCGCATGCTGCGCAGGCCTGGGATGGCGCGCAGCGCGGCGTCCCCCGGCATCCGGCCGGGGTCGCCTCCAGCCCAGTAGGCATCGGCGCGGGTCCGGTCGGCAGCGGGAAGGGCGCCCAGGTACGCATGCAGGGTGGCGGCTGCCGCCTGCGCGGCGGTCGAGGATGCGTCGGCGATCGCCCGGTTGCGCGCGTTGGGCTCGTCCCGGGATGCGCCCACCAGCGTCGCGTCGACCGGCACCTGCGTGGTCTGCGGGGTGTCGGCGTCGCGCTGGCAGGAGCACTGCGCCAGTGGAAGGACGAGCAGGGCGAGCAGAGGCAGCCGGTAGCGCATGGAATTCCGCCGATGGGGATTTGCGGCAGGATAGCCTGCAGGCGGACGCCGTCGCGCCCGCGCGTCGGGCTACGGACGGTCAGTGCGGCGCGGCGGCCAGCTTCCGCAGCAAGGCGTCGAGCGGTGCGCGCAGGCCGGCAAGCGGATCCTCGCCGCGCTGGCGCGGCTCGCGTGCCAGGCTGTCGAGCAGGCGCAGGCCGACCACCAGCGCGGTGCGTTCGTCGCCGCTGAAGCCCGGCAGGCGCTGGCTGTTCTCGAGCATGCGCATCCAGTCCTCTCCGCAGGCCTGGTCGAATTCGATGCTGCAGCGGCCGCGGCAGGGCAGGCCATCGCGCTCGACCGGGGTGACGGTGACGCGGTAGCGGTGGGGGGTGGGAGCCATGGCAGACCTCTTGCGTGGGGCCATGCCAAGGTAGGCGCCCGCGGCGCCGCGAACGAGGGCTGCGGCCACGATGGTCCGTTCCATGGTGGCAAGCCCGGCGTTCAGCGCACGGCGCGCATCCGCGGTAGCGGGTCCAGCGCGCCGTCGCTTCCATACACGCCGTAGTGCAGGTGCGGTGGTGTCCCGCGCGCGTTGCCGCTGTTGCCCACCGTGCCCAGCGCTGCACCGGCCTCGACCACATCGCCTTCGGCCAGCCCCGGGGCCCAGTCGTCCAGGTGCGCGTAGTAGTGGCGCTCCCCGGCCGGGCCCAGCACCCAGACCTGGCGGCCGCCAAGCCCGCGGTCGTTGATCGCCACCACGACTCCACGGGTGGTGCTGGTCACCGGCGTGCCGCGGGGGGCGAAGATGTCCACCCCTTCGTGGCGCCGGTCGGCACCGCGTGGCGCGCCGAACGTGTCGGCGACCTGCCGCGGCGCCACGCTCTGGACGGGAACCGGCAAGGTCGCCGGTGGCGGCATCCGCGAAAGTTCCCACAGCGTGCGCGGCCGCTCCATGAAAGGCTGTCGCCAGGCCCACAGCGCGCCCAGTGCGAGCAGGGCCAACCACAGCAGGCCGAGCAGCGTGCGCGCCAGGGCGCGGGCGAAACGGCGGGGCAGGTTGGGCGCGGTGGCAGGCATGCGCCCGCAGTCTCCGCGGTCGCGCGGCAAGGGCGGGTGATCAGGACCGGCGCGCGCTTGTGCCGGGCGGCAGGATGCTGTTGGACCCTGGCGCAACGGTCGAATCAGCGGACCGCAAAACAGGACGGGGCGGCATCGCTGCCGCCCCGTCGGGAAATCTTGGAACTCGCGCCAATCAGGCCGCGGCGTCCTTGAGCTTCTTCAGCGGACGCACCTTCACCTTCACCGAAGCCGGCTTGGCGGCGAACCACTGCTCTTCCTTGGTGAACGGGTTGATGCCCTTGCGCTTCGGCTTGGCCGGAACCTTGACCGAGGTGACCTTGAACAGGCCCGGCAGGGTGAAGCTGCCCGCGCCCTTCTTGCTGATCGCGCCGGAGACGGCGTCTTCGACCGCAGCGAGCACGGCCTTGACGTCCTTAGCGGCCACGCCGCTGGTCTCGGCCAGGTGCTTCACCAGCGCGGACTTGCCCAGGACTTCCTTGAGCGGCTTGGCGGCAGCCGGAGCCGCCTTCTTCGGGGCGGCCTTCGCCGCTTTCGGCGCGGCCTTCTTGGCGGCCGGCTTCTTGGTGGTCTTCGCCATAACTTTCCTGTTCCGTAAATAGGGTGGTTTTGGTCACCGACGGCGTCGGCAAGGCGAATGTAGGCCATGCGCGGCCCGGCGCCAAGGGGGAAATGCAGTAAAAATCGCGGGAAACGCGATCTGCCGGTTGCCGGCGGCGCTCCCCGGCACCCGGTTCGGGCCCTCACCCGCGCGCCTGGATTTCCCCCGCGCGACGCAGCCGCTTGCGTTCGGCCACCTTGTCGTGGGCCTGCCTCTCGCGCGCCGAGCGCACCATTTCGGTGAGCCAGCCGACCAGCACGTCGGTGTAGGCCTTCTGCTCGGCCTTGCCGGAAAAGGCGTGGTCGGCCCCGGCGATCCGCCGGCGGGTGAGCGAACTGGCAGTGGCGAACGCCGTGGCGTAGTTCTCGATGACCCGGTGCGGGACGATCTCGTCGTGCTCGGCCTCGACCAGCAGCGCATCACCGCCGAACGCGTGGCAGGCGGCGAGCGCGCGGTTGTCGCCCCAGGCCAGCGGGCGCCGGCGGAACGCGGGCAGGTCGGGATCTTCGTGCAGCTTGCGCTTGGGCAGCTCCCAGCCTTCGTCCTTGTAGATCGCCGGCGAGCGCAGCGCGAGCCAGTGCACCGGCCTGAGCGCGGTGAGCAGGCTGGCCAGGTAGCCGCCGTAGCTGATCCCGACCACGGCGATCGCGGCCGGGTCCACGTCGGGCCGGGCGACGAACCAGTCGTACGCTGCCAGCAGGTCGTCCAGGTTCTGCGGGCGGCTGACGGTCTCCCACTGTTCGGCGGTGCGTTCATGGCCGCGCAGGTCGAATGTCAGGCAATGGCAACCGATGCCGGCGGCCTGGCGGGCGCGGCCCAGGTCGTGTTCCTGGCTGCCGCCCCAGCCGTGCACGAACAGCACCCCGGGCAGCACCGGCGCCGGCGACAGCAGGGTCCCGCCGATCCGGTCGCCGCCGATGCCGATCTCGACCGCGTCAAGCCGGATGTCCATCGATGCCCTCCACCCGTGCGTACTTGATCACCGGGCCGTGGGCGGCCTCCGGATCGTGGAAAAGTGTGTCGGCGCCCGTCGGCGGCACATGGGCGGGATCGTGCGATTCGCGGCAGGTGGCCTCGACCGCCGCCGGCCGGTGCGGCTGCAGGAACGCCGCCAGCGCAACCAGCTCGGCAGGCGACGCGCCACCCACCCGCCACGACTGCTCCAGCACGCCACAGCGCCGCTGGCCCCGTGCATCCAACCCGGCGACCACGTCGTAGTTGCGCCGCGAGGCGAAGAAGCCGGGGTAGGCGGCCTCGACCGCCGCGTCGTACCGACGCGCCATCGCGATCGCGGCCCGCTCGCCGTCGTTGCGCGCCAGCGCGCCCAGCGAGTCCATCCCGCCCTCGAGCACGCGCAACGACGACCCGCCGTACACCGCGCGGCCATGGCGGTCGGTGACCTCGTGCTGGATGCCCAGGTAGGCCAGGCGCCTTCCGGCAACCCGGATCTCGCCGACGCTGCAGGTAGTGGCCTCGTCCAGGTGCTGCTCGATGACCACCCCATGGCGGTGCAGCGCCTCCGGATCCAGCTCGGCCGCGATCCGTCGCAGGGAGCCGGCGTCGGCGGCGAGGTGCTGGCCGTGGCCGCCACGCGCCTGGGCTTCCTTCACCCGCACCCTGCCGCCGTGCGCGAGCAACTGCTGGCCGGCGGTGGCGATCGCCGTGGCGTCGAACGCGGTGAACCCGGGCAGGACCGCCCCGTCGAGCCGGTTGGCCAGCGCGTGGCTCCAGCCACGGGGGACCGGCGAGGCGGTATCGGGCACGCCATGCGTGATCACCTTGCTGGCGACGAATGCATGGGGTACCACGCCGCCGAACAGGTCGTCCTCGCCCTGGATGCCCAGCCGCGTCGCCTGCTCCAAGGCCAGGGTCTCGTCGGGCACGAAGTAGGGATGCCAGGCGGGGGTGCTGCGGGTTTCGTAGGCACCGCCGTAGGCCCAGCCGCACAGCGAGGCGAGCCTGCGTGCCACCCAGTCCTGGCTGGCGCGCTCGTGCCTGCTGCGCGGCTGCGTGCAGGCGCGCAGGGTGTAGACGGTGCGTGGCGCGTGGGGTGGCGGCATGCATGCGGATCGCGGGGGAGGCACCCACGCTGCCGCGGTCGTGGTGAAACGACCGCGAAGGCCGCTGCGTGGCGGCCCATGCTCCCGTTACGCCAGCGCCGTCAGCCGTCGGTGGCGAAGAAGGTGCCGTGCGCTGGCAGGACGACGCCGTCGCCGTCCACTTCCGCGGCGGGCAGGCCATGACCCAGCTGCTGGCGCCAACCGCCGGGCGGCAGGGTGAAGCGGGCCTGGCCCGGCGACAGGTTGAACGCGGCGAGCAGCCGCTGCCCGTCGACTTCGCGGACGAAGGCGAGCACGGGCTCGGGCGCGTCCAGGAACGCGATGCTGCCGGCCACCAGCGCCGGCTGCTGCTTGCGCCAGGCCATGAAGGCGCGGAACGCGTTGAGCACCGAGTTGGGGTCCGACTCCTGCGCGGCCACCGACAGTGCGCGGTGGGCATCGGGCACCGGCAGCCAGGGTCGGCCCGTGCTGAAGCCTGCATCGGCGCCGCCGCTCCAGGGCATCGGCGTGCGGCAGCCGTCGCGTCCCTTGAAGTTGGGCCAGAAAGTGATGCCGTAGGGGTCCTGCAGCGCTTCGAACGGCACGTCCGCTTCCGGCAGGCCCAGTTCCTCGCCCTGGTAGAGGCAGACCGAACCGCGCAGCGAGCAGACCATCGCCACCAGCATCCGCGCCAGTTGCGGCGAGGGGGCGTCGCCGCCCCAGCGCGAGACCGCGCGGCGCACGTCGTGGTTGGACACCGCCCAGCACGGCCAGCCTTCGGTCATCGCCGCTTCCAGGCGCGAGACCGTGTCGCGGATGTAGCCGGCGCTGAAGTCGTCGACCAGCAGCTCGAAGCTGTAGCCCATGTGCAGGCGGTTGCCGGAAGTGTATTCGGCGGTGGTGGCCAGCGAGTCCTCCGAGGAGATCTCGCCCAGGGTCACCGCACCCGGGTAACGGTCCAGCAGCGCGCGCACGCGCTCGAGGAAGGCGATGTTCTCCGGCTGGGTGTTGTTGTACCAGTGGTACTGGAACGCGTACGGGTTGTCGGCGCTGAAGCCGCGGCCCACGCGCTTGTCCGCCGGCTTGGGCGGGTTGTCGCGCAGCTGCGCGTCGTGGAAGCAGAAGTTGATCGAGTCCAGGCGGAACCCGTCCACGCCGCGGTCCAGCCAGAACTGGACGTAGTCCAGGGTGGCCTGCTGCACCTGCGGGTTGTGGAAGTTCAGGTCCGGCTGCGAGGACAGGAAGTTGTGCAGGTAGTACTGGCAGCGCCGCGGCTCCCAGCGCCAGGCCACGCCCCCGAACAGCGACATCCAGTTGTTCGGCGGGGTGCCGTCCTCGCGGGCGTCGGCCCACACGTACCAGTCGGCCTTGGGGTTGTCGCGGTCCTGGCGGCTCTCGCGGAACCATTCGTGCTGGTCCGAGGTATGGCTGAAGACCTGGTCGATCATCACCTTCAGGCCCAGCGAGTGCGCCTTGGCCAGCAGCCGGTCGAAGTCGTCCAGGGTGCCGAACATCGGGTCGACCGCGCGCTGGTCGGCGATGTCGTAGCCGAAATCGGCCATCGGCGACTTGAAGAAGGGCGAGATCCAGATCGCGTCGACGCCCAGCGAGGCCACGTAATCCAGCCGCTCGACGATCCCGGGCAGGTCGCCCACGCCGTCGCCGTCGGTGTCCAGGAAGCTGCGCGGGTAGATCTGGTAGATGACGGCGCCGCGCCACCAGGGGGAATGACTCATGGGGTTCGGTTCCGGTCTGGCCAGCGGGCCGCGCTCCAGGCGGGCCGAGCATGCGGAAAAGTGCCACCGCGCCACCACCGGGGTGGTGGCGCGGCGGAAACCCCGCCACGGGCGTGGCGGGGCGGGAGGGACATCAGAAGCGGTAGTTCACGCCGAAGGTGATGGTGCGGCCCCACTCGATGTACTCGAGCGGACGGTCCTTGCTGCCGGCGTAGGTCTGGTAGGCCTCGTTGGTCAGGTTGCTGGCCTGCAGCAGCAGGGTCATGCCGGCCAGGCTGCCGCTGCCGAACGAGTAGCTGACCTGCGCGTCGGTGATGTTCTCGCCGACCACGTAGCGCAGCGAACGGTTGCCGTTGAAGTTGCCGATCTCGCCGATGAAGTCCGAGCGACGGCGCTGGTTGATGCGGGCCTCGAAGCCGTTGCGCTCGTAGTACAGGGTCCAGTTGTAGACGCGGTCCGACAGGCCCGGCAGGGCGATCGGATCGCTGCCCACGCTGGACGCGCTTTCCGGATCCAGGATCTCGATGCTGCTGTCGAAGAAGCTGGCGCTGGCGACCACGCCGAAACCGGTCAGCGCGGTGCTGAACAGCTCGAACGGGATCGACGCGGTCAGCTCCAGGCCCTGCAGCGAGCCGCCCTCGCCGTTCATCGGCTGGGTGAAGTCGCCGATGCTGTCCGGCGGCATCGTGCCCGGCGGCGGCACGTAGTCGGCCAGCAGGTCGGAGAAGTCGTAGTCGTCGCGGGTCTGGGTGTAGATGTAGTTCTCCAGGTCCTTGTAGAAGTACGCGGCGGCCACGTAGGCCTTGGTGCCGAAGTACTTCTCGTAGGAGATGTCGAACGCATTGGCGCGCCACGGCTCCAGCTCGGGGTTGCCGCCGGAACCGCCCGGGCGGCCGGTGGCGGTGTTGACGCCGAACTCCAGCGAGGCGCGCATCTGGTCCACGCGCGGGCGCGCGGTCTGCTTGGCCAGGGCCACGCGCAGCATCTGCTCGTGCTCGAAGGCGAAGGCCAGGTTCATGCTCGGCAGCACGTCGGTGTAGGTCTTGCCCAGGGTGATCGGGCTGATCTCCTGGCCGGCCGGCTGGGTGGCGTCCCAGAAGTTGGCGTCGGAGGACTGGTCCACGCGCTGGACCTGCACGCCGACGTTGCCGGTGACGGGCACGCCGCCCCACTCGGTGTCGATGTCGGCCTGGACGAAGCCGGTGGTGATCTCCTCGTTGACCGTCCACGCCTTGGGGATCAGGTACGACAGGTTGTCGACCGGCTGGAAGTCCATGTAGCGCGCCACGGCGGCCGGCACGTTCCAGGACGGGATGTAGCCGACGCCGGCGAAGCCGAGGTTGACCAGGCCGTACTGCAGGTCCTCGCCGATGGCGATCGGGCCCTGTGCGCCGAGGTTGATGTTGCCTTCCGGCTGGGTCTTGTCCTTCTGGCGGTCGGCGTAGTTCAGGCCGACGTCGACGCCCGAGAGCCAGCCGCCGGCCGGGATGGTGCCGACCAGCCTGAAGGTCTTCAGCTCGTCCTCGACGCTGGGCACCTTGCCGTAGCCGGAGCCGTAGATGGTGTTGTTGAGGTATAGCGCGGCCGGGTTGGAGTAATCCAGTCCCGGTGCCAGCTGCGAGAAGCCGGATCCTCTAACCACCAGGTCCACCGAGTCCAGTTGCGGCATCGGGTACAGCTGCAGGTTGTTTTCCAGGTTGAGCTCGTCACGGGTGGCCTTGGAGTAACCGACGTCCGCCACGACCGCGACCTGGCCGACGTTGAACTCGTTGAGCCAGCCGAACGCGTTGATCTCGTCTTCGCGCTTGTTGTACATGCCGCGCACCAGCGGATAGACGTTGTTCGCCGTGCCGCCGGTGAAGGTTCCGTTGCCGTTGGTGGTCACGTCCGTCAGCAACAGGCCCGGGCTGTAGCCGCCATTCCAGCCGCTGAGGTTGACTTCGAACTGGTTGGCGGTGTCTTCCTGCTCGGCCTTGGTATAGAACAGGTCCAGCGTGCTGGTCCAGGCGTTGGAGGGACGGAACTGCAGGGTGGCCATCAGGCCATCGCGTTCGGCGTAGCCGGTACGGCGCAGCGCCTTGACACCGTTCGAGTAGTACGTGCCTGCGTCCACGCCCGGACGCCAGCCGTCGCCCACCGCCTCCCACGGCTCGTACCAGCCGACCTGGTTCTCCTGGATCGCGCCGTTGATGTGCGAGTAGCCGATCGCGATGCCGAAGGTGTCGTCGGCGAACTTGCCGATGTAGGTGGCATTGAGGCGATGGCCGTCGGCATCCGAATTGGCTGCGGAGTCCAGCGAGTTGCGGCTGTAGCGGCCGCCGACCATCACCGCCGAGCCGTCGTAGGCCAGCGGGCGGATGGTCTGCATGTCGATGGTGCCCGACAGGCCCTGGCCGATCAGCGCCGCATCGGGGGTCTTGTAGACGGTGACGCCGTTGACCAGCTCGGACGGGTACTGGTCGAACTCGACGCTGCGGTTGTCGCCGGTGCTGACCATCTCGCGGCCGTTGAGCAGCGTGGTGGAGAAGTCCGGGGAAAGGCCGCGGACGCTGATCACCTGGGCGCGGCCGGCCACGCGCTGGGCGGCCAGGCCGGGCAGGCGCGCGATGGATTCGGCGATGCTTACGTCGGGCAGCTTGCCGATGTCTTCGGCCGAGATCGCCTCGACGATCGAGGTGGCGTCGCGCTTGGTCGAGATCGCGCCCTCGATGCCGGCGCGGATGCCAGTGACGACGATCGTATCGAGCTCGGTCGCCTCGGCTTGCGTGTTCTGTTCGTCGCTGTCGACGGTCTGTGCATGGACGCCGCTGACGGTCAGCGTGATCGCCGACGCGAGCGCGACGCTCAGCAGGTTGCGCTGCAGGTTCAACATTTTCCCCTCCCAGGTAATGTCGGAAAATCTCGGGTTGTTGGTGTGCGGCCGGTGCCGTTTGTTGTTGTCGCGAAGCGCGCGGATGGCGGCGTTACGGTGCGAGGCTATGGTAGTGGCGCGTGGTGCGCCGGGAAGGTGCCTGCATACGTATTCATTGCGTTATTCGCCGGACGAGGGCAGTGGCGCGTGCGCGAAGAAGCGCCCCGCGGCATGCGTAGCGCATGTTGCTTTGCGTCATTGCGATGCCGGCGCGCGTCGCGAGCCGGCATCCTGGTTCAACGAACTGGCGAGTCCATCGGGACGAAGCGGATCGCCTGGCCTCCACCAGCGGCCAGGTGCACGGGCAAGGTGTCGGTGCTTGTCACCTCGCGGGTTTCGCGGACGAAGTCGAAAGGCGCGGTCTTCCAATGCGCGCGATCGCCGTCGCGGTAGATCTCGGCGCGATAGCGGCGCGCCGGATCGAGGAAGGTGAGCTCGACCCGGAGGTCGTGCGCCTGCTCGCCACCGGCGCTGCCGAGGAACCACTCCTCGGTCCCGCGCGCCTTGCGGGCGAAGGTCACATACTCGCCGACCTCGCCGTTGAGCACTTGGCTCTCCTCCCAGTCCACCGCGACGTCGCGGATGAACTGCAGCGCGTCCGGATGCTCGGCGTAATGCTCGGGCAGGTCGGCGGCCATCTGGATCGGGCTGTAGAGCACGACATACAGCGCCAGCTGCTTGGCCAGCGTGCTCGGGATCTGCTGCCCGCCACGGCCCTTGAGGCTGACGATGCCGGGCGTGTAGTCCATCGGCCCGGCCAACATGCGGGTAAAGGCCAGGGTCGCCTCATGCTCCGGCGGGTTGGGCGGGTTGCCCCAGGCGTTGAACTCCATCCCGCGGGCGCCTTCGCGCGACACCCAGTTCGGATAGGTCCGGCGCAGGCCGGTGTCCTTGATCGGTTCGTGCGCATTGATCGCGATGTGGCGCTGCGCCGCCTGCTCGACCACGCGCAGGTGGTGGTTGCTCATCCACTGGCCTTCGTGCCATTCGCGCGAGACCGGTCCGCCGGCCTGGTCCTGGCGCTGGATGTCGCCGGCATCGCAGACATAACCGGTCTTGACCACGTCCACGCCGTTGCGTGCGTACAGGTCGAGCGCGGCGGGCAACTGGCGCTCGTAATGGCTCACCGCGCAAGCGGTTTCGTGATGGCCGATCAGGTGCACGCCCTTGCCGGCGGCGTATTCCGCCAGGCCCTCCAGGTCGAAGTCCGCGGTGGGGCGGGTGAAGTCGAAGCCCCAGCCGTTGGCGAACCAGTCGCCGTCCCATCCCGGGTTCCAGCCCTCCACCAGCACGCCGCGGAAGCCGTTGGCGGCGGCGAAGTCGATGTATCGCTTCGTGTTGGCGGTGGTCGCGCCGTGTTTCGGGCCGGTGCCCCAGGTTTCCTGCTCCAGGTGCAGCGACCACCACACCCCCACGTACTTGGCGGGGGTGAACCAGCTGACGTCGCCCAGGCGGTTGGGCTCGTTGAGGTTGAGGATGAGGCTGGATTCGGCCAGGTCGGCGGCGCGCGCGCCGACCTGGATCGTGCGCCACGGCGTGGCGAAGGGCATGGCGCGCACGACCGCCGTGCCGCGCGCGCCGCCGCCGGGGGTCAACGCGGCGCGCAGCACGCCGTCGTCGCCCTTGGCCAGGTTCATGCCGGCGTAGTCGACCAGCGCCGCTTCATGGATCGACAGGTGCAGGCCATCGTCGGTGCGCAGGGTGAGCGGGGTCTGCGCCACGCCGATTTCGGCCAGCGGCGTGCGCGAGTACAGGTACTCCTCGCGGTTCCACTCGAACGCGGGGATCCACCAGGCGGTGGCCGGGCGGGCGACGGCGAACTCGGTCAGTTCCTGGCGGATCCGCACTTCGCCGTTCCCGCCATCCTGCTTCGGGAATTCGTAGCGGAAGCCGAGGCCGTCGTCGTAGACGCGGAACACCACGTCGAAGCGGCGGCCTTGCTTGCGGCCCCCGGAGGCCTTCTCGGCGAAGCTCGCACGCAGCTCGTTGTAGTGGTTGCGGGTCAGGCGCCGCTCGCCCCAGGGCTGTTCCCAGGTCTCGTCGAAGCTGCGGCTGGACTGGCCGGTCAGTTGCAGGTTGCGCTCCAGGCGGCCGTCGCCGAGCAGGAAGCCCAGCCGCGACGGCGCGATCACCGGCTTGCCGTCGCGCTTGAGGCGGTAGGCCAGGCGGTCTTCGTGCTGCGACTCCAGGGTCACCACCAGCGCACCGTCGGGCGATGCCACGCGGGCCAGGTCCTTGGCCGAGGCGTGCGCGCACAGCACAAGCGCGACGGCCGGCAGCAGCGCGCGCCAGCGGCAGGGGGGCAGGGAAGAAGGAAGGGAATTCATGGCGGTCCTCACTCCAGGACGTAGACGACGGCGGTGCGTGGCGGCACGGTGAAGCGGCCGCGCTCGGGATCGAAACCGGCCTCATCGCGCGGGCGCGTGTCGGCCGTGCCTGCGGATAGAAGCACCGGATGCAGCGCGTATCGCTTTCCGCGCTCGGTGGGCAGGTCGAGCACCTGCGCCTGCGGCGAGACGTTGATCAGGTACAGGATCTCTTCGAAGCCGGCGCCGGCCAGGCCCCGGCCTTCGAGGTGCCCCGCCATCACCAGCGCATTCTGCGCCGGTCCCGTGTTGGGGAAGGTCAGGCGCCGGGAAACCTCGGCCGCCTCGCCGAGGCGGAACAGCGACGAGCTAGCCCGGATCCGCAGCAGGTCGCGCAGCGCGTCGCGCGCGAAGGCGATGTCCGTGGGCGATGGCCGGATCGACGCATCGGCCAGGCGGGGTGCGATCCAGGGCCAGCTCGGTTTGTTGCCGCTGGCCGGCGGCAGGCCGGTGCCGAAATGGTTGTCGCCATAGGTCCAGTCCAGGCGGTTGAACCAGTCGCCGGAGTCGAAGCTGTTGCGGTCCATCGACTTGGAGCGCAGCGTGTCGATGCCCGCGTGGAAGTAGGCGACGCCCTGGCTGAACGCGGTGAACGCCATTCCCAGCACCTGCACCCGCGCGCGATCGTGCGCGGTGGTATCGCGCGGAAGGCGGAACGCGTTGAGGTCGAACAGGGTTTCGTTGTCGTGGTTCTCGACGTAGTTGACGACTTCGCCGGGCGCATGTGAATAGCCGGCCGGCTGGCCGTTGTAGTCGATCTCGTGGAGCGCGCGCGCGCTGCCGTCGGCGGTGGTGAGCACGTAGTCGCGCAGGGTGCCGGCCAGGCCGACGCGCACCAGGTCGGCGCTGCGCAGCAGCTCGGCGCGGCCGAGCGCGGGATCGGCCAGCTCGTTGGGCGCGTAGACCAGGCCGTTGAGGTAGCCCTGGCGGGCGACCTTGTCGGCGCCGCTGTCGCCCGGGCCACCGCCGCGCAGCGCGTCGCGGGCGCGGTCGGAGAACGTGCCGATGCCGCTGCCGCCCAGGGACAGCTGCGAGGCCTGGACGAAGCGCGCGCCGTCGGCGACCTCGCCGAAGTTCCAGCCTTCGCCGATCAGCTGCACGTGGCGCCCGGCCGCGGCGTCGACGCGGCGCTGCAGCGCTTCCATCGCCGCCCGCGGCTGGTGGCCCATCAGGTCGAAGCGGAACGAATCGATCCGGTAGTGGCGCACCCACAGTTCGGCCGAATCGACCATCAGCCGCGCCATCATCCGGTGTTCGGTGGCGGTGTTCTCGCAGCACGTGCTGCGTTCGATCCGGCCGTCCGCATCGAGGCGGTGGTAGTAGCCGGGCACGATCCGGTCCAGCACCGAGCGTTCGTCCTGCCCGGCGGCGAAGGTGTGGTTGTAGACCACGTCCATGCCCACGCGCAGGCCCAGCGCATGCAGCGCCATCACCATCGCACGGAACTCGCGGACGCGCGCGGCGCCGTCGGCCGGGTCGGTCGCATAGCTGCCTTCCGGCGCGTTGAAGTGGAACGGGTCGTAGCCCCAGTTGAAGCAGTCCTGTGCCGCATGCGCCATCACTGTCGCCTGCTGCGAGGGGCTGTCTGCCGCGGCCTGCGGTACCTGCGGGGTGACGCAGCCGGCTTCGGGCACGCTGCCGAAGTCGTACACCGGCAGCAGGTGCAGGTCGGTCAGTCCGGCCTTCGCCAGTGCGTGCAGGTGCGCCATCCCGGCGCTGCCGCCGTCGGTGAAGGCCAGGTACTTGCCGCGGTGCGCGGGCTCCACGGTGGCATCGGCGATGGAGAAGTCGCGCACATGCAGCTCGTAGATCGACATGTCCGTCTGCGCGCGCAGCGTCGCGGGGCGCGGGGCTGCGTCCCAGCCGGCGGGCTTGAGCGCCGGATCGTCCAGGTCGGCGATGAAGCTGCGCCGCGAGTCGGTGCCCAGGCTCACCGAGTACGGGTCGGTGACCCGGTTGCGGACCAGCCCGGTCCCGCGGACGTGCACGTCGACCAGGTAGGTGTAGTAGCGGCCGCGCAGGTCGGCCGGAACCGTCGCCGCCCACACCCCGGTCGCAGGATCCAGGCGCAGCGGTTCCCGCTTCCACGCCTGCCGCGAGTCGTCCGCGTACACGCATACCGAGGCCGCCGTGGCGGTCGGGGCCCACAGGGCGAAGCTCGTCGCCGTCGCGGTGGGATGGGCGCCCAGCCCCGGTTCGTCGGCCGCCGCCGCGTACAGGTCATCGAGCGCACCGGGCAGCTGCAGCCCGGTGGCGCGCAGCACGCGACCGGCCTGGTCGTGTTGCACGAGCACCAGCGACTGGCGAAGCAGGCCGCGCAGGCGGACGTCGTCCAGGTCCAGGGTGAGCGTCGGGCCGGGCGCGAGGTGGGCGAAACGCCGGCGGACGCCGTCCGGCAGCGACCGGTCGTCGGCCAGGATGTGCAGCGGAATCGCACCGTCGGCACCTTCGACTTCGCGCCCGCCGACGGCACGGATGCCGCCACCGTCGGCGTAGTACAGGGCGTAACGCGGCGTGGAAGCGCCGGCGCCGGCCGGCCTGTCCACTGCCGTTCCGGCCGGAGCGGGGCCGGGCCAGCGCAGGGTGCGCCGGTCGAGCCAGATGCCCCGCGCTTCGACCGGCGCATCGCGGTCGGCGACCAGGACGGACTGGAAGCCGGCATCGCAATCGGCCAGGGGCAGCGCGGCGGGGGCGGCGGCCACGCCGCCCGCCGGCAGCCACAGGGCCACCAGCCAGCGCCGTGCGAACTGCCCGACGTGATCTGAAACGCGACGGCCTGCGCCGTTGCGTGTCCGATGCCGCATCCTGCCCTCCCAGGCATCATGTTTCTTCCCACGGCCAGCGCGGGCCGCGCGTCGCGCGGTCGTCCACTATTCACGCAGAGCCAGCGCCACGGCCACCCTCCAAGGCATGAATACGTATGCACCGGCTGGGCGCCGTCGCCGCCGCGCCTCTACCATGGCCGCGCCGTTGCGTGATCCCGCGCGTGGCATGACATCGCATCCGTGATTCCCGGAGGGGGGAACCGCTTGATGGAAAGCAGACCGCGCCTGTCGTTCTGGCAGATCTGGAACATGTGTTTCGGCTTCCTCGGCATCCAGTTCGGATTCGCCCTGCAGAACGCCAACGTCAGCCGCATCTTCCAGACCCTGGGCGCGGACATGGAGCAGGTGCCCGGCCTGTGGATCGCCGCGCCGCTGACCGGCCTCCTCGTGCAGCCGGTAGTGGGCTACTTCTCCGACCGCACCTGGACCCGCCTGGGCCGGCGCCGCCCGTACTTCCTCGCCGGTGCCATCCTGGCCACGCTGGCGCTCTTCGTGATGCCCAACTCGCCGGCGCTGTGGATCGCCGCCGGCACCCTGTGGATCCTGGACGCGTCGATCAACATCTCGATGGAGCCTTTCCGCGCCTTCGTCGGCGACCAGTTGCCGCCGTCGCAGCGCGCCAGCGGCTACGCGATGCAGAGCTTCTTCATCGGAGTGGGCGCGATCGTGGCCAGCCTGCTTCCGTGGCTGCTGGCCAAGGCCGGCGTCGCCAACACCGCCGGTCCCGGCGAGGTGCCCGACACCGTTCGCTACGCCTTCTACTTCGGCGGCGTGGTGCTGTTCGCCGCGATCGGCTGGACCGTGCTGCGCACGCGCGAGTACCCGCCGGAGGTGCTGGCCTCGTTCGACGACACGCCGGCGACCGATCCCATTGCCCCCAATGCCGCGGCCAGGGCGCCGACCACAGTAGCTAGCGCCTGGCTGCTGGCCGGGCTGGCGCTGGCCGCGCTGATCGCCCACCGCGGCTGGGACCGGATGTTGTACGTGCTGGCGGGCATGGCGGCCGCCTACGGCGTGCTGCTGTTCGTTTCGCGGGTGCTGCGACCGGGCAGCATGGTGCCGGCGATCATCGGCGACCTGCGGACGATGCCGCGGACCATGCGCCGGCTGGCGATCGTGCAGTTCTTCTCGTGGTTCGCGTTGTTCGCGATGTGGATCTACACCACCGCGGCGGTGGCCGGCACGCACTTCGGCAGCAGCGACCCGACTTCGGCCGCCTACAACGAAGGCGCCAACTGGGTCGGCGTCCTGTTCGCCGCCTACAACGGGTTCGCCGCCCTGGCGGCCATCGCGATCCCGTGGATGGTGCGCGCCCTGGGGCTGCGCCTGACCCACCTGGTCAACCTGTGGCTGGGCGCCGCCGGCCTGCTCTCGTTCCTGCTGGTGCGCGACCCGCAGTGGCTGCTGCTGTCGATGGTCGGCGTGGGTTTCGCCTGGGCTTCGATCCTGTCGCTGCCCTACGCGATGCTCTCCGACAGCGTGCCGGCGACCAAGATGGGCGTGTACATGGGCATCTTCAATTTCTTCATCGTCATCCCGCAGCTGGTCGCCGCTAGCCTGCTCGGCTTCCTGCTCAAGTCGCTGTTCGGCGGCCAGCCGCTGTGGGCGCTGGTGCTGGGCGGGGCCAGCCTGGCACTGGCCGGCCTGTGCGTGCTGGCCGTCCCCCGATTGGCCGCACAGGAGGCCCGCGCATGATCCGTCCGTCCGTCCTGGCATCGATAACCCTGGGCCTGGCGCTGGCCGGCCCTGCGTCGGCGGAAGAGTTCTACGGCACGCTGGAGCCGTTCGCGCAGGAAGCGGTCTACTTCGTGATGACCGATCGCTTCGTCAACGGCGATCCGTCCAATGACCAGCGCGACCAGGGCGGCGAGCACAAGACCTTCGATATTCCGCTGGCGCCCTGCGACGGCCAGGTCGGCAACATCGGCTACCTCGGCGGCGATTTCCGCGGCCTGCTCGACAACGCCGGCTACATCCGCGACCTGGGCTTCACCGCGGTCTGGCTCACGCCGATCGTCGACAACCCCGACCAGGCCTTCACCGGCGGCGACGAGGTCACCTGCGACGGCTTCCTGACCGACCGCGGCAAGACCGGCTTCCACGGCTACTGGGGCGTGAACTTCTACCGGCTGGACGAGCACCTGCCCAGCGCCGGCCTGGATTTTTCCGGGTTGACCGCCGGCCTGCGCGCGCAGGGCCTGAAGACCGTGCTGGACATCGTCGGCAACCACGGCTCGCCGGCCTGGACCATGCCGGTGGCCCAGCCGCAGTTCGGCCAGCTGTTCGATGCCGGCGGCAGGCTCGTGGCCGACCACCAGAACCTGCCGCCGGACCGGCTCGACCCGGCCCGCAATCCCTTGCACGCGTTCTACAACGACAAGCCGGACCTGGCCCAGCTGTCCGATCTCGATGCCGGCAACCCGGCGGTGATGGACTACCTGGTAGGCGCCTACCTGCAGTGGATCGGACAGGGCGTGGACGCGCTGCGCATCGACACCATCCGCCACCAGCCGCTGTCCTTCTGGAAGGAATTCTCGGACCGCATCCGTGCCAGGCACCCCGGCATGTACATGTTCGGCGAGGCCTTCGACTACGACGCGGCCAAGATCGCCCCGTTCACGCTGGCGGAGAACGGCGGCATCAGCGTGCTCGATTTCCCGATGAAGCAGGCGATGGACGAGGTGTTCGGCCGCACCGGCGCCGGCTTCGAGCGCATGGTTCCCGCATTGCAGCTGGAGGATGGGCCGTACGCCAACGTCTACGACCTGGCGACCTTCTACGACAACCACGACATGCGCCGCCTCGACGCCTCCGACGCGGGCTTCATCGACGCTCACAACTGGCTGTTCACCGCGCGCGGCATCCCGGTGGTCTACTACGGTTCGGAAACGGGCTTCATGCGCGGCCAGGCCGAGCATGGCGGCAACCGTGCCTACTTTGGCCAGGACCGGATCGACGCCGCCCCGGCCAGCGCGATCCACCGCGAGCTGAAGCGGATCGCGACCCTGCGCCGCGAGTCCCCGGCACTGCAGCGCGGCCTGCAGCTGCCGGTGGAGCTGGCCGGCGACCGGGCCGCGTTCTATCGCGTCTACCAGCACGACGGCACGGCGCAGACCGCGCTGGTGCTGCTCAACAAGGGCGACGCGCCGCAGTCGTTCACCGTGTCCCGCTACCTGCAGCCGGGCACCTGGCGCGATGGGTTCAGCGGCGAGACGGTGACCGTCGGGCGCAAGCTGCGCGCCGAAGTGCCGGCGCATGGCGTGCGGGTGTTCTTCCTGGACCAGCCGCTGACCCGCAAGGACCTGCGCGCCGAGCTGGCGAAACGGATGGCGACGGACTGACGCGCCGTGGCGTAGAGGGGGGCTTGCCCCGCTGCTCTTTCCCGCGTGGCGCAGAGCAGCGGGGCAAGCCCCGCCCTACGGGCCGGCGCGTCAGTCTGCGGTGGTGGAGCTGGAGCCGCGCAGGACCAGCTTCACCGGCAAGGTCCGGCTTTCGACCGCCTCGCCCTGGATCAGCCGGATCAGGCTGTCCACCAGCACTTCGCCGGCCTGCTTGGTGTCCTGCTGCACCGTCGACAGGCCCGGCTGCACGAAGCTGGCCATGGCGATGTCGTCGAAGCCGGCCACGGCCACGTCCTGTGGCATGTGCAGGCCTTGTTCGCGCAGGCCGTTCATCGCGCCGAGCGCGATCAGGTCGCTGGCCGCGAACAGCGCGTCGAAGCGTGCGCCCGAGGCCAGCAGCGCGCGCACGGCCTCGTGGCCGGACTGCTCGGTCGTGATCGCGTCGACCTGCAGGGCGGGGTCGGGGGCCAGGCCCGCCGCGGCCAGTGCCGCCGCATAACCGCGCCAGCGTTCGAAGAACTCCGGGTAGTGGTCCGAGGCATGGCCCAGGAAGGCGATCCTGCGCCGGCCACGGGCCAGCAGGTGCGCGGTGATGTCATGCCCGCCCTGGAAGTTGTCGCAGCCGATCGAGATCCCGGGTTCGCCGGGCAGGGCAGCGCCCCAGCGGACGAAGTGCGTGCCCTGGGCGACCAGCCGCTGCAGCTTGGACTCGGCTTCCAGGTAGTCGCCGTAGCCGAGCAGGATCAGGCCGTCGGCCTTGTGGCTGTCCTCGAAGTCGGCATGCCAGTTGTTCGACAGCTGCTGGAAGGACACCAGCAGGTCGTATCCACGCAGCGCGCAGGCGCGGGTGATCGAGCCGAGCATCGAGTGGAAGAACGGGTTGATCAGCGAGTCGTCCGGAGTCGGGTCCTCGAAGAACAGCAGCGCCAGGGTGCCGGACTGCTGGGCGCGCAGGTTGGAGGCGTTCTTGTCGACCTTGTAGTTCAGCTCGCGGGCGATGGCCAGGATCCGATCGCGCGTCTCCGGGTTGACGGAGGGGCTGCCGCGCAGCGCACGCGATACGGTCGGCTGGGAAACCCCGGCCAGGTGGGCGATGTCCAGCGAGGTCGCCTTGCCCTTGATGGTCATGCCGGGCCCCCTCCGGGCCGGAATGCGAGGTGCAGGCGGCCATGATGCCATGCGCACGGACCGGGTTTGCCCCGGCGGCCGGTCGCTGGGCTAGAATCCCCGCATCGCCGCCGGCACGGTGCCGGAGGCCAGGACTGCAGGGTGGCCCGCGGAAACGCCGGCCGAGCGTGCGACATGAGCACTACCACCGCCCACCACTAGCTCGCCGCCGAGGCCCCGCGATTCCAGCCGGCGCCCTCGTGGGCGTTTTTTTATGCCCGTCCATGGGCAAGAGCCCGGCCATCCATGGACGGACTTTCCAGTGCAACAGCGCCGGCTCCGGCCGGGCGCGACAGAGACTTTCCCCGCTCCCATGATCACGATCACCCTTCCCGACGGCAGCCGCCGCGAATTCGAAGCCCCCGTCTCCGTCATGCAGGTCGCCCAGTCGATCGGCGCCGGCCTGGCCAAGGCCACCGTTGCCGGCCAGGTCGACGGCCGCCTGGTCGACGCCAGCGACCTCATCGACCGCGACGCCACCCTGCGCATCATCACGCCCAAGGACGAGGAGGGCGTGGAGATCATCCGCCACTCCTGCGCCCATCTGGTCGGCCACGCGGTCAAGCAGCTGTACCCGGACGTCAAGATGGTCATCGGCCCGGTGATCGCCGAGGGCTTCTATTACGACATCTATTCCGAGCGGCCGTTCACCCCCGACGACATGGCCGCCATCGAAGCGCGCATGCGCGAGCTGATCGCGCAGGATTACGACGTCATCAAGAAGATGACCCCGCGCGCCGAGGTCGTGGACGTCTTCAAGGCGCGCGGCGAGGACTACAAGCTGCGCCTGATCGAGGACATGCCGGAGGACGTGACCGCGATGGGCCTGTACTACCACCAGGAGTACGTGGACATGTGCCGCGGCCCGCACGTGCCCAACACGCGCTTCCTCAAGGCGTTCAAGCTGACCCGCATCTCCGGCGCCTACTGGCGCGGCGATGCGAAGAACGAGCAGCTGCAGCGCATCTACGGCACCGCCTGGGCCGACGAGAAGCAGCTCAAGGCCTACATCCAGCGGATCGAGGAGGCCGAGAAGCGCGACCACCGGCGCATCGGCAAGCAGCAGAACCTGTTCCACCTGCAGGAGGAGGCGCCGGGCCTGGTGTTCTGGCATCCCAAGGGCTGGTCGGTGTGGCAGGTGGTGGAGCAGTACATGCGCCGCGTGTACCGCCAGACCGGCTACGGCGAGGTGCGTTGCCCGCAGATCCTGGACGTGTCGCTGTGGCAGAAGTCCGGCCACTGGGACAACTACAAGGACAACATGTTCTTCACCGAATCGGAGAAGCGCACCTACGCGATCAAGCCGATGAACTGCCCGGGCCACGTCCAGGTGTTCAACCAGGGCCTGCACAGCTACCGCGACCTGCCGATCCGCTACGGCGAGTTCGGCGCCTGCCACCGCAACGAGCCCTCGGGCGCGCTGCACGGCATCCTGCGCGTGCGCGGCTTCACCCAGGACGACGGCCACATCTTCTGCACCCCGGACCAGGTCGAGGCCGAGGTTCGCGCCTTCCACGAGCAGGCGCTGAAGGTCTACGCCGATTTCGGCTTCCAGGAGATCCAGATCAAGATCGCCCTGCGCCCGGATTCGCGCCTGGGCGACGACGCGACCTGGGACAAGGCCGAGGATTCGCTGCGCTCGGCCCTGCGCGCCTCGGGCGTGGAGTGGCAGGAGCTGCCGGGCGAGGGCGCCTTCTACGGGCCCAAGATCGAGTACCACCTCAAGGACGCCATCGGCCGGACCTGGCAGCTGGGCACCATGCAGGTGGATTTCATGATGCCCGGCCGGCTCGGCGCCGAATACGTGGACGAGAACAGCCAGCGCCGGCACCCGGTCATGCTGCACCGGGCCATCGTCGGTTCGATGGAGCGCTTCATCGGGATCCTGATCGAGCACCACGCCGGTTCCTTCCCGGCCTGGCTGGCCCCGGTCCAGGCGGTCGTGGCCAACATCACCGACGCCCAGGCTGAATACGTGGCGGAAGTCCAGAAAACCCTTGCGAATCAAGGCTTCCGGGTCGAGGCCGATTTGCGCAACGAGAAGATCGGCTTTAAGATCCGCGAGCACACGCTGCAGCGGGTGCCGTACCTGCTGGTGGTCGGGGACCGCGAGAAGGAGAACGGCGCCGTGGCGGTGCGCACGCGTTCCGGGGAAGATTTGGGCACAATGTCGGTGTCCGCGTTCGCCGAGACGCTGCGTTCGCAAGAGTTGGCGTAATACCAGACAGGGAGTGGCCGGCCGCCGCCGGCCTCCCCACATTCCACCCCTGGAGACCGAAACATCAGTACCCCAGAGAAACAAAACCGGAAGAACGGCGAAATCCGCGTCCCGCGCGTGCGCGTGATCGGGTCCGACGGCGAGATGATAGGCGTGCTGTCGCGCGACGAAGCGCTGCGCATGGCCGAAGACGAGGAGCTCGACCTCGTCGAGATCCAGCCCAACGCCGATCCGCCGGTCTGCAAGATCATGGACTTCGGCAAGTTCAAGTTCGAACTGCAGAAGAAGGCCAACGAGGCCAAGAAGAAGACCAAGCAGGTCGAGATCAAGGAGCTCAAGTTCCGTCCGGTCACGGACGAGGGCGACTACCAGATCAAGCTGCGCAACATGCGCCGCTTCCTGGAGGAGGGCGACAAGGTCAAGGTCAACATCCGCTTCCGTGGCCGCGAGATGAGCCACCAGGAACTGGGCCGGCAGATGGCCGCGCGGATCGAAGCCGACCTGGGCGACGATATCGTCATCGAATCCCGCCCGCGCCTGGAAGGGCGGCAGATGGTCATGATGATCGCGCCCAAGAAGAAGTAACCGCGCCGGCGCCATGGCAGCGGAAGAAGGGGCGCCGAGGGCGCCCCTTCCCGTTTCGGAGTTTGCCTGCAAGGTCGCCAGGAGCCGGCGCGCCACGATGCGCGTTCCGGGGCAGCGCAAGCAGGGATGGCGTGTCGCCCTGGTCCGCGCAGCACCCGGCAGGCGGTCAGGCGTTGAGGCCTGCGCTTACGCACCCACCCGGGAGCCCGGCGCGCGCACTTTTCCCTGGCGTTCCGGTGCCGCCCTGCGCCGAGCGGCTCCTCGCGGAACCTCCTGATTTGCAAAGAAATCCGGCGGCCGGCATAATGCGCGGCTCCGGTTCGCCGGAGAGGGTTGGCAACGACCCTAGGACCCGTCGTATTCCCCTCGGGAATCAACGACTTACCGACCGGTGTGGGCATGGATGGAAAGCGTGGTCAGTGCCCCGGCACGCCACCGCCCGCGCCAGTGACAGTTCCCATCAAGGACACAGCAATGCCCAAGATCAAGACCAACCGGGCGGCGGCCAAGCGTTTCCGCAAGACCGCGTCCGGCAAGTTCAAGGCCGGCCACGCCAACCGTAGCCACATCCTCACCAAGAAAGCGACCAAGCGGAAGCGCAACCTGCGGCAGACGAACCACGTCCGCGCCGAGGATGCCGGCCGCCTGACCCGCATGCTGCCGTATCTCTGAGGAGGACTGACCAATGGCACGAGTCAAGCGTGGCGTCCAGGCGCGCCGCCGTCACAAGAAGGTCCTCGACCTCGCCAAGGGCTACTACAACGCCCGCCGCAAGGTCTTCCGCGTCGCCAAGCAGGCGGTCATCAAGGCGCAGCAGTACGCCTACATCGGCCGCAAGCAGAAGAAGCGCAACTTCCGCTCGCTGTGGATCACCCGCATCAACGCGGCTGCCCGCAGCAACGGCCTGAGCTACAGCCGCTTCATGAACGGCCTGCTCAAGGCCGGCATCACCCTGGACCGCAAGGTGCTGGCGGACATCGCCGTGCACGACGCGACCGGGTTTACGGCGCTGGCCGAGAAGGCGAAGAGTGCCCTGGCGGCCTGAGCCGCCTCTCCACCGTAAAAGTGGCACTGGACGGCTCGCCGTCCGACACGTGGGGAAGGGCGCGAGTCCTTCCCCATTTGTTTTTCCGAACGCCGGAACCCGGAACCCCATGAGCGAAATCGAATCCCTGGCCGCGCGCGCGCTGGCCGACATCGCCGCCGCGCAGTCGCCCGACGCACTGGAAGCCCTGCGCGTGGGACTGCTGGGCAAGCAGGGCAGCATCACCGCCCAGCTCAAGCAGCTGGGCACCCTGCCTGCCGACCAGCGCAAGGCCGCCGGCGAAGCCATCAACCGGATCCGCGACGAGGTCGGGCAGGCGCTGTCCGCGCGCAGGGCGGTGCTGGAGGAAGCCGCGCTCGACGCGCGCCTGGCCGGTGAGGCCATCGACGTGACCCTGCCGGGCCGCGACGGGCAACGCGGCGGCATCCACCCGGTGTCGCGCACGCTGGAGCGGATCGCCGAAATCTTCGGCAGGCTCGGCTACGAGCTGGCCGACGGCCCGGAGATCGAGGACGACTGGCACAACTTCGAGGCATTGAACTTCCCGCCGCACCATCCGGCGCGCGCCATGCACGACACCTTCTACTTCGGTGACGGCCGCCTGCTGCGCACGCACACCTCCGGTGTGCAGGTGCGCTACATGGGCGAGCATTCGCCGCCGCTGAGGATGATCGCCGCCGGCAAGGTCTACCGCAGCGACAGCGACCAGACCCACTCGCCGATGTTCCACCAGGTCGAGGGCCTGCTGGTCGACGAGCACGCGACCTTCGCCGACCTCAAGGGCACCCTGGCCGAGTTCGTGCGCGCCTTCTTCGAGCGCGACTTCCAGATGCGCTTCCGCCCGAGCTATTTCCCGTTCGTGGAGCCGGGCGCCGAAGTCGACATCGCCTGGCAGCAGCCGGACGGCAGCGTGCGCTGGCTGGAAGTGCTCGGCTGCGGCATGGTCCACCCCAACGTGCTGCGCAACTGCGGCATCGACCCGGAGCGCTACACCGGTTTCGCCTTCGGCCTGGGCGTGGAGCGTTTCGCGATGCTGCGCTACGGGGTCAACGACCTGCGCGCGTTCTTCGAGAACGACGTGCGGTTCCTGCGGCAGTTCGCCTGACCGCTACGACGACGGACCCTTCGACATTCACGGCGGGCCAGGCCCGCCCCACGGAACGCGATCAAGATGAAATTCTCCGAGAACTGGCTGCGCAGCCACGTGCCCACCTCGGCCAACCGCGACGGGCTGGCCGCCACGCTCACCGCGATCGGGCTCGAGGTCGAGGAAGTGACCGCGCTGGGCGATGGGCTGGCCGGCGTGGTGGTGGCGCGCATCGTCGAGGCGGTGAAGCACCCGGAAGCCGACCGCCTGCAGGTCTGCCAGGTCGACATCGGCGGCGAGGCGCCATTGCAGGTCGTCTGCGGCGCGCCGAACGCGCGGGCGGGCCTGGTCGCGCCGCTGGCCACGGTCGGCGCGAACGTGGGCGGCATCGCGATCAAGGCGGCCAGGCTGCGCGGGGTGGAATCCAACGGCATGCTCTGCTCGGCCAGGGAGCTGGGCCTGGACGCCGACGCCTCCGGCCTGCTCGAGCTGCCGTCCGATGCGCCGGTGGGCGCGCCGCTGGCCGACTACCTCGGCCTGCCCGACGCCAGCATCGAGATCAAGCTGACCCCCAACCGCGCCGACTGCTTCAGCGTGCGCGGCATCGCCTATGACGTGGCCGCAGCGCTGGCCAGCGAGGTCGCACCGCTGGACATGGCGCCGGTGCCGGCGCAGGGCGACGCCGCCATGGACGTCGTGCTCGAAGCGGGCGGGCGAGTGCCGCGCTTCGCCGGCCGCGTGGTCGAGAACGTGGACGCCACCGCGCCGACCCCGGTGTGGATGGCCGAGCGCCTGCGCCGTGCCGGCGTGCGCCCGATCAGTTTCCTGGTCGACGTCACCCAGTACGTGATGCTGGAGCTGGGCCAGCCGATGCATGCCTTCGACCGCGACGCGCTGACCGGCCCGGTCGTGGTGCGCCAGGCGCGCGCGGGCGAGCAGCTCAGGCTGCTGGACGGGCGCGAGGCGGCCCTGGACGACGACTTCCTGGTCGTCGCCGACAGCCACGGCGGCCGCGCCGCGCGTGCGGTCGCGCTGGGCGGGATCATGGGCGGCGAGGCGACCAAGGTCACCGAGGCCACCCGCAACGTATTCCTCGAGGCCGCGCACTGGGTCCCGTCGGCGATCATCGGTCGCAGCCGCCGCCTCGGCCTGCATACCGACGCCGGCCACCGCTTCGAGCGTGGCGTGGATCTGGAGCTGCCGCGCATTGCAGTGGAGTATGCGACGCGGCTGATCCTGGACATCGCCGGCGGCGTGCCCGGTCCGCTGACCGAGGCGACCCTGCCTGGCCACCTGTCGGCGCCGGCCGCGATCGGCCTGCGCCGCGCGCGCGTGGCGCGCGTGCTCGGCATCGAGATCGCCGATGCCGAGATCGAACGCATCCTGCGTGCGCTGGGCATGCAGGTCGCCGCGAGCGGCGATGGCTGGCAGGTGACCCCGCCCAGCCGCCGCTTCGACATCGCGATCGAGGAGGACCTGGTCGAGGAACTGGCGCGCATCCACGGCTACGACCGGCTGCCGACGACCCTCCCAGGCGGCCCGGCGCGCATAGTCGTGCCGAGCGAAACCCGCCTGGCCGAGGCCGATATCCGCCGCCAGCTGGTCGCCCGCGACTACCTGGAGGCGATCAGCTTCGCCTTCGTCGAGGCCGACCTGCTGCGGACCTGGGGCTGTGCCGACGACACCGTGGCGCTGGCCAATCCGCTCAGCGCCGAGCTGGCGGTGATGCGTCCGCGGCTGCTGCCCGGCCTGGTCGACGCGCTGGCGCGCAACGTGTCGCGGCAGGCCGGGCGCGTGCGCCTGTTCGAGCTCGGTCGCACCTTCGCTGCGGCCGACCCGTCGTCGCGTGCGCCGGGCGGTCCCGATCCGGCGCCGCGGGAAACCCGCCGGCTCGCGGCGGTCGCCTGCGGCGAGGCCCGCGCCGAACAGTGGGGCGAGGCGTCGCGCCGGGTCGACTTCCACGACCTCAAGGGCGATCTCGAATCGCTGGCGGCCGCCTCGGGTGCGGTCCTGGAGTTCCGTCCGTCGGCCGAACCGTTCGGCCATCCCGGCCGCAGCGCGGACGTGTACCGCAGCGCCGCGGAAGGCGAACCGGTGCGCCTCGGCTGGATCGGCCAGCTGCACCCACGCCTGCAGCTGGCCTTGGGCCTGGACGTCGACGTGGTCGCCTTCGAGCTGGACCTCGAGCCCCTGGAGGCGCGGGCCTTGCCGCATGCCGAGGCGCTGTCGCGCTTCCCGGCGGTGCGCCGCGACCTGGCCTTCGTGGTCGGGCTGGACGTGGCCTGGTCCGACCTGGCCGCAGGCGTTCGCCGCGCCGCGGGGCCGGTCCTGCGCGACCTGCTGCTGTTCGACCGCTACCAGGGGGCGGGCGTTGAATCCGGTTGCAAGAGTCTGGCTATGGGCTTGATTTTGCAGGACAACGCGCGCACTCTGACCGACCAGGACGCGGATGCGGTCGTGGCTCGCGTGGTCGCCGAACTGGGCAGCGCGCACGGCGCGCGGATCCGCGGCTGATACAGGGGAAGGACCGGAATGGCATTGACCAAGGCGGAGATGGCCGAGCGTCTGTTCGACGAAGTCGGCCTGAACAAGCGCGAGGCGAAGGAGTTCGTCGACGCGTTCTTCGACGTGCTGCGCGAGGCGTTGCAGGGCGGCCGGCAGGTGAAGCTGTCGGGTTTCGGCAACTTCGACCTGCGCCGCAAGAACCAGCGCCCGGGGCGCAACCCGAAGACCGGCGAGGAGATCCCGATCTCGGCCCGCACCGTGGTCACGTTCCGCCCGGGCCAGAAGCTGAAGGAGCGGGTGGAAGCCTACGCGGGAGCCGAGCCGCATGCTTGATCCGGGCAGCAACCGCGAGCTTCCGCCGATCCCGGCCAAGCGCTACTTCACCATCGGCGAGGTCAGCGAGCTGTGCGACGTCAAGCCGCACGTGCTGCGCTACTGGGAGACGGAGTTCCCCAGCCTCAGTCCGGTCAAGCGCCGCGGCAACCGCCGCTACTACCAGCGCCACGATGTGCTGATGGTGCGCCAGATCCGCGGCCTGCTGTACGAACAGGGCTACACCATCGGCGGCGCGCGGCTGCGCCTGGAGGGCGAGGGTGCGAAGCAGGAGTCGGCATTGAGCAGCCAGATCGTGCGCCAGGTGCGCATGGAGCTGGAGGAAGTGCTGCAGCTGCTGCGGCGCTGAGCCACCACCGGCGGTTTCGCGGAGGCCTCGCCGCGGACGCGGCCGAACCGGTATAATCGCCGGCCCGCCTCTGGCGGAAAGCTGCTTCGGGGTATAGCGCAGCCTGGTAGCGCACCAGTCTGGGGGACTGGTGGTCGTCGGTTCGAATCCGGCTACCCCGACCATTACGTGTTGCGAACAGGCCCGCCTTGCGCGGGCTTTTTCGTGTGCGCCACCGGCCGCGGAACCAATCATGAACAGGCCCGCGGCCACCGTTGCACCGGCCGCCGACGGCTGGCCGGCCCCGCGTATGCTCGGCCCGGCAGTGGCGACTGGGAGCGCAGGCATGGCGGCACGGATGGCGGCAGGTGTGGTGCTCCTGGTCCTGGGGGGTGCGTTCGCGACGGGCGCCACGCAGGCGCAGGAGCCGTCGCCGC
Organism: Pseudoxanthomonas sp. Soil82; assembly: GCF_040446535.1. Taxonomy (NCBI): domain Bacteria; kingdom Pseudomonadati; phylum Pseudomonadota; class Gammaproteobacteria; order Lysobacterales; family Lysobacteraceae; genus Pseudoxanthomonas; species Pseudoxanthomonas sp. Soil82. Next base: position 510,260 of record NZ_JBEAAK010000004.1, read on the forward strand.
CCGCCCCCAGCGCTGGCGCGGCACCGGTCGTGGACATGGAAGCGGTGGTCGTCACCGGCGTACAGCCTGGGCCGGGCATGTGGCGGGCCACGCGCGGCGGCCACACCCTGTACATACTTGGCACCCAGTCGCCGCTTCCGCGCGGGATGAGCTGGGACGCGGACGAGGCGCGCGATGTGCTGGGGCAGGCCGGGGCGGTGCTGGGTTCACCGGGGGTGACCATCAATGCGGACATGGGCTTCTTCCGCGTCCTGACCCTGGCGCCATCGGCCTTGAAGGCGATGAAGAACCCGGACGGCCAGACCCTGGACCAGGTGCTGCCGCCGGAGGTCCATGCGCGCTGGAGCGTGCTCAAGCAGCGTTACCTTGGCCGCGATCGCGGCGTGGAAAAGAAGCGCCCGCTGATCGCCGTCTACGAGCTCTACAAGGCGGCGCTGGAGCGCAATGGTTTGCGCGAGGGCGGGGTGGTCGGGCCGGTGATCGACAAGGCGCTCAAGGAGCGCGACCTGGAGCGCACCTCCACCTTGCTCGCGCTGAAGATCGACGACCCGCGCCAGGCGATCGCGGATTTCCGCAAGGAAGAGCTCAAGCCCGAAGACCTGGCCTGCTTCAACGGCACCCTGGACATCATCGAGCGCGACCTGCCGCAGATCGTGGCGCGTGCCAACGCCTGGGCGGTGGGCGACCTGGACGCGCTGCGGACCATGCCCAGCGGACGCAACCAGCTGCTGGCCTGCCTGTCGGCGTGGACCCAGACCGAGACCGCACGCAAGCGCGGGCTGGTCGACATCGACGTGCGCGTGCGCGACAGCTGGATGAGCGCCGTCGACAAGGCGGTGGCCGCCCATCCGGTGTCCTTCGCCACGCTGTCGATCGATGAGCTGCTCCGCGGCGACGGCGGGTACCTTGCCGAGCTGCGGCAACGCGGCTACCGGATCCAGGCGCCGGACGAGTACGGGTACGAGGATGGGATCGAAGAGACGGCGGATGCGCCGCCTGGCGATGCGATCGCGCCGCCGCCCCTGTAGGGCGATCTGACCCGGCACACGCGCGGGGCGCTCTCTTCGTAGAGCGGGGCTTGCCCCGCAGCCCTTCCCGGGCAGTCGAGGCACTCGACGGCTCGGCGAAGCAGCCGGGCGAGCCCGGCTCTACAGGGCGCCGGCGGCGCGAGGCAGGTCGCTTTCCGTCGTTGCCAGCTGCGGCCAGCGCCTGAGCACCGCGGCGCGGATGCCGGCCGCATCGATGCCGGCCTCGGCCAGCAGGTCCTCGCGGCTGGCGTGGTGCTGGAAGGCGTCGGGCAGGCCCAGGTGCAGCACCGGCAACAGCACGCCCTCGGCGTTGAGCAGTTCCGACACCGCCGAACCGGCGCCACCGGCGACGACGTTGTCCTCGACGGTGACGAAACCCTGGTGGCTGGCCGCCAGCTCCAGGACCAGCGCGCGGTCCAGCGGTTTGACGAAGCGCATGTTGACCACGGTCAGCCCGAGCTCGGCGCCGACCTGTTCGGCCGCCGGCACGGTCGCGCCGAAGGCGAGCAGGGCGATGCGCGAGCCGCTGCGGCGCAGCTGCGCCTTGCCGATGGGCAAGGTCTCCAGGCCAGGGTCGACCGCCACGCCCGGCCCGGTGCCGCGGGGATAACGCACCGCGGCCGGGCCTTCGTGGTGGAAACCGGTGCTGAGCATCTGCCGGCACTCGTTCTCGTCGGCCGGGGCCATCACCAGCATGTGCGGCACGCAACGCAGGAAGCTCAGGTCGAGGTTGCCGGCATGGGTGGCACCGTCCGGGCCGACCACGCCGCCGCGGTCGATGGCGAACAGCACGTCCAGCTTCTGCGTGGCCACGTCGTGGACCAGCTGGTCGTAACCGCGCTGCAGGAAGGTGGAGTAGATCGCCACGACGGGCTTGGCGCCCTGGGTGGCCATGCCGGCGGCCAGGGTCACCGCGTGCTGCTCGGCGATGGCCACGTCGAAGTAGCGTTCCGGGTATTCCCTGCTGAAGCGCACCAGCCCGGAGCCTTCGCGCATGGCCGGCGTGATGCCCAGCAGGCGGGGCTCGACCGCGGCCATGTCGCACAGCCAGTCGCCGAACACGTCGGTATAGGTCGGCTTCTTCGCGCCGGCCTTCGCAACCAGCCCCTTGGCCGGATCGAACGGACCGACGGCGTGGTAGCCGATCTGGTCGCCCTCGGCCAGCTCGTAGCCCTTGCCCTTGGTGGTGATCACGTGCAGCAGCTGCGGGCCCTTGAGGGTCTTGAGCGTCTTCAGCGCGTTGACCAGGGCAGGCAGGTCGTGGCCGTCGATCGGGCCGGTGTAGTGGAAACCCATTTCCTCGAACAGGGTGGAGGGCACGAACATGCCCTTCCAGTGTTCCTCCCAGCGGCGCACGAAGCGCGCGGTCGGGTTCTTCTTGTCGCCCAGCAGCTTCTTGCCGCCCTCGCGCAGCTTGTTGAGGGTCGCGCTGCCGGTCATCCGGCCGAGCATCTTGGTGACGCCGCCGACCGCCTCGGAAATCGACATCCGGTTGTCGTTGAGGATCACCAGCAGGTTCGGCTCGTCGTCCATGCCACCGGCGTGGTTGAGCGCCTCGTAGGCCATGCCCGCGGTCATCGCGCCGTCGCCGATCACGGCCACGACCCTGCGCGGGTCGCCGGCGCGCTGCAGCGCGATCGCCATGCCAAGGGCGGCGGAGATCGAGGTCGAGGAATGGCCGACGCCGAAGGTGTCGTACTCGCTTTCCTCGCGCTTGGGGAACGGCGCCACGCCGTCCTTCTGCTTGACCGTGTGGATGCGGTCGCGGCGGCCGGTGAGGATCTTGTGCGGGTAGGTCTGGTGGCCCACGTCCCAGACCAGCTGGTCGACCGGGGTGTCGTAGAGCCAGTGCAAGGCCACGGTCAGTTCGACCACGCCCAGTCCGGCGCCGAAGTGGCCGCCGCTGCGGCCGACCGACTCGATCAGGTACGCACGCAGCTCCTCGGCGATCGCGGGCAGCTCGGCCTCGTCGAACTGGCGCAGGTCGGCAGGCGTGTCGATGCGCGACAGGCGCGGGTAGCGGGCGGAATCGATGCTCATCGGGTGCGGCACGGTACGGGCCGCCATTTTCCTCCCCGGGGGCGTGACGGGGCAAGCAAGGCCGTTCAGGGGCCGGGGAGGTTCAGGCCGACAGCTTCGACCGCTTGGGCAGCTGCGCCTTCAGGAAGGCCATCTGGTCGGCCAGGATGTTGCGGTTGGACAGGATCAGGTGCTCGATCCAGCTGGGCCGGTAGGGGACGGCCAGCAACGGCATGTGCGCCTGCTGCGGGGTGCGGTCGCCCTTGCGCGAGTTGCAGTGGAAGCAGGCGCTGACCACGTTCTCCCAGACGTCGCGGCCGCCCTTGGACAGGGGCATGACGTGGTCGCGGGTCAGGTGCGGGCGGTTGAACTGGCCGCCGCAGTACAGGCACAGGTGCGCATCGCGGGCGAACAGCGCGGTATTGGACAGGGTCGGCGTGGGATCCAGGGCGCGGGCATGGGCATGGCCGCGGGTGGCGACGATCGGGTGCAGCTCGATCATGCTGCGCTCGCCGGTCATGCGGCAGATGCCGCCATGCACGCGCAGGCAGGGGTCGCCCAGAGTCCAGGCGACCGCGTCGCGTGCGTAGAGGCAGGTCGCGTCCTGCCAGCCGATCCAGTCCATTGCGCGACCGTGCGCATCCAGCGACAGCACCCGTACCGCGGGTGCGTGCTCCCGCGGGGGAGGGGCGGCGACCGGGGCCTGCGCTCCGGTGCAGACCAGACCTAGCGTTGCTGTGTCCGTCTCCATCGGGAAAACAGCTTATACCCGAATGGTGACGGTTTGGGTATGCCGTCGGCGGGGTCAGCGCAGCACGCCGTCCAGGCCCGGCGCGGGATTGAGCGCGCTGCGGTCGTCGACGTCGAACTGGCGCGGTTTGCTCGCCTCGTCCGGCGTGGCGTCCACCGTGCCGACCAGGCGGTAGGACAGCGACCTGCGGGTGGCCAGGGCATCGGCCACCGCGATGCGCGACATGCCATCGGGCCTCATCGACACCTTCACCACGTCGGCCGATCCCGGCCCGATCGAAATGCCCGGCGTGGCCTGCAGGACCCCGGCCGCGTGTTCGTCCACGCTCACCTCAAGCCGGACCTTGTCGAAGCGCATGGAAACGCTGCTGAAGTTGTGCAGCCGCAGGTCCACCATCCAGTCGCCATTGGACTGCACCGCCAGTTGCTGGATCGCGGCCGAAGGCGGCGACACGCGCCGGGCGTTGCCTCCGCACGAGGCGAGCAGGACGAGGACGGCGGTGGCCAACAGCAGCTTCAGGACGGGCTTCATGCGATCTCCGGGCGGGCGATGGCCCGATAGTAAGCCGTCGCCGCCGCTCAGCGCAGCGGGGCGGCGACCACCAGCGGCTCCAGCTGGTAGCCCATGGCGTCCGCCTTGGCCTTGAGTCGTGCGAAGAGTTCCCGATCCATGGTCGGCTCGCGCGAGAGGATCCACAGGTACTTGCGGTCGGGGTCGCCGACCACCGCCCACTGGTAGTCGGGATCGAGGGCGATCACCCAGTAGTCGGCCCATACCAGGGGCACCCAGGACAGCCAGCCGGGCACGAAGCGCACCTCGAGCCGGCCCGGATGGCCTTCGACCGTCCTCGCCACCCCTTCGGCGACCGCCTGGCTGCCATCGCGCGCCAGGCAGGCGTTGCGCACGCTGATGGTGCCGTCCGCGCGCAGGGCGTAGCTGGCGGTGATGTCGGCCACGCACTTGCGCTGGAACGAGACCGGCAGGTGCGCGATCTCGTACCAGTTGCCGGCGTACCGGGACAGGTCCATCGCCGGGACCGAGGTCACCGGTGCCGCCGCCATGGCGGGGCGGGCGGGAAGCGCCAGCACAAGACAGGCCAGCAGCAGGATCGGCAGGGCGCGCATGGGGCCTCCGCGAGAGGGCGCGCCGATCCTAGCATCCCGGCCGGGGCCGTCGTCCCGGCCAGGGCCATGCCATCCGGGCCGGTGAGTCGGCGCGGGGTTCAGCAGCCTGCGGTCTGCAGCCAGGAGGTGTGGCCGGCGCGCAACTCCACCCGTGCCGGTTGGCCGCCGCGCAGGGCACTGGCGTCGGCCAGGGTCGCCGCCACCGCCAGGGCTGCGGCCACCGACGGATACCAGGCCAGCGGCCTGCCGCAATCGAGGAGGGTGCCGCCGCCGTGTTCGCGACGGACGACGAGGAGTCTCTGGTCCATGCAAGGTCCGGGTTCCGGCCGCCGGGAGCAGGCGTCGCGCGAGTGTGCGAAGCGCGTCAGCGCGTGGGAATCGGCTAGAGCCGGCTTGGCGGGTAGGAAATTTCCGAGCCGACCATTCGCAGCGCCGGGCTGCCGTGGTGCGGCTGTACAAGCCCCAGAAAGCGAAAAGGCCTGCATTCCTGCAGGCCTTCGCGGCTTCTCGCTGTTCCATCCACCAGAAGTGGTGGCCGGGGAGGGAATCGAACCCCCGACACGGGGATTTTCAATCCCCTGCTCTACCAACTGAGCTACCCGGCCATGCGCGGCATGACCGCGGCGAGGGGCGGAATCATACCGGGGCGCGGGATGGCAGACAAGCCGGGCGCGTTCGCGGTTCCGGTTGGCAGCGGGAAACGTTGGGCGCATGATCGCTCGCGGTCCACCCACGCACGGAGAAGCTCGTGAAAAAGATGCTTTCGATGGGGGTGTTTGCGATTGCCCTTTCGCTGGGGGCCGCGGCCTGCAGCAACTCGGGGATGCCCAGGGCCACGGACGCCGAGCGGCTGGCGTTCTACGAGGCCCATGCCGGGGAGCCGGTGCGCAACTTCCGCATGTTCGGGCGCCTCAATGGCTGGACCCCGCTGGGCAACAGCGCGATGGTGGTGTGGACCCGCCCGAACGAGGCGTTCCTGCTGAACTTCGCCGGCCCCTGCCAGGACCTGCAGTTCGCCACCTCGATCACGATCTCGCACTTCTCCAACACGGTGACCGCGCGCTTCGACACGGTGACGCCACGCGGTCCCGGCGTGAGCCAGGTGGCGCGGATCCCGTGCCGGATCGACACCATCCGCCCGATCGACGTGCCGGCGCTCAACCAGAGCCGCGAAGAGATCCGCCAGGCCAATGCCGAGGCGCGCCAGGACGCTCCGCCGGCCGAAACGCCGCCGTCGAACTGACGGATAAAAGGGATCGGGTGCCGGCACGGCGCGGTCGCCGTGCCGGCTCCGCGGCCGCGGCAACGCGGGTCAGGTTTCCGGCGGCACGTAGCCGGCGGGTTTTTCCGCGCCGCCGCCGAACAGGAACTTCTCCATTTCGCTTTCCAGGAAGGCGCGGTGCTTCGGGTCGCGCGGCGAGAGCCGGTTCTCGTTGATCAGCATGGTCTGGTGCGCGAGCCAGGCGGCCCACGCGGGCTTGCCGATGTGGGCGTGGATGCGCTGGCCCAGTTCGCCCGGCCAAGGGACGAAATCCAGCCCCTCGGCATCGCGTTGCTGGTAGTGGCAGAAGACGGTGCGGCTCATGTCCTGGAATCGATCAGCTTGCGGATGGGGGCGGGCAGGGCGAACGCGTGCAGTTCATCGCGTGCGACCCAGCGCAGGTCGGGATTGTCGCCGACCGCGGCCTTCGGCGCGACTTCGCGCAGGCGCCGCGGCTGCAGCCGCAGCCGGTAATGGCTGAAGGCGTGCGGCACCTCGGGCAGGGTTTCGGCATCCCAGGCGCCGGCGAGGTGCCGTGCCGACCAGGCCTGCACCTGGGCCTCGTCGTCGGCCTGCGGCAGCGACCACAGCGTCGCCCACACCCCCGTCGGCGGACGCCGGGCCAGCAGGATCCGGCCCTGCGCGTCCTCGGCCCACAGCACCACCGCGCTGCGCTCGGGCAGGGCCTTGCCCGGGCGGGCGGTGGGCAGCGAGGCGGTGCGGCCGCTGGCCAGCGCGGCGCAGCCTTCCTGCAGCGGGCACAGCACGCAGGCCGGGTTGGCGCGCGTGCACAGGGTGGCGCCGAAATCCATCTGCGCCTGGGTGTAGTCGGCCAGGCGCGCCTGCGGCAGGTGCGACTGGGCCAGCGTCCACATCGATTTCTCGACCGCCGGCAAGCCGGGCCAGCCTTCGATGCCGTGGTAGCGGGCGAGTACGCGCTTGACGTTGCCGTCCAGGATCGGGAAACGGTCGCCCCAGGCCTGGGTGAGGATCGCCCCGGCGGTGCTGCGGCCGATGCCCGGCAGCGCCACCAATGCCTCGAGATCGCGCGGCAGGTCGCCGCCATGGCGCTGGACGCACAGCCGGGCGGCGGCATGCAGGTTGCGCGCGCGGCTGTAGTAGCCCAGCCCGGCCCACTGCGCCATGACCGCGTCGGACGGTGCGTCGGCTAGCGTCGGCAGGTCGGGGAAGGCGCGCAGGAAGCGCTCGAAATACGGAATGACCGTGGCGACCTGGGTCTGCTGCAGCATCACTTCCGACAGCCATACTCGGTACGGCGTGCGCGGATGCTGCCAGGGCAGGTCATGGCGGCCATGGCGGTCGAACCAGGCCAGCAGCCGGGGCGCGAAGCCGTCGCCCGGGTCGCTGCCTTCGGGCACCGGGGCAGGCACCGATTCCGGCCCGGGCACTGCGGGTCCGGCGCGGCGCCTGCCACGCGTTGCGGCCGGCATGCTCAGCTGCCGCCCAGCGCTTCCGGCAGCAACGCGTCGACGAAGGCTTCGGCGTCGAACACGCGCAGGTCTTCCGGCCGCTCGCCGATGCCGGCGAAGCGGATCGGGATGCCGAATTCGCGCGCCAGCGCGAACACGACGCCGCCCTTGGCGGTGCCGTCGAGCTTGGTCACCACCAGTCCGGTGACGCCCACGGCCGCGTGGAACTGGCGCAGCTGGTTGAGCGCGTTCTGGCCGGTGGTGCCGTCGATCACCATCAGCACTTCGTGCGGCGAGGCCGGATCGAGCTTCTGCAGCACGCGCTTGATCTTGCCCAGCTCGTTCATCAGCCCGGTCTGGGTATGCAGGCGGCCGGCGGTATCGGCGACCAGTACCTCGATGCCGCGCGCCTTGGCCGCCTGCAGCGCGTCGAACGCGACCGAGGCGGCGTCGGCGTTCTGGCCCTGGGCGATGACGGTCACGCCGTTGCGCTCGCCCCAGGCCTGCAGCTGGGCCACGGCGGCGGCGCGGAAGGTGTCGCCGGCGGCCAGAACCAGGCTGCGGCCCTCGTCCTTGAAGCGGCGCGCCAGCTTGCCGATGGTGGTGGTCTTGCCGACGCCGTTGACGCCCACGGTCAGCAGCACGAACGGCCGCGCCCCGCGGTCGATCACCAGCGGCTGGGCGACCGGGCGCAGCATCGCCACCAGCTCGCCGCGCAGCGCCACCAGCAGTGCGTTGGCATCGGCGAACTCGCGCGCCTTCATCCGCCTGCGCAGGCCGTCGACCAGCGCGGTGGTTGCGCCCACGCCGACGTCGGCGGTCAGCAACGCGGTCTCGATCTCGTCGAGCAGGTCGTCGTCGAGCTTGGGGTTGCGCGAGAACAGGCCGCCGAAGCTGCGGGCGAAGGTGCTGTTGCGCAGCCGCTCGCGCCAGCCGGGCTTGCCCGGGGCCGCGGCCGCCGGCACCACCAGGCCGGCGTCGGCCACGGTGCCGGCATCGGCGTCGATCACCGCCTCGGCGGTTTCCTCCAGCGGCTGCTGTTCGACCACCGCCGGCTCGACCAGGGCCGCGCCGGCAGCCGCATCCACGTCCAGCGCGCCGTTGTCGGCCGCGGCCGGCGCCGCCGGGAACGCGGCAGCCAGTTCCTCGGCGCTGAAACGGTTGGACGTTGCGGGGGCAGGGGCATCCTGCGGCTTCTTGCGGCGGAAGAAACTGACCATTGCCTGCGGATATCGGAGAATGCGCGCCATGCTAGCACCGCACCCCATTGCCCCCCGATGAACCGCCGCCCTCCCAGGCATCCGTCGCACGCCCCGGCCGCACCGGCGCGGACCGCCGGCAGCGTGCGCATCATCGGTGGACGCTGGCGCGGCACGCGCCTGGCCGTGCCCGACCTGGCCGGCCTGCGACCGACCTCCGACCGGGTCCGGGAGACGTTGTTCAACTGGCTGCAGCCGGTGCTCCCGGGGGCGACGGTGCTGGACCTGTTCGCCGGCAGCGGCGCGCTGGGCCTGGAAGCGGTGTCGCGTGGCGCGGCGCAGGCGATCCTGGTCGAGCGTGATCCGGCGCAGGCCCAATGCCTGCGCGAAGCCGTGCAGCGGCTGCACGCCGAGGCGCAGGTCCGCGTGGTGCAGGACGACGCGGTGCGCTGGCTGGCCGGGCAGGCGCCGGCAGGCGGGGGCGGCTGCCGCGTCGCATTCGTCGATCCGCCGTTCGCGGCGGATCTCTGGGCCGGGACCCTGCAGGCGCTGCCGCCGCACATGGCCGTCGACGGCTGGATCTACCTGGAGTCGCCGGTGGACCAGGCGCCGTCGCCGCCATCCGGCTGGCGCCTGCACCGGGAACTGCGCACCGCGCAGGCGCGCGCGGCGCTGTACCGGGTGGCGGCAACGCCGGGCGCCGCCGGCGATACACCGGGCGCGGAGTGCGCTGATACACTGGCCGCCGCCAATCCGGCACCTTGAAACGACGCCAGCCCCGTGGTCCAACGCCGTACTGCCGTCTATCCCGGCACCTTCGACCCGATCACCAACGGCCATATCGACCTGGTCGCCCGGGCCGCGCCGCTGTTCGAGAAGGTGATCGTCGGCGTGGCGACCAGCCAGGCCAAGGGCCCGACGCTGTCGCTGGAGCTGCGGGTCCGGCTGGCCCGCGAGGCGCTGGCCGGGCATCCGAACGTGGAGGTGCGCGGCTTCGATTCGCTGCTGGCGCACTTCGTCCGCGACGTCGGCGCCGGCGTGCTGCTGCGCGGCCTGCGCGCGGTGTCGGATTTCGAGTACGAGTTCCAGATGGCGAGCATGAACCGCCATCTCATCCCCGAGGTCGAGACCCTGTTCCTGACCCCGGCCGAGCAGTACAGCTTCATCTCATCTTCGCTGGTGCGCGAGATCGCCCGACTGGGAGGCGATGTATCGGGCTTCGTGCCGCCGGCGGTGGCCACGGCCTTGCGGGAGGCCAGGCGTGGCAATGCGGTTTCCGAGTGACATTTTTCCTACGAACGACGGGAGGTTCCTGATGAACACGACGACGCGCGCGCTTCTGCTCGCCTGCATGCTGGTTTCGCCGCTGGTCCTGACGGCCTGCAAGAAGGAGGCCCCGGTGGCCAACGAAGCGGCCGAGAAGAAGGTGCTGACCGCGCCGGCCAGGGACGACGACGCGGGCTGGAAGGCCTACCTGCCGGCCGTGGTCCAGGAGAACATGGGCACGGTCACCAACAACCCGTTCCTGTACTACCTGCCGCCGGAATCGGACCCGGAGTTCGCCGCCAAGTACGAGCGCCAGGTCGAATCGGCCAAGACCGCGATGGCGCGCGGCGTGCAGAAGGGCAACCTGCTGGCCTTCGGTTCGCCGGCCTCGGCCAAGATGGCCGACCTGATGCTGGTCGCCTTCGCCGACGTGCCGCCGGATACCCTCAAGGGCGTGCGCATCCTGTTCATCGGCGACGCCGTGGACAACGAGCGCGTCCAGGCCGCGCTGGCGCCGACCGGTGCCGAGTACGTCTTCGTCGAAGCCAAGTAAGAGGACGGTGGCACCGGGTCCCGATGCCGGGACCCGGTGCCGCAACCGCACGACGTGTCGCTCCGGATCAACGAACTCTGCGTCAACTGCGACGTCTGCGAGCCGGCCTGCCCGAACCAGGCCATCTCGATGGGCGAAACGATCTATGTGATCGACCCGGCGCGCTGTACCGAATGCGTCGGCCACTTCGACGAGCCGCAATGCGTGGTCGTCTGCCCGGTCGAGTGCATCGACCCCGATCCGGGACACCCCGAAAGCCACGATGCGCTGCTGGCCAAGCTGTTGCGGCTCCAGCGCGAACACCCCGAACTCTACCTGCCGGAGACCTGATGACCTGCCGCGTGCTGCCGCGCCTGCTGCTGGCGCTGTCCCTGCTTGCCCCCGCATCGTTCCTGCCCGGTTCGATCCCGCTGGCCGCCGCCGCCGACGGTTCGGTCGCGCTGGCCGAGCGCCCCGGCCAGGCGGCGATCGCCAGCGCGCACCGGCTGGCCACCGATGCCGGCTTCGAAGTCCTGGACCAGGGCGGCAATGCGTTCGACGCGGCCGTGGCGGTGTCGGCCGCGTTGTCGGTGGTCGAGCCGATCAGCTCGGGGCTGGGCGGCGGCGGGTTCTTCCTGCTGCACCAGGCCGGGCAGGGCGGCGCCGGCGGACGCGACGTGTTCATCGATGCGCGCGAAGCCGCCCCGGCCGCCGCCACCGCCGACCGCTACCGCACCGCCGACGGCAAGCTCGATTCGGACCTGGCCGAAAACGGCCCGTGGGCCGCGGCGATCCCCGGCCTGCCGGCGGGACTGGTGCACGTGGCCGGCAAGTACGGCCGCCTGCCGCTGTCGACCAGCCTGGCCCCGGCGATCCGCCTGGCCCGCGACGGCTTCCCGGTCTACGCCAAGCTCGAACGCGGCTATGCCGCCCGCCGCGAAGTGATGGAGCGGTTCCCCGGCACGCGCGCGGTATTCCTGAGCAACGGCCAGCCGCCGAAGGAAGGCCAGCTGCTGAAGCAGCCCGATCTGGCGAAGACCCTCGAGCTGCTGGCCGCGAACGGCTTCGACGGTTTCTACCGCGGCCCGGTGGCGAAGAAGCTGGTGGACGGCGTCCGCGCCGAGGGCGGGCAATGGACCGCCGGCGAGCTGGCCGCCTATCGCGTGCACGAGCGCGAGCCGCTGCGCTTCGGTTACCGCGGCTGGGAGGTGGTCACCGCACCGCCGCCGTCCTCCGGCGGCGTGGCACTGGCGCAGATGATGCAGATCCTGGCCGGCTGGGACCTGGCCAGGCTCGACCAAAGCCAGCGCACGCACCTGACGATCGAAGCGATGCGCCGCGCGTTCCGCGACCGCACCTTCTACCTCGGCGACCCCGATTTCGTGCATGTGCCGGTGGACGTGCTGACCAGCCCGTACTACGCCGCCGGCCTGCGCGCGACGATCAACCCGGAAAAGGCCACGCCGAGCGATTCCTTCTCCGGCCTGCCCACGCCGCTGGAGGACGAGGAGACCACCCACTTCTCGATCGTCGACGCCGACGGCAACCGCGCCGCGGTCACCCAGACGGTGAACCTGCTGTTCGGCTCCGGCCTGGTGCCGCCGGGCACCGGCGTGCTGCTCAACAACGAGATGGACGACTTCGCGCTGCAGCCGGGCCAGCCCAACGCCTTCGGCGTGATGGGCTACGAGGCCAACGCGCCGGCGCCGGGCAAGCGCCCGCTCAGCTCGATGACCCCGACCTTCATGGTCTCGCCCGACCACGTCGCCGTGCTCGGCACCCCGGGCGGCAGCCGCATCATCACCATGGTCCTGCTCGGCGCGCTGGGCTTCGCCGATGGCCTGGGCGCGCAGGAGGTGGCCGCGTTGCCGCGCTACCACCACCAGTGGATGCCCGACGTGGTCCAGGCCGAGAGCGGCGCGTTCGACGCCGATCTTGCAGCCAAGCTGCGCGCGATGGGCCACACCCTGCGGCTGCCCGAGGACAGCGCCAGCGGGCGCGGTTCCAGCCATACCTGGGGCAACATGCAGACCGTGCTCTGGGACCGCCGCGGCAACGTGCTCACCGGCGGCAGCGACCCGCGCAACAGCGTCGGCAGCGCCGAGGTCCGCGCGACGGCGACGGCCGCGCCCTGAGCGCGGCCGGCTTGCGGATTCTTAACCGGCCCACCGCTAGCATTCGCGCATGAAACTCTGGTCCATCCGCGGCAATTCGCAGAAGCTCGACGGCGGCTCGATGTTCGGCAACGCGCCGCGGGCCGTGTGGGAAAAGTGGTCGACCCCGGACGGGCTCAACCGCATCGACCTGGCCTGCCGCGCGCTGCTGGCCAGCCCGCTCAACGGCCGCACGGTGCTGTTCGAGACCGGCATCGGCGCGTTCTTCGAACCGAAGCTGCGCGAACGCTACGGCGTGCAGGAGGACCGGCACGTGCTGGTCGACTCGCTGCGCGCGGCCGGCTTCGAGCACGAGGACATCGACGTGGTGGTGCTCAGCCACCTGCATTTCGACCACGCCGGCGGCCTGCTGGCGCCGTGGTCGGAAGGTCGCGCGCCGGAGCTGCTGTTCCCCAACGCCACCTACCTGGTCGGTGCCGCGCACTGGGAGCGGGCCCGGCATCCGCACCCGCGCGACCGCGCCAGCTTCATCCCGGAACTGCCCGGCCTGCTGGAGGCCAGCGGCCGGCTCGAGCTGGTCGATGGGCCGCACTCGCGCGCGCTGGGCGAGTCGGTGCGTTTCAGCTTCAGCGACGGCCACACGCCCGGACTGATGCTGGCCGAGATCGCCGGACCGGAGATCGTGGACGGCCAGCCGCACGGCGGCGTGGTGTTCTGCGCCGACCTGATCCCGGGACGCCCCTGGGTGCACCTGCCGATCACCATGGGCTACGACCGCAACGCCGAGCTGCTGATCGACGAGAAGCGCGCCTTCCTCGAGGACAAGCTCGCGCGCAACGTGCACCTGTTCTTCACCCACGACCCGGCGTGCGCGCTGGCACAGGTGGTTCGCGACGCCAACGGCCGCTTCGGCACCGCGCATGAGGTCGCCGAACTGCAGGCGCGGCCGCTGGCGGCCTGACGCTGGCACAATCCGGGCAGTCCTCATCAAGGAATGCCCGCATGGCCCCGACGCCGCGCATCACCCTGCTGGTCGCTTCGCTGCATGTCCTGTTCTACCTGCTGCTGTCGATGCGGGTGATGCTGCACCGCAAGGCGCAGCGCATCGGCGTGGGCACCGGCGGTGACGAGGTGATGACCCGCAGGGTGCGGGTCCACGGCAACTTCGCCGAGTACGTGCCGCTGGCGCTGCTGATGCTGGCCCTGCTCGAACTGGCCGGCACCGCCGCGGCGGTGGTGTGGACCTGTGGCCTGGTGCTGCTGCTGGCGCGGCTGGCACATGCGATCGGACTGGGCGGATCGGCCGGCTATTCGGCCGGACGCTTCGGCGGCACGCTGCTGACCCTGGCGGTGCTGCTGGCGATGGCGCTGCTGGGGCTGTGGCGCTTCCTCGCGCAGGCCGCGCTGTGAGCGCCGGCATGTCGATGCGGTGGTGCCTGCTGCTGGCCGCGCTCGGCGCCGTTGCCGATGGCCGTACGCATGAGGCGTCTTCCGCCGCCGCGGCGGCAGGCCAGGTGCGCCTGAACCAGCTCGGGTTCCTGCCGGGTGCGCAGAAGCTGGCGGTGGTGGAGAGCGACGAAGCGCGCGCGTTCGAGGTGCTCGACGCCCGGGGCGAGGTGGTCCTGCGCGGAACCACCACCGCGCCGGCGCGCTGGGAACCGGCCGCGCGCGATGCGGCCATCGCCGACCTCGGCGCGCTCGCCGCGCCCGGCCACTACCGCGTCCGCGTGCGGGGCTTGCCGCTGTCCGATCCGTTCCCGGTGGATGCGCAGGCCTATGCCGCGCTGGCCGACGCCTCGCTCAAGTCGTTCTACCTGATCCGGGCCGGCACGCCGCTCGAGCCGGCGCATGCCGGCCGCTTCGCGCGCGCGGCCGGCCATCCGGACGATGCGGTCGAGATCCACGCCTCGGCCGCCTCGCCGGGACGCCCGGCCGGCACCGTGGTGTCCGCGCCAGCCGGCTGGTACGACGCCGGCGACTACAACAAGTACGTGGTCAATTCCGGCATCACCACCTGGACGCTGCTGGCCGCGTACGAGCATTTCCCCGCGTTCTTCCGCGGCCGCGAGCTGGGCATCCCGGAGAGCGGCAACGGCGTGCCGGACATCCTCGACGAGGCCTGGTGGAACCTGCGCTGGATGCTGGCGATGCAGGACCCCGGCGACGGCGGCGTGTACCACAAGCTGACCAACCTGCGCTTCAACGGCATGGTCATGCCGGAGCAGGCGCGCGAGCGCCGCTACATGGTCGGCCGTTCCACCGCCGCGGCGCTGGATTTCGCCGCGGTGATGGCCGCCGCCAGCCGCATCTACGCCGGTTACGAGGCGCAGTTCCCCGGCCAGCCGGCGCGGATGCGCGCGGCGGCCGAAGCCGCGTGGCGCTGGGCGCAGGCGAACCCGGACGCGGTGTACCGGCAGCCGGCCGACGTCCACACCGGCGCCTACGGCGATGCGAAGCTGGACGACGAATTCGCATGGGCCGCGGCCGAGCTGTACCTGCTGACCGGCGAGGGGGCCTATCTCGACGCGTTCCAGCGGCACGCGCGCGATGCCGACGTACCCAACTGGTCGAACGTCGGTGCGCTGGGCTGGATCTCGCTGGCCGCGCATGGCCAGCGGTTGCCGGCGGCAACGCGCGCTTCGGCGGAAAAGCAGGTCGGTGGCCTGGCCGCGCGCCTGGCCGCGCAGTCGCGGCAGTCGCCGTGGCGGCTGGCGATGCAGTCGGCCGACTTCGTCTGGGGCAGCAGCGCGGTGGCGCTGAACCAGGGCATCGTGCTGCTGCAGGGCCATCGCCTCACCGGCGAGCGGGCCTACCTGGACGCGGCGCAGTCGCAGCTCGACTACGTACTGGGGCGCAACCCGCTGGGCGTGTCCTTCGTCACCGGCCACGGCCTGCGTACGCCGATGCACGTCCACCACCGGCCCTCGCAGGCCGATGGCATCGCCGAACCGGTGCCGGGCCTGCTCTCCGGCGGCCCCAATCCGCGCCAGCAGGACCTGGCCGACTGCAAGGGCGTGGCCTATCCGTCGACGCTGCCGGCGCTGTCATGGATCGACCACGCGTGCAGCTACGCCAGCAACGAGACCGCGATCAACTGGAACGCGCCGCTGGTCTACGTGGCCGCCGCAATACAGGCCTCGACCCCCGCCCTGTAGGAGCCGATTCATCGGCGACGCGGGCGCCGCAACCGCGAGGCCCGCCCGGTTCTCGCCCCGTCAGCCCCTCGCGGGAGCCGTGACGGGTGATCCGGATATGCCGGCGAAGCCGGCCCCGCATGCCGCCAGATGCGAAGGCTGCAAGGGCTCGAGCCGCATCCGCCCGGCACATGGCAACCGGAAACGCGACGAAAAATATCCGGGTCCGCCCGCCGCCATAAGAGATATCGGGGTCTCCAGGCCGCCTATTTGCAGGCGAGACTCCCCATCCCGCAGCCAAGGCCACGGCCAAGCCCGCGATTCCCATCGGGTTTCCCGATTGACGCCCCGCGCGGCGGTCCGCCAGACTCGGTGCTACACCCCCGTTGGGGGTCTACTGGTAGTTAGGCGGCTATGGAATTTACCGAGGTGTTCGGCCCGACGATGACCGCACTTATAGTGGTCGTCGCTATCGTGTACTTCGTCGTTTCATTTGCCCCGGTTCTATGGCCGGCCTTCGTCGCGTGGCGTAACAGGTCGCACCTGTCTCGCCCGTTTCTGTTCATCGCTGTTGTCGCGGCACTGGTTTATGGTGTTTTCTCTTTCCTTGCTTTCGCGGTGCTACTGCCTGTTGAGGCGTACGGCAGCTTCATAGCTCCGTCGCTTGAATCAGAGGGCGTTGCGTATGGCTCTGGCCTTCTCCGGGTTTCCGGGTTCCTTGCAAGTTACTGGTGGATCTTCGTTCCGCCAGTTCAACTTGCTCTCACTTGGTTCGTTACCGCTCAGCTTGGCAGGCGCTGGCAACACATCTGCGCGGCGCCGCCTAACAATTCATTCAAGCCGACGCCGCTTCGCGGCGCGGCTTAATTCAGGTGTTAGGCCTGAGGTGTTTGGTAGTAGGGGATGTGGCGTCGGTTTTCGGTAGGGGAATCGCAATGGGCAAGTGGTGTGCGTCATCACATCGGCCAGGGCGCGGGGAAGGGGCTGGGCCGGCGTGGTTCTCGGGCAATCGGGTCGCGGGCTTGCCCGCGTTGCAGGTCCCGCTTCGGTCACGGCGCTGGCCTAACCACTCGTTCAAGCCGACGCCGCTTCGCGGCGCGGCTTAACTCCGGCGTTAGCCTTCCGAGACCGATCATGCGCAAGCTTCTGGCAGCCGCGGCACTACTACCGGCCTTTGCTGTGGCGTCTCCGTCGCCGGACAGCATTGGCGACCTTTTCGCCGGCACATGCATGAAGCACTTCTACTCACAAGATGCCCTGCGGAAAGCAATGAGCGACACAGGCGCTCCGGAGGCTCCGCCTGAGAAAGCGGAGTTCTTTCTTGGCGGCAACCCAGGCAAGGCGTGGTTCGTTATAGCGCCTTCCACCGCATATGTGGTCGCGCTCCGAGATGACACGGTATGCGCAGTCTTCGCTCAGCGCGCCAACACTGATCAAGCTCATGCCGGCTTCGCGGCTTTGGTTAGTACCGCCCCTGAGCCGCTGGTGGCAGCGGTACAGGACGCAGACGCACTTGGGCCCAAAGATTCGCACACTCGAACCGCGGCATATTCATGGTCGCGGCCAGAAGACAAGTATGAGCTCTTGTTTGTCCTTACCACCTCCGACAGTCCTGGCGCCACCGCTCAGGCAATGGCCTCAATGTCGCTGGTCGGCAAGGCTAACAATTCGTTCAAGGCGATGCCGCTTCGCGGCACGCCTTAACTCGGGCGTTAGGCCTTCTATGGGTGTTGCAGCAGTCATTGTCTTTACAGCCTGCGGCGCCGTCGGCGGAGCGCTATGGGCTGTCACGTCATTACGCAAAGGTGAGGCTAGCCCACAAGTTGTGGCTCTCTACAGTTTGATCGCATTGGCTGTCGCCACGGCATTAGTCCTACAGGGAATATTCTGGTCGTCGCTCAGTCCGGTTAATTGGCGCCAGGAGCTCATGCCGGACTTTTTCTCCCCCGGGCGCAAGGAAAGAATCCTCTGGTGGTACGCCGTTGCGTCTGCAGGTATAGCGGGCCTTCTCTCTGCTGCATGGGCCTCGTTCCATGGCAGGCGGCAGGCCTAACAGTTCATTCAAGCCGAACCCGCTTCGCGGGTCGGCTTAACTCAAGTGTTAGGTGTGCTTGTGAGTGATTCGCCACTGACAAAACTAGAAGCTGCTCTAGCGGACGCATCCGGCGTCTACATCAACGCTGGTGTTGATGCGCAAGCATATCTCTCTGGCTTGGCTGCGGACATTCGGGCACATACTTGCGCGCCCTTCTCGCTCGTCGCAACGGTTATGCCTCCTGGCTTCCCGGATGCGGCTGTTGGTACCGCCATTTCTGGGCAATGTGTTGCACACAGTTCATCTGGCTACTGGCTGGTGTATCGGCCAGAGCAAGATCAGTTCTATTGCTTCTGGGGCAAAGACCGCGGCAATCTTGGGGCACATGGTGTGTTCGGCAGTCCACTTTATTGCTGGTCGGCGTGAGCACACCTAACAATTCATTCAAGCCGACGCCGCTTCGCGGCGCGGCTTAATTCAGGCGTTAGGCGGCCGTGGAAGCATCCTCCTTCATCGTCGAGTTCCATCCACATTTCGGCGCTGAGAACTGGCGAGACTTCATGCTTGCCGTTGGTACCGCTGGGGCTACAAGCGAATGGCTGACCTCTCATCGAGTGCAGCTCACTTGCATCAAGCGCAAGCAGCTGCAACATGTGGGGTACATCGTCTACAACGTCGGGCAAGCTCTGTGTAGCGTCGTTGGTGTCACAGGTGAGGCGCAGGCCAGAGCTAGCAGCTATGTCCGGCCCGCCTAACAGTTCATTCAAGCCGACGCCGCTTCGCGGCGCGGCTTAATTCAGGTGTTAGGCCGCAAATGGCGCTTCTTCCTCCATACGCCAGCTTTAGGCTTGTCCTCGCCGCCTTGGTGATCGTCTGGCTTGCGGTCGGGAAGCCTTCGACTGGAGACGAGCCGGTGAATGTCCTGATAATCGGGGCCGCCTTCTACATCGTTGCAAGGGGTACACGCTATGTCGGTGACGTCCGGTTTCTAGTCCTCGCGGTTGTTACCGTGGCCGCACTTGTGCTGATCCTGCTTCTTCCGCCCCTTGATCGCAGCGGCACTTGGGTTCAGAAGATAGTCTTCTTAAGCTATTTCGCTATTGGCTACTGCCTGACCCAGTTCATTGCGACATCGCTTAGGCCTTTATGGAGTCGCCAAGATGGTGCAGACGGAGAGGCCTAACCACTCGTTCAAGCCGACGCCGCTCCGCGGCGCGGCTCAACTCCGACGTTAGGCGGGTTGTGGCGTTCGTGTTTGGGGTGGGGCGTCGGACTTCGGTAGGGGAATCGCAATGGATCGTTGGCGTGCGGCATCGCAGCGGATCGGGCGCGGGGAAGGCGCTTGGTCGGAGCGCGCCTCGCACAATTGGCGGGCTAGCTACTCGGCCGCCCAGGCTTCTTGCCTGATGGGGTGCCGGCCTAACCACTTGTTCAAGCCGACGCCGCTCCGCGGCGCGGCTTAACTCCGGCGTTAGGCGGGTTGTGGCGTTCGTGTTTGGGGTGGGGCGTCGAACTTCGGTAGGGGAATCGCAATGGATCGTTGGCGTGCGGCATCGCAGCGGATCGGGCGCGGGGAAGGCGCTTGGTCGGAGCGCGCCTCGCACAATTGGCGGACTAGCTACTCGGTCGCCCAGGCTTCTTGCCTGATGGGGTGCCGGCCTAACCACTTGTTCAAGCCGACGCCGCTCCGCGGCGCGGCTTAACTCCGGCGTTAGCCTCTTATGAAGTATGTCGCCCCGATGATCGGCCTGTTCGTATTTGCGCTGGTAAGTGCCTATGGAAGACAGTATGCGCGTTACTTCTCGGCATCATTGGGTTTCTTGTTCTGTGTTCTGGCGGCGGCGGCACTGATTTTCGCTGTTTCGAGGCGTTCGATACTCGCTCGGCGTAGCGAAATCTCCGATGTAGAGCGTCAGGCAAAATCAAGTAAAATCGCGTTCTTTCTCTCTGTGGTTGGCGCCTACATGCTCTACTGCATCGGAGCCATTTTCACCGGAGTTTCTGGTCAAAGAACGGAGCAAACGGCAATCGTGGTGTCTACATATGATGCTCGTAGGTGCAGCACGAAGGCCACGGTCAGGCTAAACGACGGAAGAACGGTTGACTATTGTGCTGGGGTGCATCTTCGCCGCGGGGAAACTGTGCGGATCAGGCTTCAAAGCTCTCCGTTCGGTCTGTATGCGCGAAGAGGCTAACAATTCATTCTCAAGCCGAACCCACATCAGGGCGGCGCCAGAGTGCACGCCTTCGGCTATATTCGCACCCGGTCGCCGGCTTGCTGCGGGTCGGCTTAAGTCAGCAACTGTCTTCCGACCAGCGGTCAGATCGGCACTGCGGCCTCCATCCGTAGCTCATCGCGACGACGCGCATTGACGATCGTCAGCAGCTTTCGCATGCAAGCGACCAGCGCGACCTTGGCCAGCTTGCCGCGTGCCCGAAGCTGCTTGTAGTGGGCTTTCATCGTCTCGTCCCAGCGCACCGCCGAGAGCGTGGCCATGTACAAGGCCACGCGTACCGGCGCCCGACCACCGCGGATGCGACGGACACCACTGCTCTGGCCGCTGTCCCGGTTCATGGGTGCCACGCCGACCAGGCGCGCGATCTGGCGTCGGCTCAACGCCCCCAGCTCCGGCAGCAGCGCCAGGCTGGTGGCTTGGAAGATCGGTCCCAGTCCCTTGCACGATCCCAGCGCCGGTGTGGCATGCGCATCCAGCAGGGCCTGCATCTGCCGGTCGATGGCTGCCAGTTCTCGACGCAGGGCAGCGACGGTCTTGGCGGCCAGCGTCCGGATCGAGGGCGGGCACATCGCCATCTGTTGCCGGTGCGCTTGTAGCGCGGTGACCACCTGGCCGCGGCGACGCAGCCAGTCCCGCAGCTCGCGTTGCCAAGGCAGAGGGGCCTGGTGGCGTTGCAGCCGGTCGGCAAACATCCCGGCCATCAGGCACAGCAACCGGGCGTCGATAGCGTCGGTCTTGGCCATGTCGCCGGCGGCGCGGGCGAAGTTGCGGGCCTGGCGGGGATTGACCCGGGCCACCCACAGCCCGGCATCGCAACAGGCCTCCAGCAGCGGCTCCTCATACCCACCGGTGGCCTCGACCACGATCCGGGCCTGGTCCAGGTCGGCCAGCTTCCGGACCAGCTTGCGGATCGCCGCGGTGCTGTTGGCCACTCGCATGACTGCCGGCCGTCCTTCGATGGCCACGTCCAGGGAGGCCTTGCCCACATCGATGCCCACTGCCGTCATGCCCAATCCTCCGATAGAGTTGGCGGGTCGAGAGCATCGCGCCCAAGCCCACGCTTATCAGTTCGAGGGAGACCTCGGTCAACTGTCCGGGCGCAGGGCGCGAGCACCGGCATGCGGCCCCTGCTGAGTTACGGTGCTGCTACACCGAGGCGTTAGCGGGCGCGCATGCCGGGCTCTCGACACTTAGGCTAGGGGAAAAACAAGACATAAGGCGTTAGGCGCATGACGCTACCTCGGCTAGCAGATCTTGTATCAGATGTATGCAAATTTCTGTTTCTTGCATGCCTCATCGCACAGCTCTGTTCCGCGATCGGCCTTGCACCACCACTGGCGATCTATGTCATTCTTCTCCTCACAGTGTTCGCGGTTTCCGGCGCCATCGGAATACTCCAGATCCGTGTCGAGATGATCGAGCGCTCATGGCCGTTCTTCACGTACGAGTCCATTCATACGCTCTTTCGCCGATTCCCGCCGTGGACTGGAGTCGTTGCTGCGGCAATGTTCGGTTGGCACGTGCTTACGGTTTCCTCCCAGGAGATTGATGGGCACGGTTACGCGCTCTTGGCTGGAGTACTCGCCTTAGAGTTCGGAGCAGTTCGGTCGCTACAAAGGCAGCCATGGCTTCTCGAAAAGCTAACTTGCCCGGATGGGCATCCAATTCGCTACTTCAATCGCTTCTGCCCCAAATGTGGCGCTCTTCTCCCAAGAATTCCGGGGAGCACCTAACAATTCATGTATGGACTCCTCCGTCAAGCAGGTTTGCCGCAGCTGATGTTCGATCGTTGGGAAGCGGAACGGTTGCAGTCGTGTATTCGGCCTTGAGGTGAGCGGTCGATGTGCTCGG
>NZ_JBEAAK010000005.1:0-406371 GCF_040446535.1 Pseudoxanthomonas sp. Soil82
TCCGGTCCACCACGGCTCCCGCCGAGCCGACCACGACCGGCGCTTCCCCACTTGCTGCCGCTGTCGTCTCTGTCGTTTCGGCCCTGGCGGAGCAACAACCCCAACGCACCCCGAAGACGTGGTGGGCCGGAGGCGTCGCAGCAGCGGCCATGGATGGCCGCGGTAGCGAGTGCGTACAGGGATGTACGCCCGAGCGGCTGCGATGCCTCCGGTCCACCACGGCTCCCGCCGAGCCGACCACGACCGGCGCTTCCCCACTTGCTGCCGCTGTCGTCTCTGTCGTTTCGGCCCTGGCGGAGCAACAACCCCAACGCACCCCGAAGACGTGGTCGGCCGGAGGCGTCGCAGCAGCGGCCATGGATGGCCGCGGTAGCGAGTGCGTACAGGGATGTACGCCCGAGCGGCTGCGATGCCTCCGGTCCACCACGGCTCCCGCCGGAGCCGACCACGACCGGCGCTTCCGCACTTGCTTCGTTATCGCTCCAGTCGCACCGGGTTGCTGTGGTCGCCGAGTTCGCCGCCCGCGCTGCCGCCTTTCCCACCGCCGCCACGCCGCCACGCCCGCAGGGTATAGGCTATGCCCATGACCGCCGAACGCGACTTCATCCCCCTGCAGGTGTGCGTGCTGACCGTGTCCGACACGCGCACCGCGGCCAACGACACCTCGGGCGACTACCTCGTCCAGTCCCTTGAAGCAGCTGGCCACCGGGTGCCGATGCGCGCGCTGATGCCCGACGACCGCTACCGCCTGCGCGCGATCGTCGCGCAGTGGATCGCCGATCCCGAGGTGGACGGCATCCTGGTCACCGGCGGCACCGGCTTCACCGGGCGCGACTCCACGCCCGAAGCGCTGTTGCCCCTGCTGGACAAGGAAATGCCCGGCTTCGGCGAACTGTTCCGCGCGGTCAGCGTCGAGGAGATCGGCACGTCCTCGCTGCAGTCGCGCGCATTCGCCGGCCTGGCGAACGCGACCTTCCTGTTCGCGCTGCCCGGCTCGACCTCGGCCTGCCGCACCGCGTGGGAAAAGATCATCCGCCACCAGCTCGATGCGCGGACCAAGCCGTGCAACCTGGCCACCCTGCGGCCACGGTTGCGCGAGTAGACCTGCTCCACGCGGAGGCACCGGCATGGCTGGCAAGAAGGGCAAGCATCCGAAGGGAGCGAAGGCGCTCGGCAAGGGCGACTACAAGGACCTACTCGAACCGCTGCAGCTGGAACTGGTGCGCATGGCCGAGTGGCTGCAGGCGACCGGCCTGCGCCTGGTGGTGCTGTTCGAGGGCCGCGACACCGCCGGCAAGGGCGGCGCGATCAAGGCCCTGTCCGAACACCTCAACCCGCGCCAGTGCCGTACCGTCGCGCTGCCCCGGCCGACCGAGCGCGAATCCACCCAGTGGTACTTCCAGCGCTATGTCGCGCACCTGCCCGCGGCCGGCGAGATGGCCCTGTTCGATCGCAGCTGGTACAACCGCGCCGGCGTGGAACGGGTGATGGGCTACTGCACCCAGGCCGACTACACCGCCTTCCTGCAACAGGCGCCGCAGTTCGAGCGCATGCTCGTGGACGACGGCATCCTGCTGTTCAAGTACTGGCTGTGCGTGGACCAGGCCGAGCAGGAGCAACGCTTCGCCGAGCGCCACCAGAACCGGCTCAAGGGCTGGAAGCTATCGCCGGTGGACCTGGAGGCGCGGCAACGCTACGACGCCTACACCCGTGCGCGCGAGGACATGCTCGCCGCCACCCACACGCCCCACGCGCCCTGGACGCTGGTCGACTTCAACGACCAGCGCTGCGGCCGGCTGACCCTGATCGCCGACCTGCTCGACCGGCTGCCCGACGTGGACGTGCCCAACGACATCCCGCCGCTGGTGCCGCTCAAGGGCAGGCTGCACCGCGAACGCTACCGCGTGCTCGAACCGATCGCGCCCTATGCACCGGACAAGCGCGGCGACGGCGACGAGGACCGCTGACCCGGCGGGCCCGGGTCCAGCCTGGCCTCACCCGATCGCGAAACCCCCGGCCACCGACGCCGGCGGCGCCAGCCGTTCCAGCGCGTCCACGCGCGCCCGTGGCGGCCCCTGCCGCAACGCGGCTTCCAGTTGCGCCAACGCCTGCGGCGCGCCGCGGGCAACCACTTCGACGGAACCGTCGTCCAGGTTGGTCGCACTGCCATCCAGCGCCAGCTGCAAGGCCTGCTCGCGGGTCCAGGCGCGGAAGAACACGCCCTGCACGCGACCGGACACGCGCCAGCGCATCGTGGCCGCGGCCCCGCTCATTCCAGCGTGCCGCCGCCGGCCTTGATCGCGTTCTCGATGTCGTAGGCGGTGACCGGGCCGAGGAAATGCCGCGCCACCTTGCCGTCGGGCGCCAGCAGGTAGGTGGTGGGCAGGCCGCGCGGCGTGGCGAAATCGGCCGGCGGGCTCATCGGGTCCAGGATCACGATCGGATAGGAGACCGGCCGTTTTTCCAGGAACGCGCGCATGTCCTCGATGGTGATGTCCTCGTAGGCCAACCCGACCACCTCCACCTGCTCGCGCATGGTGTGCAGCGCCGACAACTCCGGCATCTCCTTCAGGCAGGGGCCGCACCAGGTCGCCCAGAAGTTGACCACCACCCACTTGCCGCGATGGGCGGCCAGGTCGTACAGGGCGCCGTCCACCGCCGGGGCGGAGAAGCGCGGCACCTCGGCGGTTTCATCGACCACGGTGGCTTGCGCCGGGGCCGGCTCGGCCGGCGGCGCGGCCGGCGTGGCGGCGGGCGCGGGCGTGGCGGTAGTGGCCGGCGCCTGCTCCTGGCCGCAGGCCGCCAGGGCCAGGATCAGGACGGGCAGGCACAGGGTGGGAAGGCGCATGGGTCAGGCTCCGGTTCGTTCGTCGGTCTGCGGGAAGATGTCGCCGACGCGGCGCTTGAGCGCGTCGCGCAGCGGCAGGCGCAGGTCGTCCAGCACGGCCTGCACCGCCGCGCCGAGCGTGTCGTCATGGCACGGCAGCCACGCTTCCTCGATCGGCACCCGCAGCTGGCAGGCCTCGTACAGCTCGGCTAGGGTCAGGGTGCCGAGGTCGCGCGCGAGCAGCCATTCGCCGCGCTCGTCACGACGCACCAGCCGGATCTCGTCCAGCCGGCAGAGGAATTCCTGCAGCAGCGAATCGGTGAGCATCGGCTCCAGCGCCAGCATCTGCTCGGTGTGCAGGCCCCGGCCCTCGCGACGCGCCTGCTGGAAGCGGCCGATCAGGCGCAGCAACGCATAGCCTTCGTAGCCCTGCGGCAGGCGCATCGCCGCGGGCTGGTAGCGGAAGGCAGCCATCGACGAGGCCAGCGAGGCGCCGAGGAGGATCGCGACCCAGCCCAGGAAGATCCACAACATCAGGACCGGCACGAACGCCAGCGCGCCATAGAGCTTCTGGTAGCCCTCGAAACTGCCCAGATACAGACCAAGCGCCGCCTTCACTCCCTCCAGCAGCACCACGGCCAGGACCGCGCCGGCCAACGCGTGCCGCCACTTCACGGTGTGGTGCGGCACGACCCGGTACGCCAGCACCACCACCGCCAGTTCGATCAGCACCGGGGTCATGCCCAGGCTCAGGTTGGCCAGCCACCGGCCTTGTGGCGTCTCGAACAGCGGGAGTGCGAAGAAGCGTGTCGATACGGAGAGCGACGCGGCCGCCAGCAGCGCGCCCAGTGTCAGTACGGTCCAGTACACCAGGTAGCGCGACAGCCGCGGCCGTGCGCTGGCCACGCGCCAGATCCGGTTGAACGTGGACTCCACGCTGTGTAGCGTCACCAGCAGGGACACCACCAGCGCCACGGTACCGGCGGCGGTGAGCTGCTTGGTGTTCTCCGACAGGCGATCGATCCGCTCCTCGATCGCCTCCGCCGCGCTGGGTACGAAATTGGAAAGCACGTAGTCGACCAGCTGCCCGCTGATGTCCTGGAACACCGGGAAGGCCGACAGCACCCCCAGCACCACCACCGCCAGCGGCACCAGCGCGAAGGCGGTGGTATAGGCCAGCGAGCCGGCGGCCTGGAACAGGTTGTCGTCGAGGAAGCGGCGCCACAGGAAGCGGGCAAACGTCGCCGCGCGGGCGCGGTCGCGCACCCGTTCCCTCAGCCTGTCCGCGACATCCGCCATGCCCATCGGGGAAGCCTACCCGATGCGCGGTCGCGGCCGCATCGTCGATACTGGGCGCCCTCGCCACCGACGTGGAAGCCCGATGCCGGAGATCCTGGTCCTGTACTACAGCCGTGGCGGCTCCGTCGCCCGCCTGGCGCGGCAGATCGCGCGCGGCATCGAGGAGGTGCCCGGCATGCAGGCGCGCCTGCGCACCGTGCCGCCGGTGGCCGCGGTGACCCAGCAGGCCGCCCCGCCGGTGCCCGACGACGGCGCGCCGTACGTGCAGGTCAGCGACCTGGCCGATTGCGTCGGCCTGGCCCTGGGCAGCCCCACCCGCTTCGGCAACATGGCCGCGCCGGTCAAGCACTTCCTCGACGGCCTGGGCGCGGAATGGGCCAGCGGCACCCTGGCCGGCAAGCCGGCGGCGGCGTTCACTTCCACCGCGACCCAGCACGGCGGCCAGGAATCGACCCTGCTGACCATGCACGTGCCGCTGCTGCACCACGGCTGCGTGATCGTCGGCATTCCCTTCACCGAGCCCCTGCTCAGTTCGACGCGCAGCGGCGGCACGCCGTACGGCGCCAGCCACGTGGCCGGGGCGCAGGACGATCCGCAGCCCAGCGACGAGGAAGCGGCGCTGGCACGTGCCCTGGGCCGGCGCCTGGCCGACATCGCCGCGCGGCTGGCACGCTGATGGCGGCGACGACTTCGCATCGCGTGGCCGGTGTCGCGCTGCTGGCGCTGGCGGGCCTGTTCGTGGGCTGGTTCCATGACGACCGTCATGCGGCCGCAGCGCTGCTGGTATTCGCGCTGCCGCCGCTGCTGCTGGCCGTGCCGGCCTGGCGCGGCGGCCGGCGCGCGGGCTTCTGGGCGGGGGTGTTGGCGCTGTTCTGGTTCAGCCACGGGGTCATGGTCGCCTGGACCCGCCCGGGCGAGGCGCTGTTCGCGTGGCTGGAGATCGTGCTGTCGCTGCTGATCGTGGGCGCGGTCAGCTGGGCCGGCCTCCAGGCCCGTTTCGGTCGCCGCGGCTGAACCGCGTGCGGGCGGCCGGGCGGCCGCCATCGCCAATGGTCGATAATGCCGGCACTTCGCGTCGCGACGGCCCCGGCCCGCGCGCTCCCACTCTCCGTACCGGACGCCGCGCGCGCCGGACCAGGGCACCGACATGGAAGAACTGCTGATCGTCACCACCGGTGGCACCATCGACAAGATCTACTTCGACGACAAGTCCGACTACCAGATCGGCGAGCCGCAGATCGGCACGATCCTGCGCGAGCTGGGGGTGAGCTTCCGCTTCAGCGTGATCCCGATCCTGCGCAAGGATTCGCTGCACATCACCGACGAGGACCGCGAGCTGGTCCGCGCCACCATCGCCGCCCAGTCGACCGAACACGTGCTGGTCACCCATGGCACCGACAGCATGGTCCAGACCGGCCAGGTGCTGAAGTCCATCGCCGGCAAGACCATCGTCATGACCGGCGCGCTGAGCCCGGCGCGCTTCCGCGGCTCGGATGCCGAGTTCAACATCGGCTGCGCGATCGGCGCGGTGCAGTCGCTGCCGCACGGCGTCTACATCGCCATGAACGGACTGATCTGGGATCCGGCGAACGTGCGCAAGAACGTGGCCGCCAACCGCTTCGAGGCGACCTGAGGCCAACCGCCGTGTCGATGGCTACCCGCGCCACCCGCGCGCTGGACGCCGCAGGCGTGGCCTATCGCCTGCACCCGTACGACTACGAGGCCGGCGCGGCCGTGGGCAAGGGCCTGCAGGCCGCCGCGGCGCTGGGCCTGGCCCCGGAACGGGTGCTCAAGACGCTGATGGCCTGGGTCGATGCGCGCGCGGTCTGCGCGGTCATTCCCTCCGACCGCCAGCTGCAGCCCAAGGCACTGGCCGCGGCCTGCGGCGGCAAGGCGGCACGGATGATGGAGGCTGCCGAAGCCGAGCGCCGCAGCGGCTACAAGGTCGGCGGGGTCAGTCCGTTCGGCCAGCAGCGGCCGGTGCCGGTGTGGTTCGAACACGATGCGCTGGCAGCGCCCAGCGTGTGGATCAACGCCGGCCAGCGCGGGTTGCTGCTGGAGATCGCCCCGGCCGACGCGCTGCGCCTGCTGCAGGCCTCGAGCGCGGCGATCAGCCGCTGACACCGGCCATCAGGCTGGCCTCGCGCACGACCGCGTAGAGCGGGGCTTGCCCCGCTGCTCCTCGCCGGAAGACAAGGGCAGCGGGGCAGGCCCCGCTCTACGGATGCCCAACGCTGCGCGGGGCCGAGAGATGAAACGTGACGATGCTCGCTGGCGGCGCCACTTCAAACATCTGGCCGTAGAGCGGGGCTTGCCCCGCTGCCGCGCCCATTGCAAGCGGCTGTCGGCAACGCCGCTCAGAACATCCCGGTTTCCAGCCGCGCGGCTTCGGACATCATGTGCCGGCCCCACGGCGGGTCGAACACCAGCTCCACGTCGGCCTCGGCGATGGTCGGGATCTGTTCCAGCTTGCTGCGCACGTCGTCGACCAGGATCTCGCCCATGCCGCAGCCGGGCGCGGTCAGGGTCATCCTGACCTCGACCATGCGCTGGCCGTCGTCGCGCGGCTTCAGGCTGGCCTCGTACACCAGGCCCAGGTCGACGATGTTGAACGGGATCTCGGGGTCGAAGCAGGTGCGCAGCTGGCGCCAGACCATCGCCTCGACCTCCTCGTCGCCGGCGTCGGCGGGCAGGTCCAGCTCGGCCGGCGGCTCCTTGCCGATGGCGTCGGCATCCTTGCCCGCGATGCGGAACAGGTTGCCCTCCACGAACACGGTATAGCTGCCGCCCAGGCCCTGCGTGATGTAGCCGACGCTGCCGGCCGGCAGGGTCACGGCTTCGCCCTGCGGCACCATGACGGCGGCGCAATCGCGCTCGAAACGGACGGGTTCGCTGCTGCGGGAATACATGGAGCCGATATGGGGCGCGCAGGTCCGGCGCACAAGGCGGGACGGATACGCGGCCGCGGAAGGGGGGCGAGAGGCGGCATTCTAGCCGATGCGGGCAACGCGTATCCTTGGCCGCCCTGCCTGGAGCCCGAATGCCACCTGCCCCGCCCCGCCCGCCGCACGCCGCGCATCGCGCCCCGGGCTGGCTGTGGCCCTTCATGCTCCTGCTCGGCAGCACCACCCTGGTGGTGGCGTGGTCGTCGCTGGCCCTGGCCAGCGGATACCAGCACGGCTGGATGGCACTGCTGGCGGCGCTGGAGGCCGCCTGGATGTTGCGCCTGGGCGGCATGCGCCCAGGCTGGCCACGCCGGATGACCGCGTTGGCCGCCACCGTCTTGATGATCGTGGCCGTGCAGTGGCTGGTCGCCGCCGGCCATATCGGCGCGCAGATGGGCCTGGCGCCCTGGGAAGCGGCGCCCAAGATGGGCGCGTTCTACGTGTGGACCCTGGCCCGGCTGGCGAACACATGGCTGGACGTGATCTGCCTGGTCGCAGCGCCGCTGCTGGCATTGCGGATGGCGCGCTGAGCGGAAAGCAGCCCGAGGAGGCGCAGCAGGGCAAGCCCCGCTCTACGAAAAGCCTGCGTCCCGTAGAGCCGGGCTCGCCCGGCTTGGCGGTGCCGCGTAGAGCCGGGCTTGCTCGGCTGACCGCCACCTTGGAAAAAAGCAGCGGGGCGAGCCCCGCTCTACGAAATCCCGGCCGCGCAGGGCGCGACGCGCGCCCGCTCAGTGCCCGCCGCCGTCCAGCGCCTTCAGTTCGCTGACCAGGGCGCTGGCCATCTCCGCGCCATCGCCATAGAGCATGCGGGTGTTGTCGGCATAGAACAGCGCGTTCTCGATGCCGGCGAAACCCGTCCCCTTGCCGCGCTTGATCACGATGGTGTTCTTCGACTCGACCACGTCCAGGATCGGCATGCCGTAGATCGGGCTGGCCGGATCGGTCTTGGCCACCGGGTTGACCACGTCGTTGGCGCCGATCACCAGCGACACGTCGGTGTTCGGGAACTCCGGGTTGATGTCGTCCATGTCGGCGATCAGGTCGTAGGGCACGCCGGCCTCGGCCAGCAGTACGTTCATGTGCCCCGGCATGCGCCCGGCGACCGGGTGGATGGCGAACTTCACTTTCACCCCGCGGTCGATCAGCCGCTGCGCCAGCTCCCAGATCTTGTGCTGGGCCTGGGCCACGGCCAGGCCGTAGCCGGGCACGATCACCACGCGCTCGGCGTAGGCCATCATCGCGGCGACATCGCCGGCCTCGATCGGCTTCTGCGATCCGCTGATTTCCTGCTGCTGGCCGCCGCCACCGAAGCTGCCGAACAGCACGCCGGTGATCGGCCGGTTCATCGCCTTGGCCATCAGCCGGGTCAGCAGGATGCCGGCCGCGCCGACCATCATGCCGGCGATGATCAGCGCCTCGTTGCCGAGCACGTAGCCTTCGAACGCCACTGCCAGGCCGGTGAATGCGTTGTAGAGCGAGATCACCACCGGCATGTCGGCCCCGCCGATAGGCAGGGTCATCAGCACGCCCAGCGCCAGGGCGACCACGAAGAACGCGACGATCGCCCAGACCTCCAGGGTCACGCCGGCCCAGACGCCCAGCACGGCCATCGCCACGGCCACCAGCAGGTTGAACGCCTGCTGCCCGGGGAACACCACGCGCTTGTCGAGCCGGCCGTCGAGCTTGGCCCAGGCGATGATCGAACCGGACAGCGACACCGCGCCGATCGCCGAGCCGAGCACCGCCAGCACCAGCACCACCGTGCCCGGGTGCGGCGGCAGGCCGTCGGGCCCGAGCGCGCCGCCATGCGCGAAGGACGAGAAGCGCAGCAGCTCCACCGCGCCGATGGCCGCGGCCGACCCGCCACCCATGCCGTTGTAGAGGGCGACCATCTGCGGCATGTCGGTGATGGCGACACGCTTGCCGGAGATCCAGGCCGCCACCGTGCCGAGCACCAGCGCGGTCACGATCAGCGGCATGTTGTGCAGGCCCGGCAGCAGGAACGTGGCCCCGGTGGCGATCAGCATGCCCCAGCCGGCCCAGTGGATGCCGCTGCGCGCGGTGGCCGGCGAGGCCATCCGCTGCAGGCCCAGCAGGAACAGCGTGGCCGCCACCAGGTAGCTGGCGCCGACGAACCACGTACGCAAATCGAACTCCCCTCCGATCATGCCTTTTCCCCCGGTTGCGCGGCGCCTGCGGCGCGCGACGGATGCGCGACGCCATCGATGCGCGACGGATTTCTGTCCAGTCGATGGTGCTCGAACATCTCGATCGCGGTCTTCAGCAGTCCGAACATGCCCAACCCCAGGCCGACCAGGCCCATGGCCAGCTGCGACCACACCGAGCCGTCGGCCAGGTACATGCCGGCCAAGCCGCCGCCGAGCGCCAGCACGACGATCGCGGCGATGATCCCGATCCCCCAGCTGCCCTTGCCCGGGTCTTCCCAGACCTTGCGCGATATTTCGTTCTGCGTGGTGGTCGGATCCTGCAGCGAGGAGAACCCGATCGCGATGCCTGCATGCAGCAGCGCCAGGTTGAAGTCGGCGAGGATCGAAGCGAAGCCGGTGAAGTACGGCCGCACCACGTAAAAGCACGCCACCGCCATGAACGGGTACTGCAGGTAGCTGGCGGCATGGAACAGCTTGCGCGGGCTGCGCCAGCCGGTTGCCGCTGCGGCCCGGTCCGCGCTCATTTGCCGCCGCCCTTGGCAGGCGGCTTCTTGCTGCTCTTGAACATCTCCAGCATGCGCTCGGTGACCACGTAGCCGCCAGCCGCATTGCCCGCGCCCAGGACCACGGCGATGAAGCCGATGGCCTTTTCCAGCGTCGTGTCGGCATGGCCGAGCACGACCATGGCGCCGATCAGGACGATGCCGTGGATGAAGTTGGATCCGGACATGAGCGGCGTGTGCAGGATCACCGGCACACGCGAGATGATCACGTGGCCGGCGATGGCCGCCAGCATGAAGATGTACAGCGCAACGAAACCGTCGTTCATTACCGCCTCACTCCCCGGGCACGGCGCCCCGCCGGATGATAACCGCTGCCTGAACATGGCACAGCCCGGTCAACCGGTTGCATCTGCATGCGTTTCCAGTGGCGCCACCACCCACCGCCCTGGAGGATTTCCATGAAGCATCGTGCCCCGACCTTGCTGTCCGCCCTCCTGCTGCTGGGTCTGTCCGGCGCCGCCCTGGCCGCCGACCGCGGCGATCGCGTCGACGCCCGCCTGGACCGGAAGGGCGAGCGCATCGATGCCCGCCTGGACCACCGTGGCGATGTCGCCGGGCGCCGCTACGACCGCGCAGCGGGCGTGGCCGGGCGGCAGGGCCATCCGCACCTGGCGGACCGGCTGGACCTGCGCGGCGACCGCATCGACGCCTCGCTGGACCACAAGGGCGACCGCGCCGACCGGCGCTGGGACCGCCGCGGCGACCGCTTCGAGCGCCGCTGGGATGCGCGCGGCTAAGCTGAGCTGGTGACCGCGCCCCTGGATCCCGGCTGGGAAACGCAAGCGACGCCCGTGTGGGCGTCGCTGGACGCGTTCCTGGCCGACATCGGCCCGCGCGCGTTCCGCTTTGCCGAGGCCGGGCTGCGCCACCACGACGACGCGCTGGACGCGGTGCAGGACGCGATGATGAAGATGCTGGTCTACCGCGACCGCCCGGCGGGCGAATGGACCCCGCTGTTCTGGAGCATCCTGCGCCGGCGCATCATCGACATGCAGCGGCGCGCGGGTTTCCGCCTGCACTGGCTGCGCCCGGCCGGCGACCTGCCGCATGCCGACGACGCCAGCATCGACTGGGCCGACCCGGGCGCCGGGCCGGCCAGCGCGCACGAACAGCGCGAGTCCTATGCGCGGCTGGTGGCGGCGCTGCGCACGCTGCCGCCGCGGCAACGCGAGGCGTTCACCCTGCGCGTGTTCGAGGAGCTGGACGTGGCCACCACCGCCCAGGTGATGGGCTGCTCGGAAGGCTCGGTGAAGACCCACCTGTCGCGGGCGCGGCAGGCACTGCAATCGCAACTGGAGGACGTCCTGTGACGAACATCCCCGACAACGACAACCCCACCTCCCTGGACGCGCGCGCGCGCCGGCTGCACGCCGACGCGCTGGCCACGGTCTCGCCGCGCACGCTCGCCCGCCTGCGCGATGCGCGCCGGAACGCCACCACGCCCGCGCCCTCCCGCACGCGGGCGCCGCTGGGACCGTGGTTGGCCGGCGGTGCCCTGGCGGCCGGCCTGGCGCTGGCCGTGCTCATGCTGCCCGGCGTCATGCCCGCACCGGATCGGGCGGCTCCATCCGCCCCGGCGGTCGCCGCCCTGCCAGCGGCCGATTCGACGGACGACCAGGTCGGTCCGCTGCAGGAGGATCCGGGTTTCTACCTGTGGCTGGACTCGGTCGACGCCACCGCACTTGCCATGGAGTAAGCCATGAAGCTTCCCCTTTCCACCTGCCTGCTGCTGTTGTGGCTGCCCGCGCTCGGCCACGCCCAGGACGCCCCGGCCACCGGCGCCAAGCCCGCGCCGGCGGCATCGGCCCGCGCGCCGGCGGCCGAAGCGCCCCTGCCCGCATGGGACCAGCTCAGCGCCGAGCAGCGCGAGGCGCTGGTGGCGCCGCTGCGCGAACGCTGGAATGCCTCGCCCGCCGAGCGCGCGCGGATGCTCGAGCGTGCCCGGCGCTGGGAGTCGATGCCGCCGGAGGAGCGCGAACGCGCGCGCCGCGGCATGCGCCGGTTCGAGCACATGACGCCGGAACAGCGCGACCAGGCGCGGGCGATCTTCGACCAGACCCGGGCCATGACGCCCGAACAGCGCAAGGCCTTCCGCGAACAGTGGTCGAAGATGAGTCCCGAACAGCGGCGCGCGTGGCTCCAGCGCCACGCGCCCGCGCCCCCTGCGCCGCCGCCCCCGGCGCGCTAGCGCGCCCCGCCAGCCGGCGAAGGCATGCCGGTCCGGATCGGACCGATAGCCTCAGCCGGCCGCGGTTGCCGGTTCGGGCGCCGGTTCCGGCCAGGCCGTCTTCGCCACCAGCTCGTCGTTCCAGTCGAACGACAGCACGCCGTCCTTCAGCAGTAGCGCGACGAAGTTGTAGACGTTGCGCGCGTACATCTCGCTGGCGTGCACCGCGCCCATGCTGGCCAGGTTCAGCGGGCCGTCGATCACCACCCCGCCCTCCTCCACGGTTTCGCCCGGCCGGGTGAGCTCGCAGTTGCCGCCGGTCTCGGCGGCCAGGTCGACGATCACGCTGCCCGGCTTCATGCCCGCCACCATCGAGGCGGTGACGATCTTCGGCGCCGGGCGGCCGGGCACGGCGGCGGTGCAGACCACGACGTCGATCCCCCTGAGATGGTCGGCGAGGCGTCGTTGCTGTTCGGCGCGTTCATCGTCGGTCAGCTGGCGCGCGTAACCGCCTTCGCCCGCCGCGCTCACGCCCAGGTCCAGGAACTTGCCGCCGAGCGATTCGATCTGCTCGCGCGTTTCCGGCCGCACGTCGAAGCCCTCCACCTGCGCGCCCAGCCGGCGCGCGGTGGCGATCGCCTGCAGGCCGGCCACGCCGGCACCGACGATCAGCACCTTCGACGGACGGATCGTGCCGGCCGCGGTGGTCAGCATGGGAAAGAACCGCGGCGCCAGCTGGGCCGCGATCAGCACCGCCTTGTAGCCGGCCATGCCGGCCTGCGAGCTGAGCACGTCCATCGCCTGTGCGCGGGTGGTGCGCGGCAGCCTCTCCAGCGGGAAGGCACGGATCCCGCGCGCCTGCAGGGCTGCCGCGCGCGCCTGGTCGGCCTGCGGATGCAGCACGCCGACCAGGGTCGCACCCGCCTTCAGGCCGCCGATCGCCGCCGGCGCCGGCGGCTGCACGCACAGCACCAGGTCGGCAACGCCACGCGAATCGGGCCCGGCCAGCTGCGCGCCGGCGTCGAGATAGGCCTGGTCGGTGATCCCTGCGCCCAGGCCGGCGCCGGATTCCACCGCGACCTGCGCGCCGGCGGCGGCGAGCTTCTTCACCGTTTCCGGCGTCGCCGCCACGCGCTTCTCGCCCGCGGCCGACTCCTTCAGCACCAGCACTTGCACCGACATGCGTCCCCCCCGCCCAGATGCGGACCGAGCGGCGATGCTAGCAAACCGCATGCGGCCGACGATGCCCGGGCGATGGTTTCAGGCGTACCCGAAGGACATGCCGACGCCGAGGGCCAGGTGCGGGAAGCGGGCCGCGAAAAAAGTCGTGGGTGCCTGGCAGGCGGCCGCGCGGGCAGCTTGCGTGCCCGTCGATCGGCGGCGGCAATCCCCGCGCGCCGGCCCGGTCAACAGCGCCCGCGCGCCGGGACGGCAGCACGTCGTCCATGCGGAATGGTCTGCGCCGGCCTACCGCCGGACGCGACGTATGCGGGATCGCGGCGCCGCGCGGGCGCCGCGCGGTGTCAGTGCAGGGTCACCGCTTCCTGCACGGCCGGCACGTCCAGGCGCTCGATCACGCCCTGCATCGCGCTGTCGAAGGCGCCGTCGTCGGCCACGTGGGTGCGCAGGCGACCGAGCCGCACCATCACCGCCAGCTCTTCCGGCGAGGCCACGCAGAAGCGCACCCCGCGACGGTTGACGAACAGCAGGCGCGAGGAGATCGGGCTGATCCACGACAGCTTGCCCGCCTGCACGCGCCCTTCCTTGTCCACGAAGTCCAGCCAGGTACCGACCGGCAGCGCGCGGATCCGGTCCGCGTCGGCATTGTCGAAGTCCAGGGTATCGGTGCCGGCCACCAGCTCGATCCCGCCGCGTTCCACCGGTGCCGGCTGCGGCAGGGTCACCGCCGGCAGTTCCGGCAGCGGCTTCTCCAGCTCCGGACGGGCATCGGCCACCGCCTGCAGGGTGTCGTGCAGCGCGCCGATCGCGGCGTCGGCCGCATCGCCGTGCAGGCCGATGCTCGAGAACACCTTGCGCAGGCCCGGCTGCCAGTTCTGCAGCCACAGCTTGCCGACGATGTGGCGCTGCGCCTCGGCCACTTCCTCGAGGATGCCGTCCGCGAGCTCCAGCGACTCGACGAACACGTCGCCGACCTCGCCTTCGCGCAGCAACGCCAGGGTCACGTGGTGCTGCCACGGGTTGCGCAGGAACTCGGCCACCGCCTGCGGCAGCTGCCGGCCCTCCAGGCGCGAGGCCAGCTCGAACTCGGCACGGCTCCGGGCCAGCTCCAGGCGCTCCTGGCCACGCTGGATCTCGGCGGCGCGGCGCTCGGTGATCTCGATCCGGCGGCGATGCTGCTCGAGGAAGTCGCGGAACTCCTCCTCCAGGGTCATGAAGATGGCCAGGTTCTCGTTGAACTCGGCCACCAGCCTGTGGATGATCTCCTCGACCTTGGCCAGCAGCGTGCGCTCGGCCGCGCTCTCGCCCTGGTTGCCCTCGCAGGCCTCGGCCAGCGCGTTGAGCAGGCGCCGGGCCGGGTGGGTCTTCTGCACGAACATGCGCCGGTCCAGCAGCGCCACCTTCACGAACGGCACCACCAGCCGGCCGATCAGCTCGCGCGGGCGCCCGGCCAGGTCGCGTTCGTCGAGGAGCACGTCGAACAGCATGCCGACCAGGTCGATCGCGTCCTCGTCCTTCGGATCCAGGCGCGTGCTGGTCGGGTCCATGCCGAGCTGGCTGGCGTTGGAAAGCACTTCGCTCTTGAGCCGCTGCGACAGCGACTCCTGTTCGTCGCCGATCGCCGCGTTCAGTGCCGCGTTGGGCGTGGCCTGCAGCAGCGACAGCACCGACAACATCTCGCGCTGGCTGAGCGGGCGCTGCGCGGCCTGCGCCGCCTGCACGCCACCGGCCGCCTGCTCGGCGCCGCCGCGCAGTTCGCGGCTCTGCTGCAGCAGCTGATGCAGGGCGTCCAGCAGCGAGCCGCCGTGGTTGCCTGCGTGGCCGGCTTCGCCCGGAGCGTCCAGGCCGTGCTGCATCACCCCGCGGGTTTCCTGCCAGCGCTGCATGAAGCGATCCGCCCACGCCGGTGAATATTCGTCGCCGCCGGTGCCCTCGGCCCAGCCACCCGCGCCGGCGGCATGCGCCTGGTCGGCTGGCCGCGCGGGCCGCTGCGGGGCGCGGGCGCCGGCCGGCGCCCCTGGCAGCACGCCCTCGCGTACCAGGCGCAGGTCCAGCGCCTCGTACAGCTTGGACACCGTGCCGACCAGGTCGCGCTCGCACAGCTTGATCAGGACCAGGCGCACTTCCGGCGCCAGGTCGCAGGTGGCGAAGGCTTCATGGACGGCTACGCCGATGTGTTCGGGGCCGATCGGATTGGTGTCCGCGTCCAGCTCGAAGCCGCCGGCGATCCAGCCCAGCCGGCGGTCCAGCCGCGACAGCGCGGGCTTGCAGTCGCGCAGCAGAACGCTGGCCAGGTTGCGCACGGCCAGGCGCGATTCGAGTTCGTGTTCGGCCACCAGGCTCAGCCCGGACGCCTGGCTGGAGAGCGCGGCTTCGGCCGATGGCGGCGACCCGGCGTCGAGCGCCTGCCACGCCAGCGACAGCTGGGCGCGGAAGCGGCTGGCGATCTCCTGGCGCCGGCGGCGCAGCTCGCGCATGCCGTCGAGGAACAGCAGTTGCGATCCCCCGGCGCGCTCGGCGCGATCGAACAGGACGTCGTCATAACGCGCGACGGCGGTGGCGAATGCATCGCCGAGCGGCGGCAGGAACGCGTCGCGCACCATCGCAAGCAGGACGGGATCGCGGGCGCGTTCGAAGTTGGGATTGGGCTGTTGGGTCGGGCTCATGCGCGCAACTCCGGCGCGGACTCGGGGAACTGAGGGGGTTGCGGCTCCCCATTTGCCGCACTCGCATCCTAGGCGGTCGCCGCGCAAGCGACCGTGATCCAGTCTGCAGTTCCCGACGCGTCAGGGCAATTTCCGAC
This sequence comes from Pseudoxanthomonas sp. Soil82, assembly GCF_040446535.1. Lineage (NCBI taxonomy): Bacteria > Pseudomonadati > Pseudomonadota > Gammaproteobacteria > Lysobacterales > Lysobacteraceae > Pseudoxanthomonas > Pseudoxanthomonas sp. Soil82. The sequence continues at coordinate 15,952 of NZ_JBEAAK010000005.1, forward strand.
GCGCAGCGTCAGGCCGCGGCCGGCGTGTCCAGGGAATCGACCACCGACTGCATGGCACTGTAGAAGGCATCCTCGTCCCGGTGCAGTCGCAGCCGGCCCAGCCGGACCATGGTCGCCAGCTGCTCGGGCGACGCCACGCAGAACCGGGCGCCGCGCCGGTTGACGAACATGCGCCGGCCGGAGATGGGGCTCACCCACGCCAGCTTGCCCGCCTGGACCTGGCCGAAGCGGTCGACGAAGTCCAGCCAGGTCCCCAGCGGCAGCGACTGGAAGTACTCGGCCGTCTCCATGTCGAATCCGACCTGCTCGGGGGGCTCGTCGGGCAGCGGCGAGTCGGCGGCCTCGTCGACCGGGGCCGGTGCCGGCGGGGCCGGGGGCAGCTCGGGTGCGGGCAGGTCGGCCGCCCGCAGCCCGCGCAGCACGTCCAGCAGGGTGGCGGTGGCCGCGTCGGCGCTGTCCGGCGCCAGCCCGGCCTCGGTGTAGATGCGCTGCAGGACCGGGCGCTGCCGTTCGAGCCAGGCATCGTCGCGGGCAGCCGGTTCCGCGCACGCACGCAGCAGGCCGTCGGCCGCCGCCAGCGCCGCGGTCGTGGCCGGGCCATCGGCCGCGCCCTCGCGCAGCGCCACGCGCTCGAGGTGCTGGACCCATGGCCGGCGCAGGAAGCCCTCCAGGACCGGCGGCAGCGCCTGTCCCTGCATCCGCGCCTCCAGCGCGCCAGCGGCCAGGGTGCGCGCGGCGACGCGGCGCTCTTCGGCGCGCTGCAGCTCCGCGGCACGCCGCTCGGCGATCTCGACGCGGCGCCGGTACTGCTCGAAGTACGCGCCGAATTCCGATTCGGCCTGGAGGAACACCCCCAGGTGTTCGTCGAAATCGCGGGCCACGCGCCCGGCCACCGCCTGCACCTGGGCCAGCAGCGCCAGTTCGGCCGCGGTCTCGCCGGGGTTGCCGTCGCAGGCGTCGGCGAGCAAGTTCAACAGGCGACGCGCCGGGTGGCTGTCGCGGACGAACAGGCGTGGATCCTGCAGCGCGACCTTGGCCACCGGCACGAGCAGCTGTCCCAGCACCGGGCGCAGGTCCGCGCGCAACTGCGATTCCTGCAGCATGGCCTGGAACAGCATGGCGACCAGGTCGAGGGTGTCGGCATCGGCCGCGTCCATGCGCACCGAGGCGGGGTCGATCCCCAGCATCGCGCCGTGCGCGAGCAGCTGCCCGCGCAATCCGGCGCGCAGGTCGCCGCCCCGGTCGATTTCCTCGAAGCCGGCATGGGGGGTGGTCTGCAGCAGCGACAGGGCCGACGCCAGTTCGCGCGGAGACAGCACCCGCCTACCGTCGCCCGCGGCGTCCGGATCGCCGCCGGCACGCGCATCCTGCAGCAGCCGGTGCAGCTCGGCCGGCAGGAGCTCATGGCCGGCGCGCGCATGGACGTCGATCGCATGGCCGGCCTCCGGCGCCCGCTGCCCACCCTGCCAGTGGCTGAAGAAGCGGCTGATCCAGTCCGCTTCGGCGCGCGCAGACCTAGCCTGGCCGGGGATGCCGCGGCGCCGCGCGCGACCCGTCGGCAGCTCGCTGGCGCGGGCGATGGCCAGCAGCTGCGTCTCCAGGCTGGCGTACAGCCGGCCGACGCGTTCGACCATGCCCGGCTCGCAGACGCGCACGGTCGCCAGCTGCGCGCGCGGCGCCAGCTGGGTGCCGGAGAGGGCGGCGTAGAACGCCACGCCCAGGTGTTCGGGACCGATCGGGTTGCTGTCGCTGTCCAGGCGCATGCCACCGGCGATGAAACCCAGGTAGCGGTCCAGCCGCATCAGCTCCGGGCGCCAGGCCTGCTGGATCGCGCCGGCGAGGTTGCGCACGGCCAGGCGCACCTCCAGCTCGGCCTCGGCGACCAGGGTCAGGTCGTTGCCGCGCGCCAGCGTGCGCTCGACCGAAAGCGGCCGCCCCGCTTCGAGCGCCTGCCAGGCCCTGGCCAGGTGCGCGCGGAAACGGGCGACCAGCGACTCGCGGTCGCGCTTGAGCTCCTGGACTGCGTCCAGGTATTCCTTCTGCAGCGCCGGCGCGGCCGTGTCGGCCAACTGGAACAGCCCGGCACCGGCCGCATCGAGCTCGGCGGCGAAGGCATCGGACAGCGGCAGCAACATGCCCTCCCGGACCTGGTTCAACAGGTCGGGGTTGCGGCTGGGGAGCTCGTCTACGAACGGCGGTGTCTGCATCGGCCTGCGAATTTAAGGCGCGCACATGAACCGCTTGTGCAGGCCAGGTCCGCCCCCGATCCGGGGCGTGCGAGGGGGACGCCTATACTTCCCACTTTCGGCACGCCGCGGCCGGACTTGAGTGATTTGAGATTATGCGCACACTTTCAGCCCTGCAAGCGCTGGACCAGCGCCGCTCGGTTCCCTCCATGCAGCTGGGCGAACCCGGTCCCGACGAGCCGACCCTGCTGCGCATGCTCGAGTCGGCCGTGCGCGTGCCCGACCACGGCAAGCTGGTCCCGTTCCGCTTCCTGCGCATCGCCGGCCCCGCGCGGCAGGTCCTGGGCGAGTTCCTGGCCCGGCGCGCGCTGCAGCGCGATCCGGACGCCCCGCCGCATGCCGTGGAGAAGGATCGCCAGCGCTTCTCGCACGCGCCGCTGGTAGTGGCGGTGGTGGCCCGCCTCCAGTCCGGGCACAAGGTGCCGGAGCAGGAGCAGCTGCTGACCGCCGGCTGCGTCTGCTTCGCCCTGCTTCAGGCGGCGCAGGCGATGGGCTTCGGCGCGCAGTGGCTGACGGCCTGGATGGCTTACGACACCGAGGTCGCGCGCATCCTGGGCCTCGCCGACGGCGAGCGCATCGTCGGCTTCGTCCATGTCGGCACGCCGTTGCAGGCAGTGCCGGAACGCGACCGCCCCGATCCGCGCGCCCTGCTGTCGGACTGGAACCCGTGAGCGCGGCAGCGGCGGGCCTGGCGGACGCGGGCGCTGCAGGGCGGGCCCCGCTCTACCTGGTCGACGCCAGCCTGTACGTGTTCCGGGCCTGGCATTCGATGCCCGACGAATTCCGCGACGCGCATGGGTGGCCGACCAACGCCGTGCACGGCTTCGCCCGGTTCCTGCTCGACCTGCTCGAGCGCGAGCGGCCACCGCAGATCGCCATCGCCTTCGACGAGGCGCTGGACAGCTGTTTCCGCAACCGCCTCTATCCGGCCTACAAGGCCAACCGCGAGCCGGCACCGGAAGAGCTGCGCCGCCAGTTCGCGCACTGCAAGGCGCTGTGCGCCGCGCTCGGCCTGGCGGTGCTGGCCGACCGCGACTACGAAGCCGACGACCTGATCGGCAGCGCCCTGCACCGGGCGCGGCCGGCCGGCTACCGCGGCGTGATCGTCTCGGCCGACAAGGACCTGTCGCAGCTGCTGGGCGAGCACGACGAGCAGTGGGACTATGCGCGCGCGCAGCGCTGGGGCGCCGATGGCGTCAAGGCACGCCATGGCGTGCACGCGCACCAGATCGCCGACTACCTGGCCCTGACCGGCGATGCGGTCGACAACATCCCCGGCGTCAGCGGCGTCGGCGCCAAGACCGCCGCCGTGCTGCTGGCCCATTTCGGCAGCCTCGACGCGCTGCTCGAGCGCGTGGACGAAGTCGGCTTCCTGCGCCTGCGCGGTGCCGCGCAGGTGGCGGCGCGGCTGCGCGAGCAACGCGAACACGCGCTGCTGTGGCGCCAGTTGACCACCATCGCCTGCGATGCGCCGCTGGGTTACGACGGCCCGGTGGCTGCGCGCGCCGAGGCCGACCCGGAGATGCTCGACGCGCTGGCGGCCACCCTGCGCTTCGGCCCGATGACCCGGCGCCGCCTGCGCGGCGCCGCCGGGCTGGACGCCGGCACCACCGGCGACGCACAACCGTCACCGCTTCCGGCTTAGCATGGACGCATGAGCCACGATCGAAACACCGCGCCCGAAGCCACAGGCGTGCAGCCCGGCGACGTCCCCCGCATCGTCTATGAAGGCCGCTACCAGCGCATGGTGGTCCGCGGCACCTGGGAATACTCCGAGCGCACCCATGCCGGCGGCCTGGCGGCGATCATCATCGCGGTCACGCCCGAGGACCGGGTTCTGTTCGTCGAGCAGTTCCGGGTGCCGCTGCAGGCCCGCACGATCGAGATGCCGGCCGGCCTGGTCGGCGATGTCGACGCCGGCGAGACGATCGAGCGGTCCTCGATCCGTGAACTGGAGGAAGAGACCGGCTGGACTGCCGACCACGCCGAAGTGCTGATGGTCGGCCCGACCTCCTCGGGCGCCAGCAGCGAGAAGATCGCCTTCGTCCGCGCCACCGGCCTGCGCAAGGTCGGCGCCGGTGGCGGCGATGCGAGCGAGGACATCACCGTGCACGAGGTTCCGCGCGCCAGCGCGGCGGCGTGGCTGGCCGGCAAGCTCGGCCAGGGCTACGAGCTGGACGCCAAGCTCTGGGCCGGCCTGTGGATGATCGACCACAACCTCGACGGCAGTCCGCGTGGACGCTGATTCCCTGGCCATCGAGGCCCTGCTGCAGCCGGGCGACCCGGCCCCGTTCGAGTTGCTGAACCGCCACGGCGCATCGCCCTGGCTGCTCACCGCCGACCACGCCGGCCAGGCGATCCCGCGCGCGCTTGGCGACCTGGGCCTGCCGCCGGGCGAGATCGATCGCCACATCGGCTGGGACATCGGCATCGCCGGCGTGGCCCGGGAACTGGCGACCCTGCTCGATGCATGGACGATCCTGCAGGCCTATTCGCGGCTGGTGATCGACTGCAACCGGCCGCTGGAGTCGCCAACCCTGATCGTGGCCAGCAGCGACGGAACCGCCGTGCCGGCCAACGCGACACTGACCGCGCAGGCGCGTGCCGCACGCGTCCGCGAGATATTCCGGCCCTATCACGACGCGATCGTCGAAGCGCTCGAGCAGCGCCGCCTGGCGCCGCGCCCCACCCTGCTGATGACCCTGCACAGCTTCACTCCTGCTATGGCCGGGGTGGCGCGCCCCTGGCACTGCGGCGTCCTCTACCACCGCGACGCGCGCCTGGCGCATGCGCTGCGCGACGCGCTCATGGCCGAAGGCGACCTGCTCGTCGGCGACAACCAGCCCTACGCGGTGAGCGACACCAGCGACTACGCGATCCCGGTGCACGGCGAAGCGCGTGGCCTTCCACACGTGGAACTGGAGATCCGCCAGGACCTGATCGCCGATGCGGACGGCCAGCGCCAATGGGCGTTGCGGCTGGCCCGTCTGCTGCCGCCGCTGGCGACCCGGTTCGCCACAGCCTGACCCGCGAATGAATCCGTGACCGGCGGCACTGAAAACGGTACCACCGGTGTCTCGTGCTGGGCCCCGGCCATCCGGCATACTCGGGCGGCTCCTCCTTCACGAAGCTGATGATGCCTGCGCCACGCCCGCTCCTCCTGCCGCTGCTGCTGGTCGCCACGCTCGGTGGCTGTTCGATGGGTGGCGGCACCAAGTCGACGCCTACGGCCTATGAGGCCTTCGATTCGTCCAACACCTATTCGCGCAGCTTCGACCATTCGCCGGCGCAGGCCTGCGAGGCCGCCCGCCGCGCGCTGCTGAGCCAGGGTTTCGTCGTCGGCCGCGCCGAGGCGGACGTGGTCGAGGCCCGCAAGTACTTCCAGCAGGAAGAGAGCCACGAGCAGGTGGAGTTCCGCGCGGTGTGCATGCCGCAGACCCGCGGCGACCAGCAGACACTGGTGTTCGTCAACGCGGTCCAGGACCGCTACGCGCTGCGCAAGAGCAACACCAGCGCCAGCGTCGGCGTGAGCGCGCTGGGTTCGCTGTCGCTGCCGATCGGCTCCAGCGACGACTCGCTGGTCAAGGTCGCCAGCGCGACCCTGCAGGATCCCAACTTCTACAAGCGTTTCTTCTCGGTGCTCGAGCGCTTCCTGCCCGAGGACATCGAACGGCCGGCCAAGCCATCGGCCGCCACCCAGGCCCAGCCGACGCTGTTCCCGGTGCTGCCGTATCCGCAGCCGGTGCCGGCCGAGCTGCCGGCCGAGCAGGCCGCGTTGCCGGACCCGCCGGCCGCCGAGCCTTCGCCGCCGCCCTTGTAGGAGCCGATTCATCGGCGACCCGACGCCGTCCGCCCAGGCGGCTCCCTCGTTCTCCCGACGCCCGTGTCGCCGATGAATCGGCGCCTACGAAGCGAACGCGTCGGTCGCCCGCACCAGTGCGTCGATGTTCTCCGGCTCGAACGCCGAATGCCCGGAGGCCGCGGTGATCTCCAGCTTCGACGCCGGCCAGGCCTTGTGCAGTTCCCATGCGTTCTGCAGCGGGCAGACCACGTCGTAGCGGCCATGCACGATCACGCCGGGGATGCCGGCGATGCGGTGCGCGTCGCGCAGCAGCTGGTCCTCGACCTCGAAGAAGCCGCCATTGACGAAGTAATGGTTTTCGATCCGGGCGAACGCCAGCGCGAAGCGCGCGTCCTGGTGGCTGCTGACGAAATCCGCGTCCACGTGCAGGAAGCTGGTAGCGCCTTCCCAGACGCTCCACGCGCGCGCAGCCGCCAGGCGCGTGGCCTCGTCGTCGCTGGTCAGGCGGCGATGGAACGCCGAGATCAGGTCGTGGCGCTCCACCGGCGGGATCGCGGCGACGTAGTGCTCCCAGGCGTCCGGGAACAGCCGGTTGGCGCCCTCCTGGTAGAACCATTCCAGCTCCCAGCGGCGGAGCATGAAGATGCCGCGCAGGACCAGCTCGGCCACGCGCTGCGGGTGGGCCTGCGCGTAGGCCAGGGCCAGGGTCGAGCCCCAGCTGCCGCCGAACACCTGCCAGCGGTCGATGCCCAGCTTCGTGCGCAGCTTCTCGATGTCGGCGACGAGGTCCCAGGTGGTGTTGTCGACCAGGTCCGCGTGCGGGGTGGATCGGCCGGCGCCGCGCTGGTCGAACAGTACGATCCGGTAGCGCGCCGGGTCGTGGAAGCAGCGCATCTTCGCGCTGCAGCCGCCGCCGGGACCGCCGTGCAGCATCACCACCGGCTTGCCCGCCGGGTTGCCGCACTGCTCGTAGTACAGCTCGTGCCGGGCGTCGACCTTCAGGGTGCCGGTGTCGAACGGTTCGATCTCGGGATAGAGCTTGCGCATGCGCGGGTCCTGCAACGGGTAGCAACCCGCATTGTATCGGCCCGGCCGGCACGACCGCTTCCAGGCGCCGCAAGCGACGCGGTGGAGCGGGGCCTGCCGCGCGTCGCCGACTTTCGTGGAGCGGGGCCTGCCCCGCTTCGCCGGCGTTCGTGGATCGCGGCTTGCCCCCTCTTCGCCGGCGTTCGTCGAGGGGGGCTTGCCCCGCTGTTCGTGCGACACAAGCAGCGGGGCAAGCCCCGCTCTACGGCGGCATGCGGCCGAGGGTGACGCGGTCGCGTTGTTCGAGGTCGCGCTCGGTGGCCACTTCGACCATCCCGGCCTGCTGCATCAGCGCACGGATCGCCGCCCCCTGCTCCAGCCCGTGCTCCAGCAACAGCCAGCCACCGGGCACCAGATGGCTCGGCGCCGCCTGCACGATCGCGCGGATCGCATCGAGCCCGTCGCTGCCGGAGGCCAGCGCGCGCCCGGGCTCGTGGCGCAGGTCGCCCCGGGCCAGGTGCGGATCGCCATCGGCGATGTAGGGAGGATTGCTCGCGATCAGGTCGAAGCGGTCGTGGCCCAGCGCCTGGCACCAGTCGCCGCGCCTGAACCAGACATTGTCCAGTGCGTGGGCCTGGGCGTTGCGCACGGCCACGGCCAGCGTGTCCTTGCTGACGTCGGTGGCGACCACCACCGCGGCCGGCCGTTCGCTGGCCAGGGCCAGCGCGACCGCACCGCTGCCGGTGCCCAGGTCGGCGATCCGCGCCGGCGCGTCGCGGCCGATGCGGGCCAGGGCCAGTTCCACCAGCAGTTCGGTTTCCGGACGCGGGATCAGCGTGTCGGGGGTGACTTCCAGGTCCAGGGTCCAGAAGCCACGGCGCCCGGTCAGGTACGCCACCGGTTCACCCGCGGCACGGCGCTCGACCAGGACGCGGACGCGCGCCGCGGCCGCGGCCGCGACCGGATCCGTGGCATGGGCGAACAGCCAGGCCCGGTCCACCCCCAGCGCATGGATCAGCAGGGGTTCGGCGTCCTCGCGCCCGATCCGGGCAGAGGACTCGCGCAGCAGCGCGTCGACGTGGATGGCGGACGGGTCTGACGTTGCAGGGCCGGGCGGGCCTGGAATCGGGGAGCTCATGGCCGGAACGATGGACCAGCGCCGGCCGCGCGCCAAGCCTGTGGCGCTGCACCAAAGGCCGGGGCTTGAATATCGATAGCCAATGACTATCTATTCAATCCCTTTAATCGATTTGCTCTGTCTATCGAGGCGGCCTAGCATGGTCGCCGTTCCCTTCCACCCCAACCGAGAGGACCTCCCCATGTCCCTGATCAACACCACGGTCAAACCGTTCAAGGCCACCGCGTTCCAGAACGGCGAGTTCATCGAAGTCACCGACGCCAGCCTCAAGGGCAAGTGGTCGGTCCTGATCTTCATGCCGGCCGCCTTCACCTTCAACTGCCCGACCGAGGTCGAGGACGCCGCCAACAACTACGCCGAGTTCCAGAAGGCCGGTGCCGAGGTCTACATCGTGACCACCGACACCCACTTCTCGCACAAGGTGTGGCACGAGACCTCCCCGGCGGTGGGCAAGGCCCAGTTCCCGCTGGTCGGCGACCCGACCCACCAGCTGACCCGCGCCTTCGGCGTGCACATCGAGGAAGAAGGCCTGGCCCTGCGCGGCACCTTCATCATCAACCCGGAAGGCGTGATCAAGACGCTGGAGATCCACGACAACGCGATCGCCCGCGACGTCAGCGAGACCCTGCGCAAGCTGAAGGCCGCCCAGTTCGTCGCCGCCAACCCCGGCCAGGTCTGCCCGGCCAAGTGGAAGGAAGGCGCCCAGACCATCGCCCCGTCGCTGGACCTGGTCGGCAAGATCTAAGGCCGTCCGTGCCCGTCCGTTCCGCCCGTCGGCGGGACGGACAGGCACCGCCACCCCATCCCCGTCGCCCGACGGGGATGGGAGTGGAAGGAAGCCATCGCGCCCCACGCAGCCGCCGTCTCTCCCGGCACGCCACGCAGGCCGCGTCGGCTTCCTTCCACTCCTACGCCGCACCGTGTCCGGCGCCCCGGACACGCAACGGGCAACCGTGCCCGCCACTGCCGGACCATTCCTCCCCCAAGGAGTCGCGCCATGTTGGACGCCAGCCTCAAGACCCAGCTCCAGGCCTACCTGGAGCGCCTCACCCGCCCGGTGCACCTGGTCGCCTCGCTCGACGACGGCGACAGCTCGGCGCAGATGCTGCAGTTGCTGCAGGACATCGAAGCGCTCTCGCCCAAGGTCAGCCTGGAAGTGCGCCGCGACGACGCGCAGCGCAAGCCCTCCTTCGCCGTGACCAGCCCCGGCCAGGACATCTCACTGGCCTTCGCCGGCCTGCCGATGGGCCACGAGTTCACCTCGCTGGTGCTGGCGCTGCTGCAGGTCGGCGGCCATCCGTCCAAGGCGGCGGCCGAGGTGATCGAGCAGGTGAAGTCGCTCGACGGCGAGTTCGCGTTCGAGACCTACTTCTCGCTGTCCTGCCAGAACTGCCCGGACGTGGTCCAGGCGCTGAACCTGATGGCGGTGCTGAATCCGAAGATCAGGCACGTGGCCATCGACGGCGCGCTGTTCCAGCAGGAAGTCGAGTCGCGACAGGTGATGTCGGTTCCGGCGGTGTTCCTCAACGGCGAGCTGTTCGCTTATGGCCGCATGGGCCTGGAGGAGATCGTCGCCAAGCTCGATACCGGCGCGCAGAAGCGCGAGGCGGAGAAGATCGCGAAGAAGCCCGCGTTCGACGTGCTCGTCGTCGGCGGCGGCCCGGCCGGCGCGGCCGCGGCGATCTACGCCGCGCGCAAGGGCATACGCACCGGCGTGGCGGCCGAGCGCTTCGGCGGCCAGGTGCTGGACACCATGGCGATCGAGAACTTCATTTCGGTGCCGCACACCGAAGGCCCGAAGCTGGCCGCGCAACTCGAGCAGCACGTGCGCGAGTACGACGTCGACGTGATGAACCTGCAGCGCGCCACCGCGCTGGTGCCGGCCGGCGATGACGGCCTGGTCGAGATCAGGCTGGACAACGGCGCCTCGCTGAAGTCCAAGGCCGTGGTCCTGTCCACCGGCGCGCGCTGGCGGCAGATGAACGTGCCCGGCGAGGACGAATACCGCAACAAGGGCGTGGCCTACTGCCCGCACTGCGACGGCCCGCTGTTCAAGGGCAAGCGCGTGGCGGTGATCGGCGGCGGCAACTCCGGCGTGGAAGCGGCGATCGACCTGGCCGGCATCGTCAGCCATGTCACCCTGGTCGAGTTCGACGGCGCGCTGCGCGCCGACGAGGTCCTGCAGCGCAAGTTGCGCAGCCTGCCCAACGTGCGCGTGATCACCAGCGCCCAGACCACCGAGGTGCTCGGCGACGGGCAGAGGGTCACCGGCCTGGTCTACACCGACCGCGTCGGCCACGACTCGCACCGGATCGAGCTGGAAGGCGTGTTCGTCCAGATCGGCCTGCTGCCGAACACCGAATGGCTCAAGGGCACGGTGGCGCTGAGCCCGCGCGGGGAGATCATCATCGACGAACGCGGCCAGACCAGCGTGCCGGGCGTGTTCGCGGCCGGCGACTGCACCACGGTACCGTACAAGCAGATCGTGATCGCGATGGGCGAAGGTTCCAAGGCCGCGCTGGCCGCCTTCGACCACCTGATCCGCACCTCAGCGCCGAAGGCAGAAGCGGTCGCCGAGGCGGCATGAGTGCCTCGCCGTGGGCCGCCGGTCCACGGTACGCCGGCACACAGGGTACAGTGGTCCCCGTGGTCCGCTCCGCGTGCGGGGCGGACCACCACCGACGCGCATTCCGGGAGGGCGACCGGCAATGAACCTGCGTGACCTGAAATACCTCGTGGCGCTGGCCGACCAGAAGCATTTCGGCCGCGCCGCCGCGGCCTGCCATGTCAGCCAGCCCACCCTCTCCACCCAGATCCGCAAGCTCGAGGACGAGCTGGGCGTGCCACTGGTCGAGCGCGCGCCGCGCAAGGTGATGCTCACGCCGGCCGGCCGCGAGGCTGCCGAGCGCGCGCGCCGGATCGTGGCCGAGGTCGAGCAGATGAAGGAGGCCGCGCGCCGCAGCCAGGACCCCGAGGCCGGCACCGTGCGCCTGGGCATCTTCCCGACCCTCGCCCCCTACCTGCTGCCGCACGTGGTGCCGCGGGTGCGTGCGCGCTTCCCGCAGCTGGAACTGCTGCTGGTCGAGGAGAAGAGCGACGAACTGCTCGCGCGCCTGCGCGACGGCAAGCTCGACGCGGCCGTGCTGGCCCTGCCCGTGCACGACGAGCAGCTGCATGCCGAGTTCCTGTTCGAGGAACCGTTCGTGCTGGCGGTTCCGGAGAACCACCCGCTCTCGCGCCGCGATGCGCTCACCCTGGACGAGCTGGCCGAACAGCGCCTGCTGCTGCTCGAGGATGGCCACTGCCTGCGCGAACAGGCGCTGGACGTATGCCGCCTCTCCGGCGCGCACGAGCGCACCGAATTCCGCGCCACCAGCCTGGAAACGCTGCGGCAGATGGTCGCGGCCAACGTCGGCGTGACCCTGTTGCCGACCCTGGCGGTGAAGCCACCGGTGGCGCGCTCGGACAACATCCACCTGCTGCGCTTCGCCGACTCCCATCCCAGCCGCAGCATCGCCATGGTCTGGCGGCGCAGCTCGGCCATGGCCGGCTTCCTGGCCCGCCTGGCGCGGGTGTTCGCCGACCTGCCGCCCGGCCTGCTCGCCCCCGACGACGGCGAGCCGGTGCCGCTGCAGCAGGCCGCCGCGACCGCCCCCACGCCCCGCAGCGACTGGGGCTGAACGCAGGCGATCGGCCACCCCGGACGCGGTTGAAACCCCGCCGGTTACGGGCTACGGTTTAGCCACAACCCAGATACCCGGGGCGGGGCGGAAACGCGCCGCCTTTTCTTCATGCGCGCCCGGCGCGCCACTCGCAGAGGAAGACCATGTCCAACCAGCCCACCAGCGGCCTGCCGCCATCCCTGATCATCTCCAGCCGCGACCTCGCCCGGCTGGAAGCCCTGCTCGATTCGCCCGTGCTCAGCCGCCATCCTGCCGCGATCGCGCTGATGGACGAGCTCAACCGCGCCGAGGTCCTGCCGCCCGAGCGCGTGCCTGCCGACGTGGTGACCATGCACTCGCGGGTGGAGTGCGAAGACATCGCCACCGGCGAGGACCACGTCCTCACCCTGGTCTACCCGAACGAAGCCGACGTCGAGAAGGGCCGCGTCTCGGTGCTGGCGCCGGTGGGCAGCGCCCTGCTGGGCCTGTCGGTGGGCCAGTCGATCGAGTGGGAAGCGCCCGGCGGGCGCACCCTGAAGCTGCGCGTGCGCTCGGTGCGTTACCAGCCCGAAGCGGCCGGCGATTTCCACCGCTGATCCACCTGCCGTCCGGCGCGCCGCGCCGGACCGGTTTTTTTTTAGTCGAAGACATGGCGACCGGTCAGGCGATCGGCCGCCGTGCCGGCGCATGCCCGCGCGTCAGCCGCCGCGGGCGTCCAGCGCCGCCACCGCCGGCAGGGTCTTGCCTTCGAGGAACTCCAGGAAGGCGCCGCCGCCGGTGGAGATGTAGCTGACCTGCTGCTCGATCCCGAACTTGTCCACCGCCGCCAGGGTGTCGCCGCCGCCGGCGATGGAGAACGCCTTGGATGCGGCGATCGCCCGCGCCACCGCCTCGGTGCCGCCGGCGAACGCATCGAACTCGAACACGCCGACCGGCCCGTTCCACACCACCGTGCCCGCGGCGGCGATCAGCGCGGCGTAGCGCGCACCGGTCTGCGGGCCGATGTCCAGGATCAGGTCGTCGTCGGCGACCTCGCCCACCGGCTTGACCGTGGCCGGCGCATCGGCGGCGAAAGCCTTGGCCACGACCACGTCGCTGGGCAGCGGGATGTCGGCGCCGCGCGCCTTCGCGTCGGCGAGGATCCCCTTGGCCGTGTCCAGCAGGTCCGCCTCGTACAGGGACTTGCCGACCGGGTGCCCGGTGGCGGCGAGGAAGGTGTTGGCGATGCCGCCGCCGACGATCAACTGGTCGACCTTGCCGACCAGGCTGGTGAGCAGTTCGAGCTTGGTCGAGACCTTGCTGCCGGCCACGATCGCCAGCAACGGCCGCGCCGGGCTGGCCAGCGCCTTGTCCAGCGCGTCGAGTTCGGCCATCAGCAGCGGGCCACCGGCGGCGACCGGGGCGAAGCGGATCACGCCATGGGTCGAGGCCTGGGCGCGGTGCGCGGTGCCGAACGCATCCATCACGAACACGTCGCACAGCGCGGCGTACTTCTTCGACAGCGCCTCGTCGTCCTTGCCCTCGCCGACGTTCATGCGGCAGTTCTCCAGCAACACGACCTGGCCCGGCTGCACCTGCACGCCGTCGACCCAGTCGCGCACCAGCGGCACGTCCACGCCCAGCAGCTGCGACAGCCGCGCGGCGACCGGGGCCAGCGAATCGGCCTCGCTCCACACGCCTTCCTTCGGCCGGCCCAGGTGCGAGGTCACCATCACCGCCGCGCCCTTCTCCAGCGCGAGCTTGAGCGTGGGCACCGAGGCGGTGATGCGCTGTTCGGAGGTGATCCTGCCCTGCTCGATCGGCACGTTGAGGTCCTGGCGGATCAGCACGCGCTTGCCGGCGAGGTCGAGGTCGGTCATCCGCAGGATCGTCATCGTTGGGCTCTCATCATTCAGTTGGGAAGCGGCGGTTCGCCGCGGGCACGCGTGGCGCAGGCGCCGTTGCGCCGGAAACGAAACGCGTCGCCGCCGGCGCGGGAGCGGCATTGTCCCGCCCGCGCGTCGCCACGGCAAACCAGGCTCAGTCGCGCGGCGGCTGCCGCAGCAGGCTCAGGCCCAGCGCGGCGACAAGCACCGCGCCGCCGACCAGCAGCGCCCACAACAACAGGCTCTTCCAGTCGATCTGCCGCTGCGGGGCCAAGGCGCGCTCGCCGGCCAGCTCCTCCGGCTCCGGTGCCAGGTAGGCCGGTGCGGGTTGCCATCCCGCACCGCGCTGGCGGCGCAAAGCCTCCAGCAGTGCCGGGATCGGCGCATCGGCACGCCGGGCGTTGGCGCTGCCGGCGGCCAGCGCATACGGCGGCTCGCCCTGGGCCAGGAACACCACCACTTCGGGGCGATATCCCAGCCGCAGCACCGGCGCCTGCGCGCCGACCGCGCTGCCTGCGCCCAGCCGCCAGTGGCGGTCGCGTACGACCATCGCCAGCGGCCGCGGATCGGACTGGCTGGCCTGCCCCGCGCCAGCGCCCACCTGGAACGCCATCCACGGACCGGCCCGCCAGATCCACGAGGCATCGCCGCGTTCGCGGCTGTGCAGGGTCCATTCCACCGCGTTGTTGCCCGGCAGGCGCACGTCGGCGCGCTCGACCGGAAAGCGTCCGGGCAGCTCGAACTCGAAGTACTCGCGGCCGCCTTCGTTGCGGCGTTGGCCTTCGAGCTCCACCCACTCCCAGCGTGCCTGCGGCGGCGGCGGCGCCAGTTCTGCCACCACGCCGCTGAGCACCGGCAACGGCCCGGGACCGGGCCGCACCGGCAGCAGGCGCAGGTAGCGCGCCTGCCCGTCCAGTTCGATCCGGCCCTGGCGCAGGCGCTCGCCGCCGCGCTCCAGGTCCAGCAGGGTGGTGCCTTCGTTGAGCGTGCGCCACTGGCGCAGGTCGTTGCTGCCCTCGACCCGGTAGCGGGCCTGCAGCGAGTCGCGTGGCCGCTCCCACTCCAGCCGCAGCGCGCGCACCGGTTCGCGCAGGCGGCTGGCGTCGACCAGCCACTGCCCCGGCACCGCGACCGCGGCGTCGCGTGGCGCCACGCCGGCCTCGATGCGGACGATGCCGCCGGCCTCGTCACGCTCGGCCACCAGGCGAAGGTCGCCGCCACCGGCGGCCGGATCCAGCGCCGGCAACGGAAACCACGGCAGCGCCAGCGTGCGCGGCGCCTGCGCCAGCGGTTGCGCCGGCGACAGCAGCGCGGCCGGCAGCGGCTGCCCTTGCGCGTTGAACACCTCCACGTCGGCCAGCGAGGCCTCGCTGGCGCTGCGGTACACCGCCTCGTCCAGCAACACGCGGTAGGCGCCGCTTTCCTCCTGGCCCAGGGTGAGCGGCCACTGCCGCGCATAGTCGTCGCGCGACGCGGCGTTGGCCACCACGGACATCACCAGCGAAAGCGTAACCGCCAGCCAGGCGGCGATCCTCGTTCCGGCGGCTCCCGTGCGAAGCGTCATGCGTGCGATTCCCCAGCCGATGCGCCCGGCATGCGCGGGGGCGCCGGCGCCAGGTAGCCGACGATGGTGCACAGGACCCCGTAGGCGATGAACGAGACGATACCGAGCATTCCGCCCAGGTGCTGCCGGTCGACCAGCAGCAGCTTGGCCAGGACCACGCCCATCAGCAGCGCGCCGGCCAGCCACAGGCCGCGGCGGCCGCGGCGCGAACCGGTGATCCAGCCGATCACGCCGAGCACGCTCCAGATTACGGTCAGGCTGGTCTGGGCCAGGCTGCTGGACAGCAGGCCCGGCTCCCAGGCGACGCCGCCCCAGTGGTGCACGCCACGCAGCGTGCTCACGCTCAGCAGCACGAACCCGACGGCGGCGACCAGTGCCATGCGCAGAGGCCGCAACGCCTGCGGCGCCCAAGGCGACCACAGCCATGCCGCGGCGAGCAGCAGGGCCAGCGAATGGACGAGCTCGGCCGGATTGAGCAGCGGCAGCCACGGCAGCGGCGCGGACGGCGCGGCCTGGCGCAAGGCCAGCAGCCAGTCCAGCGCGACCACCGCAAACGCCACGCACAGCAGCGGCGTGCGCGCGCCATCCGCCAGTGCGCCGCGCGGGATCGCCAGCCATCGCCAGCGCCACAGCGCCAGCGCGACCAGCACCAGCCACGGGGCGACGCCCAGGGCCAGATGCCAGCCCTGCGCAAGGCCGGCGTGCGACGACCACCAGCCGGCCCACAGCGACACCGCCATCGCCCAGGCCAGCCACCAGGCGAACTGCGCCAGGCTGGCGAGGCGGCTCGCGTCCCCGCGCAGGCAGGCCAGGCTGCGCAGGCCCAGCAGCGCGAACGCCACCCAGGCCGCAAGCCCGTAGTCGCCGCCGAACGGATGGGAGTGCGCGGCGTGCTGTGCCAATGCCAGCGGCAGCGCCATGGCGAAACCGCCCGCCACGGTCCACGCCAGCGCACGCGCCGGGCTCAGGCGGTGGACTTCCGCCGCCAGCCAGGCGGTGGCGATGGCGAACACCAGCAGCCAGTCCGCCCGTGCGACGGGCTCGACGAACCGGTCGATCTCGTGGACGCCGTTTCCGCACCACCAGAGCAGGCCCCACAGGTAGAACGCCAACGCCCGCACCGTCGCACCGTGCAGGCGCGCCGCCCACGCACTGGCCAGGCCGGCCAGGGCGACCAGCAACGCGGCCATGGCGGTGGGATTGAGCAGCAGGCGGGCGTCGCCCGCGGCATCGTCGACCGCACCCAGCAGCAACGCGCACGCGGCCACCAGCTGCAGCGCGCTGCCGGTGAACACCGGCAGGCCACGCCCCTGGCGCAGGCCGAGCCAGACCAGGCCCGCGCCTTCCAGCGCGAACACGCTCG
This sequence comes from Pseudoxanthomonas sp. Soil82, assembly GCF_040446535.1. Lineage (NCBI taxonomy): Bacteria > Pseudomonadati > Pseudomonadota > Gammaproteobacteria > Lysobacterales > Lysobacteraceae > Pseudoxanthomonas > Pseudoxanthomonas sp. Soil82. Next base: position 32,618 of record NZ_JBEAAK010000005.1, read on the forward strand.
CGGTGGCGCGCGCCGACAGCGCCAGCGGCACGGCCAGGGTGGCGAAGCCGACCGCCAGGATCGCATGCGACTGGCCGAGCACCCGGTAGCCGGCGCGGCGCAGCAGCACCCATGCCAATGCCGCGTACAGCAAGGCCAGGCCCAGCGCGCACAGCGCCAATGGCATGCGGCTGCCATCGGCGAACAGGCCGTCCATCAGGCCGGCCTGCAGCGTGAATGCCACCAGCGGCGTGCCGAACACCAGGCAACCGTCGACCAGGTCGCGTCGCCCCGCCGGCTGCCGCCGCGCGAACAGGATCGGCACGACCAGGTAGAACGCGAAGAACAGCAGCAGGAACGGCTGCGTGCTGGCGAACTTCTCCGGCGTGTAGGCGCTGGCACCCCACAGGCTGCCGATGCCGAAGGTGAAGACGAAACCGAGCAGGTTGAGGATGCGCCACGCACGGAACCAGGCGATGGCCACGATCGCCGCGTTGAGCAGCGCGTAGTACGAGAACAACGCGACATGATTGCCGCTGCCGGTCGACAGCCACAGCGGCGCGAGGAAGCCGGCGAGCAGCGCGAACACCGCCAGCGCCTTGGCGTCCTGCAGCACCGCCAGCAGTCCCATGCCGGCCACCAGCAGCACGCTCAGGGCGAACGCCGGCCCCGGGTCGATCACGCCATAAAGCTTGAACGCGGCGAACACGGTCAGCAGCAGCACGCCGATCGCACCGCCCTGCAGGCTCAGCGCGAACACGCGGTTGCTGTCGCGGCGTCGCCAGGCGAAAACCAGCGCACCCAGCGCCGCGGCCGCCACGGCCGCCAGGCGCAGTTCCAGCGGCAGCACGAACAGGCCCTGGTCGCTGGCGTACTTCAGCAGCGCCGCCACGCCCGCCAGCAGCACCAGCATGCCGATCTTGACCGGCACGTTGCCGACCGTGAACCAGCGCTTGGCCGCGCGCAGCAGCGCGTTCTCCGCCGGCGCGGCGCGTCCATGGGCGATGCGCGCCGACGCCGTGGCCGCGCGCGCGCGCGCGGTACCGCCGGCCGCCTCCCGGGCGGCCTCCTGCCGCGGGCCGGGCGGCGGCAGCGGCGGTGGCGCGGAGGCGGCGGCACCGGTCGCGGACGCCGGCGGGGGCGTGGCGGGCGGCACGACGGACGCCTGCAGCGGTACAGATGCTGCTGGCATGGCCGGCGCGGTGCCGTCGCTGGCCTGCCGCCGCATCAGTTCGGACAGGGTCGGGGCATCGCCGGCCGCCGGTGCAGGCTCCGGACCCGGCGGCACCGCCGGATCGCGCGGAGCCGCAGTCGCGCCGCCTTCGCGCACGGACGGACGCTCGGCCGCGAACCGCAGCTCCGCCAGGTTCCTTTCGAGTTCGGCCACCCGCCCCTTCAGCGAGGAGAGCGACACCAGCGCGACGACCAGCAACACCGGCATGGCCAGCAAGGCCAGGCCCACGATCACGAGTATCCCTGCCACGTCGTCCATCCCTCCCCCGTCCGTATCGGTACGCGTCGCGCAGCGGTGGCCGGCGGATCCCTGCCGGCCATGGCGCCGGCAGCGTCGGCGATGCGCGGCGGGAATGCAAGGCCGCGACGCAGTCCGTAAGCACCGCGTTAAACGGGAAAGGGCGCCCTGCGGCGCCCTTTCCGGTGCAACTTGCGCCGCGGCGTGCCGCCGCTTACTTGCCGGCGACGACGCGGACCATCTCCAGGCACTTGTTGGAGTAGCCCCACTCGTTGTCGTACCACGCCACCAGCTTGACGAAGGTCGGGTCCAGGGCGATGCCGGCGTCGGCGTCGAAGATCGAGGTGCGGGTGTCGCCGACGAAATCGGTCGCCACCACCTTGTCCTCGGTGTAGCCGAGGATGCCCTTCAGCGCGCCTTCGCTCTGCGCCTTGATCTCGGCCTTGATCTCCTCGTAGCTGGCCGGGTTCTCCAGCTCGGCGGTCAGGTCGACCACCGACACGTCCGAGGTCGGCACGCGGAAGCTCATGCCGGTCAGCTTCTTGTTCAGCGCCGGGATCACCACGCCGACCGCCTTGGCCGCGCCGGTGCTCGACGGGATGATGTTTTCGAGGATGCCGCGGCCGCCGCGCCAGTCCTTGTTGCTCGGGCCGTCGACGGTCTTCTGCGTGGCGGTGGCCGCGTGCACGGTGGTCATCAGGCCGCGCTTGATGCCCCACTTGTCGTTGATGACCTTGGCCAGCGGCGCCAGGCAGTTGGTGGTGCACGAAGCGTTGGAGACGATCGCCTGGCCGGCATAGGTGTCATGGTTGACGCCGTAGACGAACATCGGCGTGTCGTCCTTGGACGGGGCCGACAGGATCACCTTCTTGGCGCCGGCGTCCAGGTGCTTCTGCGCGGTGGCCTTGTCCAGGAACAGGCCGGTGGACTCGATGACGACCTCGGCGCCGACCTCGTCCCACTTCAGCGCGGCCGGGTCGCGCTCCTGGGTCAGGCGGATCTTCCTGCCGTTGACGACCAGGGTATTGCCTTCGACCTTCACTTCGCCCTTGAAGCGGCCGTGCACGGAGTCGTACTGCAGCATGTAGGCGAGGTAGTCCGGCTCGAGCAGGTCGTTGATCGCCACGATCTCGATGTCGTCGCCGAAATTCTGCACCGCCGAACGCAGCACGTTGCGGCCGATGCGGCCGAAGCCGTTGATGCCAACCTTGATCGCCATTGCTGAAGACTCCTGACGCCGCGGCGCGCGCGGCCCGTGGTGGAAAAAGAAGGACGGAACGGGTTGAAGCGGGGTGGCCATTCTAGCACCGCCTCCCGCACCGGCCGGCCGCCTTGACTGCGATCAAGGCGCGCGGCGCGCGGCGGCGGGACACTGGCGCCGAACTCCACACGCCACGAGCGCTTACCCATGAAACAGAAGCTCCTCCCCGTCCTGTTCGCCGCCGGCCTGGCCGTCGCGGCCGCCCCCGCCTTCGCCCAGTCCGCCGGAGACTGGACCCTGGGCCTGGGCGTGCACCAGGTCGACCCCAAGTCGGACAACGGCACCCTGGCCGGGGGCACCCTGCCGTTGTCGGTCGGCAGCGACGCCAAGCCGAGCCTGACCTTCGAGTACTTCATCCGCGACAACCTCGGCATCGAAGTGCTGGCGGCCTGGCCGTTCCAGCACGACATCTCGGTCAAGGGCGTGGGCCGGGTCGGCAGCACCAAGCACCTGCCGCCGACGTTCAGCCTGCAGTACCACTTCAACGACAAGGGCGTGGTCTCGCCGCTGGTCGGCGTGGGCCTGAACTACACCACGTTCTTCAGCGAGGACACCCGCGGCGCGCTGGAAGGCACCGAGCTGGAGCTCGGCGATTCCTGGGGCCTGGCCGCGCATGCAGGCCTGGACTTCCGCGTCAGCGAGAACGCCGCCGTCCGCGTGGACGTGCGCTGGATCGACATCGACAGCAGCGTCCGCGTCGACGGCGCGCGCCTGGGCACGGCCAACATCGACCCGCTGGTGTACGGCGCCGCTTATGTCATGAAGTTCTGACTTCATGCGATTCCACAGCGGAGGGATGCGACCGCCTGCGGCGGGGGCCGCAATGGCCGGTCGGTTAAAGTGGGGGCATGACCCACCCGTCGCATCCCTCCGCACCCCCTACGCGCCGCCCGCCGCGCTGGCTGGCGGCGCTGCTCGCCCTGTCCTTCGCCCTGCCCGCCCATGCGTGGGGCCCGCTCGGCCACCGCCTGGTGGCGCGCCTGGCCGACGCCGACCTCACGCCCGAGGCACGCGCCGGCATCGCCCGGCTGCTGCAGGCCGAAGCGGACCCCACCCTGGCCGGCATCGCCAACTGGGCCGACGAACTGCGCGCCAACGATCCCGGCCTGGGCAAGCGTTCGTCGCGCTGGCACTACGTGAACATCGGTGATGCCGGTTGCGTCTTCGATGCCGCTCGCGATTGTCCGCGTGGCGACTGCGTGGTCGGGGCGATCCAGGCCCAGGCCGCGATCCTGGCCGATCCGTCCCGCAGCGATGCAGAGCGCCGCCAGGCGCTGAAGTTCGTGGTCCACTTCGTCGGCGACGTGCACCAGCCGCTGCATGCCGGCCATGCCGACGATCGCGGCGGCAACGACTACCAGGTCAACTGGCGCGGCAAGGGCAGCAACCTGCACTCGCTATGGGACAGCGGCATGCTCAACACCCAGCGCCTGGACGAGGACGCCTGGTTGGCACGGTTGCGTGCCCTGCCGGCGCCAGCGCCGGTGTCGCCACTGCCGCCGCGCGCACCGCAGTTGTGGGCCGAACAGTCCTGCCGCCTGGTCGCCACGCCGGGCTTCTATCCGTCCGGCCACGTGATCGGCGACGCCTACGTCGCCGCGCATCTGCCCACGGCCGAAACGCAGCTGCGGCTGGGCGGCGCGCGGCTGGCGGCCACGCTCAACGAGGCATTCGCAACCCGTCGCTAGCGTCGGCCGACGCCGGCACCGCCATGACCTTCCGCCGCAACGCCGCCCCACCGGAGCACGACCGCATGCCTGCCACGACCATTCCGCTGTTGCGCGCACTGGCCATGCTGGCGCTGGGAATGGGCATGCTCGCATCGCCCGCCCCGGCGCGGTCGGCGGAACGCGCGCCGCTGACCGTGTTCGCCGCCGCGAGCCTCAAGGAATCGCTGGACGAGGCCGCTGCGGCCTACCAGCAGGCCACCGGCACGCCGGTGCGCGTGTCCTACGCGGCAAGTTCGGCGCTGGCGCGGCAGATCGAACAGGGCGCGCCGGCGCAGGTGTTCGCCTCGGCCGACCTGGAATGGATGGACTACCTGCAGCAACGCAACCGGATCGATGCCCGCAGCCGCCGCAACCTGCTGGGCAACCGGCTGGTGCTGGTCGCGCCGCAGGCCGGCGCCGGCAAGGTCGACCTGTCCAAGCCCGGCGCCATTGCCGCCGCGCTCGGTGAGGGCCGCCTGGCCATCGCCCAGACGGCGTCGGTCCCGGCCGGCAAATACGGCCGCGCCGCGCTGGAATCGCTCGGGCAGTGGAATGGCCTGTCCGCGCGCCTGGCGGAGACGGAAAGCGTGCGCGCGGCCCTGATGCTGGTGGCGCGCGGCGAGGCGCCGCTGGGTATCGTCTACGCCTCCGACGCGGAGGCCGAGCCGCGCGTGCGCGTGGTCGCAACCTTCCCCGCCGGCAGCCATCCGCCAATCGTGTATCCGGTCGCGGCGCTGGCGGCCGCCCCCGCTCCTGCGCGCGACTTCGTGCGCTGGCTCTCTTCGCCGGCGGCGCGCGCGATCTTCGAGCGCCGCGGCTTCGACGTACTCGACTGAGGCGACGCCTTGGCCTGGTTCTCGCCCGCGGAGCTGACCGCCATCGGCCTGAGCCTGAAGGTCGCGATGGTCGCCGCGCTCGCCAGCCTGCCGCTGGGGGTGGCCGTGGCCTGGCTGCTGGCGCGGCGCCGCTTTCCCGGCAAGGCCCTGCTCGACGCGCTGGTGCACCTGCCGCTGGTGCTGCCCCCGGTGGTGATGGGCTACGCGCTGCTGGTGATGTTCGGCAACCAGGGGCCGATCGGCGGCTGGTTGCACGACACGCTTGGCATCACCTTGGCCTTCCGCTGGACCGGCGCGGCACTGGCCTGCGCGGTGATGGGCTTCCCGCTGATGGTGCGCGCGATCCGCCTGTCGATCGAGAACGTCGACCGCAAGCTGGAACAGGCCGCCGCCACGCTCGGCGCCGCGCCCTGGCGGGTGTTCCTCACCGTGACCCTGCCGCTGGCCTGGCCCGGGCTGGTAGCCGGCGCCGCCCTGGCATTCGCCAAGGCGCTGGGCGAATTCGGCGCGACCATCACCTTCGTCTCGGCCATCCCGGGCGAAACGCAGACGCTGTCCGCGGCCATCTACGGATTGATGCAGGTGCCGGGCGGCGAGGCCGGCATCTGGCGACTGGCGGCGGTTTCGCTGCTGATCTCGCTGGGTGCGCTGCTGCTGTCGGAGTGGCTGGTGCGGCGGCAGCGGGGCGCGGAGGACGAAGGATGAGCCTGTCGCAGGGCCTTCCGCTCCGCCATCCGGACGCACCGGCATGCTTCGGGTTCGGCCCATGCTGAGCCTCGACCTGCACCTGCGCCGCGGCGGCTTCCAGCGCCACGTCGGCATCGAGGAACAGGCACGCGTGGTCGCGCTCGCCGGGCCTTCGGGCGCGGGCAAGACCACCGTTCTCAACGCCATCGCCGGACTGGTCCAGCCGGTCTCCGGCCACATCCGCATCGACGACCTTGTGCTCTACGACAGCGCGCGCGGGATCGACATGCCGACCCACCGCCGCCGCATCGGCTACGTGTTCCAGGATGCGCGCCTGTTCCCTCACCTCGACGTGGCGCGCAACCTGCGCTACGGACGCCATGGCGATGCGCAGTCGCGCTTCGGTTTCGACGCCGTGGTGGAACTGCTCGGCATCGGCCACCTGCTGGCGCGGCGCACCGCGAACCTCTCCGGCGGCGAGACCCAGCGCGTGGCGATCGGCCGCGCCCTGCTGTCGCAACCGGCGATCCTGCTGTTCGACGAGCCGCTGACCGCGCTGGACCAGGCGCGGCGCGAGGAACTCATTCCCTACCTGCAGCGCGTGCGCGACGAAGTGCGCCTGCCGATGCTCTACGTCAGCCACCACCCCGACGAGGTGCGGCGGCTGGCCGATGCGGTGCACGTGCTGGGACAATCCTGACGGGCGCCAGCGGGGCGAGCCCCGCTCTACGAAACCGCGGCCGGGCTGGGCCATAGACGCCGCCTTGGCGCCAGGGACGCCAGGCTCGGGTGCCGAGCCGAGGAGCCGCGCATGGCCGTGCCGAAGAAGAACGCATTTCCGGTGGAACGCGTGCGCCGCTTCCTCGAACCGGGGCCGGTGGTGCTGCTGAGCACGGCCTGGAAGGGCGAGCGCGCGATCATGACCCTGGGCTGGCACATGATGCTCGGCTACGACCTGGTGGGCACGTACATCTGGGAGGCCAACCACAGCCACGGCCTGGCACGGCGTAGCCGCCAGTGCGTGATCAACCTGCCGACCGAAGCCCTGCTCGACACGGTGGTGCGGATCGGCAACTGCAGCAGCCGCGACGGCGACAAGTTCGGGCGTTTCGGCCTGACCGCGGTTCCGGCGCGCGACGTGGACGTGCCGATGATCGGCGAGTGCCATGCCAGCTTCGAATGCCGCCTGCACGAAACCCGCATCACCGCCGAGTACCCGCTGTTCGTCTGGCGCGTGGTCCGCGCCCACGCGGCGGTGCGGCCACGCTGGCCGGCGACACTGCACTACAGGGGCGAAGGCCGCTTCATGGTCGCCGGGCGCGAGCTTTCGAGGCGGCGCCTGTTCCGGCCGGACATGCTGGAGCAGTGACGGCCGGACTCAGCGCGCCTGGACCTGCGTCGCGCCGATGCGCGCGCGACCTTCGCGCACCTCGAAGGTGAACGCGTAAGCCAGCGACACCGCCACCGGCCTGACCGCAGCCACGGCACCGGCGCAGCCGACGCCGGTCCAGTCGCGGTTGCGGGTGGCCACATCGGGGTAGTCGCAGAATGCGGCAGGTTCGAAATGCCAGGCCGATACAGCCTCGAGCACCGCCGCATCCAGCCGCGGCTGCCGCCCGGCAGCGATGCAGCCGGGCTGGTCCAGCAGCTCGAGATTGCCGACCGAACCGTCGCCGGCGACCACGAAGCCGACGCAGAGCGTGGTCGGTGGCAGGGTGCGCGCGCCGAAGTCGGCCGGGAACTGCGGCGGCGAGTTCTTGAGCGGCGCCGGGTACACGAAGGCCTGGTGCGCCTGCATCTCGTAGCGCGCCGCGCCCTCGGGAAGGATCAGCCGTTGCTCCACGCCTGCAGTGCGGGTGGCGCAACCGGCCCCACCCAAGGCCACCACGGCAGCGACCATTGCCATTGCCGCCGCTGCGAGCTCCGGAGCGGACCGCTTGGCAGCGACCACGCGGCCTTCAATCATCCGGCGCCTCCGTCGACCTCGGTGGGCTTGGCCTCGAAGGTGATCGGTACCCGCACCTGGCTGCGTGCCGGCCTGCCGTTCTCGGTCGCCGGCTGGAAGCGCCACTGCCGCGCCGCCTCCACCGCCGGCACATCGAAGACGCCTGCCGGGCTCGACTGCTCCACCTCCACCTCGGCCACGCTGCCGTCGGTATCGACAGTCACCAGCAGCATGACCTTGCCACCGATGTACTGCTGCGCCGCTTCCACCGGGTAGCGAGGCGGCGGCAGCTTGCTGGCCATGACCGCCGGGGTGCTTCCCGGTACGGATCGCAGCGACGATCCGGCCGGCTGCGCGGCCCAGGCGGCGTAGCCGGTCGATGCGCTGAGCGCCACCGCGAGGAGGGCGGCCAGGGTCCGGGACAGGCCGGTCGGGACGGGATGCTTGAGCATGTCGATGCGCTCCTTGATGGGATGCCGCGCCTGCCAATGGCAGCCCAGCGGCAAGGGAAGCTCGTCAAACTGGGTCTTGAGCATGGCTTGGCCATAGGCGTGCCGCGCCTGCGGATTGCGCGCGATCACCCGTGCGTCACAGGCCAGCTCCTGGTCCAGCCGGAAGCGCCGCAGCGCCATCGGCAGCAGCGGATGGAACCAGAACAGGCAGCGCAGCGCGGCCGCCAGCGCGTTGGCCAGCGGGTCGCCGCGGCGCACGTGCACGCGTTCATGCTCGATCACCAGCGCCTGCTCCTGCGCGGTGTAACGGCGTGCGAAGTCGGCCGGTAGCAGGATCCGCGGACGCAGCGTACCGGCGACCGCCGGCAGGCCGGCGCCAGCGGTCGTGCACTGGTAGAGGCCGTCGTCGCGACGCACCGGCTTGCCCAGCCCACGGACGAAGCGGTACTGCTGCCAGGCCAGGATCGCGGCGCAGGCCACCGCGCCGCCCAGCCACAACAGCAGGGCCAGGTCGCGCCATGCCTGCAGGTCGCGCTGCGGGTTCGGCAACAACGCGCTCGCCGGCCCGACCCGCCAGGACGCCGGCCAGGCCGGCGAAGGATCGATGCCTCTCGGCAGCAGCACCGCCATCAAGGCCGCCGGCACGCAAAGCCATAGCGCATAGGCGGCGCCGGCCCCCAGCACCACCCGCACCGGCCTGCGCAGGATCAACACCAGCAGCATCGCGCCGGTGCCGGCCAGCGTCGCTTCGAGCAGTGCGGCGATCAGCTCAGCGGCCATCGTCGGCCTCCTTGCCACCGCCCAGTTCGGCGACCAGCCGCTTCAGTTCGGCGATGTCGGTCGGCGACAGCCGGCCACGCTCGCTGAAATGCGCCACGAGCGGCGCCACCCGGCCGCCGAACAGCCGCGCCAGCAGGCCCTCGCTCTGCTGCTGTACCCAGGCCTCGCGCCGCAGGACCGGCGAGTAGAGGTAACGACGCCCGTCTTTTTCCGCGCTGATCGCGCCCTTGTTGAGCAGGCGATTGAGCAGGGTCTTGATCGTCGGTTCGGCCCAGCCGGTGCTGTCGGCCAGCGCCGCGATCACTTCCTCGGCGCTGCGCGGGCTGGCACCCCACAGGACTTCCATCACCATCGCCTCGGCATCGCTGATCGGGGTCGTGTCCATGCCGCCTCCGTTTACACCTGTAAACTTTATCCGATTACATGCGTAAACTTTCGCGGTGTCAACACCCCCCCGACAGCTCCGTCATGGATAAGGCCAGCGGCACGGCCACCGTCGAGGCCTTTGGCCCTGGCCTCCACGAGCCCCGCGCCCACGATGCCCTAAGCTGCCCGCATGGCCTTGCACTTCACCGACATCGAAGCGGCGCTGGACCACCTGCTGCCGCGGCTGCCGGCTGGCCTGCGCGTCGCCGCGCCGCTGGGCCTGGGCAAGCCGCACCGGTTGCTCAACGCACTGTATGCCCGCGTGGAAGCCGATCCGTCGCGCCCGCTGCACCTGTACACCGCGCTGTCGCTGGATCCGCCTTCCCCGGGCAAGGGATTGCAGGCGCGCTTCCTCAGCCCGTTCCTGGCGCGCCATTTCGGCGAGGATTTCCCGCGCCTGGCCTACGTGCAGGCGATGAAGCGCGATGCGCTGCCGGCCCATATCGAAGTCGAGGAGTTCTACCTGCAGTCCGGTGCGCTGCTGGACTCGGCGCAGACCCAGCGCCGGTATGCCAGCCTCAACTACACCCATGTGGCCGCGGCGCTGGCCGACCGGCAGCTGCACCTGATCGTGCAGAAGGTCGCACGCGAACCCGGTGGCGACCGGCTGTCGTTCTCCTGCAACACCGACCTGACCGCCGATACCGTCGACGCGCACCTGGCCCGCGGCCTGCCACGGCCGCTGCTGGTGGCCGAGATCGACCCGCAACTGCCCTGGCTGGGCGGCAGCGCGGTCGCGCCCGACGGCTTCTTCGACGTGGTGATCGACCCGCCCGGTCCGCATCCGCCGCTGTTCGGCCTGCCGCGGCAGCCGGTCGCCGACGCCGACTACGCCATCGGCCTGTATGCCAGCACGCTGGTGCGCGACGGCGGCACGCTGCAGATCGGGATCGGCGCGCTGGCCGACGCGCTGTGCCACGCGCTGGTGCTGCGCCATACCGACAACGCCCGCTACCGGCAGGTGCTGGCCGCGCTGGATCCGGAGCTGGAATCGCATCCGGCCGTGCGCGACAGCGGCGGTCTCGGGCCGTTCGAGGTCGGCCTGTACGGCTGCAGCGAGATGATCAACGAGGGCTTCAAGCGCCTGGTCGAAACCGGCGTGATCCGGCGCAAGGTGGTGGACGACGCCGCGCTGATGCGCCGGCTGGCCGACGGCACCGCCAACCTGGGCGACCATGCGCGCCTGGAACGCGACGGCGAATACCTGCACGGCGCCTTCTACCTGGGTTCGCCGGACTTCTACGCCTGGCTGCGCGACCTGCCCGAGGCGCAGTGCCGGGCCATCGGCATGCGCCGCATCGGCGAGGTCAACCAGCTCTACGGCGGCGACGAGGGACTGGAACGCCTACAGCGCCGTGATGCGCGCTTCTTCAACAGCTGCATGATGGCCACCGCGCTGGGCGCGGCGGTCTCCGACGCGCTGGAGGACGGCCGCGTGGTTTCCGGCGTCGGCGGGCAGTACAACTTCGTGGCCATGGCCCATGCCCTGCCCGATGCGCGCTCGGTGCTGATGCTCCGTTCCACGCGCGAAGCGCACGGTCGCAGCGAGTCCAACGTGCGCTGGAACTACGGCCACGCCACCATCCCGCGCCACCTGCGCGACCTGTACGTCGACGAGTACGGCATTGCCGACCTGCGCCATGCCAGCGACGAGGACTGCGTGGTGGCCATGGCCGGGATCGCCGATGCGCGCTGGCAGGCCGGGCTGCTGGACGCGGCGAAGGCGGCACGCAAGCTGCGCGGCGACTTCGCCGCGCCGCCACGCTGGCAGCACAACACGCCGCAACGGCTGGGCCAGTCGCTGGCGCCGTTCCGCCGGGATGGCACCCTGCCCGACTATCCGCTGGGCAGCGATTTCACCGCGGTCGAGCAGCGGCTGGTGCGCGCCCTGGCTTGGCTGCAGGCCAGCACGGCAACCACATCCGGCAAGCTGCGCATCGCGTGGCAGGCGCTGGCCGCGACGCCAGGGCGCGACGACGAAGCGCTCCGGCGCATGGACCTGCATGCCGGCACGGGCGCGGGCGCCTGGTTCCAGGCCCGGCTCCTGGGACTGGCGCTGGCGCGCACCGCCCGCGACCATTGAAACGCGCGCCTGCGCCACCACCTTCTCCCTGTACCGCCCGTTCCGGACCTCGAATGACCACCCGCGCCGACCAGATCCGAGAGGCCCTCTCCGCCCTGCAGCCGGTGCACCTGGAGGTGATCGACGAGAGCCACATGCACAGCCGTGGCCTGGAAACGCATTACAAGGCGGTGATCGTCAGCGCGCAGTTCGAGGGCCGGCGCGCGATCCAGCGGCACCAGGCCGCCTACGCCGCAATGGGCCCGCTGATGCAGCAGGTGCATGCCCTGGGCCTGCACACCTACACGCCCGCCGAATGGCAGGCCGACGCGAACGTCCCCGACTCCCCGCGCTGCCGCGGCGGCAGCAAGCACGACCTCGCCTGAGACGCGCTTCGCGCGCTCGCCACCGACGCCTGCTTGGCGAATCTTCCACATCGCTGAACCACGCCCGCGCGCCTTCACGCCGGCACCGCGTCGGACTGCCCAGCGTAACGGCGTCCCGAACGAGTGCCGTCGCCCATGCGTACCGCCCCCCTCTTCCTCGCCGTGCTGGTGGCCGCCGCGTCGCCGCACGCCCTTGGCCACGACGCCGCGTCCGCCGATGACGCGCCACTTGCGCAATCCGCCGAGGACCGCGCCACCCACGAAGGCGACGGTGCCCGGCTGCGGCTGCAGGTCCTGCTCGATCGCGCGCGCTTCTCGCCCGGCGAGATCGATGCGGTCACCGGCTCCAACCAGGCCCGCGCCCTGCGTGGCTACCAGGCCGCGCACGACCTGCCCGTCACCGGCGAACCCGACGCAGCCACCTGGGCGGCGCTGGAACGCGACGCCGCGCCGGTGCTGGCCGAGTACCGTCTGACCGACGCCGACCTGGCGGGACCGTACCGGGCGCTGCCCGACGATGCGATGGACAAGGCCAGGCTCGATGCACTGGGCTATGCGTCGCTGGCCGAGGCCCTCGGCGAACGCTTCCATGCCAGCCCGGCCCTGTTGCGACGACTGAACCCGCAACTGGACCGCGCCAGCGCCGGCACCGTGCTGACCGTGCCTGCGGTGGCGGCGCCCGCCACGGCCAAGGCCGCGCGCGTGGTCGTGGATCGCAGCGACTCCGTGCTGCGCCTGCTCGACGACGGCGGCCGCGTGATGGCGCAGTACCCGGCGTCCACGGGCAGCGAACATGACCCCCTGCCGATCGGCGACTGGCGCATCGTGACGGTGGTGAGGGACCCGACCTTCCACTACAACCCGGACCTGTTCTGGGATGCCGACCCCGGGCACGAGAAAGCGACCCTGGCCGCCGGCCCGAACAATCCGGTCGGCACGGTCTGGATCGACCTGTCCAAGCCGCATTACGGCATCCATGGCACCCCGGAGCCGGCCAGCGTCGGCAAGGCCCAGTCGCATGGCTGCATCCGCCTGACCAACTGGGACGCCCAGGCGGTGGCCGCCGCGGTCGACGCGAGCGTCACGGTGGTCCTGCAGGAATGAGCGTGCACGAACGTACCCGCGTGCCGCGGAGAGCCGCATGAGGTCGCCGCTCGCGATGGCGCTGGCGGTCGCCGTGGTCGCGCTGCTCCTGCTGGCGCTGTCGTGGCAGGACGGCGCGCTGCGGTTGCTGCGCGTGTCGCCGTCGCCGGGCGGCACGCAGGCGCCGGTCATTACGCCAAGCGCCGCCCGCCCCGACCCGCGCCCGACCGCGCGTATGGCAGCCGGCGACGTCGCGCCGCCGGTCGCGGCTCCTTCACCGGCGGCGCCACCGCGCGGCGATGCGCCTTCCCCCGCACCTGCCGGCACCCTGCTGTTGCCGGTCGCCGGCGTGGAGCCCGCGCAGCTGCAGGACACCTTCACCGATGCGCGCAGCGCCGGCCGCAGCCACGACGCGATCGACATCATGGCGCCGGCCGGAACGCCGGTGCTGGCGGTCGCCGATGGCCACGTCGAGAAGCTCTTCGACAGCGCGCGCGGAGGCTTGACCATCTACCAGTTCGAGCCGGGTGGAGAGCTGGCCTACTACTACGCGCACCTGCAGCGCTACGCCGATGGATTGGCCGAAGGCCAGGCGGTGAAGCGCGGCCAGGTGATCGGCTACGTGGGTTCGACCGGGAACGCCAGTCCGGACGCGCCCCACCTGCACTTCGCCATCTTCGTGCTTGGCCCGGAAAGGCGCTGGTGGGAGGGCACCGCGATCAATCCCTATCCCCTGCTGGGCGGAACCGCCCGCCGCGAGGCCGCATCGCGGCCGTGAGCGTCCAACGAAAAGGCCGGGCATTGCCCGGCCTTTTCCCAGCGTTGCATCAGCGCTCGCTCAGACCGCTCGCTCAAAGCGCCTTGGCCGCCTCGACCACCGCCTCGGTGGTGATGTTGAAGTACTTGTACAGGTCGCCGGCCGGTGCCGACGCGCCGAAGCGGTCCAGGCCGACCACCGCGCCGTCCAGGCCGACGTACTTGCGCCAGAAGTCGGTCACGCCCGCCTCCACCGCCACGCGCTTGCGCACCGCCTTCGGCAGCACCGATTCGCGATAGGCGGCGTCCTGGCGGTCGAACACGTCGGTGGACGGCATCGACACCACGCGCGTCTTCATGCCGGCGGCGTCGAGCGCCTTCTTGGCTTCCACCGCCAGCGAGACTTCCGAGCCGGTGCCGATCAGGATCACGTCGGGGGTGCCGCCTTCGGCGTCGGCCAGCACGTAGCCGCCGCGCGCGGCCTGCGCCAGCTGCGCGTCGCTGCGCGGCTGGTGCGGCAGGTTCTGGCGACTGAACACCAGGCAGCTGGGGCCGTCCTGGCGCATGATCGCCGCCTTCCATGCCACCGCCGATTCGGCCGCGTCGCACGGACGCCAGACGTCGTTGTTGGGGATGTAGCGCAGCGTGGCCAGGTGCTCGACCGGCTGGTGGGTCGGGCCGTCCTCGCCCAGGCCGATCGAGTCGTGGGTGTAGACGTGGATCACGTGCGCCGGGATCAGCGCGCTCATGCGCAGCGCATTGCGCGCGTAGTCGCTGAACACCAGGAAGGTCGCGTCGAACGGCAGGAACCCGCCATGCAGGGCGATGCCGTTGGCGATCGCGCTCATGCCGAACTCGCGCACGCCGTAGTGCACGTAGTTGGCGCCGGCATCGGCCGCGGTGACCGACTTGCTGGCCTTCCACTGGGTCAGGTTGGACGGCGCCAGGTCGGCCGACCCGCCGATGATTTCCGGCAGCAGCGGGGCGAAGGCGCCGATCGCGTTCTGCGAGGCCTTGCGCGAGGCGATGGTCGGCGCCTCGGCCTGGACCTGGGCGATGTAGGCGTCGGCCTGCGCGGCGAAGTCGGCCGGCAGCTCGCCGCGCGAACGGCGCGCCAGTTCGGCCGCCGCGTCCGGGTGCGCCTGGGCATAGCGGTCGAACAGCTGCTGCCACTGGCCCTGGCGCTGCTTGCCATCGTTGGCGCGCCAGCCGGCGTAGATCTCCTCCGGCACCTCGAAGGGGGCGTACGGCCATTCCAGCGCCTTGCGCGCGCCTTCCAGCTCGTCCTTGCCCAGTGGCGCGCCGTGCGATTCCTCCTTGCCGGCCTTGTGCGGGGCGCCGAAGCCGATGACGGTCTTGCAGCAGATCAGGCTGGGCTTGTCCGACACCGCCAGCGCCGCGTCGATCGCGGTCTTGATCGCGCCGGGATCGTGGCCGTCGACGCCGCGCACCACGTGCCAGCCGTAGGCCTCGAAGCGCGCCGGGGTGTCGTCGGTGAACCAGTCGTGCACCTCGCCGTCGATCGAGATGCCGTTGTCGTCCCAGAACGCGGTCAGCTTGCCCAGGCCCCAGGTGCCGGCCAGCGAGGCGGCCTCGTGCGAAACGCCTTCCATCATGCAGCCGTCGCCCATCAGCACCCAGGTGCGGTGGTCGACGACGTCGAAGCCTTCGCGGTTGTAGCGCTGCGCGAGCAGCTTCTCGGCCAGGGCGAAACCGACCGCGTTGGCGAAGCCCTGCCCCAGCGGACCGGTGGTGGTCTCCACGCCCGGCGTTTCGTGGCGCTCGGGGTGGCCGGCGGTCTTGCTGTGCAGCTGGCGGAAATTCTTCAGTTCCTCGATCGGCAACTCGTAGCCGCTCAGGTGCAGCAGCGCGTAGTGCAGCATCGAGCCGTGGCCGTTGGACAGCACGAAGCGGTCGCGGTTGGCCCAGTGCGGATCGGACGGGTTGTGCTGCAGGTAGTCGTTCCAGAGCACTTCGGCGATGTCGGCCATGCCCATCGGCATGCCCGGATGCCCGGACTTGGCGGCTTCGACCGCGTCGGCGGCGAGGAAACGGATGGCGTTGGCCAGCTGGCGGCGGGTAGGCGTCGTCATGGGGGATCGGCGTGGTCTTCAGGCACCCGCGGCGCTGCGGGCCGCCCATTGTCCCATCCCTTGTCCACTCCTGTCCTGCCGGGTGGCGAAAAAAAGCGGATCCGGACCGGTACGGGGGCCGCGCGCGCCCGGTTTGCGATGAAACCACCCGCTCCACGGCGCTGCGCATGGCCGCCACCGAGGCGTTCGGGCGGCGCGGTCAGCCCGGCGCGGTGCCCGGCTGCGGCGATGGCGCCGGCAGCGCGGCATCGGTCTCGCGGTGCGCCACCAGCGTGGCCAGGGTCAGGTCGCCGCTGACGTTGAGCGTGGTCCGGCACATGTCGAGGAAGTGGTTCACGCCCAGGATCAGGCCGATGCCGATCGGGTCCACCCCGACCATCGCGCAGATCAGCGCCACCACCGGCAGCGAGCCGGAGGGCACGCCGGCGGTACCGATGCCGCCGAGGATGCACACCAGCATCACCATGAACTGCTGGCCCAGGGTCAGGTCCACGCCGAAGAACTGGGCCAGGAACAGCACCGTCACGCCCTCGAACAGCGCTGTGCCGTTCTGGTTGGCGGTGGCGCCCACGGTGAGCACGAAGCGCGACACCTTCGGCGGCAGGCCCATCTCGTCGGCCACGCGCAGCGCGGTGGGCAGGGTCGCGTTGCTCGAGGCGGTGGAGAACGCCATCACCGCCGCTTCCTGGATGTCGCGGAAGAACTTCACCGGCGAACGCCCGACCATGCGCACCGCCAGCGAATAGGTGCCGAACATGTGCAGCGCCAGCGCCAGCACCACCACGCCTACGTACGCGCCCAGCCGCACCAGCAGGTCAAAGCCGAAGATCGCCGCCAGGTTGAACATGAAGCAGAACACCGCGTACGGCGCCAGCCGGATCACCAGCCCGATCAGGGTCATCGATATCTCGAAGATGCCCTCGATGCCGCGCTTGAGCGTGGCCACCTTGCTGTCGGGGGTGAGCACCATGCCCACGCCGAACATCACCGCGAAGAACATCAGCGCCAGGATCGAGCCGTTTTCCGAAGCGGCCTGGACCACGTTGCTGGGTACGATCGACAGGACCATGTCCATGCCGCGCGGCTGGGTGTCGACGCTGGCCACGATCTCGCGGCTGCGCTCGGCGTTCTGCACCAGCAGCTGCTGCGCCAGCGCCGGGTCGACGCCGGCACCGGGCTTGAACGCGTTGACCAGCAGAAGCCCCAGCAGCACCGCCACGCCGGACAGGACCACGGTGTAGGCCAGGGTCTTCCAGCCGATCCGGCCCAGCGCGCGGATATCGCCCATCTCGGCGATGCCCATGACCAGCGCCGAGAACAGCAGCGGCACGATCAGCATGAAGATCAGGTTGAGGAACAGGCGCGAGGCCGGCGTCGTCACCCAGGTGGTGAAGGCCTGCACCCAGTCGGCCTCGGCTCCCGCGGTCACGTGGACCAGCAGGCCCAGCACCAGCCCCAGCCCGAAGCCCAGGCCCATCTTCCACGGCATCGGCCAGGGGCGGCGAGTGGTCTGGGTCATGCGCGCAGGTCCGGAGAAAAAAGCAGCCGGCAGCTTAGCAAACCGCTCCGGATCGACCTCAGGGCGGATACAGCGGCGGCAGCGGCGCGGGATCGACGACCGCCGGCGCGCGCCAGCGCGGGCCGTCGCGGAACGCGGCACGCAGCGCGGCGCGGGCCGCGGAAGGCTCGCCCTGCCCGGCCCACAGCGCACGGCGCATGGCATCGAGCGCATCGCGCTGCGACGGATCGTCCAGGCGGGCGATCACTCCATCCAGGTCGGCCGCTGCAGGTACCGCCATGCGCTGCAGCAGGCCGACCACCTCGTCGAAGCTGCCGGCGTCGAGCAGCCGGCGCAGGTCCGCCATCGACGGCACCGCCGGCCGGTCGCGCTCACCCGCCGCGACGACCGGACGACCGCTGTCCCGTTTCCGCCACAGCAGCCAGGCCAGCGTCGCCAGCCACAGCAGCGCGAACGCCACCGCCACCCGGAACCAGGGCGAACGGGGCAGCGTCCCGTCGGCTGGCAGCGCCATCGTGGCCGGCGACGCGGTCGGCGACGCGGGCGTAGGCGCTGGCGCAGCCTGCGACGCACCGGCCACGCCGGGCGCGACCTCCAGCGACAGGTCCGGCAGGCTCGCCACCTGCGCCGAACCCGCTGCCACGTCCCACCACGCCAGCCGCGTCCCCGGCACGCGCAGCGGACCCGGCCTCAGCGGGACCACCGAGAACCGCCGCACCACGGTCAGCTGCGGACCGCCATCGACGAAGCGCTCGGTGGTTTCTGCGCGATCGGCGAAGACCTGCGCGCCCTCGACCTGCGGCGCGGGGATCTCGGGGAACTGCGCGGCCGTGGCGCCCTGCGCCACCGCTTCGACCACGATCTCCACGGCCTCGCCTGCGCGCGCCCGATCCGGCCTGGCTCCGTACTCGAGTTCGAGATCGCGCAGTGGCAGCCAGGGCTGCGGCGCGCCATCGGGCTGGGGCCGCACCTGCAGCGTCTGCGCCGCGCCCTGCGCGGACAGGCTGCGATCGGTGCCGAAGAAGTCGTCGAAGAACCCGCCCGCACCCTGGCCGCGGAAGCGGGCCGGCGGCAGTTCCAGCGGCCCGCTGCGCTCGGGTACGAGCAGGTAGCGGCGCTCGACCACGTGGTAGCGGCGCCCGCCGATTTCGCGGCTGCTCTGCACGTCGTCGCCGATCCGCTGCAGCGACGCGCCGTCCGGCGCGTCCTGGGCCAGTTCGCCCGACAGCAGCGGCGTGGCGTAGTACAGGCGCACGGTCAGGCCCAGGCTCTGCTGCACGTAAGGCGCGGGATCGTCGACCCGCGATTCGAGGAAGACGTCGCCGCGCGGCACCGGCGCGGAGGCGTGCGCGGCGGAAACGCTCAGCTTCTGCGGTGCCGTCCGTTCGGCCCCCACCTGCAGCGAGGGGATGTCCACCGCGCCCTCGCGACGCGGCGTGAGCGCGATGCCGAACAGGGTGCGGTTGCCGGTGGCCGGGCTGCGATAGGGCGGCCCCAGGGTGAAGGCGTCGCGCAGCGGCGTGTAATCGGGTGCGCTGCCAGGCTGGTCGGTCTCGATGTTGAGGGTCACCGCCTCGCCCGGCGCGATGGCGTTGCGGTCGAGCCAGGCGCGCGTTTCCGCGTGCGCGGTCGACAGGCCGGCCATGCTCGCCAGGGCGGCCAGCAGCAGGAACGCGGCCCTGCCCACGCGACCGGCGGCCGCGCCCGGCGCAGCTGTGTGGAAACGGGCGGATGCCGCCGG
Organism: Pseudoxanthomonas sp. Soil82; assembly: GCF_040446535.1. Classification (NCBI taxonomy): domain Bacteria; kingdom Pseudomonadati; phylum Pseudomonadota; class Gammaproteobacteria; order Lysobacterales; family Lysobacteraceae; genus Pseudoxanthomonas; species Pseudoxanthomonas sp. Soil82. The sequence continues at coordinate 51,804 of NZ_JBEAAK010000005.1, forward strand.
GGATCGCATGCTCACTGTCCTTCCCGCTGGCGGCGCTCGTATTCGAGCCGGAACTTGGCACGCAGCAGGCCACCCGGGTCGTCCGGCACGCGCCTCAGCCACGCTTCGCGCGCCTGGCGCTGCTCGCGCGCCTGCGCGTCCTCGTGTTCGGGCTGCTTCTGCACCGGCTCCTCGCCCTGTCCCTGCTGCAGCGCCTGCTGCATGCGCTCGCGCTGCTCGCGATCGGCCTGCGCCTGGCGCTCATGCGCCTGCGCGTCATCCGCCTTGGGGGGCGGCTGTCCTTCCGCGCCTTCCGGCTGTCCGGGCCGCTCATCCTGCCCACGCGCCTGATCCGGGTTCTCGCCCGCAGGGGACTCGCCGCCGGACTGCGGCTGCGCCGGATCCTGCGCCTGGTCCTTGCCGGACTGCTTCGGCCCCTGCTGTCCGCGCTGGCCCTGCCCGCCGCCGGGCGGCTGCTGCCTGCGCGCGGCCTCGACTACCTGGCGATTGGCGATGGCGTCCTCCATGCCCGGCGCCTGTGCCAGCGCGCGATCGTAGGCGGCGATGGCGTCGTCGTACCTGCCCTGTCGCGCCAGTGCGTTGCCCAGGTTGTACTGCGCGTCGGCGCCCCGCGCACCCGCGGCGGCGAAGGCTTGTTCGGCGGCGGCGAAGTCGCCCTGGCGGTAGGCATCCACGCCCTGCTCGATCCGCTGTTGTGCCTGCTGGTCGGCGCGCCGCCACCAGCCACCCCCATCGGCGTCGCTCGCCTGCGCCTGCTCCTGCGCCTGCGCAGGTACCGGCAGCGCGAGCGCCAGGCTCGTGGCAAGCACGGCCAGCGGGACTGCGGCCAGCACGCCGGCACCGCGCCGGAACGCCAGCGCCGCCAGCGCCAGCAGCGGCAGCACGAGCCAGTAGCCCTGGTCCAGCCATGCCCGCTGCCCGCTGCCCCGTACGTTGGTGCCGGCCGCCGCGGGATCCAGGACCGCGAGCGTGCGCAGGTCCGCATCGTCGATGGCGAGCGCGGCGTAACGGCCGTCACCGGCATCGGCCAGCGCGCGCAGCGAAGCGTCGTCGCGCCGGGCCTGGCGGGTGACGCCTCCACGGTCGACATACTCGCCACCGCGCGCACCGCCGAGACCCAGCACCGAGATCCGGTAACCCTGCGCCGCAACCGCCGCGGCGATCCGGGTGGCGGACGGCTCCGCCTCGCCGGTCACCAGCAGGATGTCGCCGTGGTCGAAACCGGCCTGGTTGAGCAGCGTGGCGGCGTGGGTGATCGCCCGGTCGGTACGATGCCCGTCGACCGGCATCACCTCCGGCGCAAGCGCGTCCAGGAACAGGGCGATGTTGGCGCCGTCGGCGGTGAGGGGCGCGACCGTGTAGGCGTCCTCGGCCCAGGCGACCAGGCCGACTTCGCCGCCCTGGCGTTCGCGCAGCAGCGCCTCGACCTTGGCCCGCGCCTGGGCCAGGCGCGTGGGTGCCATGTCGGTCGCCAGGATCGCCGACGACAGGTCGAGCGCGATCACCAGCGGGGCGCGTGATTCCCAGTGCGGCTGTTCCTCCTGGCGCCAACCGGGACCGGCCAGGGCGACGATCGCCAATGCCCAGGCCATGGAAACGCCGGCCAGCCGCAGCCACGCGCTGCCGCGACCCGGTTCGAGCAGGTGCGGCAGCAGATGCGGGTCGACCGCATCGCGCCAGCCCTGTTGCCGGCGCCGACGCCACAGCCACCACAGCAGCGGCAGCGCCAGCAACGCCAGCAGCCAGAGCGGCCGGTGGAAATGAAGCTCCGGCGTCTGCAACCAGGAAGGCGATGCGATGTTCATGCGACCTGCCTTCCGGCCGTGAGCCGCGAAGCGGCGAACGCCAGCACGGCGAGCACGAGTGCGCCGGCCAGGGGCCACGGATAGCGTTCGATCCGCGGCCGCACCGGTGCAGCCGCCACCGCCACCGCCTCGAGCCGGTCGAGCTCGGAATAGATGCCCGCCAGCTGCGCGGTATCGCGGGCCCGGAAGAAGCGGCCGCCGGTCATCGCGGCGACGCGGCGCAAGGTCTCCTCGTCGACCTCCTCGCCGCCCTGGATCGGCAGCGGCACCCCGAACAGCGAGAGCGCCGCGCCCCCGCCGCCGAACGCGATCGTATGCACGCGCACGCCCTCGGCTTGCGCCAGCTCGGCCGCCTTGACCGGGTCGAGCACGCCTGCGGTATTGACCCCGTCGGTCAGCAGGATCAGCACGCGCTGGCCTTCGGGCTGCTCGCGCAGCCGCTTGACCGCCAGGCCGATGGCATCGCCCAGGGCGGTCTCGCGTCCGGCCAGTCCGGCCACGCTGTCGCGCAGCTGCAGCCGCACCGAATCGCGATCCAGGGTCAACGGCGTCAGCATGTAGGCCCGCTGGCCGAATACCAGCAGGCCGACGCGGTCGCCGGCCCGGCGGTCGAGGAAATCCGCGATCACCGCCTTGGCCGCGGTGAGCCGGTCCACCACCTGGCCGCCGAGCTCCATGTCGGTCTCGCTCATGCTGCCGGACAGGTCCACCGCCAGCATCATCTGGCGCGCTTCGCGCGGTGGCGACTGCGCCTGCCCGAGCTGCTGCGGGCGGGCAGCGGCGGCACAAAGCAGCACCCAGGCCAGCAGCGGCAGCACCCAGCCGATGCGGGCGTGCCGCGCGGAAACGCCCGCGACGACGCCGTCCAGCCGTCCGGACCAGGGCACGCGCAACGCAGGCGCGGTGCTGAGGCGCGCGGGCAGGAGCAGGCGCACCAGCAGCGGCAGGGGCAGCAGCGCCCACGCCCAGGGCCAGGCGAAGCCCGCGAACCCTTCCTGCCAGGCGGCAACCCATGCTCCGCTCATCGCCGGCCCTCCATCAGCTCGAGGAAGCGGGCGCGGGCCAGGGCCGAAACGGCGGCGAACTCGCCGTCATCGAGCCGGCGGCGGAACCCGCCTTCGAGGAGCAGGCGTCCCGGGCCATGGCTGAAGCGAGCGCCGGCCGCTCCGTCGAGGAATCGCAGCCAGTCCTCCCCCTGCAGCCGCTCGGCGCCCGCCCGGTGGCGGCGAGCCGCGCGCCGCAGCAGGCCCGACATCGCGGCCAACCGCTCGGGCAGGCCACCCTCGGCGCTGGAAGCGTCGAACCAGCGCGCCCAGCGCCGACGCCGCGCGGCCCGCCATGCCCGCCACCCAATCCATGCCAGCGCGGCCGCGACCAGCGCCGCCGCCACCAGCCACCAGCCCGGGGCCGGCGGCCACCAGGACGGGGCTGCGGTCAGGTGCACGTCGCGCAAGGGCAGTCGGCTCGGGTCCATGGGCTTTTCTTCAGTCGACCAGGGCTGCGTCGACGCGGTCTTCGTCCCGCAGCGATGCGTCCCGGGGCGCCAGCCAATCCGCCGCTTCGGCGTCGGTGGACAGGCAACGCACCTGCCAGCCGCGAGACGGGAGCGTGCGCACGAGTTCGTCGGCCGGCGCGACCAGCGCCTGCTTCCAGCGCAGGCGGACGGTGGCGTTGTCCAGCCCCAGCTGCAGCCGGCGCGCCCCGGCGCGGAACGCCAGTTCGCGCCGCGGCGGCGCCGTTTCCAATGGATCCTGCAGCAGCACCAGGGTGGCCTGGTGGTGGCGCGCCAGCGCGGTCCAGCGAACCGGCGGTACGCGCGAAGCCGCCACCGGGTCGGCCAGCACCACGACCTGGGCACCGGGACGCAGCAGGCGCTGCGCATGTTCGAGCGCCATGTCCAGGCCGGACTGGTCCCCGGGCGGGCACGCATACCAGCGCGCCAGCGCGTCGAGCACGCGCATGGCCCCGCGCATGCCGGTCGCCGGCGGGATCGCCGGCTCGCCGCCGCGCAGGGCCGCGATGCGATCGCCGGACTGCAGCGCCGACCACACGGCGACCGCGCCGGCGCGCGCGGCCTGCACCGACTTGAAGCGCACGCGCGTGCCGAAGTACAGCGCCGGATCGGTATCGGCGACCAGCAGGGTCAGCCGCTCGCGCTCGGCCTGGAACAGCTTGGTGTGGGCGCGGCCGCTGCGCGCGGTCAGGCGCCAGTCCATCCGGCGCACGTCGTCACCGATGGTGTACTCGCGCGATTCGGCGTACTCCATGCCGCGGCCGCGCAGGCTCGACGGCGCCGGTCCGTGCACGCCATGGCGGCCCCGCCTTGGTTGCGGCGCACGCCGCACCTGGGCGCGAAGCGCCACCAGTTCGGCCAGCGTCGGCACGATGCCTGGCGTTACGGCATCGGCCGCGGCGGAGGCCGGGCCGCGCCCGCTCACGGCGGCGGCACCCGTTCCAGCAGCGCGGCCACCAGGCGGTCGCCATCCCAGCCCTCGGCCAGCGCCTCGTAGCTGGGCAGCACGCGATGGCGCAGCACGTCCGGTGCCATGGCGCGGATGTCGTCCGGGGTGACGTAGTCGCGTCCGGCCAGCCAGGCTCTTGCGCGCGCGCAACGTTCCAGCGCGATCGAGCCCCGCGGGCTTGCGCCCCAGGCGATGCGCCGGCCGAGCGCGGCGTCGTAGCGGGAAGCATCGCGGGACGCGAGGACCAGTTCGACCAGGTAGCGTTCCAGGGCAGGCGCCACGTGCAGGTCGAGGACCTGCTCGCGCGCGGCGAACACCTGCGCCTGCGGCATGCGTTCGATCGGCGGCGGCGGGGCCTGCAGCGTCTGCCGCGCGCGATCGCGCGCCAGCCGCAGGATCTCCGCCTCCATGCCCGCATCCGGATAGCCGATGCGCACGTGCATGAGGAACCGGTCCAGCTGCGCTTCGGGCAGCGGGAACGTGCCTTCCTGTTCGATCGGGTTCTGCGTGGCCATCACCAGGAACAGCGGCGGCAGCGCGTAGGTGTGGCGCCCCACGGTCACCTGCCGCTCGCCCATCGCCTCCAGCAGCGCGGACTGGACCTTGGCCGGCGCGCGGTTGATCTCGTCGGCCAGCAGCAGCGGGTGGAAGACGGGGCCGGGCTGGAACTCGAAGCGTCCCTCCTGCGGCCGCCAGACTTCGGTGCCGGTCAGGTCGGCCGGCAGCAGGTCGGGAGTGAACTGGACGCGGGCGAACTCCGCATCCAGGTGTGCGGCCAGCGTGCGGATCGCGGTCGTCTTGGCCAGGCCGGGAGCGCCTTCGACCAGCAGGTGGCCGTCGGCCAGCAACGCGACGAGCAGGCGCTCGACCAGGGCGGACTGGCCGACAATTTCCGCCGAGAGCTGGTCACGCAGACGGAGGAAGGCCGCATGCGGGCCGGAGTCGGCGGCGGGACTGGAAGCAGCGTCGAGAGTATCCATGTCCCGATTCTGACCGATCCGGCACGCCTGTGGTTCCCGGCGCCGGGCTCCGAAAACCGGACCCCGGAATGTGAAACGGGGCCCGAAGGCCCCGTTCCCTATCCGCGCGGCTGCCGCGACTCCGGGATCTGAGCCTGCGGCATCCCACCGCGCTTCTCGACGCGCATGACCTTCGGGGTCAGGAAGATCAGCAGCTCGGCCTTGTCCTTGCTGCGGCTGGTCTTCTTGAAGAACGCGCCCAGGAACGGCACGTTGCCCAGGAACGGCACCTTGGCCACGCTGTTGGCGTCGGTGAACTCGTAGACGCCGCCGATCACCACGGTCTGGCCGTCGTCCACCAGCACCGCGGTGTTGATCTCGCGGGTGGCGATTTCCGGGACCTGGCCGATGCTGGTGTCGATGAAGCGCAGCACCTCGTCCTTGGTCACGTGCACGGCCATGAACACGCGGTCGTCGTTGGTGATGGTCGGGGTGACCTTCAGCTCGAGCACGACGTCCTTGAACTCGACCGTCGGGGTCGGGAAAGCCTGGCTGCCGCCGCCGGTCAGGGTGACGTAGCCGACCTCGCGGCCCTGGCGGATGACCGCCTCGCGCTGGTTGGAGGTCACCACGCGCGGGTTCGACAACACTTCGCCGCGACCTTCCTGCTGCAGGGCGGACAGCTCGATGTCGATGGCGAAGTTCGCACCCAGCAGCGTGTAGGCCAGCGCGCCCACGTTCATGCCACTGGCGGTGGTCGCCGGCAGGTCGAAGTTCAGGCCGCCGGGGATCTCGTACTCGCCGTTCTGGATGATGTTGACGTTGTTCTCGAGCGAGCCACTGATGACGCGGGTGTTGTTGCCGATCTCGCGGCCCTGCACGCCGAAGCGGGCGCCCAGGTCGCGGGCGAACGAATCGGTGGCGATGACGATGCGGCTCTCGATCAACACCTGGTCGACCGGCCGGTCGATCACGTTGATCAGCTCGCGCATCTGCGCGACCTTCTTCGGGATGTCGCTGATCATCAGCGTATTGGTGCGCTCGTCGGCGACGATGCGGCCGCGCGGCGACAGGAAGCCGTTTTCCTGATCGTTGCTGCCGCCGCCGCCGCCACCACCGCTCTGGTTGCCGATGCCCTTGGCCTCAGTCAGCGCCTTGAAGATCGCCGCGGCGTTGTGGTAGTTGATCTGGATGTAGTCGGTAACCAGGTCGACGCGGTTCTCGAGGTCGATGCGCGCATCTTCCTTGGCCTTCTCGAACGCGGCCAGCTCCGGCTGCGGCGCCACCCAGATCACGCTGCCGTCGCGGCGCTTGTCCAGGCCCTTGGCGCGCAGGACGATATCCATGGCCTGGTCCCAGGGCACGTTCACCAGGCGCAGGGTCACGTTGCCGGTCACCGTGTCGGACGCGACGATGTTGAGGTTGGATTCCTCGGCGATCAGCTGCAGGACCGTGCGCACCGGCACGTCCTGGAAGTTGAACGTCACCGGGCGACCCGAGTAGCCTTGCTTGGCAAGCCTGGCCTGGGCGCTGCTCACCCCCGGACCGCTCACCGCGCCCACTGCCGCGGTAGAGGTACGCGGCGTGATCTCGACCACGTATTCGTTGCCGGTCTGGTAGGCCAGCGACTCGTACTCGCCGCGCGTGCTCAGCACCAGCTGGGTACCGCCGCCGTAGGACTTGGCATCGATGCGCTGGACCGGGGTGGCGAAGTCGACCACATTGAGCGGCCGCTGCAGGTCGGCCGGCAGCGTGGCGTTGGCCACGTCGACCACGACGCTGCCGTCCTGGTTGCGCAGGTCCGGAGCGGCGCCCTCGCCGTCGAAGCGCAGTATCAGGCGTCCCGCGCCGCCGTCGCCGCGCTTGAAGTCGATCTGGGCCACCTTCGACTTGGCGGTCGCGGCGGCGGGCTGGGCCGCTGGATTGGCGGCGGCGGCCAGGCAGGGTGCAGCCAGGGCAAGCGCGAGCCCCAGGCCGCAGGCCCGCATGATTGCCGGGCGCCGGGCGCTGCTCAGGCTCTGGGCATTGGAAAAGGTCATCGTGCTATCCCCTAATCATTGATCTTCGAGCGCGATGGAGGCCGGACGTTCCAGCCAGCCGCCCGCACCATCGGGCACCAGTTCAACCAGTTCGATCTTGTCCTCGGCGATCGAGGTCACGCGACCGTCGCTTTGCCCCAGGTAGGCGCCCGGACGGATCCGGTGGGTCACCCGGTCCGGCGCCATTACCAGCGCGACCAGCCCACCGCCGGCACCGATCGTGCCCACCATGTCCAGGCTGTCCAGCGGGTACTGTTCAAGCGGTTCCTTGCGCCGGTTCGGATCCGGGCGCAGGCCCGAGCCGCCATCGGGATTGGCCCAGGCGTCGCTGAACGGATCGCGCAAGTCCTGTGCGGCGTACTCGAAAGTCTCGAACTGCTGCATCACCGGCAGCGGATCGAGCGGCGGTGCTGGGCGTGCACGCACCTCGGCGATCCACTTCTCGAGGTTGGGCGCCTCGCCCGGTGTGCTGGTTACGCCACGACCGCAAGCCCCCAAGGCGAGCACCAACATCGCTGCACCCAGCCACCGAAGCGTATGCTTTCCACGGTTACGGTCCATGCTCATGCGCCGCCTCCGGTCGTAGCATCCGCACCACTATTGCCATCGGCGCCCGCCGCCTGCTGGGCCGCCTTTTCCTGCTCTGCGATTTCAAGTTCGTCCAGGTAACGGTACGTCTTCACCGTACCGGACAGTTCCAGCGCACCGCCACGGGTGATCGCCTTGCCATCCTTCGGCTGCAGCTGGATATCGTGCATGGTCAGGATCACGACGCGCGGCAGCGAGGCCACGCCGCTGACGAAGGCGCCAAACTGGTGGTAGTTGCCCACCATCCGCAGCGCGATCGGCTTCTCGGCGTAGAACTCCTTGGGCGTCTCCGGACCTGGCTGGAACAGCTCGTTGGCCAGGCCGCTGGACAGCGCGGTCTGCGAGATGTCGATGATCAGGTCCGGCATTTCAGTCTTGCTCGGCAGCTGGCGCAGCATCTGCTGCAGCACCTGCTCCATCTGCGCCAGTTGCTGGCGCAGCGGCTCCAGGTTGGCGGCCTTGCCCTGCTCGTCCTCGAACTCCTGGCGCAGCGTGGCTTCCTGGCTCTCCAGGCCGCGCAGCTCCTCGACCTTGCCGCGGATCAACACCAGGTAGGCCATGATGAGGATGAACAGCGCCAGCAGTACGCAGAAGACGATCTTCGCCTGCTGCGGCCATCCACCGATGTTGTTGAAGTCCAGGTCGCTGATCTTGACCTTCTTCTTCTGGCTCATGACGCCGGCCTCCCCTCGGTCTGCGCGGCCGGTTGCGGCTGTGTTGTGTTGGCGGGCGCGGACGGCGCAGCGGGCGCGGGCGCGGTTGCAGGTGCGGTCGCCGGCGTGGCGGCTGGTTCAGCGACGGGCGCGACGCCAGCCTCGGGCGCCGCCGGGCCGGGCAACACGGCGCCTTCCACCATAGCCTCGTCCGCCGCCGGCACCCCGCCTTCGGCGGTGGCCGCGTTCGGGTTGGCCAGCTGCACCTTCAGACTGAAGGTGTAGGGCAGGGTCCTGCTGGCGCTGGTGGCGGCAGGTGCGCTCGCGTCGTCCTTCTTGACCTCGATGATCGACAGGTCAGGCTTGGTCATCCAACCCGAGACCTCCAGATTGCGCATGTACGCACTGACCCGCGCGTTGGACTGCGCGCTGCCCTGCAGCGTGAGGATCTCACCTTCCTGCTTGATGTTGTTGAGCGTCACCCCATCCGGGATGGTGCGCACCAGCGAATCGAACAGATGGACCATCTGCGAGCGGTTCGCCTGCAGTTCCTCAATGACCTTCTTGCGCGCGAGAAGGCGGTCCTTCTTGGCATCGAGCTCCTTGATTTCCTCGTTCTGCAGCTTGACCTTGGCGATCTCGTCCTGCAGGTAGTTGTTGCGGGTGTGCTGGCCGCTGATTTGCTGGCTGAAGTAGAACCAAACCAGGAACGAAAGCAGGACGCCGGCGAGCGCGGCCAGGCCGAGCATGCCCTGGAACTCCCGCTGGCGCTGCTTGCGGCGCTCGGCGCGCCACGGCAGAAGATTGATCCGTGCCATCAGTCGAAGCTCCTCAGGGCCAGGCCGGTGGCGATCATCAGCGCCGGCGCGTCCTGGGCCAGGGCGTGCGCCTGCACGCGCGGGCCGAGGGTCATCTGCGCCAGCGGGTTGGCGACCTGGGTCGGCACGCCCAGCTGCTCCTCGACCATCTCCGGCAGTCCGGCGATCGAGGCGCAACCGCCGGCCAGCACGATCTGGTCGACCCGGTTGAATTCGCTGCCGGCATAGAAGAACTGCAGCAGGCGGCTGATCTGCTGGACGGTGGCTTCCTTGAACGGCTCCAGCACCTCGACCTCGTAGGTCTCGGGCAGGCCGCCCTGGCGCTTGGCCTGGCCGGCTTCCTCGTAGGTCAGCCCGTAGCGGCGCATGACCTCGTCGGTGAGCTGCTTGCCGCCGAACACCTGTTCCCGGCTGTAGAGGCTGCGGCCACCGCGGAGGACATTCAGGGTGGTCATGGTCGCGCCGATGTCGACGAGTGCGACCACGCCATCGCGCCCCACTGGCAGCTCGTCGGCGATCAGGGCGAAGGCGTTCTCGACCGCGAAGGCCTCCACGTCCATCACCTTCGCCGTCAGGCCACCCAGCTCCAGCGCCGACTCGCGCAGCTCGACGTTCTCCGAACGCGAGGCCGCCAGCAGCACCTGGACCATCTCCGGATTGCTGGGCATCGGCCCGAGCACCTCGAAGTCGAGGTTCACTTCCTCGATCGGGTAGGGGATGTAGTTGACCGCCTCCAGCTCGACCTGGGCTTCCAGTTCGCCCTCGTCCAGCTCAGCCGGCATCGGGATGATCTTGGTGATCACCGCCGATCCCGCCACTGCCGCAGCGGCGTTCTTCACCTTTGTGCCGGAGCGGTTGACCGCGCGCCGGATGGCCTCGCCCACCGCCTCGACCTCGACGATGTTCTTCTCGACCACGGCATTGGGCGGCAACGGCTCGACCGCGTAATGCTCCACGCGGTAGCGGTTTCCACTGCGCGACAACTGCAGCAGCTTGACCGCAGTCGAGCTGATGTCGACGCCTATGAGCGGCGACTGACTTTTCGGGATGAGCCCCACGGTTTCTCCCCTGCCGACGGGCACTTGGCTGAACTACCTGTGCCCGCGCATTAGATAACGGTTTTTTCAGGCTTGGCAACACCCCCTTGCGCAGGCTGGGATGCCTGTCACGGGTGGTATTGGCCCCTGCCCCCTTGCTGTTCCCCGGGACACCCCCTGCCCTTGTCCCTGGCTAATCTATACTCTGCGGCCGCGAAATCTGCAATCGGATCCCTTCTCGATGCCCCGTCTCCGCCGCCTCCTGCGCTGGGCGCTGATCGCCTCCGCAGGCCTGGCCCTGCTGGCCGCCATCGGCCTGGGAACCCTCTACGTGGTGCTCTCCTCGCGGCTTCCCGAGGTGGAGTCCCTGCGCGAAGTGGAGATGCAGGAGCCCCTCTACGTCTACTCCGCCGACGGCAGGCTCATGGCCGTCTTCGGCGAGAACCGCCGTTACCCGGTCGCCATCGAGCAGGTGCCCGAGCGCCTGCGCCAGGCCTTCATCGCCATCGAGGATGCGCGCTTCTACGAGCACGGCGGGGTCGACTACAAGGGCGTGGCCCGCGCGGTGTGGCTGCTGGCGACCACCGACGGCAAGCGCGTCCCGGGCGGCTCGACCATCACCCAGCAGGTGGCGCGCCAGTTCTTCCTCAGCCCGGAGTACAGCTACCAGCGCAAGCTGGCCGAGATGCTGCTGGCCAGGAAGATGGAGCGCGCGCTGAGCAAGGACGAGATCCTGGCCCTGTACCTCAACAAGAGCTTCTTCGGCAACCGGTCCTACGGCGTGGCCGCGGCCGCCGAGTACTACTACGGCAAGAAGCTGGAGGACCTGTCGCTGGACGAGATGGCCTCGCTGGCCGGCATCCCCAAGTTCCCGTCCAGCGGCAACCCGATCAGCAATCCCGAGCGCGCCCGGATCCGCCGCGACTACATCCTCGACCGCATGGCCGAGCTGGGCTTCGTCAGCGCCGCCGAGGCGGCCGCGGCCAAGGCGGTGCCGATGCACGCCGCCCCGCACGAGCCGCCGGTGCAGGTCTCGGCCCCTTACGTGGCCGAGATGGTCCGCCAGGAAATGATCGCCCGCTACGGTCCGGAGGCGGTCACCCGCGGCTACCAGGTGACCACCACCATCCTGCCGGACCTGCAGGCGGCCGCCGACAAGGCCGTCCGCGACGGCCTGCACCTGTACGACCATCGGCATGGCTGGCACGGAGTGGAGCGCCAGGCCGAAGTGGCCGCCGATGCCGACGATGCCACCCTGGCCAAGGCCCTGGCCGGCACCCCGTCCCAGGCCGAACTCCTGCCAGCGATCGTCGCCGGCACCGCCGCCGACGGCAGCGCCCGGGTGGTGCTGGCGGACGCCAGCAGCGTCACCCTGCCCGCCTCCTCCGCCCGCTGGACGGGCAAGAACCCGGCCGCGCTGCTCAAGCGCGGCGACGTGGTCCGGGTCCGCCGCGGCGAGAAGGAAGGCGAGTTCCTGCTCGACCAGGTGCCGCGCGGCCAGTCCGCGCTGGTCTCGCTCGACGCCAACAACGGCGCCCTGCGTGCGCTGGTTGGCGGCTACAGCTTTGCCGGCAACAAGTTCAACCGCGCCACCCAGGCACGTCGCCAGCCGGGCTCCAGCTTCAAGCCGTTCGTCTATTCGGCCGCGTTCGAGAAGGGCTTCAACCCGGCCTCGATCGTGCTCGACGCTCCGGTGGTTTTCCGCGACCGCCGGGGCAACACCTGGTCGCCGCAGAACGACGGCGGCGGCTTCAAGGGCCCCATGCGCCTGCGCGAAGCGCTGGTGCAGTCACGCAACCTGGTCTCGGTGCGGCTGCTCGACGCGATCGGGGTCAACTTCGCCCGCACCTACATCGCCCAGTTCGGCTTCGACGAGGCCGAGCTCCCGCCCAACCTGTCCATGTCGCTGGGGACCGCCTCGCTGACCCCGCTCTCGATCGCCCGCGGCTACGCCGTGTTCGCCAATGGCGGGTCGCGCGTGACCCCCTGGTTCATCGACGAAGTCCGGGACCGCAACGGCGAGTTGCTGTTCAAGGAGGACCCGGCGGTCGCCTGCCGCAGCTGCGGCGCGATCGCGGCCAACGGCACCGCGCCGAGCCAGCCGCAGGTCGTCGACGGGTTCAACTTCGGTGCGGCTGCGCCCGCCTCCCCGCCGGCGCAGGCCCCTTCCAGCGAGGCCGTCGTGGCCGACGCGAAACCCGCCGCCCCGCCGCCGTCCGGGAAGGTCGCCCCCCGCGCGATCGACGAACGCTCCGCCTACCAGCTGGTGTCGATGATGCGCGACGTGGTCCAGCGCGGCACCGGCACCGCGGCGAAGGTGCTCGAGCGCGAGGACGTGGGCGGGAAGACCGGCTCGACCAACGACCACCGCGACGCGTGGTTCTCCGGTTTCGGCGGTCCGCTGGCGACCACCGTGTGGGTCGGCCGCGACGACTTCCAGTCCCTCGGCTACCGCGAGTACGGCGGCAAGGCCGCCCTGCCGATCTGGATCGACTACATGCGGGTGGCGCTCAAGGACCAGCCGATCGCCGCCAACGAGCCGCCGGCCGGCATGGTCCGCGTGTACGTCGACAACGCCGGGCACATGTCGACCGAAGGCGGCGGCCTGGCCGAGTACGTGAAGGTCGAAGACCTCGAGCGCATGCGCAACAACCTCGACTTCCTGGGACCCGAGCAGAGCGACGAGGAAGCGTTCGACATCTTTTGAGGTCGTCGGGATGCGCATCGGCGTGGGTGATTGAACCCTCACGCCGATGCGGTAGAGTCGCTCCACGCCCCGCCTGGAGTGTCGACATGCACCGTGCCCGCCAGCATGCCGAGACCCGCACCCGCGAACGCCGGCACCGCCTTGCCCACGAAGCCGCCCGACTCATGGCCGAAGGCGGCATCCGCGACTTCCACCAGGCCAAGCTGAAGGCCGCCGCGCGCCTGGGCATCCACGACGATGCATCGCTGCCGCGCAACCGCGAGATCGAAGACGCCCTGCGCGAGTACCAGCGCATCTTCCTCGGACAGGGCCAGGCCCGTGCGCTGCGCCAGCGGCGCGAGGCGGCGGCGCGCGCGCTGGAGTTCCTGGCGCCGTTCGAGCCACGACTGGTCGGCCCGGTGCTGGACGGCACCGCCGACACCACCTCGCCGGTACTGCTCCATGCCTATACCGACGATGCCGACGCCGTGGCACGCTTCCTGGACGAGCATGGGATCCCCGCCGAACCGCGCGAGCGCCAGCTGCGCCTGGACCGCGAACGCCGTGCCGATCTGCCGGTATGGGTGTTCGGCGCCGAGGACCTGGCCTTCGACATCACCGTCCTGCCCCTGCATGCCCTGCGGCAGGCGCCGCTGTCGTCGGTGGATGAGCGGCCGATGCGCAGGGCCTCGCTGGCGCAACTGCGGCAGCTGCTGGCCGAGGACGAGATCGCCGGCTACGAAGGCGGCCTGCCGTGACCGGCGTTCGCGCGCCTTCGTAGAGCGGGGCTCACCCCGCTGCTGCCTGGCTCTGCTTCGCACGGGACAAGGACAGCGGGGCGAGCCCCGCTCTACGCAGTGCAACCGCCGGGCAAAAGAAAACGCCCCGCGCAAGCGGGGCGTTCTGTCGACGCGAGACAGCGGCGCGGTCAGCGCTGGCCCATGCCCTTGTAGTCGCGCACGTCGTGGCCGGTGTAGATCTGGCGTGGGCGGCCGATCTTGGCTTCCGGGTCGACCTGCTGCTCCAGCCAGTGCGCCACCCAGCCGGCGGTGCGGCCGATGGCGAACATGACCGTGAACATCTCGGTCGGGATCTTCAGCGCCTTGTAGATGATGCCGCTGTAGAAGTCGACGTTCGGGTACAGCTTGCGCTGGATGAAGTACTCGTCCTTCAGCGCGGCCTCTTCCAGCTTCATCGCCACTTCCAGCAGCGGGTCGTTGACGCCCAGCTCGCCGAGCACCTTGTGGGTCATCTCGCGGATGATCTTGGCGCGCGGGTCGAAGTTCTTGTAGACGCGGTGGCCGAAGCCCATCAGGCGGAAGCCGGACTCCTTGTCCTTGGCCTTGGCGATGGCGCTCTCGACATTGTCGGGAGTGCCGATCTCCTCGAGCATCTTCAGCACCGCCTCGTTGGCGCCGCCGTGCGCCGGGCCCCACAGCGCGGTGATGCCGGCCGCGATGCACGCGTACGGGTTCGCACCGGTCGAACCGACCAGGCGGACGGTGGAGGTGGAGGCGTTCTGCTCGTGGTCGGCGTGCAGGATGAACAGCAGGTCCAGCGCCTTGGCCACGACCGGGTTCAACTCCAGCGGCTCGCTGGGCACCTCGAACATCATGTGCAGGAAGCGGCTGACGTAGTCGAGGTTGTTGCGCGGGTAGCGCGACGGCCAGCCGATCGAGTAGCGGTAGGCGGCGGCGGCCAGCGTCGGCACCTTGGCGATCAGGCGGATCGCGGCCTGGCGGCGCTGCTCCGGATCGTTGAGGTCCAGGGTGTCGTGGTAGAACGCCGACAGCGAGGCGACCGTGCCGGCCAGCATGGCCATCGGGTGCGCGTCGTAGTTGAAGCCCTGCAGGAAGTTCTTCAGGGACTCGTGCATCATCGTGTGATGCGTGACTTCATGCTCGAACTTGGCGAACTCGGCCTGGCTGGGCAGCTCGCCGTTCATCAGCAGGTAGGCCACTTCCAGGAAGCTGGAATGCTGGGCCAGCTGCTCGATCGGGTAGCCGCGGTACAGCAGCACGCCGTTGTCGCCGTCGATGTAGGTGATGGCCGACTTGCAGCTCGCCGTGGCGGTGAAACCGGAGTCGTAGGTGAAGAGACCGGTTTCCCTGGTCAGCCTGGAAATGTCGATGCAGTCGTTGCCCAGGGTCGGCTTGAGTACCGGCAGGGCTACCGACTTGTCGCCGGCATTCAACGTGACCTGGTCGAGATTGGACACGGTGTGCGCTCCTCTGTGGGGTAGGCGAGGCACGTGGCGCAGGTGCGCCGGGTGCGTTCGCGGGAGGGGGTCCGCGGCGCAGCGCCGCGAAGCCTCGGAATTATCGCACACCCCGTACGCCCGGGTACCCCGGACGGAAGTCGTATGGCGCGCGCGTCGGATCCCCGCGCCGCGCATGCATGCGCGCGCGGCGTGGCGGGCCGGTTGGCCTCGGGCGGCACGCATAGCAGAACGGCCGCGCAAGCGCGGCCGTCCCGGCAACATCGTCCGGCCACGCCCGCAGGGGGCGTGGGACCGGGATCAGCGCGCGTAACGACGCTGGAACTTGTCGATGCGGCCGCTGGTGTCGACGATCTTGTGCTTGCCCGTGTAGAACGGGTGCGACGCCGAGGAGATTTCGATCTTCACCAGCGGGTATTCGTTGCCGTCTTCCCACTTCACGGTTTCCTTGGAGCCGCCGGCCATGGTCGAGCGGGTCAGGAACTTGAAATCGGAGGTGACGTCGTGGAAGACGACTTCGCGGTAATCGGGATGGATGCCGGCCTTCATGGCGTACACCGTAAGCAGTTGACGGAACAGAGCCCGGCATTCTAGCCGGGCCACCTTCGCGGCGCAAGGCCGGGGTCAGGCGGCGGCCAGCGCGGCCTCGACCCGGGACTCGAACCGGGCCTGGTCGTAGCGCAGCAGGATCCGGGCATTGTCCGGAGCCCCGGTCTGCCGGTTCCAGTCCACCGCGGTCAGCCCCCGGGCCAGGCGCCCTTCCGTCTCCACCGCCACCGGCCGCTCGGCCTGCTCCAGCGCCCCTTCAGGCTCCAGCGCCCAGGCCATGGCCAGGGCGTCGGCCGAGTGCCACAGCTCTCCGCGGCGGTCCTCCGACCAGAGCCGGGTCTGCCTCGAGATGGCTTCGTAGAAGCGCGCGCGCGGCGAATCGGCGGCCAGCCAGGCCTCGGCCCGCCGATGGTGGAAGCCGTGGGCGATCGTCGCCTCCCAGTCGGCCAGGTCGTAGCGCGGGAATTCCGACAGGACCACGTGCGCCGACTCGGGGTCGAAGCCGATGTTGAACTCGGCCACCGGGGTGATGTTGCCGTGCGCGGTGACCGCCCCGCCCATCACCACCAGGCGCGCGATGCGCTGCGGCAGGGTCGGGTCCAGGCGCAGCGCCAGCGCCAGGTTGGTCAATGGACCCAGCGCGACCAGCAGCAGCCGGCCGGCGTGTTCGTGCGACAGGCGCAGGATCGCCAGCGCGGCGTGTTCGTCCGCCGCCGTCCCGGCCGGCTCCGCATAGCCGATGTCGCCGAAGCCGTCGCGGCCGTGCACGTGCGCGGCATCTTCGCGGGGCACGTGGACCAGCGGCCCGCTACAGCCGGGGAATACCGGCACGTCGGGCCGGCCGGCCACTTCGCGCAGCTTCAGCGCATTGCGCACCGTGTGCTCCAGGCCGACGTTGCCGGCGGCGATGGTCAGGCCGACCACTTCGTGGGCGTCGGAATGGAAGGCCATCAGCAGCGCCAGCGCGTCGTCGACGCCGGGGTCGGTATCGATCAGCAGCGGGATCTTCTCGCTCATGCGGCGTGGGTCCGGTGGTCCCTGGAGGACGGCCGGCCAGTGTCGCCATTCGACCGGACGAGGGCAAACCGCGCGTCCGGCGGCGGTGGAGCCGGTCAGGCGGCCGCGTAGCGCGAAGCGCCGCCGACCCAGCGTGCGACCAGGCGGTCCGCGGTATCCGGTGCGTGCGCGAGCAGGTGGTCGGCCAGCGCGTGCACCTGCGGCAGCAGGCCGGCATCGCGGGCCAGGTCGGCGATGCGGAACGCCGCCAGGCCGGTCTGGCGGGTACCGAGCAGTTCGCCCGGGCCGCGCAGCTCCAGGTCCTTCTCGGCGATGAGGAAGCCGTCGCTGGTCTGCCGCAGCACGTCCAGCCGCTGCCGCGCCAGCGCCGACAGCGGCGCCTGGTAGAGCAGCACGCAACTGGACGCCGCCGCGCCGCGCCCGACCCGGCCACGCAGCTGGTGCAGCTGGGCCAGCCCCAGGCGCTCGGCGTTCTCCACGATCATCAGCGAGGCGTTGGGCACGTCCACGCCGACCTCGATCACCGTGGTGGCGACCAGCAGGTCGATCGCGCCTTCCTTGAAGGCGCGCATCGTGGCCTGCTTCTGCGAGGCCTTCATCCGGCCGTGGACCAGGCCCACGCGCAGGCCGGGAAGCTGTTCGGACAACTGGGCGAACGTGCGTTCGGCCGCCTGCGCCTGCAGCTTCATCCCCTGCCCGGGCTTGCCCTCGTCCTCGGGCTCCTCGATCAGGGTGCACACCCAGTAGGCCTGGCGCCCCTCGGCACAGGCCGCGCGGATGCGCTCGACCAGCTCGGGCCGGCGCTCGGCGCTGACCGCCACGGTCTGCACCGGCGTGCGACCGGGCGGCAGTTCGTCGATCGCCGACACGTCCAGGTCCGCATAGGCGGTCATCGCCAGGGTGCGCGGGATCGGCGTGGCGGTCATCACCAGCTGGTGCGGCACGTGGCCATGCGCCGGCCCCTTGTCGCGCAGCGCCAGCCGCTGCTGCACGCCGAAACGGTGCTGTTCGTCGACGATGACCAGGGCCAGGTCATGGAAGGCCACGCCCTCCTGCATCAGGGCATGGGTGCCGACCACCACCTGCGCCTGGCCGGAGGCGACGTCCGCCAGCGCCTGCGCACGCGCCCTGCCGGTGACCTTGCCTGCCAGCCAGGCCACCTGGATTCCCAGCGGCTCCAGCCAGGCGCGCAGGTTGGCCAGGTGCTGTTCGGCGAGCAATTCGGTCGGCGCGGCCAGCGCGACCTGGCAACCGCGTTCCACCGCCATCGTCGCCGCCAGCGCGGCGACGACCGTCTTGCCGGAGCCGACGTCGCCCTGCACCAGCCGCTGCATCGGCGTGGGCCGGGCGAGGTCGGCGCGAACCTGCTCGAACACGCGCTGCTGCGCACCGGTCAATGCGAACGGCAGGCGCTCGCGCAGGCGCCGCGCGAGCACGCCCGGGCCATCGAGCGCACGTGCGCTCAGCGCCTGCTGGGCCAGCCGTTGCCGGCGCAGGCTCAGGTGGTGGGCGAGCAGTTCTTCCAGCGCCAGCCGGCGCTGCGCCGGATGGGTGCCTGCGCCCAGCGCGGCCAGGTCGGCATCCGCCGGCGGACGATGCAGGACCAGCAGCGAGTCGCGCAGCCCCGGCAACTGGGCCAGGCCCGGCAGCGAAGCCGGCAGGAGTTCGAGCGTGGCCGCCTCCGGCAGGAGGTCCAGCGCCTGGCCGATCAATCGCCGCAGCACCGCCGGGCCGACGCCCTCGATCGCCGGATAGACCGGATCGAGCGCCTCGCCCAGCACCGCCTCTTCCGTTTCGCCCAGCACGCGGTAACTGGGATGGACGATCTCCAGTCCGTGCTGGCCCGGCCGCGGCGTGCCGAAGCAGCGCAGGCGCACGCCCGGGCGGAACTGGGCCACCTGCGCGGCGCGGAAGTGGAAAAAGCGCAGCACCACGGTGGCGTGCGAATCGTCGCCGATCGCCACGCGCAGCAACGGCCGGTATCGGAAGCCGCGCTCGACCGCCTCGACCGTACCGTCCACCTGCGCCGGTACACCCGGCTGCAGCTGCCGGATAGGCGTGAGCCGGGTGCGGTCTTCATAGCGCAACGGCAGGTGCAGCCACAGGTCCTGCACCGTCGCCAGGCCGCGGGCGCGCAGCTTCTGCTCGACGCTGGCGCCGACGCCACGCAGCGCCGCGACCGGCGTGGCGCCGCCCGCCAGGACCGGAGCGGACGGCCGCGACGCCCCCATGCCCATGCCCGTCGGACTCAGCCGCGAGGCCTCACTCGACCACCATCACCGCATCGGCCTCGAACGCCACGCCCTTGGGCAGTGCCGACACGCCGATGGTCGACCGGGCCGGGAACGGCGCGGTGAAGTATTCCTGCATCACCGCATTGACCGCGGCGAACTGCGACAGGTCGGTCAGGTACAGGCCCAGGCGGACGATGCGGTCCAGCGAACCGCCGGCGGCCTCGGCCACGGCCTTGAGGTTGTCGAACACCTGCCGCGCCTGCGCGGTGATGTCGCCGGCGACCACCTCGCCGGTGGCCGGCACCAGCGGGATCTGGCCGGAGAAGTACACGGTGTTGCCGCTGCGCACGGCTTGCGAATACGGGCCGATGGCGGCGGGCGCCTTGTCGGTCTGGACGATCTGCGACATGCGTGGCTCCACGAATGGGGGGAATGCCGCGATTCTACCGGCTGGCGGGCCGGCGCATCGGGAACGACGCCGCCGTGGACCGGCCCGGCTTCCAGCATGGCAGCGTCGTAGAGCCGGGCTTGCCCGGCTCGGTGTCCGCAGAATCCGGGGCGGAGCAGCGGGGCAAGCCCCGCTCTACTGCCGGCGAACGGCCTGGACGACGTTCAGGCGGCGCAGGCGCCGGATCACTTCGGCCAGGTGGTTGCGGTCGCGCACCTGGATGGCGAAGCGCAGTTGCGCCGCATTGACGTCGCGGTCGAGGTAGTCGACCCGCTCGATGTTGGACTGGCTCTGCGCCACCGCCGCCGCCAGCTGCGCCAGCACGCCGGTGTGGTTCTCGACGTCCACGATCAGCGAGGTGTCGTAGTCGCCGGTCACGTTCGGATCCCAGTCGATCGGCACCCAGCGCTCGGGCGACTTGCGGAACTCGGCGAGGTTCGGGCAATCGAGCCGGTGCACGACCACGCCCTTGCCGGAGGTGTGGTAGCCCATGATCTCGTCGCCCGGGATCGGCTGGCAGCAGTTGGCGAAGCTGACCACCCCGCCCTCGGTGCCATTGATCAGGATCTTTTCCTGCGAATGCTTGGAGTGCCCGCCGCCGCGCAGTTCGGCGTACGCCATCAGCGCCTGCGCGGCCTGGCTGGGCATCCAGTTGCCCAGCGCGACCTCGGCCAGGAACGCCTCCAGCCGCGGGAACCGGTGCTCGACCAGGAACGATTCCAGGCGCTTGGCCGGCAACCGCTCCAGCGAACTGCCCATCGCCTCCAGCGCGCGGTCGAGCATGCGGTGGCCCAGCTGCACCGCGTCCTCGTGCTCGAGCTGCTTGAGCTGGTGGCGGATGGCGGTGCGGGCCTTGCTGGTGACCACGAACTCCAGCCACTGCGGCTTGGGCGAGGCCGACTTGGCGGTGATGACCTCCACCGTCTGCCCGCTCGACAGCTTGGTCCGCAGCGGCACCAGCTTCTTGTCCACCCGCGCGGCCACCGCCTGGTTGCCGACGTCGGTATGCACCGCATAGGCGAAGTCCAGCGCGGTGGAGTTGCGCGGCAGGGCCAGGATCCGGCCCTTGGGCGTGAACAGGTAGACCTCGTCCGGGAACAGGTCGACCTTGACGTTTTCCAGGAACTCCAGCGACGAACCGGCCGCGCGCTGCGAGTCGATCAGTTCCACGATCCAGGCGTGCGCGCGGCTCTGCGCGCTGTTGGGGCTGTCGCCACCGTGCTTGTAGGTCCAGTGCGCGGCGATGCCGCGCTCGGCGATCAGGTCCATCTCCTCGGTGCGGATCTGCACCTCGATCGGCGAACCGTACGGCCCGAACAGCACCGTGTGCAGCGACTGGTAGCCGTTGGCCTTGGGAATGGCGATGAAATCGCGGAAGCGGCCGTCCAGGGGCTTGAACTGCGCGTGGACCACGCCCAGCGACCGGTAGCAGTCCGGCACGCCGCGCACCACCACCCGGAAGCCGAACACATCCATCACCTGGTCGAAGCTCTTACCCTCGGCCTGCATCTTGTTGTAGATGCTCCAGGGGGTCTTGATGCGGCTGACCAGGCGGTGCTCCAGGCCGTCGCGTGCCAGGCCCTGCGACAGCTTCACCTCGACCTGGGCCATCGACTCGCGGCGCACCACCGGCTGGCTGCGGATGTGCTTCTCGATGATCGCATGGCGCCAGGGATGCAGCGCGCGGAAGCCCAGGTTCTGCAGTTCGGACTTGACCAGGCTCATGCCCAGCCGCTGCGCGATCGGCGCGTATATCTCCAGCGTCTCGCGCGCGATGCGGATCCGGGCCTCGGTGCTCTGCGCGCCCAGCGTGCGCATGTTGTGCAGCCGGTCGGCCAGCTTGATCATGATCACGCGCAGGTCGCGCGACATGGCCAGCAGCATCTTGCGGAAGCTCTCGGCCGCCGCCTCCTGGCGGTCGCGGAACTTGAGCTTGTCGAGCTTGGTGACGCCATCCACCAGCTCGGCCACGTCCTCGCCGAACTGCGAGGCGATCTCCTCGCGGCGCAGCGGCGTGTCCTCGATGGTGTCGTGGAGGATCGCGGCGATCAGCGTCTCCACGTCCAGCCCCAGCTCGGCCAGCACGCCGGCCACGGCGACCGGATGGGTGATGTACGGCTCGCCCGACTTGCGCGTCTGCCCGGCGTGGGCCGCCGCCCCGACCCGCCAGGCCTCGCGCAGCAGCGGCAGCTGTTCACGCGGCAGGTAGGCGGCGGCGCGCTCCAGCTCGAGGACGTAGTCCGGCACCGCGTCGCCGGGGGACGGCGAAACGGTGGCGACTGCCTGGGCGGAATGGCCTGGGTTCATGCGCAAAGCCTATGCCAGCGGCCTGCCGGCGGCAAACTGAACAGCGTGGCTGACGCGGCACTCCTGTCGTCGCGATCGCACGCCGGCATCGCGCCTCCTGGCCGCGCGGGCAGCCATCCAGGGGGGCGAACCCACTGCGACACCGCTCCCCGTCGTGTAGGAGCCGATCTTTATCGGCGACACGGGGCTCGGGGTCGCCGGGAAGTTGCCTGTGCCTGCGGCGTCGGGTCGCCGATAAGGATCGGCTCCTACAAAAAACGGCGCCGGCCATGGCCGACTACCCCAGCCGTTGCGCGCGCTCCACTCCCGGCAGCGCGTCCAGCTTTCCCAGCAAGGTCGACAGCTGGCCGTAGTCCGACACCCGCAGGCGCATGCGCAGCTGCACGCGACCGTCGGGGCGCACGTCGCTTCGGATGTCGGCCACGTGCGCGTCCTCCTGGGCGATCAGGGTGGTGACGTCCTTGAGCAGCCACTTGCGGTCCACGCCGCTGAGCGCGACGTCCACCTCGTAGCCGCCGCCGGCCGCGCCCCACTCCACCGGCAGCACGCGCTGCGGCGAGGCCGCGGCCAGCCGCGCGAACGCGGCGCAGTCGCCGCGGTGCACGGTGACGCCGCGGGCGCGGGTCAGGTAGCCGGCGATCGGCTCGCCGGGGACGGGCTGGCAGCAGCGCGCCAGCTGGACCAGCAGGTTGCCGACGCCCTGGACGGTGAAGCCGGCATCGGCCTTGCGCTTGCGTGCCTGCCGCGGCGGCGGCCGCGGCGACCCGGTGGCCGGCTGCGGTGCCGCGGCGCGCTCGAGCTCGTGCAGCGCGCGCCCGACCTGGTGCGGACCGACGTCGCCCAGCGCGACCTGGATGTAGAGGTCGTCGACCGTTTCGGCGTGGAACTTCTTCGTCACCGGCGCCAGGTCGGCAGGGTGCAGGCCCAGGCGCTTGAGCTCGCGTTCGAGCATCTCGCGCCCGGCCTGCACGTTGCGCGAGCGGTCGAGCTTGTGGAACCAGGCGCGGACCTTGTCGCGCGAGCGGCCGCTGGCCAGGTAACCGTTGGCCGGCAGCAGCCAGTCGCGCTTGGGATCGGGCTCCTTGCCGGTCATGATCTCGACCCGGTCGCCGCTGCGCAGGCGATGGCCAAGCGGCACGATGCGGCCGTTGACCTTGGCCCCGCGGTAGCGGTGCCCGACCATGGTGTGCACGTGGTAGGCGAAGTCGAGCGGCGTGGCGCCGAGCGGCAGGTCGACCACTTCGCCCTTCGGGGTCAGCACGTAGACGCGCTCCTCCACCAGCTCGGTGTCGAGCGCGCCGGCCAGGCCCTCGTCGCGGCCCTCGGCGGCCTGCTCCAGCAACTGCCGCATCCAGGCGATCTTGCGCTCGAACGCGCGCCCGGCGCCCTTGCCCGCCGCGCTGCCGCCGGTTTCCTTGTAGCGCCAGTGCGCGGCCACGCCCAGTTCGGCCTGCTCGTGCATCTCGCGGGTGCGGATCTGGACTTCCAGCGTGCGTCCTTCCGGGCCGACCACGGCGGTGTGCAGCGAGGCGTAGCCGTTCGGCTTGGGCCTGGCGATGTAGTCGTCGAACTCGCCGGGAACGGGCGCCCACAGTGCATGGACCACGCCCAGCGCGGCATAGCAGGCGGCGACGTCGTCGACCATCAACCGCACCGCGCGCAGGTCGTAGAGCTTGTCCAGCGGCAGGTGCTTCTTCTGCATCTTCCGCCAGATGCTGTAGATGTGCTTGGACCGCCCGCTGATGTCGGCCGCCAGCCCCTGCGCCTTCAGCGCCTTGCCCAGTTGCACCTTGACCGCCTCGATGTAGCGCTCGCGGTCGGCGCGCGTCTCGTCCAGCTCCCGCGCCAGGTGGCGGTAGGTGTCCGGCTCGAGGAAGCGGAACGCCAGGTCCTCCAGCTCCCACTTCAGCTGCCAGATGCCCAGGCGGTTGGCCAGCGGCGCGTGGATGTCGCGGGTGAGCTGGGCCAGCGCGCGCCGCGCGGCCTCGGGCTGGCGACCGGCCGCGCGCATCCGCGCCAGTTGCCGCGCCAGCAGCACCGGCACCACGCGCAGGTCCTGGATGATCGCCAGCAGCAGCCGGCGCAGGCCTTCGCCGTTGCGGCCGGCCTCGCGTCCGGCGTGCAGCGCCCAGACCTGGTCGGCCGCATCCTGGCCATCGAGCAGTCCGGGCACCGCCGGATAGGCGGAGGCGAGCCCGGCGGCGGTGGCCGCGCGCAGGCCCGGCAGGTCGAACAGCAGCGCGGCGATCAGCGCCGACTCGTCGGCTTCGAGCCGGACCAGGGTCTGCAGCGTGTCGGCGATTTCCGGCCAGCCGGCCCGCTGGACTTGGTCGGTGCCCGGCGCCTCCCATGCACGCAGCAGCGACTCCCGCAGCGCGGCGGGCAGCCGCGCCGCGGAAGCGCCCTGCAACAGGGCGTGCAGACCGTCGATGGGGGAGCGTGACAAGGCCGTTCCGGCGTCCTGGGATGCCGACTACACTAGCGAGCAACGTACCGGAGGAACAAGCATGAAACGTCGTCCGCTGCACGCATGGTCCCTGCTGGCGCTGGGGCTCGCCCTGGCCACCTCCGCCACCGTTGCCGCGGCGCAGTCGCCCGCGCCGGTTGCCACGCTGATGGAACAGCGGATGACGCCGGAGGAATTCAAGGCCGCCGGCCTGCACAAGCTCAGCCGCGAGGAACTGGCCGCGCTGCAGGACTGGATGCAGCGGCAGCAGGGGGTTGTCGCCGCACCTGCGGCGTCCGCGCCGGCCGCCGCTCCGCTGCCGGCCGGCGCTGCCGCCGCCGCCGGCGCCGTTGCGCTCAGCGCCGCCGACGTCGAGCGCATCCGCGAGGAAGCACGCGAGGAAGGCCGCAAGGAAGTGAAGGAAACCAATCGTGGCTTCTTCGACTTCGGCTCCGACGAACCGATCAAGAGCACGCTGGTCGGCGAGTTCCGCGGCTTCGCCAAGGGCAACACCTACACGCTGGCCAACGGCCAGGTCTGGGAGCAGGTCGAGCCGGCGCGCCTGGAGGGCGTCAGGAAGACCGACCCGGCGGTGACCATCAAGCCCGGCCTGCTCAACGTCTGGTTCCTGCGCATCGACGGCTACAACACCGCGGCGAAGGTGCGGCGGGTCAAGTAACGGCAAGGCCCGGAGCCCGGCCCATGACGGGAGCCGGGCACGCCGACGCGACGTCGTCGATCCGCGCGCCGCCTTGGCGATCGCGACTCCGTCGCATCGCCGGCAGGCGGCGCTTCTAACCCAGCGAGGCCAGCCGCTGCGCGAGCTTCTTCGGCGACACGCCGCCTCGCGAGCCCAGCTCCTGCGCGAACAGCGACACCCGCAGTTCCTCCAGGTCCCAGCGCAACGCCTGCCAGCTCGGCTCGTCGGCCTGGCCACGGCGGCGGGCCTGGGACAGCGCGTCGGCGAAGGGCTTGAGTTCCAGCATCCGCGCCTGGTCGCGCGCCGGGTCGCGCAGGGCGCGCTCGGCGCGCAGGACCATGCCCTTCAGCCAGCGCGGGAACTGCGCCAGCGCCTCGGCCGGCGTATGCCGCAGGAAGCCCGGGTGCACCAGCCCCTCCAGCTGCGCGCGCAGGTCGTCGAGGTTGCCGCTGGCCCAGCCCATCAGCGGTGCTTCCAGTTTCGGCTTGAGTTCGGCGACGACCGCCAGGATCTGCTCGGCCAGCTGCAGGCGCGCCATGGCCTCGGCGAACAGCTGGCGCCCGGCCGCCTCGGCGCGACGGCCGAACGCGCCGGCGTCGCGGATTCCGTCAAGGCCCTCGGCAAGCACGGCATTGAGCGCGGCTTCGACCAGGTCCGCGCGCAACTGCTCCTTCTCGCGCACCTTGGCGTCCGGCCCCGGGCCGAACTGCTCGATGGCCGCGTACAGCAGGCCCAGCTTCGGCGATACTGGCAGCTGCTTGCGCGCCTGGCGCGCGCGCTCGGCCAGGGCGATGCGCAGCAGGCGGTCGACGCCACGCGGATGCGCGGCCTGCGCCCCGGCCGGGTCGGCGAAGACCCGCAGCAGGACGTGGTCGCCTTGGTCCACCAGCGCCGGATAGCCGGGCACGCCGGCTTCGCCGGTGACCTGCTCCGGCAACGGCTCGGCGGGGAATTCGCGCAGCTCCAGGCTGGCGGCGGCCAGCGCGCGACCGGCGCGCGCCGCGAACGCCTGGCCGGCGCGCTCGCCGAACCGCGCGCGCAGCGCGTCCAGGTCGCGGGATTCGGCCAGCACCTCGCCGCCCCGCTCGGGTACCTCGCGCAGGCGCAGGTTCATGCGCAGGTGCGGTTCCAGGGCCGCTTCGTCGAAGTCCAGCGCCGATACCGCCGCGCCGGTGGCGCGCGACAGGAAACGCGCCAGCTCGCCCTGGACCGCGTCGGCCGACGGCGTGCGGAACGCCTCGGCGAAGGCGCGGCCGAAGTCCGGCGCCGGCACGTAGTTGCGGCGCATCGCCTTGGGCAGGCTGCGGATCAGGCCGGCCGCCTTGTCGGCGACGAAGCCCGGCGCCAGCCACGACAGCCGCGCTGGATCGAGCGCGTTGAGCAGCGGCAGCGGCACCTCCAGGGTGACGCCGTCGTCTGCCGCGCCGGGCTCGAAGCGGTAATGCAGCGGCAGGCGCGCGTCGCCGAGCGCGAAATACCTCGGGAACTGTTCCTCCTGGCCCCCTTCGCCGGGCAGCAGGTCGGAGGCGGTCCAGCGCAACGCCAGCGCCTGCTCGCGCGGCAGCTTGCGATACCACCCGTCCAGGCCGGCCGCGGAATGGATCTCGCCCGGCACCCGGTCCAGATACCAGCGCGCCTGCCAGCCCTCGTCGACGACCAGGCCGGCGCGGCGCAGCTTGGCCTCTTCTTCGCGTGCCTGTTCCAGGGTCTTCAGGTTGGCGTCCACGAAGGATGCCTTGGTATCGATCTCGCCGGTGACCAGCGCCTGGCGCACGAACAGCTCGTGCGCGCCGGCCGGATCGATCCGGCCGTAGTGGACCGGCCGCTTCGGCGCGAGCACCAGCCCGAACAGGCTGACCTGTTCGGAAGCCAGCACGTTGCCCTGGGCGCGCGACCAGCGTGGATCGAAGTGCTTGCGCGCCAGCAGGTGCGGCAGCTCGGTGATCACCCAGTCCGGTTCGATCGCCGCGGCGGTCAGGCCCCAGACCTTCTGCGTGTCCAGCAGCGTGGCCACCAGCACCCAGGGGGGTGGCTTCTTCGCCAGTGGCGAGGCGGGAAACAGCTGGAAGCGGCGCTGCCGGGGCGCCTGGTAGTCGCCCTTCTCGGTGCGATGGCCGACCTGCGTGGGCAGGCCGGCGAGCAGGGCGCGGTGCAGGGCCTGGTAGGCCGCTGCGCGTTCACGCGCGTTGAAACGCGACGCCTTGTCTGCCGCCTCGTCCCTGCCCGCTTTGCCGCCAGCGCCGGTGCCGGTGCCGGTGCCGGTGCCGGACGGTGTCGGCGCGGCGGCCGCAGGCACGGCCCTGCCCTCGCGCGCCAGCCGCGCGGCGCGGTGCAGCTCGCCACGGGTCGGTCGCGCGGAGGCAGAGTGCCCGTCGCTGGCCGGCGCACCCGCCAGCAGCGGCAACACTGACTGCCCTTCAGGCTCCTCGCTCCAGCCCAGCTCCCCGCACAGCAGCTTGAGCTGGCGGTGCAGCTCGCGCCATTCGCGCATGCGCAGGAAGCCGAGGAAGCGCTTGCCGCACCAGTCGCGCAGCCGTGACTGGTTGAGTTCCTCGTGGGCCGCATCGTAGGCCTGCCACAGGCGCAGGATGCCGACGAACTCCGAGCGCGGGTCGGCGAACTGCGCGTGCGCGTTGTCGGCGGCCTCGCGCGCCTCGGGCGGGCGCTCGCGCGGATCCTGCACGCCGAGGAACGCGGCGATCGGCAGCATCGCCCGCAGGCACCCATGCGACTGCGCCGCCACCAGCATGCGCGACAGCTTCACGTCCACCGGCAGGCGCGCCATCTGCCGGCCGGTCGCGGTCAGCCGGCGCTGGCCGGTGCCCGTCTCCTCGATCGCGCCCAGTTCGGCCAGCTGCTGCCAGCCGTCGGCGATGGCGCGCTCGTCCGGCGGCTCCAGGAACGGGAAGTCCTCGATCCGTCCGAGCCCCAGGTGGAGCATGCGCAGGATCACCCCGGCCAGGCTCGAACGGCGGATCTCCGGGTCGGTGAACTGCGGGCGGGCGAGGAAATCGGCTTCCGCATACAGGCGATAGCACACGCCCTCGGCAATGCGCCCGCAGCGGCCCTTGCGCTGGTTGGCGCTGGCCTGGCTGATCGGCTCCACGTGCAGGCGGTCGATCTTCGAGCGCGGGCTGTAGCGCTTGATCCGCGCGTCGCCCGGATCGACCACGTAGCGGATCCGCGGCACGGTCAAGGAGGTCTCGGCCACGTTGGTCGTCAGCACGATCCGCCGTTGCGGACCGGGATTGAACACGCGGTCCTGGTCGCGCGCGGACAGCCGCGCATAGAGCGGCAACACTTCGGTGGAGCGGTACTGGCGCTTTTCCAGCGCGCGGTGCACGTCGCGGATCTCGCGTTCGCCGGGCAGGAACACCAGCACGTCGCCACGCGGATCCTCGGCGGTGATCTCGTCGATGGCCGAGGTGATCGCCGCCAGCGGGTCCAGCTCGCGATTGCCGCGATCGCGCCGGGAAGAGAAGCCGGGGTCAGGGTCGCCTTTCCGTCGACCGGGCTCGGGCTCCGCCGCGCGCCCGGGGAAAGGCGGCCCTGACCCCGGCCTTTCCTCTCCCGGCGGGCGGTAGCGTACTTCCACCGGATAGGTGCGGCCCGCCACCTCCACCACCGGCGCATCGTCGAAATGCCTGGAGAAGCGCGCGGTGTCGATCGTGGCCGAGGTGACGATGACCTTGAGGTCGTCGCGCCGGCGCAGCAGCTCCTTGAGGTAGCCGAGCAGGAAGTCGATGTTGAGGCTGCGCTCGTGCGCCTCGTCGATGATGATGGTGTCGTAGGCCGACAGCCAGCGGTCCGAGGCGATCTCGGCCAGCAGGATGCCGTCGGTCATGAACTTGATCCGGGTGTCGGCGCCGACGTTGTCGGTGAAGCGCACCTGGTAGCCGACCAGGCCGCCCAGCGGCGTCTTCAGCTCATCGGCCACGCGCGCGGCGACCGCGCGGGCGGCGATCCGGCGCGGCTGCGTGCAACCGATGGTGCCGGCCACGCCGCGGCCGGCGGCCAGGCACAGCTTCGGCAGCTGGGTGGTCTTGCCCGAGCCGGTCTCGCCGGCGACCACGACCACCGGATGGTCGCGGATCAGCTGGACGATGCGATCCGCCTCGGCCGCCAGCGGCAGCGCCGCGTCGACCGTCACGACGGGCACGTTCGCCGCGCGCGCCTGGCGCGCGGCCCGCGAGGCCGCCAGGCCTTGCTCGAACTTCGCGCGCAACCCGGCGTCGGCCGGCTGGCTGCGCCACCGCGACCACAGGCCGTGGAGGCGGCCGCGGTCGCGGCTCAGCGCCTGCCCGATCCCGTCGCGGCCGGCTTGCAGTTGCGTGCGCAATTCCTGGGGGATCGATTCCATCGCTTCGGCCGTGTGAAACTTTGCATAACGCGCGGGGGTTTAGTGTCTATTGTGACAGCCCCATCTTCCCCCTGTGGACCACCCCCAAAGGAGCCGTTCATGGCCAAGACCAAGACCAGCAAGCCGAGCAAGTCCAGCAAGTCCAAGGCACCGGCCGCCCGGGCGCTCGACCCGGTCGCCTCGACCTCGCGGATCGACATCGGCATTTCCGCGGGCGACCGCAAGGAGATCGCCGAAGGACTTTCGCGCTACCTCGCCGACGCGTTCACCCTGTACCTGAAGACCCACAACTTCCACTGGAACGTGACCGGGCCGATGTTCAACTCGCTGCACAACATGTTCGAGGCCCAGTACACCGAGCAGTGGAACGCGCTGGACGAGGTGGCCGAGCGCACCCGCGCGCTGGGCTTCAACACCCCCGGCTCCTATGCCGAGTTCATCCGCCTGACTTCGATCCGCGAGGAGAAGGGCGCCGACGGCGTGCCGGACTGGAAGGGCATGGTGCAGCAGCTCGTTTCCGGCAACGAGGCGGTATGCCGCACCGCGCGCGCCGTGCTCAAGACCGCCGACGATGCCGGCGACGACCCGACCGTGGACCTGATGACCCAGCGCCTGCAGACCCACGAGAAGTACGCCTGGATGCTGCGCTCGCTGCTGGAGTGAAGTGTCGCGGCGGCCGGTCGGCCCCGCAGTTCGCACGACGACGGCCGCCCCACAGGCGGCCGTCGTCGTTTGGTGCGGCGACTTTTCACGTAGAGCGGGGCTCGCCCCGCGGCTCCTATTGCCGGCCTGGCTCTGGCAACCCTGGAGTTGCGACCGCCTCGCTCACCGGGACGGAGCAGCCGGGCAAGCCCGGCTCTACGCCCGGTCCGCCGCGCGTCAGCCCTTGGCGAACACCAGCTGCCCGCCCCCGGCATCGACCTTGACCGTGTCGCCGTTGCCGAACTCGCCGGCGAGGATCTTCTGCGCCAGCGGATTCTCGATCTGCGCCTGGATCGCGCGCTTGAGCGGGCGCGCGCCATAGACCGGGTCGAAGCCGACGTTGCCGAGCAGCTCGAACGCCTGCTCCGACAATTCCAGCTTCAGGCCGCGCTCGGCCAGCCGCTTCTCCAGGCCGCGCAACTGGATCCGCGCGATCTGCTTGATCTGCTGCTTGTCCAGCGGATGGAAGACCACGATGTCGTCGAGGCGGTTGATGAATTCCGGGCGGAAGTGCGCCTGGACCACGCCCATCACCGCCGCCTTCATCTGCGTGTAGGCCTCGGCGCTGCCGTCGCCGCTGAGCTCCTGGATCTGGTGCGAGCCCAGGTTGGAGGTCATCACGATGACGGTGTTGCGGAAATCGACCGTGCGGCCCTGGCCGTCGGTCAGGCGGCCGTCGTCGAGCACCTGCAGCAGGATGTTGAACACGTCCGGGTGCGCCTTCTCGACCTCGTCGAGCAGGATCAGCGAGTACGGCCGGCGGCGCACCGCCTCGGTCAGGTAGCCGCCCTCCTCGTAGCCGACGTACCCCGGGGGCGCGCCGATCAGGCGCGCGACCGAGTGCTTCTCCATGAACTCGCTCATGTCGATGCGCACCATCGCGTCGGACGAGTCGAACAGGAACTCGGCCAGCGACTTGCACAGCTCGGTCTTGCCGACGCCGGTCGGGCCCAGGAACAGGAACGAGCCGATCGGCCGGTGCGGGTCGGACAAGCCGGCGCGCGAGCGGCGCACCGCGTCGGACACGACCCGGATCGCCTCCTCCTGGCCGACCACGCGCCGCCCCAGGTCCGACTCCATGCGCAGCAGCTTCTCGCGCTCGCCTTCCAGCATCCGGTTGACCGGGATGCCGGTCCAGCGCGAGACCACCTCGGCGATCTCCTCCTCGGTCACCCGGTCCTGGACCAGCTTGAACTCCTTCTGCTCAGCCTCCTGGGCGGCGGCCAGCTGCTTCTCCAGCGAGGGCAGCGTGCCGTACTGGATCTCGCTCATGCGCGCGTAGTCCTGGCGGCGCTGGGCGCCTTCCAGCTCCAGCCGGGCCTGTTCGATCTGCTCCTTGATCTTGGTCGCGCCCTGCAGGGCGGCCTTCTCCGACTTCCAGACCTCGTCCAGGTCGGAGAACTCGCGCTCGAGCTTGTCGATGTCGCTTTCCAGGTCGGCCAGGCGCTGCCGGCTGGCGTCGTCCTTCTCCTTCTTCAGCATCTCGCGCTGGATCTTGAGCTGGATCAGCCGGCGCTCCAGCCGGTCGAGCTCCTCGGGCTTGGAGTCGATCTCCATGCGGATGCGCGACGCGGCCTCGTCCATCAGGTCGATCGCCTTGTCCGGCAGCTGGCGGTCGGTGATGTAGCGGTTGGACAGCGTGGCCGCGGCGACGATCGCCGGGTCGGTGATCTCCACGCCGTGGTGCACCGCGTAGCGCTCCTTCAGGCCGCGCAGGATGGCGATGGTGTCCTCGACGCTGGGCTCGCCCACGTAGACCTTCTGGAAGCGGCGTTCCAGCGCGGCGTCCTTCTCGATGTACTGGCGGTACTCGTCCAGGGTAGTGGCGCCGATGCAGTGCAGCTCGCCGCGCGCCAGCGCCGGCTTGAGCATGTTGCCGGCGTCCATGGCGCCGTCGGCCTTGCCGGCGCCGACCATGGTGTGCAGCTCGTCGATGAACAGGATGATCTGGCCTTCGTTCTTGGCCAGGTCGTTGAGCACGCCCTTCAGGCGCTCCTCGAACTCGCCGCGGAACTTGGCGCCGGCGATCAGCGCGCCCATGTCCAGCGACAGCACGCGCTTGCCGCGCAGGCCCTCGGGCACCTCGTCGTTTATGATGCGCTGGGCCAGGCCTTCGACAATGGCGGTCTTGCCCACGCCCGGCTCGCCGATCAGCACCGGGTTGTTCTTGGTCCGGCGCTGCAGGACCTGGATCGTGCGGCGGATCTCCTCGTCGCGGCCGATCACCGGGTCGAGCTTGCCCGACTCGGCGCGCGCGGTCAGGTCGATGGTGTACTTCTCCAGCGCCTGGCGCTGGTCTTCGGCATTCTCGGACTGCACGGTCTCGCCTCCACGGATCTTGTCGATCGCCGCCTGCACCTTGGCCTTGTTCGCACCGGCCGCCTTCAAAGCCTGGCCGGCCGCGCCGCCGTCCTCCAGCGCGGCCAGCACGAACCACTCGCTGGCGATGAACTGGTCGCCGTTCTGCTGGGCCAGCTTGTCGGTCAGGTTGAGCAGGCGGGTGAGGTCGTTGCCCACCGACAGGTTGCCGGCCTGGCCGCTGACCTTCGGCAGCTTCTCCAGCGCCTCGCCCAGGCGCTCGCGCAGCAGCGGCACGTTGACGCCGGCCTGAGCCAGCAACGGCCGGGTGCTGCCGCCGGACTGGTCCAGCAGCGCGGCGAGCACGTGCACCGGTTCGAGCAGGTTGTGGTCGCGGCCCACGGCCAGCGACTGCGCGTCGGCCAGCGCCTGCTGGAAACGCGAGGTGAGCTTGTCCATCCGCATCGGGAATCCCTCGTCGAGAACGTGGCCGGCCGTTGCCGGCGAAGGCTCCACCGCGGCGGAGCCGATCATGCTAGCCAGATGAGGTTGCGCTGGGCCGTTTCAAGTGCATGTGAGATGGATATTCAGGCCGCGTCGGCGGCCCGATAATGCCGGCATGGCCGACGCCCGCCCGTGGTACCTCTACCTGCTGCTGTGCCGCAACGGCGCCTGGTATGCCGGGATCACGCCGGACCTGGAAGCGCGGATGCGCGCCCATGCCGACGGCACCGGTGCACGCTACACCCGCGCCAACCCGCCGGTGCGCCTGCTCGCCAGCCGCGCCTATCCGGACCGTTCGGCCGCCTCGCGCGCCGAATGGCAGGTCAAGCGGCTGCCGAAGGCGCGCAAGCTGGCCTTCCTCCAGGAAGGGGCGACCAGCGTGGCGGACCGCCCGCCAGGCCGGGACGCTGACGGGCCGGCTCAGGCTCCCGCTTCGTCCGCCGGCTCCAGCCAGCCTTCGTAGCGGACCACGGGCCCGAGCAACGGCAGCGCCGCCTCGACGCGGAACTCGTAGCGGCCCGCGTAAGCCCGCTCCCGGCACTGCACGCGCCGGAACAGTCCCGCCGGCAGCGGCAGCAGGCCCAGCAGCCGCACCCCGGCCACGTTCCAGTAGATCGCGCCGTCGGCGATGTGCAGCAGGAAGCGCAACTGCAGCGGCCCCAGCCGCTCCACCAGCAACCCCTTGCGGCACCGGAGCCTGGAGTTCATCGGATGGCCGCCGAACGCACGCCGCCAGGTCTCGCTCCGGGCATCGGCAAGGAACTCCACCCGCAGCGGCGCATCGGCCATGGCCGGCGGCAATCCGGCGATGGCTGCGCACAGGCGCGCCAGCGGATTGCCGCCGCGCTCGACCGCCACGCGGCCGGCATACACGGCACGACCCCGGACGGAATGCAGCATCCGCACCGGATCAGGCAGGTTGAAGAACGGCGCCCGCAACACCTGCTGGAACACGGTGGGCTCGATGGCGGTCGACAGGGCGGGCGTGGAAACCATGCGGAAGGCGCGACCGTTGCGGAGGCCACAGCATAAGCCGGCGCGGGCGTCCCGGACGCGCCCGTCCGCTCAGCCCTGCGCCAGCGCGCCGCGGAGCGACCGCAGCTGGCGCTTGACCCGCTCCCGCTGGTCCGGCGACAGCCGCACCAGCGCCTTCTGGCCGACCGACAGGGCCTCCAGCACCGGATCGGCGAAGCGCACCTTGCCATCGGCGCCGTCGACCACCTGCAGCGGCTGCGCCGGCTCGGGCGCCTGCAGCAGGTGGTCGATCACCGCGACCAGGCGGTCGTTGAAATAGGCGTCGCCGCCGGCGATCTCGGCGTAGGCCTGCTGGAACAGCGGATAGAACCGCCGGTACGCGGCCGCCACGCGCTGCGGATCGGCCTGCGCGAACGCGGCCACGTACGGCTCGTAGCGCTGCGCGTTGGCCTGCGCGATCCAGCGCGTGGCGCCGTCGCCTTCCGCGGACAGCCCGCCCGGCAGCGGCCGCATCGCCAGCGCGCGCGTGGGCATCCGGGGCTCGGTCAGGTTGTCGATCATCACCACCAGGCGGCGGACGATATGCTCGCGCAGCAGCACGTCCAGCAACGCCGGATCGCCGGCCAGGCCGGACAGCGCCTCCCATGCCACCGCGTCGCTGTCGGCCAGGGGCGGGATCGCCGCGTCGGCGGCATCGATGTCGATCGGATGGGCGATCGCCGGTGCGCGCGTGCCATCCGGCGCCGGGCGCGCGGCCGGGTCCGCCGACGGCGTGGGCGCGGACGCGGCTCCGGGTGCGCCGGCATCGTGCCGGGGCCACAGCATCCACCCGGCCGCGGCGAGCACCACGGCGGCGACGAGCACCCAGGGCCAACGAGGGGAAGTCTTGCGCATGCACTTTCCTGGATTGCGGAACGTGCAAGCTACGACCCCGCAGGTGCGCGCAGGTTCCGCAACGGCGATGCGCCGGCCGGGAGGCGGTCAGCCTTCGGCAGCCGGATGCCTTTGCAGCGAGAGCAGCGCCAGCAGTGCCGCGAGCGCGGCATAGGCCGCCGCGAACTGCCAGGCGATCAGCCGCGGCAGGCCTTCCAGTGCCCAGGGCACGTAGATGCCGCCGCGCGGATCGACCGAGTGCACGAAGCCGAACAGGGTCAGCACCGCGCCCAGCAGCAGGACCGCCGCGGCGCGGCGCGTGTGGCCGTCGATCATCGCCACCAGCGCGGTGCCCCAGACCATCGCGGTGATGATGAAGCCGTTGCCCAGGGTCACGATCGCGGCCATTTCCGAGAGCCCGTGGCCGTCGCCCGCCGCATACAGCGCGGCGTGCTGCGCCGGCGCGATCCACCCCGGATTGCCCAGCTTGATCGCCAGCAGGTAGGCGACCGACGGCAGGAACGCCAGCGCCACCGCCGGCGCATGCCGGCGTTCGGTGGCATGGAACGCCTGCACCGTGATGTCCAGGCCGACGTAGACGATGATCGGCGCCAGCACCGCCACCGGCAGCCACTGCACCAGGCCCGCCAGGTAGCCGAAGACGCCGCCGAGTCCGACGAACAGGCCGGCCAGCAGCGTGTAGCCGTGGCGCGCGCCCATGTGCTTGTAGGCCGGCTGGCCGATGTAGGGCGTGGTCTGGGCGACGCCGCCGCAGACCCCGGCGACCAGCGTAGCCACCGCCTCGACAAGCAGTACGTCGCGGGTGCGGTAATCGTCGCCGGCCGCGCGCGCGCTTTCGGCCACGTTGATCCCGCCGACCACCATCAGCAGGCCGAACGGCAGCAGCAACGGCAGGTAGGGCACCGTGGCCGGCAAGCCGGCGATGAACCCGGCATTGGGCAGTGGCAGCGCGAACACCAGCGTCACCCCCTGCGGCAGCGCGAACCCGGGCATGCCCAGGCCGGAAAGCCCCAGTGCGTAGTACAGGAACGTGCCCACCAGCAGCGCCACCAGCACACCCGGCAGACGCACCGGAAGCGGGCCGCGCGCGACCAGCACGTACAGCAGCAGGCCCAGGGTCACCAGTCCCGCCACCGGCGAGCGCAGGGTCTCGACCAGCGGCAGGAAGCCGAGCAGGGTCAACGCCGCGCCGCCGATCGAGCCCAGCAGCGCCGCACGCGGCACGGCGCGGGTGATCGCGTCCCCGCAGAACGACAGCACCAGCTTGAGCGCGCCCATCACCACCAGCGAGGCCATGCCCAGCTGCCAGGTCGCCAGTGCGGCGGCCTGCTCGTCCAGCCCCTGCTGGCGGAAGGCGAGGAAGCCGGGCCCCAGCACCAGCAGGGCCATGCCGATGCTGGTCGGCGCGTCCAGGCCCAGCGGCATCGCGGTGACGTCGGCTCGCCCGCTGCGTAAGGCCAGTCGGCGCGCCATCGCGGTGTAGGCCAGGTTGCCGACCAGCACGCCCAGCGCGGTGCCGGGGAACATCTTCGTGTACACCACCTCGGCCGGGAACCCGAAGATCCCGACCAGCGCCAGCGCGATGAAGCCCAGGATCGACAGGTTGTCGACCACCAGGCCGAAGAAGCCGTTGAGGTCGCCGGCGACGAACCATCGCGGCGGACGGCGGGAATGGATGTCGGTCATCGGGATCCTTGTCGACTGCGGGCCGCGTTCCTGCCTTCTGTAGGAGCCGATTCATCGGCGACCGGCGTCGGAACACAAGGGCGACGCCTGTGCCGACGGCGTCGCGTCGCCGATGAATCGGCTCCTACAAAACCCCCGGCCCCCGACCGCTGGCTCAGAAGCTCCAGCGGAATTCAACACCCCAGGTCCGCGGCTCGTTGATGAAGCCGGTGAGGTTGTTGAAGTCGATGCCGCCCACGATCCGGGTCTGGTCGGTGATGTTGCGGCCGAACAGGGCCAGGTCGTAGGCGCCGTCGCCCCAGCCGTAGCCCACGCGCAGGCCGCCTTCCACGGAGGAGCGGCCGCGGAACTCGGCCGACTCGTACAGGAAGAAGTTGACCTCGCTGCGGTAGGCCCAGTCGGTGAAGAAGTACAGCTCGCCCTCGCTGAGCGGGATGCCATAGCGCAGGGTCAGGTTGTGGATCCACTTCGGCGCCTGCGGCAGCGAATTGCCGTCGATCAGCGCGTAGGTGCCGCCGCCGATGGTCACGGTCGGGTCGGTCACGGTGCAGCCGCCGCCGCAGACCGCCACGGCCAGGTCCTCGTCGTCGATCCGCGTGTCGTTGTAGCTGCTGCCCCAGGTCAGCAGCAGGCCCTCGGCCAGCCACGCTTCCAGGTCCAGCTCCACGCCCTGGCCGACGGTCTTGTCGGCGTTGAGCAGGGTGGCGATGTTGGCACCGCCGCCGACCGCGATCAGCTGCTGGTCGCTGACGTCGTAGCGGAACAGGTTGAAGCCCACGCGCGCGCGGCGGTCGAACAGGTCGGCCTTGATGCCGGCTTCGTACGAGATCACCGTCTCCGAATCGGCGGTGGACACGCCGCCGTTGGGTGCGGCGGCCGAGGCGAACAGCAGGCGGCCCTGGATCGACGGCGCGCGGAAGCCCTTGGCCACGCGGCCGTACAGGTTCACCGCCTCGTTGACCTCGTAGACCGCGCTGGCGTCCCAGCTGACGTCGTCGACGTCGGTGTCGACCGTGTACGGGCCGCCCACCGGCGCACCGAACGGCGCGCCTTCCAGCACGCTGGCCGAGAAGTCCTTTTCGTCCTTCGTGTAGCGCACGCCGCCGCGCAGCTTGAGCTTGTCGGTGGCCGCGTACTCGACCGAGCCGAACACCGCCCAGGCGGTGTTCTCCTGCTCCTGCACGGCATGGCCGGCCTGCGGGTTGCCCGGCGCCAGCGAGTCGTAGTTGAAGCTGTCGATGGTCAGGTCTTCGCGGTACCAGAAGAAGCCGGCCTGCCAGTCGAAGCGGCCGCCGTAATCCGATTCCAGGCGGAATTCCTGGGTGACCTGCTTGTGGTCGGGGATGCCGTCGGCCGATTCGGAGGCGAACGGAATGAAGCCGGGCCCGGAGTCGGGCAGGAACGCCGCGCCGTAGCCGCCGTCGATGTCGCCGCGGTTGAGCGACTCCAGCGTCTCGTAGCCGGTGATCGAGTGCAGGCTCAGGTTGCCGAAGTCCCAGCGCAGGCGGGCGCTGCCGCCCCAGGTCTCCAGGTCGGAGAAGTTGACGCCGTCCAGCGCCACCTCGTCCTTGTCGAAGCCGGGCACGAAGCGGTTGCTGCCCGGCTCGATGATGTTGGCGCGGAACAGGCGCGCGGTGCCGTTGAGGTCGCGGCGGTGCAGGTTCAGCAGCGCCTCGAACCCTTCGCCTTCGTACAGGAACTGCACGCGGGCGGCCGATTCGTCATAGCCCTCGAAACCGTCGTTCGGGCCCGGATAGGTGTTGGTCACCCAGTCGTCGCGGCGCTGGTACAGCGCCGACACGCGGCCGGACCAGTTGCCGCCCAGCGCGCCACCGACGGCGCCCTCGAAGTTGACCATCGCGTCGCTGCCATAGGCGAGCTGGGCGTAGCCATCCAGGTCCTGCGA
This sequence comes from Pseudoxanthomonas sp. Soil82, assembly GCF_040446535.1. NCBI lineage: Bacteria > Pseudomonadati > Pseudomonadota > Gammaproteobacteria > Lysobacterales > Lysobacteraceae > Pseudoxanthomonas > Pseudoxanthomonas sp. Soil82. Next base: position 90,095 of record NZ_JBEAAK010000005.1, read on the forward strand.
CGGCCGCACCGAGTCGAACTTGACCACGCCGGCCGGGGTGTTGCGCCCGAACAGCGTGCCCTGCGGGCCGCGCAGCACTTCCACCCGCTCGATGTCGAACAACGGGAAACCCTTGAGCAGCGGGTTCTCCTGGACCACGTCGTCGTACACCAGCGACACCGGCTGCGAGGCGTTGAGGTCGAAGTCGGTGTTGCCCAGTCCACGGATGTAGAAGCGCGGGAACGCGCGGCCGTAGGACGATTCGATGTTCAGGCTGGGCACGCGCGCGGACAGGAAGCGGATGTCGTTGCCGCCGGAGCCGAGCACGTGCAGCTTCTCGGCATCGATGCTGGTGATGGATACCGGCACGTCCTGGATGTTCTCCACCTTGCGCTGCGCGGTGACCTGGACCGCATCCAGGGTCGTGGCGGTGTCCTGCGCCAGCGCCGGCGGCGCCAGCAGGATGGCGGCAACGGCGAAGGCAAGCGTGCTGCGGGAGGGCGCAATCCGGGCCGGTCGGCTCATGGCGGGATATCCTGGGGTGGAGGGGGCATTAACGATAATGCAACATTCCGGACCCGCAGGCACGGCCCGGTCGGGGTCCGGGCCCCGGGGTTGGATCCCTGCCGGCAGGGGGCCCGGCGGACGCCGGCGGTGTCGGCGCGACCCGTCGCACCGCAACCGCCGCCAAGGCAGGGCAGCAATGGACCAGGACCAGCGCCACCGTGGCATGCGGCGCTGGTGCAATCCGCCGCGTCGCGGTGCCGTGCACGGGGACGGCAGCATCCGGACTTGGCGGCCCGGCAGGCAGGCGCGCAGCCGTTCGCGCCAGGCCCGTCGTCGCCATGTCCGTGGGGCGTTCGTGGATCGCGCTGCGATCGAATGCGCATGGCATGACCCGGGCATCACGGCCGGGTGGTGCACAATGGCTGCATGGCCGACGCGAATCCCCCACGCCCGTCGCCGCCCCCACTCGACGACGCCTGCGCGCTGTTCCTCGACGTGGACGGCACCCTGGTCGAGTTCAGCGACGATCCCGCAGCCGTGCGCGTGCTGCCGCAGGTCCTGGAGGCCATCGGCGCGATCAGCGACCGCCTGGGCGGTGCCGTGGCGCTGGTCAGCGGGCGGCCGCTGGCGCAGCTGGACGCGTTGTTCGCGCCGCTGCGGCTGCCCGCGGCCGGACTGCACGGGCACCAGTTCCGCAGCGACGCGCAGGCCGCGGCGGACCTGCCCGACGACACCTCCAGCTTCCTGCACGAGCTGCATCGCGAGGCGGCGCACCTGGCCGCCGCGCACCCGGGCGTGCTGGTCGAGGACAAGGGCGTGAGCCTGGCCCTGCACTGGCGCGCCGCACCGCATGCGGCCGAGGCGGTGTCCGGCTTCGCGCGCCAGCGGATCGGCGCGCTGCCCGGCTACCGCCTGCAGCCGGGCGACCATGTCGTGGAGTTCGTGCCCGAAGGCAGCGACAAGGGCCGTGCGCTGGAGCGGATGATGGCGCGCGCGCCGTTCGCCGGCCGCGTGCCGGTCTTCGTCGGCGACGACCTTACCGACGAATACGGCTTCGGCGCCGCCAACCGCGCCGGCGGCTGGAGCGTGCTGGTCGGCCAGCGCGACGGCAGCCTGGCCACGCATGCGCTGGCCGGCACCCGCGCCGTCCATGCCTGGCTGGTCGCCAACGCCAGCCCCGCGGGGGCCGGGCGATAGCGCCCGCGCCGCCGCCTCGCATCGAAAGGGGAACAACGCAATGCAAGTGAACGAATCGAACCTGCAGCTGGGCGTCATCGGCAACGGCAGCTTCGGCGCCCTGGTCGACGCGCGCGGGCGCGTGGTCTGGAGCTGCCTGCCGGCGTTCGACGGCGACCCGGCCTTCTGCGCGCTGCTGTCGCCGCGTGCGCACGACGGTGGCGACTTCGCCGTCGAGCTGGAGGACTTCGCCCGCGCCGAGCAGGCCTACGTGCCCAACACCGCGATCCTGCGCACCGTGCTGCACGATGCCCACGGCGGCGCCGTGGAAATCCTCGACTTCGCCCCGCGCTGGCGCCAGAACGGGCGCTTCTACCGCCCCGTCTCCATCGTCCGCCGGATCACCCCGCTGTCGGGCAGCCCGCGGGTCCGCCTGCGCGCCCGGCCGCTGGCCGACTGGGGCGCGCGCGTACCCGAGCACACCTGGGGCAGCAACCACATGCGCTGGCTGCTGCCCGCCTTCACCCTGCGCCTGACCACCGACGCGCCGGTGCGTTTCGTCCGCGACGGCCTGCCCTTCGTCCTCAGCCACCGGCTGCACCTGGTCCTGGGGCCGGACGAGCCGTTGACCCGTTCCATCGGCGGCTATGTCGAGGAAGCGCTCACCCGCACCCGCGACTACTGGTGCGAATGGGTGCGCTACCTGTCGATCCCGCTGGAATGGCAGGACGCGGTGATCCGCAGCGCGATCACGCTCAAGCTGTGCCAGTACGAGGACAGCGGCGCGATCATCGCGGCCATGACCACCTCCATCCCGGAAGCGCCCGGCTCGTCGCGCAACTGGGACTACCGCTACTGCTGGCTGCGCGACGCGGCCTTCGTGGTGCGCGCGCTCAACCGGCTCGGCGCCACCCGCAGCATGGAGGAGTTCCTGCGCTACATCTTCAACATCGCCACCCACGACGGTTCGCTGCAGCCGCTGTACGGGATCGGCTTCGAGGAGACGCTGGACGAGCACGAGGTCGAGTCGCTCGCCGGCTACCGCGGCATGGGCCCGGTGCGGCGCGGCAACCTGGCCTGGATCCAGAAGCAGCACGACGTCTACGGCAGCGTGGTGCTGGCGTCCACCCAACTGTTCTTCGACCAGCGCCTGGTCGATCCGGGCGACGCGCACACCTTCGCCCGGCTCGAGCCGCTGGGCGAGCGCGCCTTCGCCCTGTACGACGTGCCGGACGCGGGGCTGTGGGAGTTCCGCGGGCGCGCCGAGGTGCACACCTACACCGCCGCCATGTGCTGGGCCGCCTGCGACCGGCTGGCCAAGATCGCGCTGAGGCTCGGGCTGGACGAGCGCGCCGGCTACTGGCGCGGACGCGCCGACACCATCCACGCCGCCACGCTCGAGCGCGCCTGGCGCCCGCAGGCCAACCACTTCAGCGCCTCCTTCCAGAGTGACTACCTGGACGCGTCGCTGCTGCTGCTGGCCGACATCGGCTTCGTCGCCGCCGACGATCCGCGCTACGTGGCCACGGTCGAGGCCATCGGCGCCGAGCTGCGCCATGGCGACGGCGTGTTCCGCTACGTGGCACCGGACGACTTCGGCACTCCCGAGACCAGCTTCACCATCTGCACGTTCTGGTACATCGACGCACTGGCCGCGATCGGCCGCATGGACGAGGCGCGCGGGCTGTTCGAGCGGGTCCTGGCGCGGCGCAACGCGCTGGGCCTGCTGTCGGAGGACATGGCCTTCGAGGATGGTGAGGGCTGGGGCAACTTCCCGCAGACCTACTCGCACGTCGGCCTGATCATCGCGGCCATGCGCCTGTCGCGTTCCTGGCAGGAGGCCTCGTGAGCCGGCTGGTGGTGGTGTCCAACCGGGTGGCGATCCCGGGCGAGAACCGCGCCGGCGGCCTGGCGGTGGCGTTGCAGGGGGCGCTGGGCGAACGCGGCGGGCTGTGGTTCGGCTGGAGCGGCAAGACCGTGCGCGAGGCCAGCGGCGAGGTGCACGAACAGGTCGACGGCAACATCCGCTATGTCACCGTGGACCTCAACCGCGCGGACCTGGACGCGTACTACAACGGCTTCTCCAACCGCACGCTGTGGCCGTTGCTGCACTTCCGCCTCGACCTGGTCGACTACGACCGCGCCACCCGCGAGGGCTACCGCCGGGTCAACGCGCTGTTCGCCGACAAGCTGGCGCCGCGGCTGCGCCCGGACGACATCGTCTGGATCCACGACTACCACCTGATCCCGCTGGCATCGCTGCTGCGCGAACGCGGGGTCAACTGCAGGATCGGGTTCTTCCTGCACGTGCCGGTGCCCTCGGCCGACCTGCTGATGGCCATGCCCGACCACCAGCGCCTGATGTCGACCCTGTACGCGTACGACCTGATCGGCTTCCAGACCCGCCGCGACAAGGACCGCTTCCAGTCCTACGTGCGCCTGTACGGCGGCGGCCGCATCATCGACGAGGACGTGCTCGAGGCGCCCGGTGGACGCCGCTTCCGGACCGGCGCGTTCCCGATCAGCATCGACACCGCGCACATCGAGCAGCAGGCCGCCGCCGCGATGTCCAAGCCGGCGCTGCGCCAGCTGCATACCAGCCTGGAGCGGCGGATGCTGGCGATCGGGGTGGACCGCCTCGACTACTCGAAGGGGCTGCCGGAACGCTTCCATGGCTTCGAGCGCTACCTGCAGCGCCATCCCGACCAGAAGGGCAGCCTGACCTACCTGCAGATCGCGCCGGTGTCGCGCGGCGACGTCGGCGAATACCAGCAGCTGCGCAACCAGCTCGAGCAGATCGCCGGGCACATCAACGGCGGCCATGCCGAGCCGGACTGGACGCCGCTGCGCTACGTCAACCGCAACTTCCCGCACGCGACCCTCACCGGCTTCTACCGCAGCGCGCGCGTGGGCCTGGTCACGCCGCTGCGCGACGGCATGAACCTGGTCGCCAAGGAGTACGTCGCCTCGCAGGACCCGGAGAACCCGGGCGTGCTGGTGCTCTCGCTGCTGGCCGGCGCCGCGCAGGAAATGGACCAGGCCCTGCTGGTCAACCCGCACGACCTCGACGGCGTGGCCGACGCCATCGCCACCGCGGCAACGATGCCGCTGGAGCGGCGCAAGGAACGCTGGCACGCGATGATGGAACACCTGCGGAAGCACGACATCCATGCCTGGCGGCGGGACTACCTGCAGGCGCTGGAATCCGCCTGATTCGCGGGCAAGGGCAGCGGGGCAAGCCCCGCTCTACGGGGTCGACCGAGCGCCCCGACGCGTAGAGCCGGGCTTGCCCGGCTGCCGCGCTGAGTAGAGCCGGGCTTGCCCGGCTGCCGCGCCGGCAAGGCGTCGGTGGGCAAAGGCCAGCAGCAGCGGGGCGGGCCCCGCTCTACGTCGCGCTGCGCCAGACCAGGGTCGCCATGCGGCCGGTGCGCTGGTCGCGGCGATGCGAGTAGAAGCGCGCGGCGTCGCCGATGGTGCACAGGCCGCCGCCATGGATCGCATCGGCGCCGATGCCGGCCGCGCGCAACCGGCGGCGCGCCAGCGCATACAGGTCCACGCGCCAGTGTCCCGGGCGCGTGGCCACGAACGCCGACGCCGCGCCCGCATCGTGGCCGACGAACGCCTCGTGCACCTCGGTGCCGATTTCATAGGCCGCCGGACCGGCCGCCGGGCCGAGCCAGGCCTGCAGGTGCGCGGCCGGCGCGCGCATCGCGGCCACCGTCGCTTCCAGCACGCCCGATGCCAGCCCGCGCCAGCCGGCATGCGCGGCGGCCACCTCGCTGCCGTCGCGCGCGGCGAACACGACCGGCAGGCAGTCCGCGGTGAGGATGGCCAGCACGGTCCCCGGCGACGAGGTCACCGCGGCATCCGCCTCCGGCTCGGCTTCGATATCGCCAGCGATGGCCGCCACCGCGGGCGCGTCGAAGCGCAGCACGCCGGTGCCATGCACCTGGTGCAGCCAGTGCGGTGGCGAGGGCAGGCCGGCGCGATGCGCCAGTTCCGCGCGATTGCTGGCCACCGCGGACGCATCGTCGCCACAGCGGGCGCCGGCGTTGAAGGTGTCGAACGGCGCGACCGACACGCCTGCGCCACGCCGCAGCGTGGTGAAGGCGACCACGCCGGGCGGGGCCGGCCAGTCGGCCAGCAGCAACGCGGGATCGTGGCGGAGATCGGCCGGAGTACCCATGGTCCGCGCGGCTCAGCGCCGCTGGCTCTCCTCCCACGCGCGGGTGTCCTCGCGCAGCACCTGCAGCAGCCCGACCATGTCCGCCGGCAACGGGGCCGAGACGCGCACCGGCTCGCCGCTGACCGGGTGGGCGAACTCCAGCGTCTCGGCATGCAGCGCCTGCCGCTTGAAGCCGCGCAGCGCGGCGGCCAGCGCATCGGTCGCGCCCTTGGGCAGCTTCAGCGGGCCGCCGTAGAGCGGATCGCCGACGATGGGGTGGCGCAGGTGCTGCATGTGCACCCGGATCTGGTGCGTGCGGCCGGTCTCCAGCCGGCACTCCAGCGCCGTATGCGCGCGGAAGCGTTCGCGCAGGCGGAAATGGGTGACGGCATCGCGGCCGTCCTCGCGCACGGCCATGCGCAGGCGGTCGCGCGGATGGCGGTCGATGGCGGCGCTGGCGGTGCCGCCGGAAACCAGTGCGCCCACCACCACGGCCAGGTACTGGCGGTGGACCTCGCGCGCGGCCAGCTGCGCCACCAGCCCGGTGTGCGCCGGCAGCGTGCGCGCCACCACCATGACTCCGCTGGTGTCCTTGTCCAGCCGGTGCACGATGCCCGCGCGCGGCAGCACGGCCAGGCCGGGGTCCCGGTGCAGCAGCGCGTTGACCAGGGTGCCGGCCGGATTGCCGGCGCCGGGGTGGACCACCAGCCCGGCCGGCTTGTCGAGGACGAACAGGTCGGCGTCCTCGTACAGGATGTCCAGCGGGATGTCCTCGGGCACGGCCTCGGTCAGGACTTCGGCCACCGCCGCCAGGGTCACCGTCTCGCCACCGCGCACCGGGTCGCGCGGCCGCGCCGCCTGCCCCGCCAGCAGGGCGTCGCCGGACTTGATCCAGGCCGCCAGGCGGGAGCGGGAATACTCGGGGAACAGGTCGGCCAGGACCGCGTCGAAACGGCGGCCGGCGGCCTCGTCGGGGACGGTGGCCTGGCGGGGAGCGTCGGAGGGCTGGGACATGGGAGCAACCGGTGCGGGGACGGTCCGGCGCGCTGGAGTCAGTCGCCGGACAGGCCACTAGGCTATCATCGGCCTTTCCGTTTCCGCGCCGCTCGCCTTCCGATGGCCCATCGCCCCCGTTTCGCCCTCCCCGCCCCGCTGCGCCTGGCCGGCCTGCTGCTCGCCGTGGTCGTGCTGGCCACCGGCTGCGGCCGCAACAGCAAGGAAGACGCCGACGAAGGCCTGCCGGTCACCGAGCTGTACGAGAAGGCCCACAACCAGATGGTCCGCGGGAACTGGTCCGACGCCGAGCGGACGTTCAAGCGCCTGGTCGCCCAGTACCCGTACGGGCCGTACACCGAACAGGCGCTGATGGAAACGGCCTACGCCCAGTTCAAGGCCGGCAACCACGAGGACGCGGTCTCGACCATCGACCGCTTCATCCGCACCTACCCGACCCACCGCAACATCGCCTACTTCTACTACCTGCGCGGCCTGGCCAACTCCAACCGCGACGCGGTGTTCCTGCAGCGGGTGTGGTCGCTGGACCCCAGCCGCCGCGACCTGGCCTCGCCGCAGCAGGCCTACGACGACTTCGCACGCGTCGTCCAGCGCTACCCGAACAGCAAGTACGCGCCCGACGCGCGCCAGCGCATGGTCGAGCTGCGCAACCTGTTCGCCCGCCACGAAATGGACACCGCGCTGTACTACATGCGCCGCGGCGCCTGGCTGTCGGCCGCCAGCCGCGCCCAGTACATCCTGGAAACCTATCCGCAGAGCGAGTTCCAGAACGACGCGGTGGCCGCGCTGGCCGCCTCGTACGAGGCGCTGGGCAACGAGGCCTTGGCCGCCGATGCCCGCCGCGTGCTGCAGCTCAACGACCCCCAACACCCGTTCCTGAGCGGCGACTGGCCGGACTATCCGATGGCGATCCGCAAGCTGAACCCGTTCGCCGGCGAGGTTTCGCCGACCGGCAACCGCAACGCCACGCGCGACCGCTGAGGCCGGCGGGACAGGAAGAAAAAAGGCGCGCTTCGGCGCGCTTTTTTGTTCATGGATCGGCGGGAGCAGCCGGGCAAGCCCGGCTCTACGGGCGGTCTGCTGCCGGACAGGACCGGCGGCGCGTCGATCAGCCGGAAAATCCGTTGCTGATCGGATAGCGCCGCTCGCGGCCGAACGCGCGCCGCGACACCTTCGGCCCCGGCGCGGCCTGGTGCCGCTTCCACTCGCTGGTCCGGACCAGGCGCAGCACCCGGTCGACCACTTCGGCGGCGTAGCCGGCGGCGACGATCTCGTCGCGCGACTGCTCCTGGTCGACGTAGCGGTAGAGGATGCCGTCGAGCACGTCGTAGGCCGGCAGCGAATCCTGGTCGGTCTGGTTGGCGCGCAGTTCGGCCGAGGGCGGCCGCGCGATCACCGCCGGCGGGATCACCGGCGCCCCGCCGACCGTGTTGCGCCACTTGGCCAGGCCGAACACCTCGGTCTTGTACAAGTCCTTCAGCGGCGCGTAGCCGCCGCACATGTCGCCGTAGATCGTGGCGTAGCCGACCGCGTACTCGCTCTTGTTGCCGGTGGTCAGCAGCAGCCCGCCGAACTTGTTCGACAGCGCCATCAGGATCGCGCCGCGGCTGCGCGACTGCAGGTTCTCCTCGGTGACATCCGTATCGCGGCCCTCGAACATCGCGTCCAGCGCCTGCAGGAAGCCGGTGAAGGCCGGCTCGATCGCCACCGTTTCCAGCTTCACGCCCAGCGCGGCGCACTGCTCGGCGGCCAGGTCGTTGGACAGGTCGGCGGTGTAGCGCGATGGAAGGCGCACGGCGGTGACGTTCTGCGCGCCCAGCGCGTCGACCGCCAGCGCCAGCACCAGCGCCGAGTCGATGCCGCCGGACAAGCCCAGCCACACCTTCGAGAAGCCGTTCTTGCCGCAGTAGTCCTGGATCCCGCGCACCACCGCGCGCCAGGCCAGCGCGTCCATGCTCTCGTCGCCGTCGTCCATCCACTGCACCGGCGCGAAGCGGCGCCCGGCGACGTCGTAGTCGACCAGCAGCCACTGGTCGGTGAACGCGGCGGCGGCCGGATGCACGGTGCCGTCGCCGTCGGCCACCACCGAAGCACCATCGAACACCACCGAATCCTGGCCGCCGACCAGGTTGAGGTAGGCCAGCGCCGCACCGGATTCGCGGGTGCGCTCGGCCAGCAGCGCGTCGCGCTGGGCGTGCTTGCCGCGCTCGAACGGCGAGGCGTTGGGCACCAGCACCAGCTGCGCGCCGGCGGCCACCGTGTCGGCCAGCGGCTCGGGGAACCACAGGTCCTCGCACACCACCACGCCGACCGGCACGCCATCGACCTCGAACACGCAGGGCCCGCCGTCCGGGTCGACCTCGAAGTAGCGGCGCTCGTCGAACACCGCGTAGTTGGGCAGTTCGCGCTTGCGGTAGGTCGCCTCGACCCGGCCGTCGCGCAGCACGCTGGCGGCGTTGTACAGCACGCTGCCGGCCGACTCGGGCCAGCCGACCACGGCCACGATCCCGGTCGCCGCCTTCGCCACCTCGTGCAGCGCCGCCTCGCAGGCGGCCAGGAACGAAGGCCGCAGCAACAGGTCCTCGGGCGGGTAGCCGCTGATCGCCAGTTCCGGGAACAGGACGATGTCGGCATCGAACTCGTCGCGCGCCTCGGCGATCATCCTCGCGATCCGCTCGGCGTTGCGCGCCACCGCCCCGACCGGGAAGTCGAACTGGGCCAGGGCGATGCGCAGGGAATCCTTCATGGCGGCGACCGTTCGTGGGATGCGCCCATGATACCGGCGCGACGTTGCGGACTTGTGGTCGTGCCCGCCGCGGTCAGCCGCGCTCGAACTCGGCGATCTCGTCCAGCAGCGCGCGTCCGCGGCGGATCGCACCGCTCTCGTCGAGGAGCCCGCCCTCGCGCCCCGCGCGCCGCGCACGGCGGCTGGACAGCCAGGACAACGCATACGTGCCCAGCCACCCCGCCACGCCCAGCGCCAGGCTGATCTGGATCCACAGCGGCGTCCCGGCGGCCGGGTCCACCTGGCCCAGGCCGGCGAAGGCGACCACCACCAGCACCCACATCACCCACCAGGGCGCCCCGCAGACATTGGCGCTGGCCGCATAGACGCAGCGCAGCCGCGCCATCTGCTTCTGGATCCGCAGCACCGGTGCCGAGTAGTCGAACGTACCGATCATTCCCAGCGTGATACCGGCCAGGGCCACGTGCGCCACGCCGAAGGCATGCACCAGCACGCCCGTCCAGAACAGCCCCGGCACCGCGACGTTGCGCGTCCAGCAGGCCACGCCCAGCACGATCAGGCCGATGCCGAGCAGGAACTGCAGCGCCTGTCCCCAGGCGAGCGGGCGCAGGCCGCGGCGCACGTGCTCGAGCTTGCGCTCGCGCAGCAGCTGCCACTGCAGCGCCTCCTGCCGTTCCAGCTGGCGGCCCAGCACCTGCCAGGCATTCTTCAGTTCGTCGAGTTCCATGGTCGTGTCCATCAGGGGTCCGGTCGTGGGAATCAGTCGTGGAAGGAGGCGGCGGCGTAGTCGCGCAGGCGCTGCTTGATCCGCCCGATCCGCGTGGTGACGTTGCTCTCGCCGATGCCCAGCACCTCGGCGATCTCGCGCCCGCTGCGCTCCTCCAGGTAGAGCAGCAGCAGCGCCCGGTCCAGCGGCCCGAGCGTGGCCATGAACCGCTGCAGCAGGCGCAGGCGCTCGTGCGTCTCCGGGTCGAACGCCGCGCCACCGGCCAATGTGTCGGCGTGGTCGTCCAGCGGCACCGAGCGGTCCGCCTGCGCCTGGCCGCGCAGGAACGAGATCGCGGTGTTTAACGCGATCCGGTACATCCAGGTCGAGAAGCTGCGCGCCGGGTCATAGCCGGGCCACGCCCGCCACAGCTGCACCGCGATCTCCTGGGCCAGGTCGGCGCGGTCCTCTGCGCCGCGGGCGTAGCTGCCGGCGATCTTGAGCACGATGCCGCGATGCCGCTGCAGCAGCGCGTCGAAGGCCTGGGCCTGGGTGTCGGTCATGGGCGTGGCGAGTTCCATGCGGGATCGCTTCCGTGGGTCATTGTGTCCAATGCACGGGTGATTCGCCGGGCCAACCGGTTTGTCACAGGCCCCGCCTGCCGGGGTCGGCAGCGGGATCACAAGGCGAAAGCCCCGCGGCCGGGGCCCGGAGCCTTGCGCGCAAGAAAAAAAGCCTTGCGATCGGGGTTCGCAACCCTGCGCGCAAGGCAGGAAGCCCCGGCGTCGGGGCAAGAGAGCACCGGCGACGAGGCAAAAAGCCCTGATGCCGGCGCTCGGGAGCATCGGCGGCGAGGCCGAGAGCCACGATGCCGGGGCACGAAAGCATCGCCGGCGAGGCAGGAAGCCCCGCTGTCGGTGCTCGGAAGCATCGGCGGCAAGGCCCGCGAGCATCGGCGGCGGGGCCTCGGGGCACCGACAGCGGGACAGAAAGCCCTGGATCCGGAGCTCGGCGGCACCGGCGGCCCAGCAGAAAGCCGCGGCCGCGGGGGCCGGCATCGGGTGGGACAGCCGCAACAGCGCAGCTTCGGGCTGGGCCGTGGCAATACGTGTGTTGTCGAAGCCGCGACCTCGACGCCACCCGAGGACGCCGTCCTGCCGGGGCATGGCACAAGTGGCACATGGATGTGCCACGACCCGAGTGCGGACAGGGATGTCCGCCCGAGGGATGGGCCATGCCCCGGCAGGGCGGCGGCCCCCCGCCGAAGCCACCGCCTCGCTCGAACGCCCCCCGACCGAAACCCGCGCTCCTGCCCCGCAGCCTTGGCCAGAACACAAAAAAAGGCCGCCCGGAGGCGGCCTTTTCTCAGTGACGCACGGCAGCGCGGATCAACCGCCCAGGCGGGCCTTGATCGCCGCGCCCAGGTCGCCCGGCGAACGCACCGTGGTCACGCCCGCCGCTTCCATCGCGGCGAACTTGCCCTCGGCCGTGCCCTGGCCGCCCGACGCGATCGCGCCGGCGTGGCCCATGCGCTTGCCCGGAGGGGCCGAGGCGCCGGCGATGAAGCCCACGACCGGCTTCTTCACGTGCTGCTTGATGTACTCGGCGCCCTCTTCCTCGGCGCTGCCGCCGATCTCGCCGACCATGATGATGCCCTCGGTCTGCGGATCCTCGTTGAACAGCTTGAGGCAGTCGACGAAGTTCAGGCCGTTGATCGGGTCGCCGCCAATGCCAATGCAGGTCGACTGGCCCAGGCCCACGTCGGTGGTCTGCTTGACCGCTTCATAGGTCAGCGTGCCCGAGCGCGAGACGATGCCGATCTTGCCCGGCTTGTGGATGTGGCCCGGCATGATGCCGATCTTGCACTCGCCCGGGGTGATGATGCCGGGGCAGTTCGGGCCGATCAGGACCACGTCCGGATGGCCCTTGAGCACGTTCTTGACGCGCAGCATGTCCAGCACCGGGATGCCCTCGGTGATGCAGACGATGACCTTGATGCCGCCGGCGGCCGCTTCCAGGATCGCGTCGGCCGCGAACGGCGGCGGCACGTAGATGACCGAAGCGTCGGCGCCGGTCGCCTTGACCGCATCGGCGACGGTGTTGAACACCGGCAGGCCGATGTGGGTCTGGCCGCCCTTGCCCGGGGTGACGCCGCCGACGACCTGGGTCCCGTACTCGACCATCTGCTCGGCGTGGAAGGTGCCCTGCTGGCCGGTGAAGCCCTGCACGATCACCTTCGTGTTCTTGTTGATAAGAACGGACATGGTTTTAGTCCTTGTAGTTCGTATTGGACGCCGGCTCCGGAGACGCGACATCGGCTTGCGCCGATGTCCGGTGCGTTCCTCCAGATCCCCCGACCCGCCGCTTCGCGGCGGGCCACCCCCTTGACTCAAGGGGGATGGGATCGGAATCACGCCATCCGGATGCCGTCGATAATGATTAGGCGGCGACCGCGGCGACGGACTTCTTGGCGCCGTCGTTGATGTCGTCGGCGGGGATGATGGCCAGGCCGCTTTCCTTCAGCAGCTTCTTGCCCTCTTCCACGTTGGTGCCTTCCAGGCGCACGATCACCGGCACCTTGACGCCCACGTCCTTGACCGCGGCGATGATGCCCTCGGCGATCATGTCGCAGCGGACGATGCCGCCGAAGATGTTGACGAAGATCGCCTTGACCTTGTCCGAGGACAGGATCAGCTTGAACGCGGTGGTCACGCGCTCCTTGGTGGCGCCGCCGCCGACGTCGAGGAAGTTCGCCGGCTCGCCGCCATTGAGCTTGATCACGTCCATGGTCGCCATCGCCAGGCCGGCGCCGTTGACCATGCAGCCGATGTTGCCGTCCATGGTGACGTAGTTGAGGTCGTGCTGGCTGGCCAGCACCTCGGTCTCGTCCTCCTGGCTCTTGTCGCGCATGGCGACCAGGTCCGGATGGCGGAAGCTGGCGTTGTCGTCGGAGTTGACCTTGCCGTCGAGCGCGTACAGGTCGCCGCTGTCCAGGATCGCCAGCGGGTTCAGTTCGACCAGGGCCAGGTCCTTCTCGTTGAACAGCTTGTAGAGGCCGGTCATGATCTTGACCAGCTGGCCGACCTGCTTGGCGTTCAGGCCCAGGGCGAAGCCGACGTCGCGCGCCTGGTACGGCTGCAGGCCCTCGACGAAGTTCACGTTGAGGGTCTGGATCAGGTGCGGCGTCTCGGCCGCGACCTGCTCGATGTCCACGCCGCCCTCGGACGAGGCGATGTAGGTGATCGACTTGCTGCCGCGGTCGACCAGCACCGACAGGTATAGTTCCTTGGCGATCTCGCCGGCCTCGGTCACCAGCACCTGGTTGACCGGCAGGGCCACGCCGCCGGACTGGTAGGTGGCCATCTTCGTGCCGAGCATGCCGATGGCGGCGTTGAACACGTCCTCGGTCGTCTTGCAGAACTTGACGCCGCCGGCCTTGCCGCGGCCGCCCGCGTGGATCTGGGCCTTGACCATCCAGGGGCCGCTGCCGAGGGCCTTGGCCGCATCGACCGCTTCGGCCGGGGTGGACGCGACGCGCCCGGCCGGGACCGGGATGCCGTAGTCGGCAAACAGTTGTTTCGCCTGGTACTCGTGGAAATTCATGCTTCACCAGTGGGGTGGGGAACGACCGCCGGGCCGGCCGTGGGTCCGGGCCGATGGGGGCCGGGGCTGCGGGGCGGGGGGCGGTATTGTCGCCGACAAGCCCGCAGCGGTGCAAAACGCCCGCCCGGCGGGGCCGGCAGCGGCCGCGGACGCCCGGTGACTGCCCCTATACTGGCCGCCGGCCGCGTCACGGGAGCCACGGCTTGACCCCACCCTCGCTCATCGACCGCCTGGAATCGATCCCCCGGCGCGAGCTGTATTTCTTCAGCCTGTACCGGGTGCTGGAAGCCGCGATCATGGCGGCACTGGTGTTCAGCCCGCTCTCGGAGATGGTCGGCCAGGCGCGCAATGCCGTGCTCGGCGGCATCGTGGCGGTGGTCTACATGGTCGCCGCGGTGGTCCTGCTGCTGCTGGGCCGCAACGAGCGCTGGCTGGTGCCGCTGGTGTTCGCCGGGGCCTGCATCGACATCCTCGCGGCGACCCTGATGACCCATGCCCTGCCCCCGGTCGCGGCGGGCATCGCGATGATGCTGCTGTTCAACGTGGCCGCGGCGGCGATGCTGCTGCCGCTGCGCTATGGCATGGGCGTGGCGGTGCTGGCGAGCCTGGCCCTGGTCCTGGAGTTCCTCTGGTCGGCCTTCGCCGACGGCGAACGGCCGCGCTCGCTGGCCGAACTGTCGATGTTCGTCACCAGCTACCTGGCCCTGGCCTGGCTGGGCTACCAGATCGGCCACCGCGCCCGCTCCAGCCAGCGCCTGGCCGAGCAGCGCACCGCCGAGGTCGCCAACCTGGTGGAGATCAACGAGCTGATCATCCGCCGCATGCGCACCGGCGTGCTGGTGGTCGATGCCGACAACCACATCACCCTGGCCAACGAGGCCGCGTCGCTGCTGCTGGGCGATGGCGGGCAGAACGGGCCGACCAGCCTCAACCAGGCCGCGCCGGAACTGTCGCGCCGCCTGCAGCGCTGGCGCGGTGGCTGGCAGGTCGACGACACCCCGCTGCAGCTGTTCCCCGACCAGCCCGAGGTGCAGCCGCGCTTCGCCCGGCTGCTGGCCGACAGCGACCTGACCCTGGTGTTCCTCGACGACAGCACGGTGGTGTCGCGCCGCGCCGAGTCGCTGACGCTGGCCGCGCTGGGCAGGTTCTCGGCCAGCCTGGCCCACGAGATCCGCAACCCGCTGGCGGCGATCAACTACGCGGTGCAGCTGCTGGAGGAGTCGCGGAACGTCGATGACGCCGACCGGCGCCTGCTGCAGATCATCCACCAGCAGTGCCTGCGCACCAACGGCATCGTCGAGAGCGTGCTCGGCCTGGCCCGGCGCGAACGGGCCAACCCCGAGAACCTGGACCTGGGCGCGTTCGTCCGCCGCTTCGTCGAGGACTACCGGCAGACCCTGTCGATCGAGACCGACAGCCTGGAGGCGATCGTGCCCTCGCAGCCGGTCCAGTCCCTGGTCGATCCCAAGCACCTGCAGCAGATCCTGACCGCGCTGGTGCACAACGCGCTCAAGTACGGGCGGATGATGGACGAGCCGGCGCGGGTCCGG
Source organism: Pseudoxanthomonas sp. Soil82 (assembly GCF_040446535.1). NCBI lineage: Bacteria > Pseudomonadati > Pseudomonadota > Gammaproteobacteria > Lysobacterales > Lysobacteraceae > Pseudoxanthomonas > Pseudoxanthomonas sp. Soil82. The sequence goes on from NZ_JBEAAK010000005.1 coordinate 105,541, forward strand.
CTGCGCGTGTTCCAGGACGGGCGCAACGCCTACGTGGACGTGCTCGACCGCGGCCCGGGCATCCCGGAAGGCGTGGTGGCGCAGTTGTTCCGGCCGTTCTTCACCACCTCCGAGCACGGCACCGGGCTGGGCCTGTACATCGCGCGGGAACTGACCCGGGCCAACCAGGCCACCCTGGAATACGTGCCTGTCCCGGGGGGCGGGGCCTGCTTCCGGGTGGCCCTGCCGGGCCCGAACACCATCCTGTCCCTGTGACGGCCATCCCAGACTTGGCCCGGCTCCCCGACTCGGATATCGTGCCGGCATGAGCCAAACCCGCAGTGCCCTGATCGTCGATGACGAGCGCGACATCCGCGAACTGCTCGTACTGACCCTGGGGCGGATGGGCCTGCGCGTGGATACCGCGGCCAACCTGGCCGAGGCCCGCGAACTGCTGGGCCGCCACGCGTACGACCTGTGCTTCACCGACATGCGCCTGCCCGACGGCAGCGGCATCGAGCTGGTCGGCGAGATCTCCCGCAACCACCCGCAGACCCCGGTGGCGATGATCACCGCCTTCGGCAGCATGGACCTGGCGGTGGAGGCGTTGAAGGCCGGCGCCTTCGATTTCGTCAGCAAGCCGGTGGACATCAACGTGTTGCGCGGGCTGGTCCGGCACGCGCTGGAACTGAACAACGCCGAGCGGCCCAAGCCGCCGCCGCCGCCGCCGGAGCAGGCCAGCCGCCTGCTCGGCGACTCGCCGGCGATGGCGACCCTGCGCGCCACCATCGCCAAGGTGGCCCGCAGCCAGGCGCCGGTCTACATCCTGGGCGAGTCGGGCGTCGGCAAGGAACTGGTCGCCCGCACCATCCATGAGCAGGGCGCGCGCGCCGCCGGCCCCTTCGTCCCGGTCAACTGCGGCGCGATCCCGGCCGAGCTGATGGAAAGCGAATTCTTCGGCCACCGGAAGGGCAGCTTCACCGGCGCCCATGCCGACAAGCCCGGCCTGTTCCAGGCCGCCAGCGGCGGCACCCTGTTCCTGGACGAGGTCGCCGAGCTGCCGCTGCCGATGCAGGTCAAGCTGCTGCGCGCGATCCAGGAGAAATCGGTGCGCGCGGTGGGCGCCGCCAGCGAGGTCGCGGTGGACGTGCGCATCCTCTCGGCCACCCACAAGGACCTGGCCCAGCTGGTCGCCGACGGCCGCTTCCGCCACGACCTTTACTACCGCATCAACGTCATCGAGCTGAGGGTACCCCCGCTGCGCGAACGCACCGGCGACCTGCTGCAGCTGGCCGGCTCCATCCTGCAGCGCCTGTCCGCCGGCCAGGGCCGGGCGACGCCGGAGCTGACCGCGCCGGCGATGGCCGCGCTTGCCGCCTATCCGTTCCCCGGCAACGTGCGCGAACTGGAAAACGTGCTCGAGCGCGCCCTGGCCCTGGCCGATGGCGACAGCATCGACGCGGCCGACCTGCACCTGCCGCAGGCGCGCGCCCCCGGCCCGGCCGAGGCCGGCACGGCCCAGGCGCCGGCCGAAGCGGTGATCGACCTGGACCCGGGCACCGGCGCCCTGCCCTCCTACATCGAGCAGCTCGAGCGGGCCGCGATCCAGAAGGCGCTGGAGGAGAACCGCTGGAACAAGACCCGCACCGCCGCGCAGCTGGGCATCACCTTCCGCGCGCTGCGCTACAAGCTCAAGAAGCTGGGGATGGACTGAGGCGGCCTGGCGGCATCCATCGCCACGACCGGCGATAATGGCGCATGACCAGCAGCCACCAGCCCAAGAAATCCCTGGGCCAGAACTTCCTGCACGAGCGCGTCTACATCGAGCGCATCGTCCAGGCCGTCGATCCGCGACCAGGCGACCGCCTGGTCGAGATCGGTCCCGGCCAGGGCGCGATCACCCTGCCGCTGCTGCGCCGCCATGGCGCGCTGACCGTGATCGAGTTCGACCGCGACCTGGTCGGGCCGCTGGCGGCGATGGCCGAAGGCGTGGGCGAGCTGACCATCGTCCACCGCGACGTGCTGTCGGTGGACTTCACCGCGCTGGCCGCCGGCACGCCGTTCAAGCTGTGCGGCAACCTGCCCTACAACATCTCCTCGCCGATCCTGTTCCATGCGCTGGACCACGCCGCGGCGATCCGCGACATGGTCTTCATGCTGCAGAAGGAAGTGGTCGACCGCATGGGCGCGCCGCCCGGCAGCAAGGTCTACGGGCGGCTGAGCGTGATGCTGCAGGCCTACTGCCAGGTGCAGCCGCTGTTCGTGGTGCCGCCGGGCGCGTTCCGGCCACCGCCGAAGGTGGACTCGGCGGTGGTGCGGCTGGTGCCTCGCGATCCGGCCACGGTGGGCATCGACAGCCGCGCACGCTTTGCCGAGGTCGTGCGGGCGGCGTTCGGGCAGCGCCGCAAGACGCTGCGCAACGCGCTCAACGGCGTCTGCACGCCGGCCCAGTTCGAAGCGGCGGCAGTGGCGCCGGACGCCCGCGCCGAGCAGCTGGAAGTGGCGGCCTTCATCCGCCTGGCGAACGCCCCGTAGAGCGGGGCCTGCCGCGTTGTCCCCGGCGACGGCCGCAACCGTAGAGCGGGGCTTGCCCCGCTGCTTACGGCGCCGGCCGCAACACCGTAGAGCGGGGCTTGCCCCGCTGCTCGCGGCGACGGCCGGAATCATGCGGCACAACCCCGCCGTGCGACGGCAGCGATCGCGGAACGCGGCGGCGCCGGCTCCGTCGTCTCGGCCGTCACGCGCTTTTTGCTTACACTGTCGCCATGCCACAGGCCATGCCCTACGCGATCGAGGTCGCCGTCGAACCGCGCTTCCTCGACGATCAGTCCGAACCCGATGCCGGGCGCTACGTGTTCGCCTACACGATCCGCATCCGCAACCGTGGGAGCGTGGCCGCGCGCCTGCTGGCGCGCCACTGGGAAATCACCGACGGCAACGGCCGCGTCGAGGAAGTGCACGGCGACGGGGTGGTCGGCGAGCAGCCCTGGCTCGAACCGGGCGGGGACTACGAGTACACCTCCGGCGTGGTGCTGGAGACCAGCGAGGGAGCGATGCAGGGACGCTACGACATGCTGGCTGCCGATGGCACCCGCTTCGACGCGCCCATCCCCCCCTTCCTGCTGACCGTGCCGCGGACCCTGCACTGAGGCGGCCGCGATGAGCACCTGGGCCATCGGCGACCTTCAGGGCTGCTACGACGCCACCCAGCGCCTGCTGGAGAAGATCCGCTTCGACCCGGCCGGCGACATGCTGTGGTTCTGCGGCGACCTGGTGAACCGCGGGGGCCAGTCGCTGGAGACGTTGCGGCTGGTGCATTCGCTGCGCGAGCGCAGCATCGTGGTGCTCGGCAACCACGACCTGTCGCTGCTGGCCATCGGCGAGCGCGCGCCGGCGGAGAAGCGCAAGGTCAACCCGGACCTGCAGCGCGTGGTGCTGGCCGACGACGCCGACGAGCTGCTCGGCTGGCTGCGCCGGCAGAAGCTGGTCCATGCCGACCGCAACCTAGGCTGGCTCATGGTCCATGCCGGACTGGCGCCGCAGTGGACCACCCAGCAGGCCGAGCAGTACGCGCTGGAGATCGAGCGCCAGCTGCATGGCGACGGCTACCGCGGCCTGCTGCGCAACATGTACGGCGACAAGCCGAACTGGTCGCCGGGACTGCGTGGCTACGAGCGCTGGCGGGCGACCATCAACTGGTTCACCCGCGCCCGCTACTGCACCCCGCGCGGCCGCATCGCGATCGAGGAGAAGGGCCCGCCGGGCACCCAGGCCGCCGGCCTGTATCCCTGGTACGAGGCGCCCGGACGCGTGGAGCGCGACCTGAAGATCGTCTGTGGCCACTGGTCCACGCTGGGCCTGACCCTGACCGGCGGCATCCACGCCATCGACACCGGCGCGGTCTGGGGCGGCAAGCTCACCGCCCTGCAGCTGGACAGCGAGGACCTGCGCGTCGTGCAGGTGCCCGGCCGCGACGTGCCGGCATTGCCCCCGCACCTGCGCAAGGAATAACGGCACCGGCGGCGCGCCCAAGCGGGGCAAGCCCCGCTCTACGATGAAACGCGACGGTATTCGACGAATTCGAACGCATGCGCATGCCGGTCATCGGCCGCGCGCGCCTGGCGTTCGACCTCCCGCCACTGCGCGCGATCCCACGCAGGGAAGAAGGTGTCGGCATCGGCGACCACTGCGTCCACCTCGGTCAGGTGCAGCACGTCGGCGCGCGGCAGCGCCAGCGCATAGACCTCGCCGCCGCCGATCACGCACAGCTCCTGCGCGCCGCCGGCCCGTGCCACCGCCACGGCCTCGTCGATCGAGCCCACCGCCCGCATGCCCTCGAACGGCACCTGCCCACCGCGCGTGAGCACCAGGTTGGTCCGCCCGGGCAGCGCGCGGCCGAGCGATTCGGCCGTCCGGCGCCCCATCAGCACCGGCTTGCCCAGGGTCAGCGCCTTGAACCGCTTGAGGTCGTCGGGCAGGCGCCACGGCAGATCGTTGCCGCGACCGATGCCGCGCTGGCGATCGAGCGCGGCGACCAGCGAAACCTTCATGGCACCGTCCGCATCGCGGTCAGACCGCCACCGGCGCCTTGATCGCCGGCAACGGGTCGTAGCCTTCGATGGCGATGTCCTCGAAGGTGAACGCGAACAGGTCGTCCACGTCCGGGTTGAGCCGCAGCGTCGGCAGCGCGCGCGGCGTGCGCGCCAGCTGCTCGCGCGCCTGCTCGTAGTGGTTCGAATACAGGTGCGCGTCGCCCAGCGTGTGCACGAAGTCGCCGACCTCCAGCCCGGTGACCTGGGCGACCATGTGGGTGAGCAAGGCGTAGCTGGCGATGTTGAACGGCACGCCGAGGAAGATGTCGCCGCTGCGCTGGTACAGCTGGCAGCTCAGCCGGCCGTCGGCCACGTAGAACTGGAACATCGTGTGGCACGGCATCAGCGCCATCTTCGGCAGGTCCGCCACGTTCCAGGCGCTGACGATCAGCCGGCGCGAATCGGGATTGCGGCGGATCTCGTCCAGTACCCAGCGGACCTGGTCGATCTCGCGGCCATCGCTGCCGGTCCAGCGCCGCCACTGCTTGCCGTAGACCGGCCCGAGCTCGCCGTCGTCGTCGGCCCACTCGTCCCATATGCTGACCTTGTGGTCCCGGAGGTAGGCGATGTTGGTCTCGCCCTTCAGGAACCACAGCAGCTCGTGGATGATCGAGCGCAGGTGCAGCTTCTTGGTGGTGACCAGCGGGAAGCCTTGGGACAGGTCGAAGCGCATCTGCCAGCCGAACACGCTGCGGGTGCCGGTGCCGGTGCGGTCGGCCTTCTCGGTGCCGTGCTCCAGCACGTGGCCCAGCAGGTCGAGGTACTGCTTCACTTGGCGCCCTCCTGCCGCGTCGAGGCCAGCGGCTGCGGTTGCAGCACCGGCGCGCTGTGCGAGCGCCACAGCAGGAACAGGCCCAGCGCCACCAGCGGCAGGCTCAGCAGCTGGCCCATGGTCAGCCAGCCGAAGGCCAGGTAGCCCAGCTGCGCATCGGGCACGCGCACGAACTCGACCACGAAGCGGAACACCCCGTACAGCAGCGCGAACATGCCCGACACCGCGTAGCGCGGCCGCGGCCTGGACGAGAACCACCACAGCACCGCGAACATCACCAGCCCCTCCAGCACGGCCTGGTAGAGCTGCGACGGGTGGCGCGCGAAGGCGTCCAGCGCACCGGCGTCGAACTGCGCCTTCAGCGCGGCCGGGTCCAGGTGGCGGTACTGCTCGGGCAGCCCGGTCGGGAACACCACGCCCCAGCCGGCCTCGGTGTACTTGCCCCAAAGCTCGCCGCCGATGTAGTTGCCCAGGCGCCCGAAGCCCAGCCCCGGCGGCACCAGCGGCGCGATGAAATCCATGGTGTCGAAGAAATGCAGCCGGTGCCGGCGCGACCACAGCCAGGCCGCGGCCAGCACGCCGATCAGGCCGCCGTGGAAGCTCATGCCTCCGTCCCATACCCGGAACAGCATCAGGGGATCGCGCAGGAACTCGCCCAACCCGTAGAACAGGACGTAGCCGATGCGTCCGCCCAGGACCACGCCGAGCATCGCGTAGAACAGCAGGTCGGAGAACGCGTTGCCGTCCACGCCCGGCAGGCGGCCGGCGCGGATCCGGCGGTGGCCCAGCCACCATGCCAGCAGGAAGCCGAGCAGGTACATCACCCCGTACCAGTGCACCCGCACCGGGCCCAGCGAGATGGCGATCGGATCGATCTGGTGCAGGACGATCATTGCGTGTCGGCTTCCGGAACGTTGGGGCTATTGTGCCCGAGCCTGCCTGAGCGGGCGCGATGGCCCGGACCCGGCAGTCCCCGGCCGGCGGGCGACCCGGGCGCGGGCACACGAAGTATCGGCCGCGCCAGCGGCGTCGCGTCGCGGGCAAGCCCCCCGCTGCTACAGCAGCACCGGTCGATCGGGAAGCTCGTCGCCACTGCCGCCGCTGGCTGCCGGAAAGTGCATCGCCACCAGGGCCGAGAGCCGGGCGATGCCGTCGACCACGGCCTGCGCCGGATCGCCGCCGGCCAGGCCCGCCTCGATCGCCGCGCACACCGCCTCCCATTCGCCGTCGCCCACGCGGTCGCGGAAGCCGCGGTCGGCGACGAGCTCGATCGCGTGGTCGGCCAGGAGCAGGTACAGCAGCACGCCGTTGTTGGCCGCGGTATCCCAGACCCGAAGCCGGGCGAACACTTCGTGCGCACGGTCGCGCGGCGCAGTGCCGGCCACCAGTGCGGCCCAGGGCAGGCCGGCCTCGACCGCGAACACGATCTCGCCATCGTGCAGGCGCTCGCCGGCCGCGATCGCCTCGCCGATCCGCGCCAGCGCCGCTTCGGGAAAGCGGGCCGACGCCGATGGCGCGAACAGGTGGCGAAGCCAGCGTGTCGCGGCCATCACCAGCGCCCCGACGCCCCGCCGCCGCCGGACATCCCGCCGCCGCCCGACCAGCCGCCGCCACCGCCGAAACCGCCGCCGCCAAGGCCGCCGCCGCCCCAGCCACCACCACCGAAGCCGCCGCCGCCCCAGCCGCCGCCGCGCCCGGAGCGGACGTAACGCCCCGCCTTGAGGCTGGACAGGCCGATCATCAGCCCGACCAGGGCGCCCAGCCCGGCCGCGACCACGCTGGACGCGATCCACCATCCCACCGCGCCACCGGCCACGGCCACCAGCGGTCCGCGCAATGGCGCCGGCAACCAGCCGAACAGCGCGCGCAGCACGTTGGCGACGATGAAGGCGACCACCAGCGCCGGCAGCCACGCGCCACCGCCGCGCGCATCCCCGTCGCGGTTGCGGCTGACCGGCTCGGGCAATGGTTCGCCATCGACCAGCTTGACCAGCACCGCGGTCGCATCCTCGATCCCGCCACCGAAATCGCCGGCGCGGAACTTCGGCACCAGGTATTCCTGGATGACCCGGTTGGCGACCGCATCCGGGATCGCGCCCTCAAGCCCGTAGCCGGTTTCGATGCGCACGGCGCGGTCGTCCTTGGCCACCAGCAGCAGCACGCCGTCGTCCACGCCCTTGCGCCCGAGCTTCCAGGCCTCGAACACGCGCACCGCGTACTGCTCGATGCTGTCCGGCTGCGTGCTCGGCACCACCAGCACCTGCAGCTGGCTGCCCTTGCGCTGTTGCAGCGCGCGCGCCTGCGCGTCCAGGCGCTGCACCGTGGCCGCGTCGAGCGTGCCGGTGGTGTCGACGACCGGGGCGTCCAGCGGCGGAATGGCCGCAGGCGACGCCGGCTGCGCCCACGCGGCCAGGGTGGCCGCCAGCAGCAGCCAGGCTGCCATCAGGCGCACGCACAGTGCGCGCATGCCGGTCACCGGTTCAGTTGGCCGGCGCGGGCGCCGGAGGCGGCTGCGGGGGTTGCGGCGGCTGCGCCGGCGGGGTGGCGCCGAAATCGACGCTGGGTGCGCGCTGCACCTGCGCTTCGTTCTCCACCGTGAAGTTCGGCTTCTGGCCGTAGCCGAAGACCTTGGCCGTGATCACCTGCGGGAACGAGCGCACGAAGGTGTTGTAGTCCTGCACCGAGGCGATGTACCGGCCGCGGGCCACGGTGATCCGGTTCTCGGTGCCTTCCAGCTGCGCCTGCAGGTCGCGGAAGAACTGGTCGGCCTTGAGCGTCGGGTAGTTCTCGCTGACCACCAGCAGGCGCGACAGCGCCGAGGACAGCTCGCCCTGCGCGGCCTGGAACTGCTGCAGCGACGCCGGGTCGTCGGCATTGACCTGGACCTGGCCCACGCGCGCCCGGGCCTCGGTCACGTCGGTCAGCACCTGGCTCTCGTGGGCGGCATAACCCTTGACCGTGGCGACCAGGTTCGGGACCAGGTCGGCGCGGCGCTGGTACTGGTTCAGCACTTCGGACCAGCCGGCCTTGACCGCCTCGTCCTTCTGCTGGATGGCGTTGTAGCCGCAGCCGGAGAGCAGCATCGCCGTGGCCGCGACCGCCAGCATGGCGGCCCACCTGCGGATCGTCCCTTGCCTGGCAAACATGTCACCGCTCCCTTCGTGGAGCCGGCCGGTGGCCGGTGCGGTGCCATTCCAGCACCGCCCCGGACCGCCGCGCAAGCGAGGCGCCGTGAAGGCCGGCGCCGGGCTCAGAACTCGCCGGCGCCAGGCACGTGCTTGCGCGCGGCGTTGCGGCGCATGAACAGGTTGAGCGTCTCCACCAGCACCGAGAAGGCCATGGCGAAGTAGACGTACGGCTTGGGCACGTGCACCTCGAAGCCGTCCAGGATCAGGACCACGCCGATCAGCAGGATGAAGGCCAGCGCCAGCATCTTGATGGTCGGGTTGGCGTCGATGAAGCGGCCCAGCGGATTGGCGGCCAGGAGCATGATCGCCACCGCGGTCAGGATCGCGAAGATCATCACCGGGATGTGCTGGGCCATGCCCACGGCGGTGATCACCGAGTCCAGCGAGAACACGATGTCGATGATCGCGATCTGCACGATCACCATCCAGAACACCTGCGAGCTCTTGGTGGTGCGCGGGTCCTCGTCCTCGCCGCCGGTGATCAGCTCGCGGATCTCCATCGCGCCCTTCACCAGCAGGAACGCGCCGCCCAGGATCAGCACCAGGTCGCGGATCGAGAAGCCCATGCCGGCCACGGCGAACAGGTCGTTCTGCATCCGCGCCAGGAACGCCAGCGAGACCAGCAGCGCGATGCGGGTGATGCAGGCCACCGCGATGCCGAACTTGCGCGCGAACGCGCGCTGGTGCTCGGGCAGGCGGCCAACGGCGATCGAGATGAACACCAGGTTGTCGATGCCCAGCACGATTTCCAGCGCGCTCAGGGTCACCAGGGTCAGCCAGACGTTCGGGTCGGCCAGGAATTCGAGGTTCATCGTCGATCGGTTCCTACGGTTGGTTCATTCATAGCAGTCGCGGGCCGAGCACCAGGCCCCAGACCAGCAGGACGTTCATCATCAGCACGAACACCGCGGCCGACCCCATGTCCTTGGCCCGGCCGGCCAGTTCGTGGTGCTCGGCGCCGTAGCGCTCGATCACCGCTTCGACCGCCGAGTTCAGCAGTTCGGCCGACAGCACCAGCACCATCGAGCCCACCAGCAGCGCCCGTTCCACGCCGTCGGCGCCCAGCCACAGGGCCAGCGGCGCCAGGACGACGAACAGGTAGACCTCCAGGCGGAACGAGGACTCGTGCAGCCAGGCCGCGCGCAGTCCCTGCAGCGACCAGACGGTGGCCTTGAGGATGCGGCCGGGACGGCGCGGCAAGTGCCCGGTTTCGTCGGCCACGGCTCAGGCGCCTGCGGCGGCGTGCGCGCGGCCAGGCCGGGCACGGGGCGTCGTGGGCGGAAATCCGGGGAGCGGCATGGCGGGTTCGGGCGACAACGGGCTGCAGATTTTGCCACATCGCGCCCGGCGGCCCCGGGCACGGGAGCGCCCGCCCGGCCCGGCAGGCCCAGGAGAGCGCTCAGGACGCCTGTTTCGCCGCGCGTTGCAGCTGCTGCTCGGCCAGGGTCAGGGCGACGTTGTCGCGCAGGTAGGCCGGTTCGACCCGTTCGGGCGCCAGCGCCTGCCCGGCCGCGAAGGCCGCCGCGGCCAGCCGCGCCAGATGGGCGGCGCGCGGAAGCGCCGAGGCGTCGACCGCGGTCATCCTCGCGGCAAACTGCCGGGCCAGCAGGCCTTCGGCAGCGGCGAAACCGCTGCCCACGCCCTGCCACGTGCCGGTCGCGCCCGCGGGCAGCTGCACCGCCTCGGGATGCAGCACGCGTTCGGCGTCCAGCGGCACCAGCGCGGCGCCTTCCCGCCTGAAGCTGGCGGCGTAGACCTCGCCCATGCGCGCGTCGATCGCGGCGAGGATCTGTTCCGGGCCTTCGCCCGGCGCACCTGCGGCCAGCACCGCCAGGGTCGATACCGGCACCACCGGCCGGTCGAGGGCCAGCGCAATGCCTTGCGCCAGCGCGATCGCCAGGCGCACGCCGGTGAACGCGCCCGGGCCGCGGCCGACCGCGATCGCGTCCAGCTGCGAGCGCGCCAGCCCGGCCTCGGCGAGCAGCGCATCGGCCCACGGCAGCGACAGCTCGGCGTGCCTGCGCGGGGCGATGTCGAAGCGCTCATGCACCTCGCCGTCCAGGTACAGCGCGACCGAACAGGCCTCGGTGGCGGTTTCGAAAGCGAGCAGCTTCATCGGGGGCGGCAGGATCCGGCGGACGGACGGAAAGGGTAAACGATGGCCGGCAGTGGCGACGACGACGCCTTTGTAGGAGCACAGCTTGCTGGCGACACGGGCGCAGGGATCATGAGGGGCTTCGCCTGTGCCTGTGCCTGTGCCGGTGCCGTCGCTTCGCGGGCAAGACCGGCTCTACAACGACACGCGCGTCGGGAGCACGACGGCGTCGCCTGCGCCGACGGCGTCGCGTCGCGGGCGCTTTCCCACGGACGCATGTCCGGTCTCCCCGGCTCCTACGCGCGCGCGAAGAACGCCTGCACGTCCTCGATCCGCCGGGTCACGGTGAACCCGGGCAGGGACTCCATGAACACCCGTCCGTAAGGCTTGGCGGTCAGGCGCGGGTCGCACAGCACCAGCACGCCGCGGTCCGATTCGGTGCGGATCAGCCGGCCCACGCCCTGCTTGAGCGCGATCACCGCCTGCGGCAGCTGCTCGTCGCGGAACGGGTTGCCGCCACGGCGGCGCACCGCGTCCAGCCGCGCCTCGAACACCGGGTCGTCCGGCGCGGCGAACGGCAGCTTGTCTATCACCACCACGCTCAGCGCATCGCCGGCCACGTCCACGCCTTCGCGGAAGGTCGCCGAACCCAGCAGCACGCCGTTGCCGGACTCGCGGAAGCGGCGCAGCAGCTCGGCCTTGGGCGCCTCGCCCTGCACGAACAGCGGCCACGGTCCTCCACGCAGCGCTTCGGCGGCCTCGCGCAGGGCGCGGTGCGAGGCGAACAGCAGGAACGCCCGGCCTCCCGAGGCAGCCAGCACCGGCCGCACCGCCTCCAGCATGGCTGCGCCGAACTGGCGCGTGTTCGGCTCGGGCAGGTTGCGCGGCAGGTAGCACAGCGCCTGCCGTGGCCAGTCGAACGGGCTCGGCTCGAGCAAGGTGTCCGGATCGAACAGTCCCAGCTTGCGGCCGACATGGGTGAAGCCGCCGCCCACGGCCAGCGTGGCCGAGGTGAAGATCCAGGCCGCGTGCGAGCGCTCGCGATGCGCGCGCAGGGGCGCCGACACGTCCAGCGGCGTGCGCTGGCAGCGGAACCCGCGCGCGCTTAGCTCGTACCAGTAGACCTCGCCGCCCCTGGCTGCGGCCTCGGCCAGGCGCGCCGGGTCGAGCGCGGCATCGCCCTCGCCGGCCACCGCCTCGACCAGGGCCTGGTCCTGGTCGCCATCGAACGCATCGGACGCGGCGCCGCCGTCGCGCCAGCGCTCCAGCCGTTCGCGCAGGTCGCGCGCGCGCGCCACGCAGGCGTCGAAGCCGGGCGAAGTCGACGCCAGCGGCGCCATCGCCTGTTCCAGGGTCGCCAGCGCGTCGGCCAGCACGTCCAGGCCGTCGGCCACCGCCGGCAGGGTCAGCGCGCGATAGCGGGTGCCGCGCGGCGGCAACGCTTCCATCGCCGCGCGCAGCTCGCGCAGCGCCTGCTCCAGCGCGCGCACCGGCACCTGCACCACCGCCAGCGCGCCGGTGGTCTGCTTGCACTCGGCCACGCAGTCGCGGCCCAGTTCCTGCAGCTGGCGCATGCCGAAGCCCTCGCCGAAGAAGCTGGCCGCCAGCTCCGGCAACTGGTGCGCCTCGTCGATCACGAACGCCTGCGCACCGGGCAGGATCTCGCCGAACCCCTCCTGCTTGAGCGCCAGGTCGGCCAGCAGCAGGTGGTGGTTGACCACCACCAGGTCGGCGGCCTGCGCGCGCTGGCGCGCCTGCACGACGAAGCATTCTTCGTAGAAGGGACACTCGCTGCCCAAGCAGTTGTCGACGGTGGAGGTGACCAGCGGCAGCAGCGGCGAATCGTCGGGCAGGCCTTCCAGCTCGGCCATGTCGCCGGCGCGGGTGCGCCCGGCCCAGGCGACGATGCGCTGGAACTGCGAGGCCTGCTCGGGACTGGAGAAGCGCGCATCGCCCTTGGCCTGCTCGGTGCGGTAGCGGCACAGGTAGTTGGCGCGGCCCTTGAGCAGCGCGCTGCGCAGGCCGACGCCCAGCGCCTCGCGCACGCGCGGCAGGTCGCGGTGGTAGAGCTGGTCCTGCAGCGCGCGGGTGCCGGTGGACACGATCGTCTTCAGCCCCGACAGCAGCGCCGGCACCAGGTACGCGTAGGTCTTGCCGGTGCCGGTGCCGGCCTCGGCCAGCAGCACCTCGCGCTGGTCGATGGCCTCGGCCACCGCCGCGGTCAGGCGCTGCTGCGCCGGCCGCGCGACGAAGCCTTCGACGCGTTCGGCGAGCGCGCCACCATCGCTGAGCGCTTCGCGGCTGGCGTGGGCGAGACGGGACATCGGCAGGCGCGGACGCGTCGACACGGGCCGCGGGCGAGCGCCGGTCGGCGCTGCCTGCGGCCACCGCGCCTACATCCGCTTGAGGCCGGGCACCGTGCAGGTGCCGATCTGGGCCTTGGCCGAGGCGGCGTTCTCCGCCTGCCCGCGCGCCAGGCGCGACTGCTCGATCGTGGCCCAGTGCCGGCGGCACAACGGACCGACCCGGGAACCGACATCGAAGGCCCTGCGCGCCAGGGTTTCGGCGCGGTCGTACTGGCCCTGCAGCAGCGCCACCTCGGCCCGTTCCTGCAGCACGGCCGGATCGTCCGGGACGATCAGCAGCGCCTGGTTCAGGAAATCGGCTGCATCCGCGGGGCGGCCGGCAACCAGCGCCTGCGATGCCTTCTCGCGCAGGTCTTCGACCTGGGTGTCGCGCAGCGGCTGCACGCTCAGTTCGGTGTCTTCGGCACCGGCGGCCGCGTGCACGGCGGCGAGCCGCTCCTGCGGACCGGGGCCGGGCGCGACGACCGGCGATGGCGTCGTGGTGCCGCACGCGGCGAGCAGCAGGCACGCCGCGAGGACGGCGGAAAGGCAGCGAACGGGGGGATTCATGCCGCCCATTATGGCGCAGGCGTCGTGGCCGATCCGGCGGGTTCGGCCTGCGCCGGCTCGGCCGGCCTGTCGCGACCGAACAGGCGGCTCCAGAAACCAGGCTCGCCGGTATCGCCGCTGTCGGCGGCAGGCTCGGCGTAGGCAGGCGCGCACGGGGCGTAGGCCGGCACGGCGCCGGCGACGAACGCGAAGCGGCGCGCGCCCGGGCAGTCGGCATCGGTGATCGACGTGCCCTGCGGCAGCACCCACTGCCAGTCGAGGCCCTTGCCGGACACGCGCAACGGCGCGCTGGGCAGGCGCGCGAACAGGCCCGACCAGACCCGCATCGCGCCAGTCGCGCCATACAGCCCGGTCTGTTCGTTCTGGTCGTTGCCCATCCACACCACCGCCAGGTGGTCGCCGGTGTAGCCGGCGAACCAGCTGTCGCGGCCGTCGTTGCTGGTGCCGGTCTTGCCGGCCGGCGACAGCCGGCCCAGTCCATCGGCCAGCAGGCGGCGGCCGGTGCCTTCGCTGACCGCCTGCTGCAGCGCCACCGTGACCAGGTTGGCGGCGATCGAATCGCCTTCCTGCGCCGGTGCCGGCGCGGTGTCATAGCGCTTGAGCAGCTTGCCGTCCGGGTCGAGCACGCCGCGCACCGCGCGCAGCGGCTGGATCTCGCCGCCGGAGGCGAGGAACTGGTACAGCTGCGCCATCGCGTACGGGCTCTGGTCGGTCGAGCCGAGGATCAGCGACGGGTTCGGCTCGGCCTCGATCCCGGCCAGCACCTTGACCAGCTGCGCCAGCCGCTGCGGGCCGACCTGCATGCCGATCCGCACCGTGGCCTGGTTGTAGGAACGGGCGAGCGCGTCGACCAGGCGCACGGTGCCGTGGCTGGTGTTGTCGGAGTTGTCCGGCGACCAGGTCTTGCCGCGTGCCAGTTGCACGGTCACCGGCGTGTCCTCGACGAAGCTGGCCAGCGAGAACCGCTGCGGCTGCGCCAGCGCGAGCAGGTACACGTACGGCTTGAGCAGCGAGCCGACCGGGCGCTTCGCTTCGACCGCGCGGTTGAAACCATGGGTGGCCACGTCGCGCCCGCCGACCACCGCCAGCACGTCGCCGGCATGCACGTCGGTGACCACCACGCCGGCCTGCAGCGGTGGCCGCTTGCCGGTCTGCAGCGCCTCGGCCGCGCGCACCACCGCGCCTTCGGCATAGGCCTGCGCCGAGGGCGACATGCCGGTCAGCACGGTCAGGCCCGCGCCCTGGAGCGCGCTTTCCGGGTAATCGTTGGCCAGCTGGCGGCGGACCAGGTCGATGTAGGCCGGGAAGCGGTTGGCCGCGGCCACGCCCGGCTGCTTGGTCACGCCCAGCGGCGCGGCGCGCGCGCGCTCGTATTCGGCATCGTCGACCAGGCCGGTGTCGTGCAGCATCGACAGGGCGATGTTGCGGCGCTCCAGCGCGCGCTCCGGGTGCCGGCGCGGGTCGTAATGCGACGGCCCCTTCACCAGTCCGATCAGCAGCGCCACCTGTTCGGTGCTCAGGTCGCCCAGTTCCCGGCCGAACCAGAACTCGGCGCCGGAGGCCATGCCGTGGATCGCCTGGCCGCCCCGCTGGCCCAGGTAGACCTGGTTGAGGTAGGTCTCCAGGATCGTGCGCTTGTCGTAGCGCGACTCGAGGATGATCGCGTAGAGGATCTCGTTGAACTTGCGGGTCCAGGTCTGTTCCTTGCCGATCCCGAGCAGGCCGCTGCGCGCCAGCTGCTGGGTGAGCGTGCTGGCGCCCTGGCGCTTCTCGCCGGCCAGCAGGTTGACCCAGGCCGCGCGCGCCATGCCCGACACGTCGATGCCGTGGTGGTGGGCGAAGTCCCGGTCTTCCACCGCCTGCAGGCCGGTGACCAGCAGCTCCGGCACCTCGTCGATCCGGACCAGGCGCCGCTCTTCCTGGCGCTGGCCGTAGAGCGTGGCGATCCGCGCCGGATCCAGGCGCGCGGCCTTGACCGCCTTGCCGCTGCCGGCATCGCGCAGCCCGGCCACGCGGCCACCGGAAAGGGTGACCTGCAGGCGCCGCGCCGGCACCTGGCCGTCGACGTCGGCATAGCCGCGGCTGGAGATGGTGAAGCGGCCGCCGTCGGCGGCGTAGCTGCCGGGCCGCTCGCCGGCGCCATCGTCCTGGTAGCCGGCGGCATCCAGCTCGGTCTTCAGCGTGCGCACGTCCATCGCCAGCTGCGGCCGGAGCTGGAGCGGACGGGCGTAGACGCGGGTCGGGATCTGCCACTGCAGCGCGGCGAAGCGTTCGCTGACCTGGTGGTTCAGGTAGAGCGTGTAGGGAACCAGGAAGCCGGCAGCCAGCGCGGCCCCGGCCAGCACCGCGGTGAGGAGGTGACGGCGCCAGGCGGGGCTGGCGCTGGCACCGGGCTCCATGTCGTCGATGTCGTCGATGTCGTCCGGATCGTGGCGTCGGGGCACGGGAATGCGAGAATGCGTGGGTCGGCCGAGTCTAGCGCAGCCGTCCGCCTGCGCCGTTGGCGCCGTTCACCTGCCTTCAGTCGGAGTTGCAGACCGCAATGCCCCCCTCGCCGCTGGCCGACCTCCGCTACTGGCTGGCGCACCTGCGTGGGCTGCTGCGCCGCGGCCTGTCCAGCCTGCGCGCCCGCGGCTGGCGGGTAACCTGGCAACGGGCCGTGCTGCAGCTGCGACCGCCGCCGGCACCGCCGCGCACCCCCCTCTACCGCCCTGCGCCGGGCCCGTTCGCGCCGTTCGCAGTACCCGCGACGGCCGAAGGCGGCGTGCCGCGCGCCAGCATCGTCATCCCGGTCTACAACCACGCCGAAGCGACCCTGGCCTGCCTGCGTGCGCTGGCCGCGCACCCACTGGCGGCGGCTTGCGAGGTGATCGTGGTCGACGACGGCAGCAGCGACGAGACGTCCGCGTGGATGCCGCAGGTGGCCGGCCTGCGCTACCACCGGCGCGCCGCCAACGGCGGCTTCATCGCGGCCTGCAACGACGGGGCTTCGCTGGCGCGCGGCGAGGTGCTCGTGTTCCTCAACAACGACACGATCCCGCAGCCCGGCTGGCTGGACGCGCTGCTGGCCACGTTCGACGCGCGGCCGGACGCGGGGCTGGTGGCGGCGCAGCTGCTGTATCCGGATGGCCGCCTGCAGGAATCCGGCGGCGTCGTGTTCGACGATGGCAGCTGCTGGAGCTACGGCCGCTTCGAGGCGGCCGACGACCCGCGCTACGCCTACCTGCGCGAGGCCGACTACGGCTCGGGGGCGGCGCTGGCGATACCGCGCGACCTGTTCACGGCCCTGGGTGGCTTCGACTCCCGCTACGCACCGGCCTATTACGAAGACACCGACCTGGCCTTCGCCGTGCGCGCGGCCGGCAGGCGCGTGCTGGTGCAGCCGGCCAGCCGCGTGCTGCACGACGAGGGCACCACCGCCGGCACCGACACCGGCAGCGGGATCAAGGCCTACCAGGTGCGCAACCGCGGCGTCTTCGCCAGCAAGTGGAGCGATGCGCTGCGCGCACAGCCTCCGCCCGGCGTCGTGCCCGGCCCGGCCCTGCTGCATGCGCGGCAACGCCGCGTGCTGGTGGTCGACGAGGCCGTGCCGCGCCCCGACCGCGATTCGGCCTCGCTGCGCCAGTTCAACCTGCTGCGGATGCTGCGCGCCGCCGGCGCGCACGTCGCGTTCCTGCCCACCGGCCTGGCGCACGCGGGGGAAGCCACGCAGGCGCTGCAGCGGCTCGGCGTGGAAACCTGGTACGCGCCGTTCGCCACCTCCGCCCCGGCCTGGCTGCGCGACCACGCCGCGCGCTTCGACGTGATCGTGCTCACCCGCCACCACCTGGCCACCGCCTTCCTGCCGCTGCTGCGCCGGCACGCGCCCGGCGCGCGCCTGGTGTTCGATACCGTCGACCTGCACTACCTGCGCGAGCGGCGTGGCGCGGAGGTCGCGGGCGACGCCGCGGCCCTGCGCGCCGCCGAGGCGACCCGGGCGCGCGAACTGGCGGCGATGGCCGCCGCCGACCTGACCCTGGTGGTGAGCGCGGAAGAACGCACCCAGCTGCTGCAGGACGTCCCGGGACTGCGCGTCGAACTGCTCTCCAACCTCCATGACGTGGCGGGCGCGGGCGCCCCGTTCGACGAACGCAGCGACCTGGTGTTCGTCGGCGGCTTCCGCCATCCACCCAATACCGACGCGGTGCTCTGGTTCGCCCGCGAAGTGTTCCCGCGCATCCGCCGGCAGCTGCCGCAGGTGCGCTTCCACTGCATCGGCAGCGAGCCGCCGCCGGCGGTGCAGGCGCTGGCCGGCGAGCCGGGCATCGTGGTGCACGGCTATGTTCCGGACGTTTCGCCGTACATGGAGCGCGTCCGCCTGGCGGTGGCACCGCTGCGCTTCGGCGCCGGGGTCAAGGGCAAGGTCAACCTGAGCATGGCCCATGGCCAGCCGGTCGTGGCCACGTCGTGCGCGGTCGAAGGCATGCACCTGCATGATGGCGTCGACGTTTCCGTGGCCGACGATGCGGCCGGCTTCGCCGACGCGGTGGTGGCGCTTTACGGCGACGCGGCGCGCTGGGAGCGGCAGGCCCGCGCCGGGCTCGACAACATCGACCGGCACTTCTCGCCAAAGGCGGCCGAGGCGACCGTGCGGCGGGTGTTCTTCGACTGAGGCCTCAGCGCGTGGCCGGATCCGCGCGCGCCAGCCGCGCGGCGAAATCCTCCAGTCCCGTAGCCGACGGGTCCAGCCTGCGCGCCGCTTCCAGCGCGCCCGCCGCGGCCCCGACCTCGCCCGCGCGGAGCCGCTCGTCGCCGACCGCCAGCCAGCGCTGCGCCAGCCGCTGGCGTGCCTGCGCGAGCGCCGGATCCGCCGGCGCCAGCACCTGCCAAGCGTCGTGGCAGTCCTGCGCCGCGCGCAGGCGGTTGTCGCGCAGGGCATCGTCCACGCACGCGCTTGCGGCGCGGAGCATCCGCCCGACGGCAGCGCGCACCGCCGGATCCTGCGGGGCCATGGCCTGTGCGGCGCGCAACCGGTCGTAGGCGCTGCCGCCGGGTGGCTCGATCCAGTCGCCGCGCCGCATCGCCTCCTCGAAGCCGGCCAATGCGCGCTGCAGCGACGCCTTCATGGCCGGTGTGGCGCGCGCGGGCGGGCGCAGCCGCGCGGCGGCCTGCCGGCCACGCTCCAGGTCCATGGCGGCCCTGGCCACCTCGGCCTGGGCCGAGGGCGCCAGCGTACGCGCCGCTTCCAGTGCGGCGTCGGCCTGGTCGAAGCGGAAGTCGGAAGCGAGCCGGCGCGAGTGCGCTGCCAGCGCCCGGGCGGTCCGCTCGGCGGCCTGGTGGATGGCCGGATCGTCCGGTGCGGCTTCGCGCAGCGCGACAAGCAACGCGGCCGCCGGTTCCGGCCGTCCGCGGCGAAGCAGGTCCTCGGCGCGACGTACGTCACTGGCCACCGCCTGCGCCCACGCGGCGCGCAGCCGGGGAAGGTCCACGTGCCCGGGGTCCTGCCGGCGCGCCTGCTCGAGCCAGCGCGCCGCCGCGGCCAGGTCGCCCTCGTGCAGCGCCGTGGGCACCCGCTCCAGCAGCAGCGACAGCGCATCCTCGCGCCCCTCGAGCGCGGCACTGTCGCCCGGCGCGACCGCCAGCCACTGCGCGTACAGCGGCAATGCCGCGTCGGCATCACCGGCGGCCAGCGCGGCGGCGGCCCGCACGCGGACCCGTTCGAGGTCGATGCCGGCGGTCTCGGCCTGCCGCAGGGATGCGGCGACCGCGGCGACCTGCGCCCGCGGCACCTGCAGGTCGGCGGCCAGGTCCAGCCAGCGGCGCGCCTCGGCCAGGCGGCCGCCGCTGATCGCCGAGCGCGCGCGGGCGAGCGCCGCCTGGCCGACCTGGGCCAGCCCGGCCCGTGCCTCGCCGCGGTCGCTGTCCAGCGCCTGCGCGGCCTCGAACTTCTGCCGCGCGCCACCACCGCCGGCCTGGTCGAGCCGCCCCTCGGCCAGCGCCTGGCGACCCTCGGCGAGCAGGTGGTCGATCCGCGCCTGCGGCCAGAGCCGTTCGCCCAGGGGCTCGCGCAGCAGCACCAGCGACAGCAGGACCAGCACCACGACTCCGGCCAGCCATGGCGCGTGGCGGCGCCATGCGGCTGGCAGACGCCCCCTTCCGGGACGTGCCGACTCCATCCTCAACGGGCGTGGATGCGTTTCACCCGCGCAGCTTAGCGCCCGTTCGTGCAGGCCCCGTCAGCGCGATGCGGCGCGAAAAAAGCGAAGGCCCGCGCGAGGCGGGCCTTCAGCCGGGTGTCGCGGGCGCCGGGCGCTACGGTCAGTCGTCGCCCTTCGACAGGTCGTCGTCGGCGACCACCTCGGCGGCGGCCCACTCCAGCGCCTCGCGCTCGGCGCGCTCGCGCTCGGCCTTCTCGACTTCGTCGATGAGGGCGTTGTCGATGGTGCGGGCGGCGATCTCGCGCAGCGCCAGCACGGTCGGCTTGTCCTCGCTCTCGCTGTTGTCCAGCGTGGCCGGCACGCCATTGGCCAGCTGGCGGGCGCGCTTGGAGGCCATCATGACCAGTTCGAAGCGGTTGTTCACCACTTCCAGGCAATCTTCGACGGTGATACGGGCCATAGGGGTTCCAGGCGACTGCGGTCGCCGCTCGCGAAAGGGGGATCGGGCGCGGAGTTTAGCCGGCGACGCCTGCAGGGAGCAAGCATCCAGGCTGAACGGGCCTTTGCAATCAACCAGTTACCCGCGGACCCAGGCCAGTCGGCATGCGCCGCCTGCGCCGCCGCGGGCAGCCGGCCGTGCGCCCCAGGCGGCTCGGGCCCGGGTCCGGACGGGAACGGCCGCCCCGGCGGCCGCGCTCCCGTCGGCGTCGTTACGGGGTATCGGGTGCCAGCAGCGCCTCGATCAGCGCACCGTGCCGGACCTGCTGCTGCGCGCGGCGCAGCCGGCTGGCGACGAAGACCGCGCACATCTCGTCCACCGCGGTGTCGAACACCTCGTTGACGATCACGTAGTCGAACTCGCCGTAGTGCGACATCTCCTCGCGCGCTGCCGCCAGGCGCTGGGCGATCACCGCCTCGCTGTCCTGGCCGCGGTGGCGCATGCGCTGCTCCAGCGCCTGCCGCGACGGCGGCAGGATGAACACGCTGACCGCATCGGGCACCTTGGCCCGGACCTGGGCCGCGCCCTGCCAGTCGATCTCCAGCAGCACGTCGTGGCCGGCCGCCAGTTGCGGCTCGACCGACTGCCGCGCGGTGCCCTTCCAGTCGCCGTGCACGCGGGCGTACTCGAAGAAGTCGCCCGCGTCGATCATCGCCTGGAACTCGTCGGCCGAGACGAAGTGGTAGTGCTGCGCGTGGCGCTCGCCCGGGCGCGCGGCGCGCGAAGTGAACGAGATCGAAAGGCGGATCTGCGGATCGCGCGCCAGCACCGCGTTGACGATGCTGCTTTTCCCGGCGCCCGACGGCGCGGCGACGATGAAGAGGGTGCCACGCATGCTCATTCGATGTTCTGCACCTGTTCGCGGACCTGGTCGATCAGTACCTTCAGCTCGACCGCGGCGGCCGAGGTGCGCGCATCCACCGACTTCGAGCCCAGGGTGTTGGCCTCGCGGTTGAACTCCTGCAGCAGGAAGTCCAGGCGCCGGCCCACCGGCTCGCGCTGGCCCAGCACCCGGCGGATCTCGACGATATGGCTGTCGAGCCGGTCGAGCTCCTCGTCGACATCGAGCTTCTGCAGCCACAGCACCAGTTCCTGCTCGGCGCGGCCCGGGTCCACCGGGTGCGGCAGGTCGGCCAGGCGTGCGGCCAGCTTGGCGCGCTGTCCCTCGCGGATGGCCGGGATCAGTCCGCGCACCTGGCCGGCGATGCGCTCGACCGCGTCCACGCGCTCGGAGATCGCCGCGGCGAGCTTGGCGCCCTCGCGCTCGCGCGCCAGCACGAATTCGTCGATGACCTGGTCCAGCAACTCCAGCGCCTGCACCTGCAGTGCCTCGCCGTCGGCGACCGGCACCCGCAGCACGCCGGGCAGCTGCAGCAGCTGGGTGAACTCGACCCGCAGGCTGGGGAATTGCGGCTCCAGCCGCTGCGCCAGCGCGCCCAGCTGTTCCAGCAGCGGCTCGTTGACGGCGAGGGCCACGGCGCCCTCGGGCGTGCGCAGGCGCAGCGCCAGGTCGAGCTTGCCGCGCTGGATCCGCGAGGAGACGCGTTCGCGCAGCAGCGGTTCCAGCGCGCGCAGCTCGTCGGACAGGCGCAGGCCCAGTTCCAGGAAGCGGTGGTTGACCGAGCGCAGTTCACAGCCCAGCACGCCCCAGGGGGTGCCGCGTTCGCCGCTGGCGAAGGCGGTCATGCTACGGATCATGCGGGGTCCTTTCGGTGTGCCGCCCACGGCCAGGCGCGTCGGGCAAGGCGCGAATGGTAATCTAGCCGGCCATCGACGGCACGTCCGCGTCGCGTCGCGCGCGATCGGATCATCCCCGCCGCGGGCCCCGCCCCCACCCCCCACCGGAACTGCCCATGACCGTCGTCCGCCCCAGTGGCCGCGCCCCCGACCAGTTGCGCGAGGTCCGCATCGAGCGGCATTTCACCCGCCACGCCGAAGGCTCGGTGCTGGTCAGCTTCGGCCACACGCGCGTGCTGTGCACCGCCAGCGTCGACAACAAGGCGCCGCCGTTCCTGCGCGGCAAGGGCGAAGGCTGGGTCACCGCCGAATACGGCATGCTGCCGCGCTCCACCCACACCCGTTCCGACCGCGAAGCCGCGCGCGGCAAGCAGGGCGGGCGCACGCTGGAGATCCAGCGCCTGATCGGCCGCGCCCTGCGCGCCTGCGTGGACCGCTCCGCACTCGGCGAGCGCACCATCGTGCTGGACTGCGACGTGCTGCAGGCCGACGGCGGCACCCGCACCGCGGCGATCACCGGCGCCTACGTGGCCCTGGTCGATGCGGTGCGCTGGCTGCTGGCACGGCGCGAAATCAGCCGCGACCCGGTGTTCGGCGCGGTCGCGGCGGTATCGGTCGGCGTCTACCAGGGCCTGCCGGTGCTGGACCTGGACTATGCCGAGGACAGCGCCTGCGACACCGACATGAACGTGGTGATGAACGACGGCGGCGGTTTCATCGAACTGCAGGGCACCGCCGAAGGCCACGCCTTCCGCCGCGCCGAACTGGATTCGCTGCTGGCCCTGGCGCAGAAGGGCATCGGCGACCTGCTCGCGCTGCAACAGGCCGCCCTGGCGCGGCCATGAATGGCGTGGCCGTGGACCGGCGGATCGCCCTGGCGACCCTGGTGGTGGCCGATTACGACGAGGCCATCGCCTGGTACACCGGCGCGCTGGGATTCGAGTTGCTGGAAGACACCGCGCTGGGCAACGGCAAGCGCTGGGTGACCGTCGGCCCGGCCGGCAACGCCGGTGCGGCGCTGCTGCTGGCCAGGGCCAGCGGCGACCTCCAGCACGCACGCGTCGGCGACCAGTGCGGCGGCCGGGTCGGCTTCTTCCTGGAGACCGACGACTTCGCCCGCGACCACGCCGCCATGCGCGCCCGTGGGGTGGAATTCCTCGAGGAACCGCGCCACGAGGCCTACGCCACGGTGGCGGTGTTCCGCGACCTGTACGGCAACCGCTGGGACCTGCTGGAGCCGAAACGATGAGCACGCGCCTGGTCCTGGCCAGCGGCAATGCCGGAAAGCTCGCCGAGCTGCAGGCCCTGCTCGCCGACACCGGCGCGGAGCTGCTGCCGCAGTCCGCCCTGGGCGTGGAGGACATCGAGGAAACCGGCCTGACCTTCATCGAGAACGCGCTGCTCAAGGCGCGCAACGCCGCGCGGGTCACCGGGCTGCCGGCCCTCGCCGACGATTCGGGCCTGTGCGTGGACGCGCTCGGCGGTGCGCCGGGCCTGTACTCGGCCCGCTATGCCGGCGGCCACGGCGACAGCCTGGCCAACATCGGCAAGCTGCTGGGCGAGCTCGAAGGCCTGAACCCGCAATGGCGCACCGCCCACTTCTACGCGGTGATCGTGCTGTTGCGCCATGCCGACGATCCGCAGCCGCTGGTCGCCGAGGGCGTCTGGCCGGGCCTGGTCCTGGACGCGCCCCGCGGCAGCGGCGGCTTCGGCTACGACCCGGTGTTCCTGGACACCGAGCATGGCCTGTCGGCCGCCGAGCTCGATCCGGCGGTGAAGAACCGGATCAGCCATCGCGGGCGTGCGCTCGCGGTCTTGCGCTCGCGCCTGCCCGCGGTGCTGGCGACCTTGCGCTGAGCGCGGCCGCACCCTCCCACCCGCAAGCCGCCACCGCCGGTGCGCACGCCAACGCATGACTCCCGCCCTGATCCCGCCGCCGCTCTCGCTGTACGTGCACCTGCCCTGGTGCGTGCGCAAGTGCCCGTACTGCGACTTCAACTCGCACGCCGCCAACGGCGCGCTGCCGTTCGATGGCTATGTCGACGCACTCGTCCGCGACCTCGAGCACGACCTGCCGCTGGCCTGGGGCCGCACGGTGCACAGCGTGTTCTTCGGGGGCGGCACCCCGAGCCTGTTCCCGCCCGCGGCGATCGAGCGGATCCTGCAGGCGGCCAGCGCGCGGCTGCGCTTCGCACCCGACGCCGAAATCACGCTGGAGGCCAACCCCGGCACCGCCGAGCACGGCCGCTTCGACGGCTACCGCGCCGCCGGCGTGAACCGGGTCAGCTTCGGCATCCAGAGTTTCGACGACGGCTGCCTGCAGCGGCTGGGCCGGATCCATGACAGCGGCGAAGCCGAGGCGGCGGTGAAGCTCGCCCAGGACGCCGGCTTCGACAACATCAACCTGGACCTGATGTACGCCCTGCCGGGCCAGGACCTGGCGATGGCCGAACGCGACCTCGAGCGCGCCTTCGCGTTGCAGCCGGCGCACATCAGCCACTACCAGCTCACCCTCGAGCCGAACACGGTCTTCTTCGCCCGCCCGCCGCAGGGCATTCCCGACGACGACGCGGCCTGGGACATCCAGGAGCGCTGCCAGGCCCTGCTGGCGCAGGCCGGGTACGGCCACTACGAGACCAGCGCCTACGCGCGGCCCGGGCGCCAGTGCGCGCACAACCTCAACTACTGGCGCTACGGCGACTACCTGGGCATCGGCGCCGGCGCGCACGGCAAGGTCACCCTTGGCGCCGAGCAGTCGATCCTGCGGCGCTGGAAGCAACGACACCCGGCGGCCTGGATGGCAGCGGCCGGCAGCGCCGCGGCCATCGGCGGCGACGACCGGATCGACCCGCAGCGCCGTCCGTTCGAGTTCATGCTCAACGCCCTGCGCCTGCACGAAGGCTTCGCGCTGGCGGACTTCGAGGCGCGCACCGGGCTGTCCCGGGACACGCTCGCCCCGGCGCTGGCACGCGCGCGGGAACGGGAATGGCTGTCGGTTACGGACACTCGGGTGGTCCCGACCGCACTGGGCCGGCGCTTCGCCAACGACGTGATCGAACTGTTCCTCTGAGCGTGGCCCGCGCTGTAGTCGGGCCGCCGCAAACGTGTTAAATACGGCGCTCAGGGGAGCCGGGCCACCGGATGTCAGCCAACGTCGGTCCAACATCGAAAACCAGCGCCGGTCCGCGTACGCTCGCGGGCGCCGCGCTGCCTGCCCGCGTGCGCCACATACTCGAGGCGGTCAACACGCTGGCCGGCCAGAGCCTGACCACCTCGCTCAACCTCGCGCTGAACGAATTCGAGCGCCAGCTGTTCAAGCAGGCCGACCGCGCGCGCAGCAGCCAGCAGCAGTCCGAGCACTTCGCCGAGCTCCAGCGCCTGCGCCAGCATCGCGCCGACGTGGTGCCGCGCTACCTCGCCGGGCTGGAGACCTCGCTGGCGCGCCTGCGCGAGGCCGCCGAAGTCGAAAAGCCCGAGGAGCCGGCGCAGGATCCGCTGCAGTTCCAGCGCCTGACCCTGGTCGAGGACACCGACCTGGACCGCGACATCGTCCTGCGCGAGATCGGGCGGCGCGAGGCGCAGCGCGGCGGCACCCCGCTGCTGCTGCTGGGCCAGCGCTTCGGCGTGCTCGCCGGGCGGCCGGCATTCGATCCGGAGCGCCTGCCGATCGGCCCCTACGCGCTGTGCCGCGTGCTGCGCGATGCCGGCGAGGCGCTGCACATGAGCCTCGACTCGCAGCTGCTGCTGTACCGGGTATTCGAGCGCCAGGTGATGGAGCGCTACGGCGAGCTGGTCGAGCGCCTCAACGTGCTGCTGACCCACGAGGGCATCCTGCCCGGACTGGTCTACCTGCCCTACCGGCCGCGCACCCAGGGCCAGAGCCGCAGTCGCAGCCCGGCGGCAGGCTCGGCCGGCGCGGTCAGCCAGCGCCCGCTCACCGGCTGGCACGGCCAGGCCCGCCCCTCCGCCTGGAGCGGTGCGCTGATGGCCGGCCTGGCTGCCCGCCATCCGCACGCCGGGTCGGCCGACGGCGCCACCGGCGACGAACCGGCCGATGCCGGGACCGCGGCCGCGGACATGCCCGAGCAGGCGGTGTTCGCCGCCCTGCAGAACATGCTGGCCGATCACCGCGGCTTCGCCGGCGACGCGGCGCCATCGCCGCCCGGCGTGATCCTGCCGATAGACGCGGTGGTCAACGTGCTCGGCGCCATGCAGGCGCTGCCCGCCCCCGGCCGCAACGCGGGCCGCCCGCGCCGCACCGTGGACGACCTGCGCCAGGCGATGCTGGCGCGCATGCGCGAGTCGCACGGCCCCGACGCCGGGCTGTCGCAGGAACACAACGACACCTTCGATCTGCTCGGGATGCTCTACCGCGAGATCGGCCGCGAGGTGCACGTGGACGCGCCGGCCCAGGACCTGCTCGAGAAGCTGCAGGTGCCGGTGGTGCGCGCCGCGGTCCAGGACCGCAGCTTCTTCGTCCGCGACCAGCATCCGGCGCGCGAACTGCTCAACTCGGTGGCCGAGTCCGGCGCCACCTGGCTGGCCGACGACGACGCCGATCCGCAACTGGTCCTGCGCCTGGAACAGGCGGTGGACAATGTGGTGGAGGAATACGACGGCGACGAGACGGTGTTCGAGCGCGCCAACCGCGAAGTCCAGGAGCACTACCGCGCGCAGGCGCACAAGGCCGAGGTCAGCGAACGCCGGCAGATCGAGGCCGCGCGCGGCCGCGATCGCCTGGAGACGGCCAAGCAGAGCGCCGCGGTAGCGATCGCCGCGCGGCTGGGCGGACGCAAGCCGCCGCAGTTCGTGCAGGCATTGATCAACCAGGCCTGGGCTGACGTGCTCACCCTCACGGCGCTGCGCCATGGCGAGGAGTCGCCGGAATGGCACGAACGCGAGAGGGCGACCGAACGCATCATCGAGATTACCTGCGCCGCCGACGCGGTGCCGGACCCGGAGCTGGCGGGGCAGATCGACACCGCCCTGCGCCAGGTGGGCTACCACGAGGACGAAGCCAGCGCGATCGCGCGCCGGCTCTCGTGCAGCGACGAGGACGAGAACACCTCGCGCACCGAGCTGACCGCCAAGCTCAAGGCGCGCGCACGGCTGGGCGAGGGCGAACAGGCCGAGGCCCGCAAGGTCAAGCCGCCGCCGCGCACGGCCGCCGAACAGGGCTGCTACGAGCACCTGCGCACGCTGCCGTTCGGCACCTGGTTCGAATTCGTGCAGAACCAGCAGGGCGACGTGCGCCGCCAGCGCCTGTCGTGGTACAGCCCGGTCACCGACAACGCACTGTTCGTCAACGCGCGTGGCCACAAGGTCGGCGAGCAGTCGCTCGACAGCCTGGCCCGGCTCATGGCGCACGGCCAGGCGCGGATCGTCACCGAGGACAAGGGGCGCCTGATCGACCGCGCCTGGCAGGCCACCCTGCGCGCCCTGCGCGGACTGGCCGGCAAGCCCGCCGACGGCGCACTGGGAGCGGCCAGCGCATGATCCACGATTCCCGCCGCGCGCCGCGCCGCCACGTCACCGAGAGCATCCCGGTGATCGACACGATGACCGACGAGATCATCGGCCAGCTCGGCAACCTGTCGGAGAGCGGCATGCTGCTGATCGCATCCGCGCCGCTGGTCGAGGATGCGCTCTACCAGCTGCGTTTCCACCTCGGCGCCCGCGGCATGGGCGCGCCGGTGAACGTCGGCGTGCACCTGCTGTGGTCGGTCGACGCCAACACCCCCGGGCAGAGCTGGTGCGGGTTCCGTTTCCTCACCATCTCCGATGACCAGCGCGGGCATATCCGCGACTGGGTCCGCGCCGGGGAAGAAGCCGCCGCCGGCTGACGCCAGCGGCGCGGGCGCGCGGTTTTCAGCACGGGTTGGAGCCGGATCGGGCAGAATCCGCGGTTTCCGTTCCCGGACCCGCTGATGCATATCGTCGACCCCGCCCCGCTCTACCCGCACCACCTGGCCACGCTGTGCGCGCGCGCCGACGAGGCGCTGGCGCGCAGCGGGCACGACCACCTGCTCATTCCCAGCGGCCGCCGGCACTACCAGCTGTTCGACGACCGCGACTATCCGTTCGCGGTCAATCCACACTTCAAGCACTGGCTGCCGCTGACCCGCGTCACCGACAGTTGGCTGGCCTACACGCCCGGCCAGCGCCCGAAGCTGGTTTACCTGCAGCCGTTCGATTACTGGCACGTGGTGCCCGAGGCGCCGTCGGGCTGGTGGGTCGAGCACGTGGACGTGCACGTGATCCGCACCCCGGAAGAGGCGCTGCCGCTGCTGCCCGCCCCCGCCGCGCGCTGCGCGATCCTGGGCGAGGCCAACAGCGCGCTGGGCGACTACGTGCCGAACAACCCGGCTGCCGCGCTGGACTACCTGCACTACCAGCGCTCGTACAAGACCCCGTACGAGGTCGCGCTGATGCGCGTGGCCCAGCGCAAGGCCGCCCATGCGCACCGCGCCGCCGAGCGCGCGTTCCGCGCCGGCGCCGGCGAGTTCGACATCCACATGGCGTACTGCGAGGCCGCGCGCCAGGACGCCACCGAGGTGCCCTACCAGAACATCGTCGCGCTCAACACGCACGGCGCGGTGCTGCACTACACCGAGCTGGACCGCGACCCGCCGGCGCACTCGCTGAGCTTCCTGATCGACGCCGGCGCCAGCCATTGCGGCTACGCCTCCGACATCACCCGGACCTATGCGGCCGATCGCGGCAGCGAGTTCCAGGCGATGATCGACGCGGTCGACGCCGCCCAGCAGGCGATGTGCGCCGGCGTGCAAGCCGGCGTGGACTACCGGCAGCTGCACGTGGAGGCGCACCTGTCGCTGATGGGCATCCTGAAGGACTTCGGCGTGCTGAAGGCCTCGCCGGAAGCGGCACTGGCCACCGGCGTGAGCGCGGCCTTCTTCCCGCACGGCCTGGGCCACCCGATCGGCCTGCAGGTGCACGACGTTGCCGGCTTCGCCGCCAGCGACCGCGGCGGCACGATCGCCCGGCCGGAGGGCCACCCCTACCTGCGCATGACCCGCGTGCTCGAGCCCGGGATGGTCGTGACCATCGAGCCGGGCCTGTACTTCATCGACATGCTGCTGGAGGAGGTCAGGAAGAACGGCCACGCCGCCAGCATCGACTGGGCGCGCGTGGACGAATTCCGGCCCTACGGCGGCATCCGCATCGAGGACGAGGTGCTGTGCACGGACGGCGCGGCCGACAACCTGACCCGCCCGGCGTTCGCCTGATCCCACGTAGAGCGGGGCTTGCCCCGCTGCTTTCCACGACGCCTGGAACCGGCGGAAGAACCGCCGACCGGCATCGGTGGGAAGAGCAGCGGGGCAAGCCCCGCTCTACGGCCGCCGCCGGTGGCTTGCCCGACGCCGACGGTCGGGCCGTGCGGCTCAGACCGGGATCAGCGTGTTGATCACGTGCTCGAGGTACTCCTCGAACTCTTCGTGGGTCATCTTCGGCTGGTGCGGCCGCAGCTGCAGGAACCCGACATAGGCCGCGTAGGTCAGGCGCGCGCGGTTCTGCGCCTCGTTGCGGCCCAGTCCGGCCTGGCGGAACGAGGCGGTCAGGTATTCCAGGCGCCGCTGTGACACCCGCTGGATCACCGGACCGACCGCAGGATGGTCCAGGGCCTTGAGCAGCTCGCTGTAGATCGCGTGCGGCTTGGTCTCGTGGCCGACCAGCTGGAACAGCATGCGCAGGCGCTCGCGCGGATCCGGCACCTCTTCCAGGCTGCCGAACACCTGCTCCTGCTCCACCTCCTCCCAGCGTTCCAGTGCCGCCTGCAGCAGCGCATCGCGCGAGGGGAAGTGCCAGTAGAAGCTGCCTTTGGTGACGCCCAGCCGGCGCGCGAGCGGCTCGACCGCCACCGCGGCCACGCCTTGCTCGGCGATCACGTCCAGGGCGGTCTGGGCCCAGTCGGCAGCGCTCAGGCGCGCGCTGCGGGCGGGGGCGGGGGCGGGCGGAACAGCGGGTGTCGTGGTCATGTCCGGATTTAACCATACGGCGCAGTGCGTTGCAGTACGCCGTTGCCGGCGAAACCGTGACCGGTCAGCGGCTTGGGCCGAAACTGGGCCTCATGCTGCACTGCCATACGCCTTCGTATTGACTTTGTGGAAGCGACGTCCATACCATCTCGTATGGACTTGGCCGCCTCCCATCGCCCGTCGGTCACCGACCTTCGCCTGCCCGGCGCGGAATTGACCCTGGCCGCAAGCCTGCATGCGTGCGCGACGATGCCCGGCCAAGCGCCCGCGATCCTCTACGCCCACGGCTTCGGCCAGACCCGCCGGGCCTGGTCGGCGACGGCCGGCATCCTTGCCGCGCATGGCTACGCCGGCCTGGCGTTCGACGCCCGCGGCCACGGCGCCTCGGATCGCAACAAGGGCGACGATCCGTACACCGGGCACCAGTTCACCGACGACACGATCGTGCTGGCCGGCGAGATGGCGCGGCCACCGGTGCTGGTCGCCGCCTCGATGGGTGGCCTGTTCGGCCTGCTGGCCGAATCGCGCTGGCCGGGGCTGTTCCGTGCGATGGTCCTGGTCGACATCACCCCGCGCTGGGAAAGCGCAGGCCTGGAGCGGATCCTCGGCTTCATGACCGCTTTCCCGGAAGGCTTCGAATCGCTGGAGCACGCCGCCGAGCGCATCGCCGCCTACCTGCCGCACCGGCGCCGCGAACCAGGCACGGCCAAGTCGCCCGGTTCGCTGCGCGAGATGCTGCGCGAAGGGACCGACGGCCGCTGGCGCTGGCACTGGGATCCGCGCCTGGTCGACGAACTGGCGCGCGACAGCGAGCAGCACCAGGACGACATCGCGCAGGCCACCCGCGCGGTGCGCTGCCCGCTCCTGCTGATCAGCGGTGGCCGCAGCGACCTGGTGTCCGAACGCACCGTCGCCGATTTCCTCGAGCTGGCGCCGCACGCACGCCACGTGCAGCTGGCCGACGCCACGCATATGCTGGCCGGGGACGACAACGACCGCTTTACCGCCACCGTGCTGGAATACCTGGCGGAACTGGACCGGACCGAGGGGACCGGCAGTTCCGCCGTGCAAAGGGCGCACGCGCCCGTCACCGGAGCAAACCCATGAGCATTGCCGCGCCCATCCTGGCCTTCCTGTTGATCGGCGGGTTCGCCGCCTACCACCGGCTGCGGCTGGCCAGCTGGGCCGCGCTGCTGGCCGTCGCCCTGGTCGCCTGCTGGCTGCTGGGCGCCCATCGCCCGACGGTGGCGGTGATCGGCATCCTGTCGGCGCTCATCGCCGTACCGCTGCTGATCCCGGCGATCCGCAAGCCGCTGATCGTCGCCCCGCTGCTCAATGTCTTCCGCCGGATCCTGCCGCCGCTGTCGCAGACCGAGCGCATCGCGCTGGAAACAGGTTCGGTGGGCTTCGAAGGCGAGCTGTTCACCGGCGACCCGGACTGGAACATGCTGCTCAACTACCCCAAGCCGCAGCTCACTGCCGAGGAGCAGGCCTTCCTCGATGGCCCGGTCGAAGAGCTGTGCAGGATGATCAACGACTGGGAAATCACCCACGTCCACGCCGACCTGCCGCCGGAGCTGTGGGACTTCATCAAGAAGAACAAGTTCTTCGGCATGATCATCCCCAAGCAGTACGGTGGCCTGGGCTTCTCGGCGCTGGCCCACCACAAGGTGATCCAGAAGATCGCCTCGGTCTCCAGCGTGGTCAGTTCGACCGTGGGCGTGCCCAACTCGCTGGGCCCGGGCGAGCTGCTCAACCACTACGGCACCCAGGAACAGAAGGATTACTACCTGCCGCGCCTGGCGATCGGCCAGGAAGTGCCGTGTTTCGGCCTGACCGGCCCGTTCGCCGGCTCCGACGCCACCTCGATCCCGGACTTCGGCATCGTCTGCAAGGGCGAGTGGAACGGCGCCAACGTGCTGGGCGTGAAGCTGACCTTCGACAAGCGCTACATCACCCTGGCCCCGGTGGCCACGCTAATCGGCCTGGCGTTCCGCATGTACGACCCGGACGGGCTGATCGGCGACACCAAGGACATCGGCATCACCCTGGCGCTGCTGCCGCGGGATACCGCCGGCGTGGAGATCGGCCGTCGCCACTTCCCGCTGAACTCGCCGTTCCAGAACGGCCCGATCCGCGGCCGCGACGTGTTCATCCCGCTGAGCCAGCTGATCGGCGGCGCCGAACTGGCCGGCAAGGGCTGGAACATGCTCAACGAGTGCCTGGCGGTGGGCCGCTCGATCACCCTGCCGTCCACCGCCTCGGGCGGCGCCAAGTTCGGCGCGCGCGTGACCGGCGCCTATGCCCGCATCCGCAAGCAGTTCGGCCTGTCGGTCGGCCGCTTCGAGGGCGTGGAGGAAGCGCTGGCCCGGATCGGCGGCAAGGCCTACACCATCAGCGCGCTGTCGCAGGCCACCGCCGCGGCGGTGGACCGCGGCGACGTGCCGTCGGTGCCGTCGGCGATCGCCAAGTACCACTGCAACAACATGGGCCGCGAAGTCATCTCCGACGTGATGGACGTGATCGGCGGCAAGGGCATCATCCTGGGCCCACGCAACTTCGCCGGCCGCAGCTGGCAGGCCGCGCCGATCGGCATCACCGTCGAAGGCGCCAACATCATGACCCGCAGCCTGCTGATCTTCGGCCAGGGCGCGATCCTGTGCCATCCGTGGGTGATGAAGGAGATGAAGGCCGCGCAGGAACCCGACCGCGCCGCGGCACTGGACAGCTTCGACGAGAGCCTGTCCGGGCACGTGCGCTACGGCATCTCCAACGCGTTCCGTTCGTTCTGGTTCGGCATCACCGGTTCGAAGCTCGGCGGCGCCCCGGGCGACGACTACACCCGTCCGTTCTTCCGCAAGCTCGACCGCTACGCCGCCAACCTGGCGCTGATGGCCGACGTGTCCATGCTGCTGCTGGGCGGCAAGCTCAAGTTCAAGGAATCGCTGTCCGGCCGCCTGGGCGACGTGCTCAGCCACCTGTACATGGCCGGCGCCGTGCTCAAGCGGCACCACGACGAGGGCGCGCCGGAGGCCGACAAGCCGCTGCTGGCGTGGAGCATGTACAACAGCTTCCACGTGATCGAGACCGCGCTGTCCGACGCGCTTCGCAACTTCCCGATCCGCCCGGTCGGCTGGGCGCTGTGGGCGCTGGTGTTCCCGCTCGGCCGCCGCGCCGAGGCCCCGGGCGACCGCCTCAACCACCGCGTCGCCTCGCTGCTGATGACCCCGAACGAGGCGCGCGACCGCCTGGGCGTGGGCGTGTTCCTGACCCCGTGCCCGAACAACCCGGGCGGCCGCATCGACAGCTACCTGGCCAAGGCCGTGCAGGCCGAGCCGGTCGAGCGCAAGTTCCTGAAGGCGCTCAAGACCAAGGGCATCGAGGCGCTGGAGTTCCCGGCGCAGCTGGACGAGGCCGTGGCCGAGGGCGTGATCACCGCCGAGGAGCGCAAGCTGCTGGAAGAGCTGCGCGCGCTGACCCTGGAGACGATCACCGTCGACGACTTCGACGCGCACGAACTGCGCGCGGCCAGCTACTACGACCAGCCGCGCCCGGGCGCGCGCGAAGCGGCCTGAGCCCCCGGCCCGGGCCGCGCGCACCGCGAACGGCATTGCAGCAATTCGACGGCGGGCTTCGGCCCGCCGTTTTCATGTCGATGGCGTGGCAGCCGGGCAAGCCCGGCTCTACGTATCGACTACGAGCGAACCCCTTCTCGTAGAGCGGGGCTTGCCCCGCTGGCTCCCGGACCATCCACCACCGCCACCACAGGACGCTCCCATGGCCAATCGGCTCCTCGACACCTGGCACCGCCTGCAGCGCTGGCCGGCCGGCGATTGGCTGTTTTCGCGCGCGGTGTGCTTCAAGGCGCCGTATTTCGCCACCATCGCCCCGCGCATCACCCGGCTTGAACCGGGCCGCTGCGAGGCGCGCATCCGCCACCGCCGCAAGGTGACCAACCACATCGGCACGGTCCACGCGATCGCGTTGTGCAACCTGGCCGAGCTGGTCGCCGGGGTGATGACCGACGCCAGCCTGCCAGGCTCGATGCGCTGGATCCCGCGCGGCATGACCGTGGAGTACCTGAAGAAGGCCAACGGACCCATGCACGCGGTGGCCACGCCCGACGTGCCGCTGGTCGAAGCGTCCGAAGGCTACGACCTGCCGGTCGGGGTGGTGGTGCGCGACCGCGACGGCGAGGCGGTATTCCGCGCGCGCATCGCGATGTGGGTTTCGCCCAGGCCGGCGCGGCAGGGCTGAACCAGGCCGCCGCGCCGGCACGATCGAAGAATCCGTCCGGCGCCGACGCATCCACCTCCCCGACCCGATGCCGCTACCGAGGACACGATGTCCCAGGACCTTCCGCTCCTGCTTTGTGCCCTGCACAGCTTCGCCTTCGCCGCCTTCCACCTGGCGTTCTGGCGCCTGTTCGGCTGGAAACGCGAGTTGGCCAAGGTCGGCCTGGCGACCCGCGCGATCGCCCAGATCCTCAACCTGCGGCTGGTCTATGTCCTCATGGGCATCGGCACGGCCTGCCTGCTGTTCCCCGCCGAGCTTCGCGGCACCGCACTGGGCCGGGCGCTGTTGTGGTTCATGGTGGCCTTCTGGATCGGCCGGACGATCGAGCAAGTCGTGTTCCTGCGCATCAACCATGCGCTGGTGCATGCGCTGACCGTGCTCTTCGTGCTCGGCGCCGTGCTGTTCGCGCTGCCACTGCTGTCGACCTGAGGCGTCTCAGGCCGGCTCCGCGCCCGCGACCGGGGCCGCGTCGCGCATCCCCGGCAATTTCTTTTCCTGGCGCAGCAGCTGCAGCGCCGAGAACGTCATCATGCCGGCGACCAGCACGCCGAAGCCGAACACCGCGCTGGAGCCGAACGCCGACAGGAACTTGTGCAGCCAGACGAAGGTGAGGTCGGCGCCGCGGTAGATCACCGTGTCGATCGCCGCCCCGGCCTTGTAGCGCCATTCGCGCCCGACCCGGGTGTAGATCGTCTCGCGCGCCGGCTTGGCCAGCGAGAACTCGCTGGCGCGGGTGAACACCTGCACCACCGCGACCAGCATCGGCAACGGCGAGGCGGCCAGGATCGAGAAGCCCAGGATGATCGCCACGCCCGGAATCAGCAGCGCCGGGGCGATGCCGAAGCGCGACATCAGCGCGCGGGTGACCAGCAGCTGCACCACCAGGGTCAGCGAGTTGACCGCCAGGTCCAGGGTCGAGAAGAACGCGGCGCGCTCCTCGGCGGTGGCGAACGCGGTGCGCGCGATCCGGTTCTGCTCGTTGTACAGCAGGGTGCCGATGCCCACGCCCAGCACCACCAGCAGCGCCAGCCAGCGCAGCAGCGGCTCCTTCGCCACCAGCTTCAGTCCGGCCAATATCTGGCCGCCCATCGGCGTCTCGCCGCTGGCCAGGCCGCGCTCGGCTTCGCGCGCCACCGCGTACTGGCGCAGGCGCGCGATGCACACGACGCAGACCGTCAGCAGCGCCGCCGAGACCAGCATCATGTTGGCGATGCCGACCCGCTCGACCAGCACGCGGGTCAGCACCGGCCCCAGGAACGCACCCATGGTGCCGGCCGCGCCGATGTAGCCGTAGTAGCGCCTGGCCTCGGCGTTGCTGTAGATGTCGGCCATGAAGCTCCAGAACACCGCCACCGCGAACAGGTTGAACACGGTGATCCAGAGGATGAAGGCCAGCCCGCGGCCGGCCACGCCGCTGTCGAACATCGCGTAGAACAGCAGCAGCGTCGCGATGAAGAACACGTAGATCGCCGGCAGGAACACCCGCCGCGGGAACCGGCTGACCAGCCAGCCGTACACCGGCTGCAGCAACAGCATGATCACGAACACCGCGGTGAAGATGAACTGCAGGGTGAACTCGCCCAGCGCCACCCCGCGCTCGGCGAAGAACGCGATCAGCGCCGGCGGGAACACCACCTCGATGTCGCTGGAGGCGGCCATCGCCTCGCGCACCGGCCGCAGCACGTAATAGCCGCTGAGCAGGCAAAAGAAGTACGCGAAAGACCACAGCAGCGGCGGCGATTCGGCCAGCGCCGAGCGGAACCGGCCAAGCCGGGTGGAGGCCGTGTCTGCAGCAGTCATGGGCGAGGCAGTCCTGGAGGTCGCACCGGCCCGCGGCAAGGGCCCGGCCTTTGGCGCGCACGGTATCCGATGCACTGCAACATCGCCAGCGTCGGCAGCCGGCGGGCTTCGCATCGCCGCGGACGGGCGGCCAGCGGACCCGGGGGACTTGCGCCGGATGCCACGCCTTGGAGAGCATCGCCCAGGTCCGCGCCTCCGGCTGCGGCTTCGGGGAGAACGTGTACGACTACATCGTCATCGGCGCCGGTTCGGCCGGTTGCGTGCTGGCCGCCCGCCTCAGCGAGGACCCGGCCTGCCGCGTGCTGCTGCTCGAAGCCGGACCGCGGGACTGGAATCCGCTGATCCACATGCCCGCCGGCCTGGGCCGGCTGGTCAACAACCGCACCATCAACTGGGACTACAGCACCGAGCCGGAGTCGCAGCTGGACGGGCGCCGGCTGTGGTGGCCCCGCGGCAAGGTCCTGGGCGGGTCCAGTTCGATCAATGCGATGTGCTACACCCGGGGCGCGCCGCGCGATTACGACGAGTGGGAGCAGGGTGGCGCCGCGGGCTGGAGCTGGGCCTCGATCCTGCCGTACTTCCTGCGCGCCGAGGGCAACGCCCGCGGCGCCGGGCCGCTGCATGGCGGCCAGGGCCCGCTGCGCGTGTCCGACCTGCGCCACGTCAATCCGCTTTCACGGGCCTTCGTCGAGGCCGGTATCCAGGCCGGCTGGCCGCACAACGACGACTTCAACGGCCCGGTGCAGGCCGGCGTCGGCCTGTACCAGGTGACCCAGCGCGACGGCGCGCGCTGCTCGGCCGCGGCCGCCTACCTGGCACCGGTGCGTGGCCGGCCGAACCTGCAGGTGGTCACCGGCGCGCAGGTGCGGCGCATCGTGGTCGAGCGCGGGCGCGCCACCGGCGTGCAGTACCGCCGGCGCCGGCGCCTGCACCACGCCGGCGCCAACGCCGAGGTGCTGCTGTGCGGCGGCGCCGTCAACTCGCCGCAACTGCTGCTGGGCTCCGGCATCGGACCCGCCGGCGACCTGCACGCACTCGGCATCGGGGTCGCCGCGGACCTGCCCGGGGTGGGCGCCAACCTGCAGGACCACCTCGACATCTGCACCCTGCACCACTGCCCGCCCGGGGTCAGCTACGACCGCGCCAGCGAGCTGAGGATCGCGTTCGACTGGTTCCTGCGCGGACACCGGGGCGCCGGCAGCAGCAACATCGCCGAGGCGGGCGGCTTCGTGCGCTCGTCGCTGGCCCCTGACGAACGGCCCGACGTGCAGTTCCATTTCGTCCCGGCGATGCTCGACGACCATGGTCGCCACCGGCTGGACGGCGACGGCTTCACCGTGCATGCGTGCTTCCTGCGCCCCCGGAGCCGCGGGCGTATCCGCCTGCGCGATGCCGGCCCGGACACGCCGCCGCTGATCGAGGCGGGCTACCTGTCCGATCCCGACGGCTTCGACCTCCGGATGATGGTCGAATGCGCACAGCTTTCGCGCCGGTTGCTCGCCCAGCCCGCGTTCGACCGCTGGCGCGGCGCGCCGATCTTCCCGCCGCGCGTGGACCTGTCCGACGCGGAGCTGGCGCAGTTCGTGCGCGCCAAGGCCGAGACCATCTACCACCCGGTCGGCACCTGCCGCATGGGCACCGACGAGGGCGCGGTGGTCGACCCGCAGTTGCGCGTGCGCGGCATCGAGCGGCTGCGCGTGGTCGACGCCTCGGTGATGCCGTCCCTGGTCGGCGGCAACACCAACGCGCCGGTGATCGCGATCGCCGAGCGTGCAGCCGACCTGGTCCGCGGTCGCACCGCCCTGTAGCCGCCCGGCTCGCCGGCTGCGCGGCGCCGGGACGAAGCCGGCGGCGCCCGTGTCGACGCCGACACGCGCGCACCAGCCGGCGCCTACGCCCGCTCCAGCAGCGCCGGCAGCGGGCAATGCAGGACCGCGCATACCGTGCGCAGCAACTCGGCCTCGGCGACATTGACGCGCTGGTCCTGCGATACCGCATCGACCAGTGCCTCGACCAGCATCTCCTTGGCGGCCGGCACCAGCGCATCCAGCGGCTCCCAGACGGCGTCCAGCGCCTGCACGCCTTCGGCTGGCGGCGAGTACGGCAGGTGGTCGCGCGGCAGCACGCGCTGCAGGCCGGCCAGGTAGGCGCGCTGGGCCTGCGCCGGCGCATCGGGATGTCCGGCCTGGGCCAGCACCGCCAGCAGCGTGGCGAACTCCTGGCGCACGCCGGCGGCCTTGTTGCGGCCGAAGCGCGCGTGCCGGGACGGATCCAGCGCCTCGCGCACCTGGACCTGCAGGAGCTTCGACAGGCAGTACTCGAACACCGAGACCCGGCCGTCGGTGTGGACCATCGCGTCGATGGTGTCGAGGAAGCGCTCGAGCTCGGGACGCGGGCGCTGGCGCAACACCGGGAAGGCCAGCGAGGCCAGCGGCAGCCGCAGCGCCGGATGCAGCGCCTCCAGCTGCTGCCGGCGCAGGTCGAAGGCCTGCTGCGCGAGCGCCTCGCCGCAGCGGGCGACGATCTCGCTGCGCTGCCGCGCCGCGACCACCGCGTCGGTAGCCAGCAACAGGCCCAGCAGCAGCGGCATCACCGCCTCGCGCTGGCGCGCCAGCGCACGCAGGTCCGGGCCAAGGCTTTCGACCAGGTCGTGGGCGCGACGGTAGTCATCGTCGCCCGGGGCGGCGACCTGGCCCGCTACCATCGGCGGCGTGACCGCCAGCTGCGCGCCGGCGGACGGCAACGGCGGTGGCCCGCCCGCCACCACGTCGCGCCCGGCCAGGCCCAGCGCCAGGTCCTCGGCCAGGCCATCGGGTGGCGCGGTGCGCCAGCGGGCTTCGAGCTGCTGCAGCTGGCGTGCGTCGAAGGTCGGCTCCAGCCGGCGGATGCGCTCCACCAGTGGCGGATGCGTGGCGAACAGGCCCAACAGCGCTGCGCCCGGGCCGAACAGCATGTGGCTCACTTCCTCCGCGTCGGCCTTGTCCTGCAGCTTCGAGCCGGCGTCCAGGCCGCCGATCTTCTTCAGCGCGCCGGCCAGCCCGCGGGTCTGCCGGGTGAACTGCACCGCCGATGCATCGGCCAGCAACTCGCGCTGGCGGCTGACGCCCGCCTTGATCATGCGGCCGAAGAACACGCCGATCGCGCCCACCGCCATCGCCACCAGCGCGGCGACCAGGATTGGCGTGCCGTCGCGGCTGCGCCCGAGCCGGCCGTAGATGAGGATGCGCTGGCCGATCAGGCTCAGCATCAGGATCCCGAACAGCAGCCCGATCAGGCGGATGTTCAGGCGCATGTCGCCGTTGAGCACGTG
The DNA here is from genome assembly GCF_040446535.1 of Pseudoxanthomonas sp. Soil82. Taxonomy (NCBI): domain Bacteria; kingdom Pseudomonadati; phylum Pseudomonadota; class Gammaproteobacteria; order Lysobacterales; family Lysobacteraceae; genus Pseudoxanthomonas; species Pseudoxanthomonas sp. Soil82. The sequence goes on from NZ_JBEAAK010000005.1 coordinate 144,858, forward strand.
GGCAAACTCGTGCGCGATCACGCCCTGCAGCTCGTCGCGATTGAGCCGGTCCAGCGCGCCCCGGGTCACCGCGATGGCGGCGTCCGACGGGCTGTAGCCGGCGGCGAAGGCGTTGATCCCCGCCTCCTGCTCCATCACGAACAGCCGTGGCACCGGCACGCCGGAAGCGATGGCGATCTCCTCGACCACGTTGCGCAGCCGCCGCAGCGAGGGCTCGCGGGTGTCCTCGGGGACGAAGGTGCCGCCCATCTGCGCGGCCACCACCGCCCCGCCGCCGCGCAGCGAGGCGATCCGGTACAGCGAGCCCAGCGCGATCACCAGCAGGGTGGCGACCGTCGCCGCCGCGGTCGCGCCCCAGCTGCCCGTGAACAGCAGCGTGGTCAGGTCGACCGCCAGCACGATCCCGGCCACTGCCAGCAAGAACAGCAGTACCAGCCGGCCCGAGCCGCGGCGTGCCGCAGCCTGATGCTCGAAGAAGTTCATCCGCCCCGGCTCCCCGTCTGTCGCGCCCGGCCCGGGCTCAGAACTGGACCTTCGGCGCCTCGCGCACCTGGGCCTTGTCGGCGGGGATGTCCAGCAGCGCGGCGTGCGCGAAATTGAACATGCCGGCCACCACGCTGGACGGGAAGGTCTCGCGCTTGTTGTTGTAGCCCATCACCGCGTCGTTGTAGGCCTGCCGCGCGAACGCGACGCGGTTCTCGGTGGACGACAGCTCCTCGCTGAGCTGCATCATGTTCTGGTTGGCCTTCAGGTCCGGATAGGCCTCGGCCACCGCCATCAGCCGGCCGAGCACGCCGTTGAGCTGGCCCTGGCTGGCGGCCAGCTGCGCCATCGCCGCCTCGTCGCCGGGATGGGCCTTGGCGGCGGCCAGGCCGGACTGCGCCGCCGAACGGGCGGCGATGACCGCTTCCAGCGTCTCGCGCTCGTGGCCCATGTAGGCCTTGGCCGTCTCCACCAGGTTCGGGATCAGGTCGAAGCGGCGCTGCAGCTGCACGTCGATCTGGGCGAAGGCGTTCTTCCAGGCGTTGCGGCTGGTCACCAGGCCGTTGTAGATGCCCACCGCCCACAAGGCCAGACCCACGACCAGCGCCAAAAACACCAACAGGATCAACAAACTGCCCATTCATCTTCTCCTGGTTTGTGCACACGCGAAATCCGGCGCTAGAATCGGCCGCAGCGGTAGCTTACAGGCATCAAAACCATGAAAGACGGGCGAGTCCGGACGAGCAGGCCACCGGCAATCCGACCACTGGCTATCCGCGCGGCAACCAGCGGTGCGCTGGCCCTGCTGCTGGCGATGGCCCTTCCCTCGACCGCGCAGACCCCGACACTGGCCGCCGGTGCGCTGCCGCCACCGACCCAGCCGTTGCCCTACCGCACCTACGTCCGCACCGACGCGCAACCGGTGGCCCCCGGATTCGATGTCGCCCGCTTCGAGGCGCTGGCCGAGCAACTGGTCCAGGGCCAGCGCGTGCCGGGCCTGGCCATGGCGATCGTGCAGGACGGACGGATCCTCAGCGCCCGCGGTTACGGCGTCACCGATGTCGTGCGCCCGCAGGCCGTCGACTCCCACACCGTGTTCCGCCTGGCGTCGCTGTCCAAGGCCTTCGCCGGCACCATGGCCGGCCTCCTGGTCAACGACGGCAGCCTGCGCTGGGACAGCAAGGTCATCGACTACGTCCCCGGCTTCCATCTGGTGGAGCCGGCCTACACCTCGCAGGTCACCGTGGCCGACCTGCTCAGCCACCGGGTCGGCCTGAAGGCCCACAACGCCTTCGACCGCGACATCGAAGGCAACGCCGAGTACTACCAGGTCGCGCAGAAGCTCGGCTCGGCTCCGCTCACCTGCGCACCCGGCCAGTGCTACGCCTACCAGAACGTGGCCTTCAGCCTGGTCGGCGACGTGGTCTTCGCCGCCTCCGGCAGCTTCTACGAACAGGAAGTGCAGCGCCGCCTGTTCAAGCCGCTGGGCATGAACGACGCCAGCCTGGGCCTGGCGGGCATCGAGTCGAGCCCGCACTGGGCGCGCCCGCATGTGCGCAGCCGCAACGGCTGGGTCTCGGTCAACCCGAAGCCGACCTACTACCGCCTGCCCCCCGCCGCCGGCGTCAACGCCAGCATCAGCGACATGGCGCAATGGCTGCTCGCCCACACCGGCCATCGCCCCGACGTGCTGCCCGCGCCGCTGCTGGCGACGCTGCATGCGCCGGTCGTGTCCACCCCCGGCGAGATGCGCTCGGGCTGGCGCCGCGATCGGCTCAATGCCGCCAGCTACGCGCTGGGCTGGCGGGTGTTCGACTATGCCGGCGAAGAGGTGGTCTTCCACGCCGGCGCCGTGCAGGGCTACCGCGGCCTGACCGCGCTGCTGCCCGGCCGCGACCTAGGCATTGCCATCCTCTGGAACAGCGAGAGCTCGCTGCCGAGCGGCCTGCTGCCCACCATCATCGACCGGGCCATCGGCCTGCCGGCCGAGCGGTGGCTGGACGTGGACGTCGACTTCGGTGCCGACAACCTGATGGCGGACGGCGTCGAGCCCACGGCCGCTCCACGCGGGCAGGGCACCTCGTCCTCCACCTCGGCCGCCTCGCCGCACTGACGGCCCGCCAGCGGCAGCACACCGCCGCCGGCCCGTTCGCCTCCCTCCGCGCCTACCCCACTACCCCACCCGCCTCCCGCGGGTGGTCCGCACGCGTCCGGGGCCCACGCGTGCCATGCCGGCGACGGCAGTGCAACGCGCATAAAAAAACTCCCCCCCCGCTGGGCTTCGGGGAGGGAGTCATTCTGGTACGGCTATCGGGGTTTTTTTAGATCAGCGGAGCCGGGGTTGCCGGCAGCGCGACCGGGGCCGCCTTCTTCTTGGCGACCTTCTTCTTGGCGGCCTTCTTGGCCGGCTTCTTGGCAGCAGCCTTCTTGGCCGGCTTCTTGGCAGCCTTCTTCGCAGCCTTCTTGGCGGTCTTCTTGGCCGGCTTCTTGGCGGCGGCCTTCTTCACCGCCTTCTTGGCGGTCTTCTTGGCGGTCTTCTTGGTCGCCTTCTTGGCGGCCTTCTTCACGGCCTTCTTGGCGGTCTTCTTGGTTGCCTTCTTGGCGGCCTTCTTCGCCGGCTTGCGGGCGACCTTCTTGGCAGCCTTCTTCGCCGTCTTCTTGGCGGCGGTCTTCTTGGCGGCCTTCTTCACGGTCTTCTTGGCGGCGGCCTTCTTGGCGACCTTCTTCACCGCCTTCTTGGCGGCCGGTTTCTTCTTCGCAGCTTTCTTCGTTGCCATGGTTGGCTCCTCGTCAGTGAACTACGGATGGGTAACGCCCAGTGCGAAAACCCGCGGCGGTGACCGCCGGGGGGAGTTCCGTCGGCGCGATACGCACGTCGATACGGATACGGGAAATCCCGCGCGGTGCGGCGGCGCGGGCGGTAGATCGGGGGTTCGCTGCTTTTCTTTGAGGGAAGCGGGCCTGCTCCACCGTCTGAAGGTTCCTGGCGGATGCCCGAGTTGTGCTTCGCGTTGTGGTGTTGATTCGACTCACTCGCTTCGGCAGGCAGCGTCTGCTGGGGCGAAACCTAATCACGCTTTTTTTCACTGTCAACACCCGCACGAAAAAATCTTCCGCCCGCGCCGCCCGTCCTTCGCCCCGCCGCGCGCGGCTGTGGCGGCGGCGCGTCGCGCCCGCCGCCGCCGCGGTCCGGGATGCATTTCAAACGGATGCGGAAAACAAGCGCTTTTCTTCGATGCGATCGGGACGGCGTCGCAACGGGCGTGTCGCGCTGGTGGTCGACGCCGGCGCCAACGGGGCGCTCCGGGCGGCTTTCGCGGAGGCAAAAAAAAATCGCCGGAAGCGGTCCGCTTTCGCGCCGCACAAGCCGATTTGCGCAGAACTGCGCGAACCCGAACGACGGGTTTCGCGTCGCCTGCACACCTGCCGGAGCGAACATCGCGGTCGCGAACAACGGTGCGCTTCGTGCTCCATCCCGGGTCGGGCATCCGGCGCGACGAACCACGATGTCCATCGCCCGCACCCGGGCTTCCACCACCCCCACCACGACCGGCGCGATCCTGGAAAAGAAAACGCCCGCACTGGGCGGGCGTCTCCGGACGAAGGGTGGCGGCCGACGCTCAGTCGTCCTCGCCCTCGATCAGCTCGGCGTAGTCGTCGGGGGAGAGCAGCTCGGCCAGCTGGTCGGCGTCGCTGGACTCGAGCACGAACAGCCAGCCTTCGCCGTAGGCGTCCTCGTTGATCGTCTCCGGCTTGTCGGCCAGGGCCGAGTTGACCTCGACCACCTTGCCACTGAGCGGGCTGTAGACGTCCGAGGCGGCCTTGACCGACTCGACCACGGCCACCGCGTTGCCGGCTTCGACGCTGTCGCCGACGTTGGGCAGCTCGACGTAGACCAGGTCGCCGAGCAGGCTCTGGGCGTGGTCGGAAATACCGACGGTGACGCGGCCGTTGCCTTCGACGCGCGCCCACTCGTGGGACTTGAGGAACTTGAGGTCGCCGGGGATCTCGCTCATGGGGCTGCTCCGGTCACGCGATGGGTCTGGATGGGGCGGCTAGTTTAGCGGAGGACTCCGCCGGGCAGGAACAACGGCGGCGGCGCACCTCACCGCCTGCCCGTCAGCCGAGCACGCCCGGTTGCGCCTGGCCTTCGCGCACGAACGGGAACTTCACCACGCGCACCGGCACCTCGCGGCCGCGGATGTCCACGCGCACCTGGCCCGGGTCGCCGGCCGGAACGCGCGCGAACGCGATCGCCTTGCCGAGCGTGGGCGAGAAGGTGCCGGAGAGGATCTCGCCCTCGCCCTGCGCGGTGAGCACCTTCTGCCCGTGGCGCAGCACGCCCTTCTCGTCCATCGCCAGGCCGATCATCTGCCGCGGGGCGCCAGCCGCCTTCTGCGCCTCCAGGACAGAACGGCCGATGAAGTCGCGCGGCTGGCCGGGCGCGGCATCGTCGAGCGCCACCGTCCACGCGAGCGCGGCCTCCCAGGGCGTGGTGCCCTCGTCCATGTCCTGGCCATAGAGGTTCATGCCCGCCTCCAGGCGCAGGGTGTCGCGCGCGCCCAGGCCGGCCGGCTTCACGCCCGCCTCCAGCAACGCGTTCCAGAAGGCGACGGCGTCGCCCTCGGGCAGCACGATCTCGAATCCATCCTCGCCGGTGTATCCGGTGCGCGCCAGGAACAGCGGCACGCCGGCGGCCGACTGCGCTTCGTGCGCGGCGAAGCGGCCGAGCTTGGCGGCGGCGGCGCGGTCTGATTCGCGCAACAGGCCGATCACGCTCTCGCGCGCCTGCGGGCCCTGCACGGCGACCATTGCGAAATCGGGGCGCTCGATGACCTCCACGCCGAACGCCTGGGCCTGGCGGCCGATCCAGGCCAGGTCCTTGTCGCGGGTGGCGGCGTTGACCACCAGGCGGAAGAACGCCTCGTCCATGTAATAAGTGATCAGGTCGTCGATCACGCCGCCGCGCTCGTCCAGCATGCACGAGTACAGCGCCTTGCCCGGGACCTTGAGCTTGTCGACCGAGTTGGCCAGCAGGTGCCGCAGGAACTCGCGCACGCGGGGGCCGCGCAGGTCGACCACGGTCATGTGGCTGACGTCGAACATGCCGGCCGCGCGCCGGACCAGGTGGTGCTCGTCGAGCTGCGACCCGTAGTGGATCGGCATGTCCCAGCCGCCGAAGTCGACCATCTTGGCGCCGAGCGCGCGGTGGGTATCGTTGAGGACGGTCTTGCGGGTCATGGCGGTCTCGCACCGGAGGAAAGACCGCCATTATCCCAGAGTCCTTTCACCCGGAACCAAATGCCGGGCGCGGCCGGCTGGATCCCGGCCGACGTTCCGGGATCAGGCTTCCTGGACCTTCAGCACCATGCCGTTGACCGCGACCACGCGCACCGCGGTGCCGGCGGGCAGCTCCGGGCCTTCCACCACCCAGAACGCGTCGCCCAGCTTGATCCGCCCGCGCCCGCCGACGATGGCCTGTTCCAGTGGCGCGACCAGGCCGATGGCCTGTTCGGCCCGGCGGTTGAGGAGGGGCTGGTCGCTCGCGCGTGCGGCCTTGCGGAACCACTTCCGGTAGACCTGGATCGAGACGAAGCTGAGCACCACGAACGCGGCCACCTGCGCCAGCACCGGGATGCCCGGCACCAGCAGAACGGCCACGAAAACCGCAACCGCGGCGAAGCCCATCCACAGCATGAAGGCGCCGGGCGCCAGGGTCTCGGCCGCGAGCAGCAGCAGCGCCAGCGCCGCCCATCCCACCACGTCGACGCGCATGGCTCAGGCTCCCAGCTTCGGCGGCGGCTGGCGCGGGGCCCCCGCCTTGCGCTGCTGGTCGGACAGCGCCTCGCGCGCCAGCTCGGCGATGCCGGCGATCGAACCGATCACGCCGCTGGCCTCCATCGGCATCAGCACGAACTTCTGGTTCGGCGCGGTGGCCAGCTCCTTGAACGCCTCCACGTACTTCTGGGCGACGAAGTAGTTGATGGCCTGGACGTCGCCGTTGGCGATCGCCTCGGACACCATCTGCGTCGCCTTGGCTTCGGCCTCGGCCAGGCGCTCGCGCGCCTCGGCTTCGCGGAATGCGGCCTCCTTCTGGCCCTCGGCCTGCAGGATCGCGGCCTGCTTGTCGCCCTCGGCGCGCAGGATCTCCGAGGAGCGGTGGCCCTCGGCCTCCAGGATCACCGCGCGGCGATCGCGCTCGGCCTTCATCTGCCGGGCCATCGAGTCGACCAGGTCGCGCGGCGGCTGGATGTCGCGGATCTCGATCCGGGTGACCTTGATGCCCCAGGGGTTGGTCGCGTGGTCGACCACGTTGAGCAGCTGGGCGTTGATCCGCTCGCGGTTGGACAGCGACTCGTCCAGGTCCATCGAACCGATCACGGTGCGGATGTTGGTCTGCACCAGGGCGATCATCGCCACTTCCAGGGTGGCCACCTCGTAGGCAGCCTTGGCCGCGTCCAGTACCTGGAAGAACACCACCCCGTCCACGCGGACCACCGCGTTGTCCTTGGTGATGACCTCCTGGCTGGGCACGTCCAGCACCTGCTCCATCATGTTCACCTTGCGGCCGACGCCGTAGATGATCGGGATCAGGAAGTGCAGGCCCGGATCGAGGGTATGGGTGTACTTGCCGAAGCGCTCGACGGTCCATTCGTAGCCCTGCGGCACCATGCGCACCGTCTTGAACAGCACGATCACGCCGGCGACCAGCAGCACCATCGCCAGAAAACCCGATGACATCATCCCCCTGCTCCCGGCCGCGCGCGGCCTCTCCCAAGTCCGGAGACCAGTATAGGCACGTTGCAGGTCCGGAAAACGCGGTTCCGCCAGCGCGCGAATGCAGGAGGCAGCGGCTGCGACATCGTCGCTGCGGCAGGTCTCCGCCCGCGACGTCGGTCGCGGGCGTGCCCGTGCGCGATCCGGGCTGGCGGCGCTGGCAGGTGCGTCCAATCCCGCGGCGCGCGCGGCCGGAAGCCGTCTGCGCTACTTGGTCAGGATCAGTTTGTCGTTGCTGGTGTGGCGCAGGCGGTAGAGCTTGTCGCCATGGCGGATCAGGATTTCGCGGCGGCCGTTGAGCAACTCTTCGCTGCCCAGCACGACCTCATTGGGGTAGAGCGCCGGCGCGGGGGCGCGGGCGGGTTCGACATGCGACAGGGTCAGGCGATGCACGTTCATGGCGGGCTCCAGCGGTAAGGGACGTGGAACACGGTTAATGATAATTATTCGCATTCATGTGTCAAGCGGCACGACAGCGGGCGCGTGCCCTCCCGCGAGCGCTGGTCGGCGCCGCAGCCGACACGCCCGTCCGCTGCGGCGGCCTGCGTTCACACCGCCGCAGCGACCTCCAGCCGTCGCCAGACCGGTTCGTCGTACTTGCCTGCCAGCTCCAGCGCGCGGAGGTTCTCCAGCAGCTGCGCCGTGGTGCTCGCGCCCAGGATCACGCTGCTCACGTGCGGATTGCGCAGGCACCAGGCGATCGCCAGCGGCGCCGGCCGTTCGCCGAGTTCGGCGGCGACCTCCACGAAGCGCTGCGCGCGATCCAGCCGGCGTTCCTCGCTGTGCCCGACGACCAGCCGCTGCAGCCATCCAGCGTCGGCCTGGGCCAGCCGGCCTTCCCGTTCGATGCCGCTGGCGTACTTCCCGGTGAGCAGGCCCGATGCCAGCGGCGACCAGGTGGTCGTGCCCAGCCCGAGTTCGGAGTAGAGAGAGGCGTACTCGAGCTCGACCCGTTCGCGGTGCAGCAGGTTGTACTGCGGCTGCTCCATGCTCGGGCCGGCCAGCTGGTTGGCGCGTGCGAACCGGGCGGCCTCGCGGATCAGCGCTTCCGGCCATTCCGACGTGCCCCAGTACAGGACCTTGCCTTGGCGGACGAGCAGGTCCATCGCCGCGACGGTCTCTTCCACCGGCGTGTCCGGATCGGGGCGATGGCAGTAATAGAGGTCCAGGTGCTCGACCCGCAGGCGCCGGAGCGCGGCATGGCAGGCCTCGACCACGTGCTTGCGCGACAGGCCGCGCTGGGTGGGGCGTGGATCCTCCACCGCGCCGAAGAACACCTTGCTGGACACGCAGAAACCGTCGCGCGGCAGGCGCAGGTCGGCGATCACGTCGCCCATCACGCGTTCAGCCTCGCCATTGGCATAGGCCTCGGCATTGTCGAAGAAGTTGATCCCGTGGTCCCAGGCGGCGGCAATGAGCTCCCGCGCCTGGCCACGCCCGATCTGGCGGCCGAACGTCATCCAGGCGCCGAAGGACAGGGCCGACAGCTGCAGGCCCGAGGCGCCGAGGCGGCGGTATTGCATGGGCGGATCTCCGGAAGGAAGGGAGCCAGTGTAAGCGCCGGCCCGGCCGGTCCCCGGCCACGAGGACCGGGGACTGGCCGCACGATCGCCCGTCATCGACCGAACCGGATTCTGAATCCGGTTCAGGCGACCGCGGCGCCGGGCGTCGTCGCTTCCGACCTGCTAGGCTTTCGCAATTATTTAACATCCGCAGGGAATTCAATGTTCGAGGCACTGGGTCGGATCGGTTTCGGCCTGTTCGGGTTGGCCGTGCTCATCGGCATCGTCTGGCTGTTCTCGAACAACCGCCGCGCGGTGGACTGGAAGCTGGTCGCCACCGGGCTGGTCCTGCAGATCGCCTTCGCGGCGGTCGTACTGCTGGTGCCGGGCGGGCGCGAGGTCTTCGACTGGCTCAGCCACGGCTTCGTCCGCATCCTGGGCTTCGTCGCCGAAGGCTCGAACTTCATCTTCGGCAGCCTGATGGACCTGGAGAAGAACGGCTTCATCTTCGCCTTCCAGGTGCTGCCGACGATCATCTTCTTCTCGGCGCTGATGGGCGTGCTCTACCACCTGGGGGTGATGCAGGCGATCGTGCGCGGCATGGCCTGGGCGATCACCAAGGTGATGCGCGTGTCCGGTGCCGAGACCACCAGCGTCTGCGCCAGCGTGTTCATCGGCCAGACCGAGGCGCCGCTGACCGTGCGCCCGTATATCGCCAAGATGACCCAGTCCGAGCTGCTAACCATGATGATCGGCGGCATGGCCCACATCGCCGGCGGCGTGCTGGCCGCCTACGTCGGCATGCTCGGCGGCGGCGACCCGGAGCAGCAGGCGTTCTTCGCCAAGCACCTGCTCGCGGCCAGCATCATGGCCGCGCCGGCCACCCTGGTGATCGCCAAGATCCTGGTGCCGGAGACCGGCGAGCCGCTGACCCGCGGCACGGTGAAGATGGAGGTCGAGAAGACCACCGCCAACGTGATCGACGCCGCCGCCGCCGGTGCCGGCGACGGCCTGCGCCTGGCCCTGAACATCGGCGCGATGCTGCTGGCCTTCATCGCCCTGATCGCCTTGGTCGACGCGCCGCTCAAGTGGTTCGGCGAGGTCACCGGGTTGGCCGCCGCGCTCGGCCAGCCGACCAGCCTGTCGACGATCCTCGGCTACCTGCTGGCGCCGATCGCCTGGGTGATCGGCACGCCGTGGGCGGACGCGACCACGGTCGGCGCGCTGATCGGGCAGAAGATCGTGCTCAACGAGTTCATCGCCTACAGCCAGCTGTCGAGCATCATCAACGGCCAGGTACCGGGCGTGGCGCTGGGCCCGGAAGCCACCCTGATCGCGACCTACGCGCTGTGCGGGTTCGCCAACTTCAGCTCCATCGCGATCCAGATCGGCGGCATCGGCGGCCTGGCCCCGGAACGGCGCCAGGACCTGGCCCGCTTCGGGCTGCGCGCGGTGCTGGGCGGATCGGTGGCCACGTTCATGACCGCGACGATCGCAGGCGTGCTGACCCACTTCAGCTGAGCCGTCGCCGCACCGCGCCCTCCGGCGGGCCCACCCGGCCCGCCATTTCCGTTTCCCGTTCTGATTCCCATCGCTCGAGGTCCCATGAATTCGGTCATCGTCGTCGGCTCCTTCAACGTCGACCATGTCTGGCGCTGCGCCGAGCTGCCGGCGATGGGCGCGACCATCGCCGGCCAGTACAGCACCGGGCCGGGCGGCAAGGGCTTCAACCAGGCCGTGGCGGCGGCGCGCGCCGGTGCCGCCACCGCCTTCGTCTGCGCGCTCGGCGACGATGCCGGCGGCGCGCTGGCGCGCCAGCTCGCACGGGCCGACGGCATCGACCTGCGCGTCGAGGCCAGCGACCAGCCGACCGGAACGGCGGGCATCTATGTCGATGCCCGCGGCCGCAACAGCATCGTGGTCGGCGCCGGCGCCAACGGCACGCTGGGCGCCGAACACATCACCGGTGATCCCGCGCTGCTGGAAGGCGCAAGGGTCCTGCTGGCCCAGCTGGAATCGCCGGTGGAGACGGTCGAGGCCGCACTGGCGATGGCCCGCCAGGCGGGCGTGACCACCGTGCTCAACCCGGCGCCGGCCAATGCGGCCAGCGGCATCGGCCTGCTGCGCCTCGCCGACGTGCTCACCCCGAACGAGACCGAGTTCGCCGCCCTGCTGGCACGGCATGTCGGCGAACGCGTCGACCCCGAGGCGGTGGCCACGCTGGACGGCGCCACCCTCCATGGCCTGAGCCGCAAGCTGCTGCCGCACGGCACGGTGGTGATCACGCTGGGCTCGGTCGGCGTGTTCGTCTCGCACGCCGAGGAACAGCTGCGCGGCGATGCCCAGCCCTACTACCGGATCGGCGCCGAAAGCGTGTCCGCGATCGACACCACCGGCGCCGGCGACGCCTTCAATGGCGCCCTGGCGACCGCGCTGGCCCGCGCGCCGGCGGAGCCCTTCTCGGTGCACGTGCGCTACGCGAACCGGTTCGCTGCCCTGTCGACCGAGCATCCGGGCGCGGCCGCGGCGATGCCCCGGCATGACGAGGTCGCCGCGCGCTTCGGCGCCTGACCGGACCGCGGCCGCCATGCAGATCGGTCCCTACCGCATCGAACCGCGCGTGGTCCTGGCGCCCATGGCCGGGGTCACCGACAAGCCGTTCCGGTTGCTGTGCAAGCGGATGGGGGCCGGGCTGGCGGTGTCGGAGATGACGATCAGCGATCCGCGCTTCTGGAACACGCCCAAGTCGCTGCGGCGCATGGACCATGTCGGCGAACCGGATCCGGTCAGCGTGCAGATCGCAGGCACCGAGCCAAAACTGCTGGCCGAGGCGGCGCGCTACAACGTCGACCATGGCGCGCAGATCGTCGACATCAACATGGGATGCCCGGCGAAGAAGGTCTGCAACGCCTGGGCCGGCTCGGCGCTGATGCGCGACGAGGCACTGGTGGGCCGCATCCTCGAAGCGGTCGTCGGTGCGGTCGACGTGCCGGTGACGTTGAAGATCCGCACCGGCTGGGATGCCGACCACCGCAACGCGCCGGCGATCGCGCGCATCGCGCAGGAAGCGGGCATCCTGGCACTGACGGTGCACGGCCGTACGCGCGACCAGCATTACACCGGCCAGGCCGAGTACGCGACCATCGCGCGGATCAAGGCCGATGTATCGATGCCTGTGATCGCCAACGGCGACATCGATTCTCCGCAGCGCGCCGCGCAGGTCCTGCGGGACACCGGTGCCGACGCGGTGATGATCGGCCGGGCCGCGCAGGGGCGACCGTGGATCTTCGGCGAGGTCGCGCATTACCTGGCGACGGGGCAGCTGCTGCCGCCCCCCGGCGTCGGCCAGGTGCGCGACATCCTGCTCGCGCACCTGCAGGCGCTGCACGGCTTCTACGGCGAGGAGCAGGGCGTGCGGATCGCGCGCAAGCACCTGGGCTGGTACGCCAAGGATCGCGCCGAGAACGCCGCTTTCCGCGCCGTGGTCAATCGCGCGCAGACAGCGCAGGAGCAACTGGCGCTCACGGCCGCGTATTTCGACGCACTCGAGGCCGGCGTGCCGGCCGCGCTGCACGCGGCCGCATAGTTGCGCGTGCGTACGGTTGCTTCATGTAACCGTCCTTCGAATAAACGTGACTCGGGTCACCCTGCACTTCGGCACTGGGCGGGTTGCGCCGGTAGCGCGACGCTGCCGGAGCCGGGAAACCGCCGGCCCGTGGCGACCCCACGGCCACCCGATGGGCCACCGCCCGCAGGAGGCAGTCATGTTGTTCGCACGCATCGCCGTTGTCGCGGCCGCGCTGGCCGCCGCTCCTTCCGCCTTCGCCAACGACGCCACCATCGCCGACCTGTCGCGCGAGACCGGCGTGAGCGAGCGCCATATCCGCATGGTCGCCGGCGCCCGCACCCCCTATCCCGAGTACCGCATCGTCTTCGACCGGGTGGAGCGCGAGCTCAAGGGCGCGCTCGGCGCCGATGGTTACAAGTACCTGCTGAAGGGCGAAGTCGCCGCCGCCGTCGAGGTCCGGCGCGCTCGCGTCGCCGAACAGGCCGCGCTGGCCGCACGCACCGAGGCCGCAAAGGCCAGGCAGCGCGAAGGCTGAGTGCGCCTGCGTCAGTCGTCGGCCCGGGCGTGCGGACCGGGCACGACGGCGACGGTCGGGCTGTTCCAGATGCGGTGCCACATCGTGCCCAGCCGGCGCCGGGCCTCCCACGGCGGGCGTAGCTGCTCGGGCGCGACCGGTTGCCAGGCGCCGGCGTCGCGCCGTGCGACCACGAAGACGAACGAGTAGTCCGGTTCGGCTCCCATCCGCAGGTCGCTCAGTTCGAGCCGGCCATCGCGCTCGCGGGCCTTCATGAAGCCGCGGTTGAACCAGGCCAGCCGGCGGACGGCCGGCAGGTCCCGTGCCTCGGCCAGCGCCTGGGTGTTGGAGGCGTAGCCGCGGAACTCCATCGGCCCGCGATCGGCCCACAGCGAACGTTCGCCTTCGACGAATCCGTCGGGCGTCATCGCCACCACGCGCCACAACAAGGTGTTGAACGGCATCGGCACCGAGAACCGCGGCGCATCGCCCAGGCCGAGCGCCGCCAGGCTGCGCTGGGCCTCGCGCTCGACCATGCCCTTGGCGATCAGCGACCAGCCCAGGTACGCGCTGCTCAGCGCCAGGCCGAACACCAGTGCACGCTGGGCGAGGACGCGTTCGCGCGCGAACCAGGCCACCACGCACGCAAGCAGCAACCACAGCGTGTAGCCCGGATCGATGATGAACACGCTCGACCACATCGTCGGCGCGACCGGCAGCGGCCACCACAGCTGCGTGCCGTACACGGTGAACGCGTCCAGCAGCGGATGGGTCGCCAGCGCCAGCTGGATCGCCCAGAACCAGCGGCGCGGCGCTTCGGCCACCCGCCCCTGGCCGAAGCGCAGGAACAGCCACCACACCAGCCACCCCACCAGCGGCAGCACGAACAGCGAGTGGCTGAAGCTGCGGTGCACGGTCATCAGCGTCACCGGATCGTCGCTGAAGAGCATGATCGGCAGCGAATCCAGGTCCGGCAGGGTACCCAGCGCGGCGCCTGCGAGCAGGGCGGCACGGCGGTGGCGGGCGGGGGCGACGGCGGCGGCGATGGCACCGCCGAGCAGAATCTGGGTCAGGGAATCCATGGGCGAATGCTAGCAGCGGCGGCCGGAGCGGCGGCCGGGATCCCGGGCGGCGGCGCGCGCGGGTTCAGGCCACCCGGCCGATCGGCAACCGCCATGGCTCGCGCGGCGCCAGGGTCGCCAGCACTTCGCCGCCGTGGGTCAGCAGGCGCAGCCCGCCGTCGGATTCCTCGACCAGCGCGGTCAGGCTTTCCACCCAGTCGCCGTCGTTGGCATAGACCAGGCCGTCGCGCTCGAACAGGCCGGCCCGGTGGATATGCCCGCAGACGATGCCATCGAGCCCGCGACGGCGTGCATCGTCTAGGCCTGCCTGCACGAAGCGGGCGATGTAGCGCTCGGCGACGCTGCTGCGGCGCTTGATCCAGTCGGCCAGCGACCAGTAGCGCAGGCCGAGCCGTCGCCGTGCCGCGTTCGTCAGCCGGTTGCCGGTGAGGATCCGGTAGTAGAGCCAGTCGCCGAAGCGCTCCTGGAGGCCGCCGAAGTGCGTCACCGCGTCGTAGTCGTCGCCGTGCACCACCAGCAGCCGGCGACCGTCCGCGGTCTCGTGGATCGCGCGTCGGCGCACCTGCATCGCCGGCAGAACCAGGCCGCAGTAGCGCCGCACCGGCCGGTCGTGGTTGCCGGGCACGTAGACCAGCTCGGTGCCGGCGGCGGCCAGCGCATGCAGCGCTTCGATCAACCGGTGCTGCCCGGCGCCCCAGGCGGCGCGGCGCTGGGCCATCCACCAGAAATCGACGATGTCGCCCACCAGGTAGAGCTGGCCGCAGCGCAGCTGGGCCAGGAAGTCGGCCAGCTCGGCGGCATGGCAGTGGCGCGAGCCGAGGTGGACGTCGGAAATGAAGACCGCGCGATGCCGGGGCGGGAGCATCGTCGCGGCCGGCCTCATCGCGCGGGCCTTTCCGGTTCGGTGAACGCTGCGGCCGCGGCCGCCGGCACCGGCAGCCGCAGGCTGCGTACCACGGGGGCCGGGCGCAACCGCGTCGGCGACGGCGTCCGCGAGGCGACGGGACGGGCGGCGCCGAAGGCGTGGATACCCATGGCGTCGGGATTGCATCGGACACGGCGCATACGGGTCTCCGGATCACGCTCCGGCCGGAAGGGTGGCCGTTTCCGGCGTCAGCGCCATTGCCGTCCCGCGACCGTGGCGTGACAGCGCGCGGCCGCCTTAACAGCGGACCAACCCGCCCCCTGCGACCATGCACCCCACCGCGCGGCCGTGTATCATGCGCACCCATCTTTTCATCCGAATACAGGGATATAGCCGAATGTCCAGCTATCTCTTCACCTCCGAGTCGGTCTCCGAAGGCCACCCGGACAAGATCGCCGACCAGATCTCCGATGCCGTGCTGGACGCCATCCTGGCCCAGGACAAGCGGGCCCGCGTGGCCTGCGAGACGCTGGTCAAGACCGGCGCGGCGATCGTCGCCGGCGAGGTCACCACCACCGCGTGGGTCGACATCGAGTCGCTGGCGCGCAAGGTGATCAACGAGATCGGCTACGACAACTCCGACGTCGGCTTCGACGGCCACACCTGCGCGATCATCAACATGCTCGGCAAGCAGTCGCCGGACATCGCCGCCGGCGTGGACCGCAAGAAGCCCGAGGAACAGGGCGCCGGCGACCAGGGCCTGATGTTCGGCTACGCCTGCAACGAGGCGCCGGAGTTCATGCCGGCGCCGATCTACTACTCGCACCGCCTGGTCGAGCAGCAGGCCAAGGTCCGCAAGAAGAAGAACTCGCCGCTGCCGTGGCTGCGCCCGGACGCCAAGTCGCAGGTCACCCTGCGCTACGACAACGAGCACAACGTGCTCGGCCTGGACGCGGTGGTCCTGTCGACCCAGCACGACCCGGGCATCAAGCAGAAGGACCTGGTCGAGGGCGTGTACGAGCACATCCTCAAGCCGGTGCTGCCGAAGAAGTGGCTCGAGTCGCTGCCGAAGAAGAAGGTCCATATCAACCCGACCGGGATCTTCGTGATCGGCGGCCCGGTGGGCGATTGCGGCCTGACCGGCCGCAAGATCATCGTCGACAGCTACGGCGGCATGGCCCGCCATGGCGGCGGCGCGTTCTCGGGCAAGGATCCGTCCAAGGTCGACCGTTCGGCCGCCTACGCCGCGCGCTACGTGGCCAAGAACATCGTCGCCGCCGGCCTGGCCGACCGCTGCGAGGTGCAGGTCTCCTACGCCATCGGCGTGGCCGAGCCGACCTCGATCTCGGTCACCACCTTCGGCACCGGCAGGATCAGCGACGAGCAGATCGAGAAGCTGATCCGCAAGCACTTCGACCTGCGCCCGTACGGCATCGTCAAGATGCTCGACCTGATCCACCCGGTGTACCAGGCCACCGCGGCGTACGGCCACTTCGGCCGCAAGCCGCAGCAGGTCACCTACATCGACGCGGCCGGCAAGAAGCAGGCCGCCACGGCGTTCTCGTGGGAGAAGACCGACAGGGCCGAGGCGCTGCGCGCGGATGCCAAGCTGAAGTAATCAGCGGACAACGCCGCCATGAAGACGGGCCGCTCGCGCGGCCCGTTTTTCTGCGTGGTGCCGGTGGGTAGTGAGTGGGGGATCGTGGGTGTCTGGAAGCGCTGGCGCCTTGGGGGGCCGCCGCACCCAGGGGCTATGGCCCACCCTTCGGGACGACATCCTGTCTTTACGAAGGGCCGTGGCACATCCATGTGCCACTTGGGCCATAGCCCCTGGGTGCGGCGACCTCCGCCCAACGTGCAGGTCATGGCTCCGATCGTAGGAGCCATGCCTGGTGGCTCTATGGCCTCGCAGACCAGCAATCCCGGCCATACCGATGTCCGCCATGGACCGCATCGCCTAACCGGATGCCGCGCCCCGCGGCGAAGGAACGAAGCCATGCCCCACCCGCGCCGAAGGACGTCGTCCTGTCGCCATGGGGGTCGAGCGGCACAGGGATGTGCCGCGGTCGCGAGCTGAGGCAGGGACGCCGGCGCGAGCGACGACCCCCATGGCGGCAGGACGGCGGCCCCGTCCGAAGCCCACGCAACACGATGCTCTTGCTTCGGCTTCCGCTTCCGCCCGGCTTCGGCGAGGACGTGCCGTCGTCGGCCTTCCATCCGGCCCGGCGCGGGAGCGCGGGCGCGCGGGCGCGCGGGCGCGAAGGCGGACCGGATCGGAACCCGCCGTCAGCCGGTGTTCTGAACGCCCTGCGAGACGCCATTGACGCTGGCCACCAACGCGCGCAGCAGCGCATCGTCCTCGCGGCCGCTGGCGCGCCACCGCTCAAGCAGGTCCGCCTGCAGCACGCTGATCGGATCCACGTACGGATTGCGCAGGCGGATCGACAGGGCCAGGCGCTGGTCGTGCTGCAGCAGGAACTCGTTGCCGTTCAGGGCCAGGACCCATCGCCGCGTGAGCGCATGCTCGGCCTGCACCCGCGGGAAGAACTCGCCGTGGAGTTCCTCGCCAGCCAGGCGCGAGAACATCCCGGCGATGCCCATGTCGCCCTTGGCCAGGACCATCGAGACGTCGTCGAGGAAGGTCTTGAAGAACGGCCAGTCCCGGCCCATCTCGCGCAGGGCTTCCTCGCCGAAACGGTCCACCGCCGCCTGCAGGCCCGTGCCCACGCCGTACCAGCCGGGGATCACCGCGCGCGCCTGGCTCCAGGCGAATACCCAGGGGATCGCGCGCAGGTTCGACAGCGCCGCGTCCTGGCCCAGCCGGCGCGACGGGCGCGAGCCCAGGGTCATCCGCTCGATGACGTCGATCGGGGTGGCGCTGCGGAAATAATCCATGAAGCGCGGCGCACCGACGAAGCCCCGGTAGGCCTGGCTGCTGGCCTGCGCCACGGCGTCCATCACCTCGCGCCATTTCGCCTCGCGCGGCTCCGGCGCGCGGGGCCGGATGCTGGACACCAGTACCGCGCCGGTGGCCTGCTCCAGTGAGCGGAGCGCCAGGGCGCGGATGCCGAACTTGCGGTGGATCGCCTCGCCCTGCTCGGTCACGCGCAGGCGGCCGTCTACGCTGCCGCGCGGCGACGCATCCACCGCGCGCGAGGTCTTGCTGCCGCCGCGGCTGAGCGAGCCGCCGCGGCCATGGAAGAACGTCAGCTTGATGCCCAGCTCCTCGGCCGCCTGCATCAGCTCGACCTGGGCGCGCTGCAGGCCCCAGCGCGACGCCGCGATGCCGCCGTCCTTGCCGCTGTCGGAATAGCCGAGCATCACCATCTGCACGTTGCCGCGCGCGGCCAGGTGTTGGCGGTAGACCGGGTCGGCGAGCAGGTCGCGCAGGGTGTCGGGACCCTGGCGCAGGTCGTCGACGGTCTCGAACAGCGGCGCGATGTCCAGCGGCACCTGCCCGTCCTCGACCAGGCCGCCGCGGCGGGCCAGCGCCAGCACGGTGAGCACGTCGGCACGGCTGCGCGCCATGCTGATGATGTAGGCGCCCAATGCGTCGGGGCCATGCCGGCGGCGCGCGTCGCTGAGCGCGGCAAAGACCGCGTCCAGGCGCGCGTTGCCCGGCTCGTCGACCGCCGGCAACACCCGGCTTCCGCCCGCATACGGGCCCAGCCGCGCCGCCTGCTCCACCGGTCCGCGCGACTCCCACTGCTCGTCTTCCAGCGCCGCGGCCACCGCGCGCGCGTGCACGCCCGATTCCTGGCGCACGTCCAGCCGCGCCAGGTGGAAGCCGAAGGTGCGCAGCCGCCACACCAGCCGGCGCACCGAGAACCAGCCCGCGTGCACGCCGCGGTTGTGCTCCAGGCTTTGCCGGATCAGGTCGATGTCGTCGGCGAACTCGCGCGGGGAACCGTAGCCCTCGGCGCGGTCTTCAAGCGTCGCCTGCAGGCGCGCGGCCATCAGGTCGATCAACAGGCGGTACGGCATGTCCGCATGGCGCGGGCGGGCGGCGGCGGCGGCCTCGGGCAGCAGCCCGCGGTAGCGCTCGACCTGCGCCAGCACCTGCGCATCGACCCCGACCACGCCGGTGGACTGGCTCAGCACGTGGGTCAGCTGCTGCAGCTCGGCGCGGTACCTGCCCAGGATCGCGCGGCGCTGCGCGTCGAGCGTGCTGCGGATGGTTGTCGCGTCGACATTCGGGTTGCCGTCCATGTCGCCGCCGACCCAGGTGCCGAAGCGCACCAGCCGCGGCAGGTCGGTGGCGATGCCGAAGTACTCGCCGATGGCGTGGTCCAGGGTCTCGTAGAACACCGGCATCACCCGGTACAGGACCTCGGTGAGGTAGAAGCCCACGTGCTCGCGTTCGTCCTCCACCCCCGGGCGCACCGGCGAGGAGTCGGCGGTCTGCCAGGCCGACGTCAAGGCCATGCGGAAGCGGGCCAGGTCGGCGGCGCGTTCGCCGGGCGTGCGTGCGCCGTCGAGGTCGTCGATCAGCGCCGCGACCATGATCTGTTCCTTCTCCAGCAGCGCACGCCGCACCGCCTCGGTCGGGTGGGCGGTGAACACCGGCTCGATATCGATGCGTTCCAGCCAGTCGCGCAGCTCGTCGGGCGAGACGTCCTGGCGCTTCAGGCGCAGCAGCGCATCGTGCAGGCTCTCCGGCTGTGGCGTCCCGGTATCGGCGCGCTGGTAGTCGCGGCGGCGGCGGATGCGATGCACGCGTTCGGCGATGTTGACCACCTGGAAGTACGTGCTGAAGGCACGCACCAGCGCCTCGGCGTGCGCCGGCTCCAGCCCGTCGAGCAGCGCCGACAGCGATTCCATCGACCCGCCGTTCTGGCGCCGCGCGATCGCGGTGGTGCGCACCCGCTCGACCTCCTCGAGGAAGGCCGGCGAAACCTGTTCGGCAAGCATGTCGCCGACCAGCGCGCCGAGGCGACGCACGTCGTCGCGCAGGGGCAGGTCCGGTGGGGCGAATTCGAGCTGGCGGGGAGCGTTCATCGACACGCGCGGCAGGAGTGGAAGGCGACCTCCGAGCTTAGCCGCGTTTTGTGCGGCGCCGCAAAAGTTTCAGCAGCACCAGATCCGGCCCGGCCCGAGGCGGGCCCGCCGCCGCGACCCCCAGGTGCCACCGGGTTCATCCACCGATCCCGATGGACCGATATAATGCGCGCCGCCCGCCGAGGGGCGCTGCGACCATGGACATGCGGATCTTCCGCAGAGCCGCACTTCGTGTGGCTTCGATCCACGGCCAGGCTCGGCATGGCATTACCGCGACAACGGCGCCCGGCGACAGCGAGACCCGTCTCGCCATAGACCCGGAGCACACCATGAACGCACTGCCCAAGACCTTTTCGACCGAGGGCGACTACAAGGTCGCCGACATCTCCCTGGCCGACTGGGGCCGCAAGGAGATCGACATCGCCGAGCACGAGATGCCGGGCCTGATGTCCATCCGCCGCAAGCACGCCGCCGCGCAGCCGCTCAAGGGCGTGCGCGTCACCGGCTCGCTGCACATGACCATCCAGACCGCGGTGTTGATCGAGACCCTGAAGGACATCGGCGCCGACGTGCGCTGGGCCTCGTGCAACATCTTCTCGACCCAGGACCATGCCGCCGCCGCGATCGCCGCGTCGGGCACGCCGGTGTTCGCCTGGAAGGGCGAGACCCTGGAGGAGTACTGGGACTGCACCCTGGACGCGCTCACCTTCACCCTGGCCGACGGCACCCTCACCGGCCCGGAGCTGGTGGTCGACGACGGCGGCGACGTGACCCTGCTGATCCACAAGGGATACGAGCTGGAGAACGGCAGCGACTGGGTCAACACCCCGTCGGGCAACCACGAGGAGCAGGTGATCAAGGACCTGCTCAAGCGCGTGGCCAGGGAGCGTCCCGGCTACTGGGCGCGCGTGGTCAAGGACTGGAAGGGCGTGTCGGAGGAGACCACCACCGGCGTGCACCGCCTCTACCAGCTTGCCGAGGCCGGCACCCTGCTGGTGCCGGCGATCAACGTCAACGACTCGGTGACCAAGAGCAAGTTCGACAACCTGTACGGCTGCCGCGAGTCGTTGGCCGACGGCCTCAAGCGCGCGATGGACGTGATGCTGGCCGGCAAGGTCGCCGTGGTCTGCGGTTACGGCGACGTCGGCAAGGGCTCGGCGCATTCGCTGCGCGCCTACGGCGCCCGCGTGATCGTCACTGAAATCGACCCGATCTGCGCGCTGCAGGCGGCGATGGAGGGCTTCGAGGTCGCCACCGTCGAGGACAGCCTCGGCACGGCCGACATCTACGTCACCACCACCGGCAACAAGGACATCATCACCCTCGAGCACATGAAGGCGATGAAGGACCAGGCCATCGTCTGCAACATCGGCCACTTCGACAACGAGATCCAGGTCGACGCGCTGTACGCGTCCGGCGCGGTGAAGACCAACATCAAGCCGCAGGTGGACAAGTTCACCTTCGCGGCTTCCAACGGGAATGCAGGCAACAGCATCTTCCTGCTGGCCGAGGGCCGCCTGGTCAACCTGGGCTGCGCCACCGGCCACCCGTCGTTCGTGATGTCCAACAGCTTCTCCAACCAGACCCTGGCCCAGATCGACCTGTGGGCGAACAGGGACGTCTACGAGAAGACCGTGTACCGCCTGCCCAAGAAGCTGGACGAGGAAGTGGCGCGCCTGCACCTGGAGAAGATCGGCGTGAAGCTGACCCGGCTGACCCAGGCCCAGGCCGACTACCTCGGCGTGGCCGTGGAAGGGCCGTACAAGCCCGAGCACTACCGCTACTGACCGCGACCAGCGATCGGACTGCAAGAGCGGGCGCCGCAAGGCGCCCGTTTCCGTTCCGGGCAGTGTGCGGGCGGCACGGAGCCGCCCCCAGGCAACCGCTCAGGCGGCACCGGCCGCGACCGGAACCGCTGTCGCGGGCGGCAACGGGGCGGCGGCATGGGGACGCTCCGGTTCCACATGGCGTATGCCGGTCTCCCCGGCGTCCGGCGCCGAAGCAACCTTCAGCGCGATCGAGCGCATCGCCTCGGTCACCGCGCCCAGCGGCACCCGCTCGGCCAGTCGCCGGAACGTGTCGCGGCTGTCGTAGCCGGAGCCATCGCGCGGATACATGTCGTACATCGACAGCAGCTCCTCGCAGGCCGCCGCGAGCGCCTGCTGGTTGCCGCCGGCCAGCGCCCGGCCGACCCGGTCGAAGGTATGCAGGCAGTCGGACAGCCAAAGCAGGTCGTAGCGGGCCTTCGCCGGTTCGGGGCCGTGGTGCCCGCGGGTGAACGCGCTGTAGCCGCGGATCGCCGCGGCCACGCGGGCCACGTGCTCGAACAGCAGGCCGATCTCGGCGGAGATGTCGAGGCTGTCGACCACCACCATCGGGAACGAACGCCCCGCAGCCGACTGGCCCTGCTCCCGCGCCTGCGCACCGGCGTCCGCGTCGACGTTCCGCTTCAGTGCCAGGTAGTCGCGTTCAAGCGCCTCGAACTGCGCGGCGGTGGCGGCCGCGCGCTCCTCGAGCCTGCGCACGGCGGCGCGATAGCGGGCGTTGTGCTGCTGCGCGGCCTCGTGGTCCAGGCGCTCGCGGCGCAGGCGGCCGCCCCAGACCAGGGCAAGGACCGTCGCCAGCATCGCCCAGCCACCGAGGACAGTCATGAGGATGATCGGGAACGTACCCATGCGCACCTGCGGGAATGGCCGACGAAGATTGGTCCCCGCGCTGCCACACGCTCGCGGCGACGCGACCACCCGGAGGGAGGGGGACCTGACCTACATCGGCAGCCGACGCCGGATCCTGAAGGCCTGCCGGCCCCGGGGAACACGGCAAGGCTCGAGGCCGGCCGCTCAGGGACGCCAGTTGGCGTTGGCCTCCCAAAACTCGACGCTGCGCCGGTAGGCCTCGCGGTCCAGCGGCACGCCCGACCCGCCCTCGTCCACGCCCAGCGCATTGCGCATCATGGTCACCGGCGCCATCGGGATCTCCTCCGGCTGCAGGGTGTAGAGGCAGCCGACCACGCCCCAGTCGGCTTCGATCGGCGTCCCCTCCCGTGCCAGCTGCTCGCGGCTGTAGAGGATCACGACCAGGTACTCGGCCACCGGCGGCTGCACGCCCTCGAACCAGCGCACCAGCACCGGCAACTCCTCGCGGCTGCGCGCCTCGTAGGCCGAACGCAGCAGGTGCCGGTTTTGCGCCGTCACCGGCACGGTCAGGCAGCGGGTCGAGGTCCAGTTGCGGTGGACGTGCAGCTTGCAGAACGGCGCGTAGCCATCCAGCACTTTCACAGGCGCGTGCCCGTTGAGATGGCGCTCGAACTGGTCGGGCGTGCAGTCCTGGATCGCATTGCCGCGCGGCGTGCGCGGGAACAGGCGGGCGCGGGCGAAATCGGTGAGGACAATCGACATGCGGCAGTCCGGCGGTGGGGGCGACAGGGTAAACGCGCCAGCGACCGGTGCTGCCGGGACCGCGACCGTCCAGCAATGCTTCACATCCATCGCGATAAAGAGATATTATCCGGGCCGACCCGCCGGAACCCTGCGATGACCGCCCCCGTCAGCTTCGAGTTCTACCCGCCCAAGACCGACGAGCAGCGCACCCAGCTCGACCGCGCCGCGGCCAGGCTGAAGGCGCACGCACCCGAATACGTGTCCTGCACCTTCGGCGCCGGCGGCTCCACGCTCAGCTACACCTCCGAGACCGTGCGCCACCTCAACCAGCACCACGGCTTCGAGGCCGCGCCGCACCTGTCCTGCGTGGGCGGCAACCGCGAGGAGATCCGCGAGCTGCTCAAGCTCTACCGGGCGATCGGCTGCCGCCGCATCGTCGCCCTGCGCGGCGACCTGCCGTCCGGCATGGGCTTTCCCGGCGACCTGCGCTACGCGGCCGAGCTGGTGCAGCTGATCCGCGCCGAACACGGCGACCGCTTCCGGATCGAAGTGGCCGCCTACCCCGAGACCCACCCCCAGGCCGAGGACGCGCTGGCCGACCTGCGCCACTTCAAGGCCAAGGTCGATGCCGGCGCCGATGCGGCGATCACCCAGTACTTCTACAACGCCGACGCGTACTTCCGTTTCGTCGACGACGCGCGCCGGCTGGGCGTGGAGGTGCCGATCGTCCCCGGGATCATGCCGGTGTCCAACTTCACCCAGCTGCGACGCTTCTCCGAAGCCTGCGGCGCGGAGATCCCGCGCTGGATCGGCAAGCGGATGCAGGCCTTCGGCGACGACGCCGAGGCGATCCGCGAATTCGGCGCCGACCTGGTCGCCGGCCTGTGCCGGCGCCTGGTCGCCGGCGGCGCCCCCGGCCTGCACTTCTACACGCTGAACCTGGCCAGGCCCACCGAGGCCGTGCTCGCGCGCCTGTGACCGGCGTGCTTTCCGCGGATGCAGGCCGCGGCTAGGCTGGCGGCATGGAACGGCTCCTGCCCCTGCTCGCGTGCGTGGTCCTCGCCGCGTCGCCGGCAACGGCGCGCACCCAGCAGGTGCAGCGCTGCATCGGCGCGGATGGACAGGCGGTCTACACCGACCGGCGCTGCGACGACCTCGGCGCGGTATCGCGCCTGCCACCGGCCGCGGCGGGAGAAGGGCCGCGCCTGTTCCGCGGCGGGTGCCCGCGCCGGCTGAGCCAGCTGGTCGGCGAGATCGGCGCCGCGATCCAGGGCCAGGACATCAACCGCCTGGCCAGCGTCTACGACTGGAGCGGGGTGTCCGACGCGTCGGCCGCGCGGCTGCTCGACCGCCTCGAAGGCGTGGTCGAACGGCCGCTGGTGGACATCGCGCCGGTCTACGCGGGCAACGACGCGCCGGCCTTGCCTGCGCCGCCGCCGGAAGTCCCGGCGGATGCGCAGGAGCCCACGACGACGCCCTCGAGCGGTCCGGCGGCATGGATGCCGAGCTGGAACAGCAGTGAAGGCGCCGGCGCCGCTCCGCCGACCGAAGCCGCCCCCGTCCAGGCGCCCGTTGCGGCGGCTGCGCCGGCACCCGCCCGGTCGCGACCGGTCGCCCTGCGCGTCGAGCAGACGCTGTCCGGCAGCGCTACCCCGGTCCGCACGGTCTTCGGACTGCGCAGGAATTACGGCTGCTTCTGGATCAGCCTGTAGGCGCCGTCCGATGGCGTGCCGGGTCGGGACGGACCCGGCGCTGCCCGCGCCCTGCCCTTGCGGCAGAATAGACCCCTCCCCCCGCGCGGAGCAGGCCGATGCAGTTCCCCGAGAAGATCTGGCACAACGGCGCGATCAAGCCCTGGGCCGAGGCCACCACCCACGTGATGGCGCACGCGATCCACTACGGCTCCTCGGTGTTCGAGGGCATCCGCGCATACGATACTCCGCAGGGCACGGCGATCTTCCGCCTGGCCGACCACAACCGGCGCCTGTTCAACTCGGCGAAGATCTACGACATCGCCATTCCGTACACGCTGGAGCAGATCAACGCGGCCTGCCGCGACATCGTCAGCGCCAACGGCCTGCGCGCGGCGTACCTGCGGCCGGTCGCGTTCCGTGGCGCAGGCAGCGTCGGCATCGCCGCCGACACCCCGATCGACGTCGCCGTGGCGGCGCTGGATTTCGGCCGCTACCTCGGCGCGGAGGCGCTGGAGCAGGGCATCGACGCCTGCGTGTCCAGCTGGCAGCGGTTCGCGCCCAACACCGTGCCCGCCGGCGCCAAGGCCGGCGGCAACTACCTGTCCGGACAGCTGGTCACGCGCGAGGCGCGCCGCCACGGCTATGGCGAAGGCATCGCCCTGGCCTCGACCGGGCTGCTGAGCGAAGGCGCCGGCGAGAACCTGTTCCTGGTGTTCGACGGCGTGTTGCACACCACCCCGGCCAGCGCCTCGATCCTGACCGGCATCACCCGCGACTCGATCATCCGGCTCGCGCGCGATGCCGGGATCGAGGTGGTCGAACGCGACATCCCGCGCGAGTACCTCTACCTGTGCGACGAGCTGCTGATGTGCGGCACCGCCGCCGAAATCACCCCGCTGCGCTCGGTGGATGGCAAACCGGTCGGCGACGGCAGGCCCGGGCCGGTGACGCGGCGGCTGCAGCAGCTGTTCTTCGGCCTGTTCGACGGCACCACGCCGGATACGCGCGGCTGGCTGGACTACATCTGAGGTGCGGCGGCGACAGGCGCGTGCAGGCAGCGGCGGGCTTCAACCAGCTCCACCCGCGGTGGCCGGCGGCCTGCCGCCTCCGAACGACAGCGTCGCCACCACGCCCTGCTCGCCGTCCTGCCGCGGACGCACGCTGACGTCCCAGCCATAGAGGTCGCACAGCCGGCCGACGATCGACAGGCCGATGCCCGCGCCCTGCGAGTGGCCGGCGTGGGTGCCGCGGTAGCCGCGCTGGAACAGCCGCGCCGCGTCCTCCTCGCTCAAGCCCGGGCCGGTGTCGACGACTTCGACCGCATCGGCCAGCAGGCGCAGCAGCACCTCGCCCTGCGGCGTGTACTTGACCGCGTTGCCGACCAGGTTGCCGAGCGCCACCGACAACGCCGCTTCCGGGGCATCGACCACCAGCCCCGGTTCGCCCTCCATCCGCAGTTCCAGCGGCTTGCCGCCGAGCTGGGCGCGGTGCGATTCGAGCAGCTGTTCGGCGACCCTCGCCACGTCGCTACGGCCCTGCCCGCGCTCGTTGCGCGAGAGCAGCAGCAGAGAGCCGATCAGGTCGCTGCATTGCTGTTCGGCACGCTGGATCCGCAGCAACCGCGCCCGCGTGCGCTCGTCCAGTTCCGGGCGCGACAGCAGCAGCTCGACCGCGCCCTTGATCACCGCCAGCGGCGTGCGCAGCTCATGGCTCACGTCGGCGTTGAACTCGCGGTCGCGCTGGACCACTTCGGTCAGCCGCTCGGAGTAGTCGTCGAGCGCCTCGGCCAGCTGGCCAACCTCGTCTTCCGGGAAATGCGGTGCCAGCCTGCGCGGCTGGCTGCTGCCGCGGTAGGCGCGCAGGCGCGCCGCCAGTTCGGTCACCGGCCGCATCACCCGGGCCGCCGACCACCAGCCGATCACCAGCGACAGTGCGCTGAAGATCAGGATGGAGACGTACAGCGCGCGCTTGAGCTGGGCCTCGCCGCGCAGCGTCTGGGTCATGTCGTAGGCGAGGAAGAACCACTCCTCGGGGGTCTTGCGCACCGCCAGCTTGTAAGCGAACTGCTCGCCGTTTTCGTCGCGGCCGGTGATGTTGTGGATGCCGTCCGGAAGTTCGTACCAGTCCGGCTGCATCACCCGAAGCAGCTCGAAGTCCTCGCGCTTCACCACCCGCCCGCGCATCTGCTGCACCGGCAGGTCGGGATTGCGACTGGGATCCACGTAGAAGCGGCGCGCGAACTCGTCGATATTGCTGTTCAGCACGTCCTCGACCAGCTGGTTCTCCACCCGCTGGCGCGAGTAGTCGGTCAGGAACGCGAACAGGGCCGTCAGGCCGGTGCCCAGTAGCAGGAACGAGAGGATGATGCGGGTGCGCAGCCGGCGGCGGAAACGCCGTGGGTTGCGCGCCGGGGGACCGGCGCCGTCGGCCGCCGCGCCGTCAGTTGCCAACGTCGGGCGCCGCGATGCGGTAGCCGATGCCGTGCCGGGTCTGGATGTAGGGAACGGGGAACGGCTTGTCGACCACCGCGCGCAGGCCATGGATGTGCACGCGCAGGGAGTCGGAATCGGGCAGCTCCTCGCCCCAGACCCGGGTTTCCAGTTCCTGGCGCGTGACCACCGCCGGGGACGCCTCCATCAGCGCCTGCAGGATCTTGAGCGCGGTGGGGTTGAGCTGCAGCAGCCGCCCTTCGCGCCGCACCTCGAGGGTGTCGAGGTTGTACTCGAGGTCGCCGGTGTTCAGCACCCGGGTCTGCACGCCCTTGCCGCGGCGCGACAGCGCGTTGAGCCGCACCTCGACTTCCTGCAGCGCGAACGGCTTGATCAGGTAGTCGTCGGCGCCGGAGTCGAAGCCGGCCAGCTTGTTCTCCAGGCTGTCACGGGCGGTGAGCATCAGCACCGGGGTCTGCTTGCGCGCTTCGTTGCGCAGCTTGCGGCACACCTCGATCCCGTCCATGCCCGGCAGGTTCAGGTCGAGCACGATGGCGTCGAAGTCGTGGACCACGGCCAGGTGCAGTCCGGTCACGCCATCTGCGGCGAAATCGACGGTATGGCCGCGGTCCTCGAGGTAGTCCCCGAGGTTGGCCGCGATGTCGCTGTTGTCTTCGATGACGAGGATGCGCATGGGGTCGGGTCGCAAGTGATCAGGTACCCGGGCAGCTCACGCCCGGCACGCACACCACCCGCATGTTGGTGCGCAGGGCACCCTGGCTCTGCTCCATGTCGCGGCGCCGTTCGGCGACCGTCTTGCACATGGTGGTGGTGCGGTGGGAGCCGACCTTCTTCTCGCGGGTGCAGACCTGGCGGCTGTCCTCGCGCGCTTCCGTCAGCAGCGTGTTGACCAGTTCCTGCTCGTTGAAGACCTCGACCCGGGCCTCGATCGCGAGCTGGTCCACGTTCTGGACGCCGCCCAGCAGGCCGGCGATGCGATCGAGCGAAGTGGTGACGCGTTTGCGGTCGTCGGGGCTGATCTCGCTGTAGGTCTTGCCGTCGCCGAGCGCCTTGATGATCGCGTTGCGCTGCGCCTCGAAGGACTGGCTGACGTCCAGGCCCTTCTCCGGCGAGAACGCGCTGCCCTGCGATGCGATCTTGGCAACGGCGAACGTGGGCGACAACACAAGGGCAATAAGCAGGACCAGCTTGTTCATCCGTGACCTCGCACGTGGGGATGGATTGGGGACTGCAAGGAGCCGCCAATGAGCGGCCGCACCTCGATTCTGCCTGCCGATGCCGGGCCGGGCAAACGGCGGAGTCCGGATACAAAAAGGCCCAGGCCGTGGAAACCGCCTGGGCCAAAGGATTGCCCCGATTACCGTATCTCGTATGACGGCGGGGACGAGGATCCCCGCCTGACGATGGAGCTGCGGTCCGACGGAGCCTAAGCCGGATTCGATTAAAGGGGTGTTAAACCGGGCGTTTCGAGACCCCCTGAGACGCCAACAAGTTCGATGCAAATATCTGATTCATATTGATATTTTTTTTGATACGAAGTCGATGATCGCCCCCGCCACGTCCGCCCGGCAGGCGCCTTCGACGCCCTCCAGGCCGGGGGTGGAGTTCACCTCCAGTACCAGGGGACCGCGCTGCGAGCGGATCAGGTCGACGCCAGCCACGCCCAGGCCCAGGGCCCGCGCCGAGCGCACCGCCACGGCCTGCTCCTCGGCCGAGGCCTCGGCGGGGGAGGCTTCGCCGCCGCGGTGCAGGTTGGAGCGGAACTCGCCCTCCGCCGCCTGGCGGCGCATCGCCGCCACGACCCGGTCGCCGACCACGAAGCAGCGCAGGTCCGCGCCGCCGGCCTCGGCAACGAACTCCTGGACCACGAAGCTGGCATAGAGCCCGCGCAGCGTCTCGACCACCGCCCGCGACGCCGAGACCTTCTCGGTCAGCATCACTCCCGCGCCCTGGGTGCCCTCGTTGAGCTTGATCACGTGGGGCGGCGGGCCGAGCAGGGACAGCAGGTCGTCGGTGTCGTCCGGGTTGTCCCCGAACGCGGTCGACGGCAGGCCGATGCCCTGCGCGGCCAGCAACTGGTGCGCGCGCAACTTGTCGCGGGCGCGCAGGATCGCGTCGGAGGGATTGGGCGTGTAGCTGCCCATCAGTTCGAACTGGCGCAGCACCGCGGTGGCATAGCGGGTGATCGAGGTGCCGATCCGCGGGATCACCACGTCGTAGCCGTGCACCGGCTTGCCCTTGTAGCGCATCGAGAAGCCGTCGGGCGCGATGCGCATGTAGCAGCGCAGCGGGTCCAGCACGCGCACGCTGTGGCCGCGCAGGCGCGCGGCCTCGACCAGCCGGCGGGTGGAATACAGCGAGGCGTTGCGGGAGAGGATCGCCAGCTTCATCGGTACGCCACCGGGGCCACGAAGGCCTTGAACGCGAAACGCCGCGGGTCTCCGCGGCGTCAGGCGAGGCTTGGAGCGGGTGATGGGAATCGAACCCACGTTAGCAGCTTGGGAAGCTGCAGTTCTACCATTGAACTACACCCGCGAGGTCCGGAAGTCTATGCGCCCGCACCGGGCCGCGCAACGCCGGCCCGGTGCGTCCTACCGGCCCCGCCCGGCGGTCAGAACGTGCCGCCCAGGCTGAGGAACAGGCTGGTGTCGCTGCCACCGTCCTGGCCCGCACTGGCACGCGCGCCGACATCGGCCGACAGGCCGAAGGCGTCGAAGCGCGCACCCAGCACCACGGTGCCGTAGTCGCCGTCGAACTCCACGGCGGGAACCGCATATTCCTGGCCCGGCATGGTCTGCAGGCGGGCGAAAACCTCCTCCTGCCCGTCCTCGAACTCGTGGTCCCAGGTGGCGCGCAGGTACGGCGACCAGCCGCCGGTGTCGTAGCTGGCCTGCCAGCCCAGGCTGCCGACCAGCGAATCCACCGACTGGTCCGAATAGGCCAGCGCGGTGGACGCGGGATTGCCCTCGCTGTAGCCGTCGACGTCGATGGCCTGCCACAGCAGGCCGGCGATCGGCCCGTGGCGGAACGCGCCCTCGCCGAACCCGTAGCCGCCGTTGATGCCGAAAGCGGTGTTGCTGCCGTCGGTGGACCCGGCATGGCGGCGCATCGCCGGCCCCATGCGCACGTCGCGGGTCACGTCGTAGTCGAGGCTGGTGTAGCTGGCCTGCGCATTGACCCAGCTGCGCTCGCCGTACCAGCCGAGGAAGCCGCCGAAGGTCGCATCGGCCTGCTGGAAGTCGCCGCGGTTGCCGCCGAAGTCGGCATCCATGCGGCCGTAGCCCAGGAAGCCGCCGGCGACCAGGCCGTTGCCATTGGCCCAGTCGAGGCCGAACAGGCCGGCCGGGGCCATGCCGTCGTAAAGGTCGGCATGGTCGTAGCGCTGGGTGTCCGCGCGCAACCCGCCCCACCAGCTCAGGCCGGCGGCTTCCGGCGCCTGCGGAAGGTGCCAGGCGACTTGGTCGGCGCGGCTGCGGCCGATCACCTGGGCGGAATGCGGCAGGATCCCGACCAGCTGCGGTCCCTCGAGCACGGAGATGGCGTAGTCGGCCAGGATCGCGTGCGCGCCGCCGCTGGGGTGCACGCCATCGGCGAACAGGTAGGTCGTGGCGGCGTCCGGCGCCACCAGCGACGACGGATTGCAGGTCAGCGAGCTGCCGCTGGGCGGCAGGCAGGCGGTCTGGGTGACGTTGCGCATGCCGTAGGTGCCTGGGCTGGCCACCACTTCGCGCAGCATGCTGAAAGTGTCCAGCGGGATCACCCGGTAGCCGGCCTGGGCCAGCGCGCCGTACATCGACGTGTTGTAGGTCGTGGCCAGCTGGGTCAGCGTCGCCTGCGCCACCGGGCCGGCGGCGATCGCATTCGGGGTGATGCCCATGTCCGGCAGGCTCGGCACCAGGATGTAGCGCGCGCCGGCCGCATCGAGCGTGCCGACGATCTGGACGACGCCGCCGACGGCGGTGGCGAGGGTCTCCTGCGGCGGTGCGCCGGCGGCGACCGCGAACAGGTCGTTGGCGCCCGTCCATACCGTGTACAGGGTGTCGGGATTGGCCTTGCCGCCGTTGGCG
This sequence comes from Pseudoxanthomonas sp. Soil82, assembly GCF_040446535.1. Classification (NCBI taxonomy): domain Bacteria; kingdom Pseudomonadati; phylum Pseudomonadota; class Gammaproteobacteria; order Lysobacterales; family Lysobacteraceae; genus Pseudoxanthomonas; species Pseudoxanthomonas sp. Soil82. The sequence goes on from NZ_JBEAAK010000005.1 coordinate 176,238, forward strand.
GCCAGGTAGCGGCCGACCTGCGACACCGTGGACTCGGCCGCGCCGTTCTGCACCGTCACCCGCGAGCCGCCCTGGGCGTAGTTGTCGCCGCCCTGGTTGTCGGTGAAGCCGTTGCCCTCGTAGCGCTCGGCCAGGTACTCGGCCCAGACCCAGGCCGGGTTGGTGGTGAACTTGCCGGTGACCGGCCGCACGCTGGGGGGCAGCTGGTTCTGGAAGTGCCCGGAATCGGTGAGGCTGTCGCCGAAGAAGACGGCACCTTCGAACTCGCCCGCGAGGGCCGGTGCGGCCGCGAGGGCCAGGGCAACGGCGAGCGCCGAGCGGAGCGGACGGGAAGCGGACATGGAATCTCCTGGTGGGTTCTTGCCTGGGGTCCGGCAGGACGGTCGGCGCATCACGTACGGATGCGCATGGTCGCCATGGTCCGCCCAAAGGCCGGCAGCACTCACGCTGCGCTGCGGCAAGCGGGGCGGCGATGCGACAATGCGCCCATGGACATCGCATTGAACGGGGAGCCGCGCACCCTGCCGGGCGGCACCACCATCGCCGGCCTGCTGCAGGCCGAGGGCCTGGCCGGGCGCCGGGTGGCGGTCGAGGTCAACGGCGAGATCGTCGCCCGCGCCGCGCACGACAGCCTTGCGCTGCAGGCGGGCGACCGGGTCGAGATCGTGCACGCGCTGGGCGGCGGTTAGGCCATGCAGCCGGGGGGCGGGAACCCGCGCCCGCGCGCCAGACGGCCTGGCGGTGGCCATTGGCCGTTGGCCGGTGCCCCGCTTGCCGATGCGGTTCGACCTCGAGTTCCCGCCTTCGGCCTGTTCCGGCCAGGCGTGGCGGGCGGACGGCCGCAACGATCCGGGCGCTGGCGACGGCGACGGTTCACGCCCCCGGCGCCGCGGGCCATAATCGTCCGATGGACAACACCCCCGCACGTGATCCGCTGGCCATCGCCGGCCGGACCTTCCACTCGCGCCTGCTGACCGGCACCGGCAAGTTCAAGGACCTCGACGAGACCCGCCGCGCCACCGAGGCCGCCGGCGCGCAGATCGTCACCGTCGCCATCCGGCGGACGAACATCGGCCAGAACCCCGGCGAGCCCAACCTGCTCGACGTGCTGCCGCCGGAGCGCTACACCATCCTGCCGAACACCGCCGGCTGCTACACCGCCGAGGACGCGGTGCGCACCTGCCGCCTGGCGCGCGAACTGCTCGACGGCCACAACCTGGTCAAGCTCGAGGTGCTCGGCGACCAGCGCACGCTCTACCCGGACGTGGTGCAGACGCTCAAGGCCGCCGAGCTGCTGGTCGCCGACGGCTTCGACGTGATGGTCTACACCAGCGACGACCCGATCCTGGCCCGCCAGCTCGAGCAGATCGGCTGCTGCGCGGTGATGCCGCTCGCCGCGCCGATTGGTTCCGGCCTGGGTATCCAGAACCGCTACACGCTGCTGGAGATCATCGAGAACGCCAAGGTGCCGATCATCGTCGACGCCGGCGTCGGCACCGCTTCCGACGCGGCCATCGCCATGGAGCTGGGCTGCGACGGCGTGCTGATGAACACGGCCATCGCCTCGGCGAAGGATCCGGTGCTGATGGCCAGCGCGATGCGCAAGGCGGTGGAGGCCGGGCGCGAAGCGTTCCTGGCCGGCCGCATCCCGCGCAAGCGCTACGCCAGCGCATCCTCGCCGGTGGACGGCCTGATCGCCTGACGATGACCAACCCGTTCGAAAGCGAAGGCGCCAAGGCTCCGCCGAAGCCCTACACCGCCGGCGAAGGCCGCCGCGAGATCCGCAGCTTCGTGCTGCGGCAGGGCCGCTTCACCCCGGCCCAGCAGCGCGCGTTCGACGACGCCTGGCCGCGTTTCGGGCTCGACTACACCGGCACCCCGCGCGACCTGGACGCCGCCTTCGGCCGCAGCGCGCCCAAGGTGCTTGAGATCGGCTTCGGCAACGGCGAGGCGCTGCGCTTCGCCGCCCGCCAGGATCCCGCCCGCGACTACATCGGCCTGGAGGTCCACGCGCCGGGCGTGGGCCGCCTGCTCAACGCGCTGGCCGAAGACGGCAGCGACCACGTGCGCGTGTACCACCACGATGCGGTGGAAGTGCTGCGCAACGAGATCGCCGACGGCGCCCTGGACGAGATCCGCATCTATTTCCCGGACCCCTGGCACAAGAAGCGCCACAACAAGCGCCGGCTGGTGCAGCCGGAATTCGCCGCCCTGCTGGTGCGCAAGCTTCGCCCGGGCGGGCGCCTGCACCTGGCCACCGACTGGGAGCCGTATGCGGAGCACATGTGGGACGTGCTCGAGTCCACGCCCGGACTGGCCAACCGCGCCGGGCCGCGCGGCCACGTGCCGCGCCCGGAATGGCGACCGGAGACACACTTCGAGCGGCGCGGCGTGCGCCTGGGCCATGGTGTGTGGGACCTGCTGTATGACCGCACCGACGCGGCGGCGCTAAACTCGCCCCCAGCATGAGCCACGCCCCGCCCGACCCGGACACAGCCCGGACCGCCTGCCCCGGTCGCGCCCGGCGCGTTGCCTCCGCCACGCCCTAAGGACCCCGGCGCGCAATGGAATCCGGCCTGACCCTGACCAACGACATGCGCCTGGTGCTCGGGTTGGTCGGGTTCACGATGGCCATGTTCCTGTTCGAGCGCATCCGCGCCGACCTGGTGGCGCTGTCGGTGCTCGTGGTGCTGGGCATCACCGGGCTGATCGCACCGGAGGAGATCTTCAGCGGCTTCTCCGGCAACGCGGTGATGAGCATCATCGCCACCATGGTGCTCGGCGCGGGCCTGGACCGTACCGGCGCGCTCAACCGCCTGGCCGGCTGGCTGCTGCGCCGCGGCCACGGCAAGGAGCAGCGCCTGCTGGCGATGACCTCGCTGGTGGCCGGCCTCAACTCCTCCTTCATGCAGAACCCGTCGGTGATGGCGCTGTACCTGCCGGTGGCCGCGCGGCTGTCCGGGCGCAGCGGCCTGGCGATGTCGCGCCTGCTGCTGCCGCTGGCGGCGGCGATCGTGATGGGCGCGGCGCTGACCATGGTCGGCAACTCGCCGCTGATCCTGCTCAACGACCTGCTGGTGTCGGCCAACAACAACCTGCCCTCGGGCATGGCCACGCTGGAGCAGCTGCCGATGTTCGCGCCCGCGCCGGTGGGCGTGGTGCTGCTGGCGGCTTCGCTGCTGTACTTCCGCTTCTACGGCAACCGCAAGCTGGCGGCGCTGGAAGACGGCGGCGGCGAGAACGTCACCCCGGCCCGCACCGAGAGCTACTTCGCCCGCACCTACGGCATCGAGGGCGACGTGTTCGAACTGGCGGTCAGTGCCGAAAGCCCGCTGGTGGGCATGTCGGTGGCCGAGGCCGAGTCGATGCACGATGCACCGCTGCTGCTGGCGCTCAAGTCCGGCAACGACACCCGGCTGGCGCCGCCGGCGGACATGCGCATCTGGGTCGGCAGCGTGCTCGGCGTGATGGGGCCGCGCCAGCAGGTCCACGATTTCGCCCAGAACCACTTCCTGCGCATGTCCTCGCGGCTGCGCAACCTGGGCGACCTGTTCAACCCGGCGCGCGCGGGCATCTCCGAGGCGGTGGTGCCGCCGACCTCGCGCTTCATCGGCAAGACCGCGCGCGAGCTGCGCCTGCGCCAGCAGGCCGGGATCAGCCTGCTGGCGATCAACCGCGACAAGCAGGTGATCCGCGACGAGGTCCGCTCGATGCCGCTGCGCGCCGGCGACATGCTGGTCTTCCACGGCATCTGGCAGGACCTGGCGCGCGCGGCCGAGAGCCGCGACTTCGCCGTGGTCACCGACTACCCCAAGGGCGAGCAGCGCCCGCACAAGTTCAAGATCGCCATGGCGATCTTCGCGGTGACGATCCTGATCGCCCTGTTCGGCAAGCTGCCGGTGGCGCTGACCCTAATGACCGGGGTGGTCGGCATGCTGCTGGCCGGCGTGCTGAAGATGGACGAGGCCTATGCGGCGATCAACTGGAAGACCGTGTTCCTCACCGCCGGCCTGATCCCGCTGGGCTGGGCGATGGACAGCAGCGGCGCGGCGGCGTGGGTCGCCGGCCACACCCTGGACAAGCTGCCCGACGGCACCCCGCCGTGGGCGCTGCAGATCGTGGTGGCGCTGCTGACCACCGGGTTCTCGCTGGTGATCAGCCACGTCGGCGCGACCATCGTGATGGTGCCGATCGCGATCAACCTGGCGCTGGCGGTGGGCGGTGACCCGACCGCGTTCGCGCTGATCGCCGCGCTGTCGGCCTCCAACAACCTGATGACCGCGTCCAACCCGGTGATGTCGATGATCACCGGCCCCGCCAACTACTCCGCACGCGACCTGTGGCGCGTGGGCGGGCCCCTGGCGCTGGTCTACACCGTGGTCGCGGTGGGCGTGGTCAACCTGATGTTCTGGGGCGGCCGCTAGGCGCATTCGCCAGGCTCGGACGCGGGCGAACGTGTCGGCGGCCGAATCCCCGTGCCCTGCATGGGCTCGTGCAGGGAACCGCCGCCCGCCATTGAATGTAGGAGCCGATTTATCGGCGACCCTAATCCCGTTCCAGTGCGGGTGATCCCGTATCGGGTCGCCGATAAATCGGCTCCTACAAAGGCGAGGGCGACAGCCAGACCTGGCCGTCTCGCACTTCCACCGCGACCGGGCGCAGCGCATCGCCGCGGCAGGGGCCGGCCACGCACAGTCCGCCATCCAGTTCGAACGACGCCCCATGCGCCGCGCAGACCAGCAGGCCCTCGCGACTTTTCAGGAACTGCCCCGGCGCCCAGTCCAGGCGGCGGCCGGCGTGCGGGCAGACGTTGAGCCAAGCGCGCACCGCGCTGGCCTGGCGGTACAGGATCAGCGATTCCGCGTCCTCGCCCAGGCGCACCTCGACCTCGGCCAGCGCGCCCTCCGGGATCGACTCCAGACTGAGCAGTGGTTCAGCGTTTAACGATCCCATCACAACCTCGCCGGCGCGGGCGCCGATACTGGCGACCGTTCGCCATTCTGGCACGTGGACTCCGATGCACGCCCGCTCCTTCCGTTTCGATACCACCCAGCTCCATGGCCTGTTCGCCGCGCCGCGCAAGCCACGGATGCCGCTCCTGCGCGTTGCGCTCGGCCTGGTCGGGCTCGCGCTCCTGGCCGTGCTCGTGTTCTTCGGGGTGTTCATCGGTGCGGCGATGCTGGCCGCGGGAATGGCCTGGCGCCTGTTGCGCAGGCCGCAGGCGCGCCGGCAGGCGGGAGGCCAGGTCGTCGACGCCGACTACCGGGTAGTGAGCAAGCCGGAACTGCCGACCCCGCGCTGAGCGCCCGCCCGGCCGCTGCGCGTAGACTGTCCGGCCCCCCGTCGCCGGACCGATCGATGAGTGACGCACGCGCCCACGAGGCCAGCCCCGCCGCCCCCCGGGCGGACGTGATTCCCGTTCCCGCCGTGCCGCGCGTGGACGTGCGCGGCGGCGGCCGTTTTCCGGTACACCGCATCTACTGCGTCGGCCGCAACTTCGCCGACCACGCCCGCGAGATGGGGGCGGTCGCGCCGGCCTCGAAAGCCGAGCGCGGCACGCCGGTGTTCTTCATGAAGCCGGCCGATGCGATCGTCACCGGCGAGGTGGTCGCCTATCCGCCGGGCACCGCCGACCTGCACCACGAAGTCGAGCTGGTGGTGGCCATCGGCCACGACGCACCGCCGGGGGTGCTGCCGGTGGAACAGGCCCAGGCGCTGGTGTTCGGCTACACGGTCGGGCTGGACCTGACCCGCCGCGACCTGCAGGCCGCGGCCAAGGCCAAGGGCCTGCCCTGGGACACGGCCAAGGGCTTCGACCAGTCCGCCCCGATCGGCGAGCTGGTGCCCGTCGCCGAGGCCGGCGAACTGGGTGCGCGGGTGCTCTCGCTGCACGTCAACGGCCAGCCGCGCCAGCAGGCGCCGCTGTCGGACCTGATCTGGGACGTCCCGGAAATCCTGCACGAACTGTCGAAACTGTACGCACTGCGTGCCGGCGACCTGGTGTTCATGGGCACGCCGGCCGGCGTCGCCGCGCTGCAGCCGGGTGACCGCTACGAGGCAAGCCTCGAGGGTATCGCGCGCCTGCAGGGACGCATCGAGGCGTGATCCGCCGGCGATGCGCCCCGGGTTAGGCTAGGCGGGCCCCGCACCGGGGCCGACATCAAGGAGACACGCATGGGCATGATCAGCGAGTTCAAGGAATTCGCGATGCGCGGCAACGTGATCGACCTCGCCGTGGGCGTGGTCATCGGCGCCGCCTTCGGCAAGATCGTCACCGCGCTGGTGGAGAAGGTGATCATGCCGCCGATCGGCCTGCTGCTGGGCGGCGTCGACTTCTCCAAGTGGGTCTGGGTGTTGAAGGAAGCCAGCGTGGACGCCGCAGGCAACCCGGTGCCGGCCGTGGGCATTGGCGTGGGCGAATTCCTCAATGCGATCGTCCAGTTCGTGATCGTGGCCTTCGCCATCTTCATGCTGGTCAAGGCGATCAACCGCATCTCGCGCCGCGAGGCGCCGCCGCCGCCCGGGCCGACCGAGGAAGTGCTGCTGCTGCGCGAGATCCGCGACTCGCTCAAGCGCTGAGCCACCGTCACCCGCCGCTCCCGTGACCATGCGCACGGGAGCGGGATGGTGGCGTTTGCTAGGCTCGACGGATTGCCTGCCGGAGTCCGTGATGCGCCTCGCCCTGCTTGCCACCGCCCCGATCGTTTCGATACTGCTCGGCTTCGCCACCCCGGCGACCGCCGCCGAAACACGCATTCCCGAACGGGCCCTGGCCCAGGCCGAACAGCTGCGCGAACGCGCGCTGGCCGACGACACCGGCTGGAAGGTCACCGAATCGCTGACCACCGAGGTCGGACCGCGCCTGGCCGGCAGCGAGGCCGATGCGCGCGCGGTCGCCTGGGCCAAGGCCAAGTTCCAGGAGCTGGGCTTCGACCGCGTCTGGACCGAGCCGGTGACGTTCCCGAAGTGGGTGCGCCGCAGCGAGAGCGCGGCGGTGGTCGGCGCGCATGCGCAGCCGCTGCAGATCACCGCGCTGGGCGGCAGCCCGGCCGGCACGGTCGAAGCGCAGGTCGTGCGCTTCGCCGACCTGGCCGCGCTGGAAGCGGCGCCGGACGGTTCGCTGGCCGGGAAGATCGCCTTCGTCGACTACCAGATGCCGGCCGCGCGCGACGGCAACGGCTACGGCAAGGGCAGCGCGGTGCGCTCGAAGGGCCCGTCGGCGGCGATCCGCAAGGGCGCCAGCGGCTTCCTGATGCGCTCGGCCGGCACCGACAACCACCGCGTGCCGCACACCGGCATTACCCGCTATGACGAAGGACTCACCCCGGTACCGTCGGCGGCGCTGAGCATTCCCGATGCCGACCAGCTCGCGCGGCTGCTGGCGCGCGGCCCGGTGACCGTGCGACTGGCGGTCGACGCCGGGTGGGACGGCGAGTACACCTCGCAGAACGTGATCGGCGAGATCACCGGGCGCAGCAGGCCGAAGGAGATCGTGCTGATCGGCGGCCACCTGGACTCGTGGGATCTGGGCACCGGCGCGGTCGACGATGCGGCCGGCATCGGCATCACCATGGCCGCGGCGAAGCTGATCGCGCAGCTGCCCAGGCGCCCCGCGCGCAGCATCCGCGTGGTCGCGTTCGCCAATGAGGAGCAGGGCCTGCACGGCGGCAAGGCATACGCCAAGGCGCATGCCGCCGATGTGGCCAGGCACCAGCTGTCGGCCGAGAGCGACTTCGGCGCCGGCCGCATCTACGCGTTCAACACCGGCGCGCCGGAGCATGCGCGCGCGGCCACCGCGCAGATCGCGCGGGCGCTGGCGCCGCTCGGCATCGAGTACGCGCCGGACAAGGGTGGCCCCGGGCCCGACATCGGTCCCCTGGCCGCCCAGGGCGCGACCTGGGCCTGGCTGGCCCAGGACGGCACCGACTATTTCGACCTGCACCACACCGCCGACGACACGCTGGACAAGATCGATCCGGCGGCGCTGGCGCAGAACGTGGCCGCCTACGCCGTGTTCGCCTACCTCGCCGCCGAGGCCGATGGCGATTTCGGCAGCAGCGCGAAGTCCGGCGACGCCGCGCCCTGAGCCCGCGGCGCGCTGCAGGCGGCGTATGCCGCCTGCGCCATGAGGGTATTCCAGACACGACGCGGACTTGCGGTTTACCCTGCCGGGCGTGCCCTGGAGGGATACCGGAATGCCTGCGAGTCGCGCCCTGCTCCTGACCATCGCCCTGCTGGGTTTTGCTCCGCGGGGCGAAACCGCTCCTGCCGCACCGCTGCAGCTGCAGTCGCCCGGCGGCCAGGCGAAGGTCGTACTGTCACTGGATGGCGAAGGCCGCCCGTCGTACGCGGTGGAATGGAACGGCAAGACGGTGCTGCTGCCCTCGCCGCTGGGCGTGCAGCTGGGGCCGGAGGACCGGCTGGATCGCGGGCTGCGCGTGGTCGACGCGCGCCGTGGCGGCAACGACAGCACCTACGAACTGGTGGCCGGCAAGGCCAGCCGCGCGCGCGACCACTACCGCCAGCTCGAAGTGGACCTGGCCGACGCCGACGGGCGCACCCTGGGCGTGGTCCTGCGCGCCTACGACGACGGCATAGCGCTGCGCTACCGCGTGCCGCTGCCCGCGCGCGGCGACCTGGTGGTGAAGGAGGACCTCACCGGCTTCCTGTTCCCGCGCGACTACGCCTGCTGGATGCTCAACCTCGGCACCTTCGGCACCAGCCACGAAGGCGAGTACGACCGCTTCGCCGCCTCGAAGCTGCGACCAATGCACCTGATCGAGTTGCCGCTGGTCTGCCGCACCGGCGACGGCGACGCCAGCTTCGCCATCGCCGAAGCGGACCTGGACCGGTTCGCCGGCCTGTACCTGAGCGGCCGCGGCGACGGACGCCTGGGCGTGGAAGCGCGCCTGTCGCCGCGCCTGGACGAACGCGGCATCGCGGTGCGCCTGCCGCGTGCCCAGGTCGCCGCCGGCGGCCACCTGACCCCCTGGCGCGTGCTGATGCTCGGCGACAGTCCCGGTGCGCTGGTCGAATCCAACCTCATCTCCAGCCTCAACCCGCCCACCCCGATCAAGGACACGTCCTGGATCCGCCCCGGCAAGACCGCCTGGGACTGGTGGTCGGGTGGCCTGGCCCCGGACGTGGCGGACGCGGGCATGAACACCGCGACGATCAAGCGCTACATCGACCACGCCGCGGCGCTGAAGCTGGAGTACATGCTGATCGACGACGGCTGGTACGTGGGCAGCCTCGGCAACGGCCTGTACAACCCTGAGGCCGACATCCTGCGCGCGGTGCCGGAGCTGGACCTGCCGGCGGTGGTCGAATACGCGCGCCAGCGCGGCGTCGGCATCTGGGTGTGGGCGCACTGGAAGTCGCTGGAACCGCGCATGGACGAAGTCTTCGCGCGTTACCGCGACATGGGCATCCAGGGCGTCAAGGTCGACTTCATGGACCGCGACGACCAGGACATGGTCGCCTTCTTCCACCGCATGATGGCCAGCGCCGCCGAGCACCGGCTGATGCTCGACCTGCATGGCGCCTACCGTCCCACCGGCCTCAACCGCACCTGGCCGAACTTCCTCACCCAGGAAGGCGTGCTCGGTGCCGAGTACAACAAATGGAGCCGGCGGATCACCCCGACCCACAACGTGACCCTGCCGTTCACCCGCATGCTGCTGGGACCGATGGACTACACGCCGGGAGGCTTCCGCAACGTGACGCCGGAACAGTTCCAGCATTCCTTTACCGGACCGAAGGTGATGGGCACGCGCGCCCACCAGCTGGCGATGTTCGTGGTCTACGAAAGCGCGCTGCAGATGGTGGCCGACAGCCCGGACGTCTACGTCGGCAAGGAGGGCGGCCTGGCGCCCGGCGCCGACTTCCTGTCGATCGTGCCGGCGACCTGGGACGAGACCCGCGTGCTGGCCGGCGAGATCGGCGAGTACATCGTGGTCGCCCGGCGCAGCGGTCGCGACTGGTACATCGGCGCGATGACCAACGAGCAGCCGCGCACGCTGGAGGTGCCGCTGGACTTCCTGGCCGGCGCGGACTACCAGGCCACGCTGTGGCGCGATGGAGGCGCGCCGACGGACGTGCGCCGCGAGGAGAAGCGGATCGATGCCGGGCACCGGACGCTGTCGCTCGAGCTGTCCGGCGGCGGCGGCGCGGCGGTGCACCTGGCGCCGCCGTCGCCCCGCATCACGACCGCTTCGCGGGCCCCGCGGTAGCCGGCGCCCTGCCGGCCGCACGCCCGCGGAAATCCAGGGAAGTCCGCTCGCGTCCGACGCCGCGGTCAACCGCGCGCCGCCTACGCCTGCCGGCGCGCCGCCCAGCGCGACAGGAACACCGCGGTCGCCGCCGCCACGTTGAGGCTTTCCACCGCGCCGCTGCCCGGAATCGACAGGCGGCGGTCGCAGGCGGCGGCGAGGGCCGCATCCATGCCCTCGCCCTCGGCGCCCATCACCAGGACCAGGCGCGCCGGAAGCTCCACCGCGAACAGGTCCTCGCCGCCACGCACGACCGTGGCGGCGAGCTGGAACCCTGCCCTGCGCAACGCGTCGATCGCCTCGACCGCCGGTGGCAGCCGCACCAGCGTCACGGCTTCGGCGCCGCCTTCGGCCACGCGCGCGGCCGCGCCGGAGAGCGCCAGCGGCGAACCGGCGGGCAGCAGCACCGAGGCGCCGAAATGCGCGGCGGTGCGCAGGATCGCCCCGAAGTTGTGCGGGTTGCCGACGCCATCGAGCCATAGCGCCAGCGCCGCCGGGCCCAGCCCGTGCAGCCAGCCGTCCAGCGGCTGCGGCTCCACCCGCAGCACGTCGGCCACCACGCCTTCATGGTGCGAGCTGGCAGCCAGGCGCTCCAGGTCGCCTTCCTCGACCACGCGGTAGCCGACCCGGTGCTTGACGCACCAGGCCAGCAACGGCTTCAGCGCGGGGATGCGGGATTCGACCAGGTAGAGCTTGCGGATCGCCTCGGGCCGGCGACGGAACACCGCGTCGACCGCATTGAGGCCGTACAGCCGCACTTCGCTGCGCGCGGCGGCCGGCACCGCCGGCTGCGGATCGCGCGACGCCGTCGGATGCCGACGCGGGCGATCGGCACCGGGGCGTGGACCGCTCGGGGGCTGTGCGCGCGGTGGTCGCTTGTCCCAGGGTCCGGCCATCTCAGCCGCGCGCCTTCCAGAAGTCGGCGTTGCGGATGCCCAGCGCCTCCGGGTCGAACACCGGGTCCAGGCCCAGCTTCTTCTGGCGCTCGTAGTCGCGCAGCGCCAGCAGGGCCGGCTTCTGCAGGATCAGGATGGCGATGACGTTCAGCCACGCCATCAGGCCGACGCCGATGTCGCCCAGGGTCCAGGCCATCGCGGCGTTGTGGTAGGCGCCGAACACCACCATGCCGATGATGCCCAGCCGCAGCAGCAACGTGGCCAGCGGGTGGGTCTTCTTCACCCCGGCCAGGTAGGTGAGGTTGGTCTCGGCCATGTAGTAGTACGCCATGATCGTGGTGAAGGCGAAGAAGAACAGCGCCAGCGCCACGAACCCCGCGCCCCATCCCGGCAGCACCGACTCCACCGCCGCCTGGGTGAACTGCGCGCCTTCCGAAGGCTGCACGCCGGGCACGCCCTCGACGATCGCCACCAGCGCCTGCTGGCCGTTCTCTGTCACGGCTTTGAACGTGTTGTACATGCCGGTGGACAGCAGCAGGAAGGCGGTCGAGGTGCACACCAGCATGGTGTCGAAGTAGATCGCGAACGCCTGCACGTAGCCCTGCTTGGCCGGGTGCGAGACCTCGGCGGCCGCGGCGGCATGCGGCCCGGTGCCCTGGCCGGCTTCATTGGCGTAGATGCCGCGCTTCACGCCCCAGGCGATCGCCTGGCCGATGATCGCGCCGAACGCCGCGTGTGCGCCGAACGCACTCGAGAAGATATCGGCGAACATCGCCGGCACCTTGCTGGCGTTGGCGATCATCACGATCACCGCCATCAGGATGAAGGCCAGCGCCATGAACGGCACCACGACTTCGGCGAAGGTGGCGATGCGCTTGATGCCGCCGAAGATGATCAGCGCCAGCACCGCCGCCACGCCCACGCCCAACCACAGCTTCAGTGCGCCGGGACCACCCACGGCCTCGCAGGCACCGGCGCCGCACAGCACGTTGCTGGCGCTGTCGGCGATGGCATTGGCCTGCACGCCCGGCAGCAGCAGGCCGGTGGCGACGACCGTGGCCACGGCGAAGGCCACCGCGTACCACTTCAGGCCCATCGCCTTCTCGATGTAGTACGCCGGACCGCCGCGGTAGCGGCCCTCCGCGTCCTTCTCCTTGTAGATCTGCGCCAGGGTGCATTCGATGTACGAGGTCGAGGCGCCAAGGAAGCCCATCACCCACATCCAGAACACCGCGCCCGGGCCGCCGTAGGCGATGGCGGTGGCCACGCCGGCGATGTTGCCGATACCCATGCGCCCGGCCATCGAGATTGCCAGGGCCTGGAACGAGGAGACACCGGCGTCGGACTTCTGGCCGGTCACGGTGAGCCGGCACATCTCGGCGAATCCGCGCACCTGCATGAAGCGGGTGCGGAACGAGAACCACAGGCCGGCACCCAGGCACAACGCGATCAGGGCGTTGCTCCAGATGATGCCGTTGATCCAGGCAAAAAAGGCTTCCACGGGGATGGGTCTCCGGCCGTCGTGTCGCGGGTAAGGGATGGGGCGGCGGTCGCCGTCCAGTGCCTGAAAGATACCCGTAACCTGCGCCGCTGCGCAGTCCCCGTGCGACGCGTCAGCGCGACCAGAGCCGCCCGAACAGCCGCAGGTCATGGAAACCGTCGGCCTTGAGGACCGCAGCGCGGCGCCGCCCTTCCTCCTGGAAGCCATTCTTCTCCAGCACCCGCGCCGATGCGGGGTTGCCGTCCAGCACGCTGGCCTCGACCCGTCGCAGTCGCAGCGCCGGCACCACCCAGTCGAGGTAGGCGGCGACGATCCGGGTCATGCGCCCCTGCCCCCAGTGGCGCCGGCCCAGCCAGTAGCCCAGCTCGGCCCCGTGCGCGCGCTCGCCCTGTCCGGGCCGCACGGCGACGCTGCCGCAGGCCTCGCCGGCGATCTCGATCGCCAGCACGGGGCCGTCCAGGTCGACCACGCGCCCGGCCAGGAAGGCTTCGCCGTCGGCGCGCGTGTAAGGATGCGGGAAGCGCTCGCTCAGGCCGCGCGGCACCTGCGGATCGTCGGCATGCCGGAGCAACGCGCCGAGGTCATCGGCGCTCCATGCGCGCAGGATGAAATCCTCGCCCTGGACGCGCACGCCGGCATACGGCCGCGAGCCCGCCTCAGCCATGGCCCCCGACCGGCGGCGTGTCGGCCTCCAGCTTCTCCAGCCGGTGCGCCAGCGCATCGGGCGAACGCGTGTACGGCGCCAGCAGCGAATAGAACGCCGGCACCACGTAGAGCGAGAGCAGCGTGGAGAAGGTCACGCCGAAGATGACCACGATGCCGATGGTCGCGCGGCTGGCCGACCCCGGCCCGCCGGCCAGTACCAGCGGCACCGCGCCCATGACCGTGGCCACCGAGGTCATCAGGATCGGCCGCAGGCGCACCTTGGCCGCCTCGGCGATGGCGCCGTGCACGTCCGCCCCGTCGTCGCGCAGCTGGTTGGCGAACTCCACGATCAGAATGCCGTTCTTCGCCGCCAGGCCGATCAGCATGACGATGCCGATCTGGCTGAACAGGTTGAGCGTGCCGCCGGTCACCCACAGTCCGATCAGTGCGCCGAGCACCGCCAGCGGCACGGTCAGCATGATCACCAGCGGATGCAGGAAGCTCTCGAACTGCGCGGCCAGCACCAGGTAGACGATCAGCAGCGCCAGGGTGAAGGTGAGGAGGATCGCGCCACCGGCCTCCTGGTACTCGCGCGATTCGCCCTTCCAGTCGACCTGCGCGTAATCGGGCAACTCCTCGGCGACCACCTGGCGGGTCCACTCCAGCGCCTCGCCCATGCTGTAGCCGGGCGCCAGGCCCGCGCTGATCGTGATCGCGCGCAGGCGGTTGAAGCGGTTGAAGCTGCCCGGCTCGGCCAGCTCGGATAGGGTCACCAGGTTGGACAGCGGCACCAGCTCGCCGTTGCCGCCACGCACGTAGGTCTGGGCCAAGTCGGAGGGATCCACCCGCTTCTCGCGGCCGGCCTGCAGGATCACGTCGTACTCCTCGCCGTTGTCCACGTAGGTGGTCACCTGGCGCGAGCCCATCATCGTTTCCAGCGTGCGGCCGATCTCCTGCACCGGCACGCCCAGGTCGGCGGCGCGGTTGCGGTCGATCTCCACGCGCATCTGCGGCCGCGTTTCCTTGTAGTCCGAGTCCGGGTCCTGGATGCCGGGATTGGCCTCCATCCGCTGCATCACGCGGTCGCGCCACTGGGCCAGTTCGGCATAGTCGGGGCCGCCGAGCACCAGCTGGTAGCGCTGGCCGCGGCTGCCGACCAGGCCACCGGGCACGTTGGCGCGCGCCTGCACGCCAGGCAGTTCGGCGAACTGGGCGCGCAACTTGCGCACGACCTCGTCGGTGGGCACGTCGCGTTCGTGCCAGTCGTCCAGGAACACGATCACCTGGCCCGTATGCATGTCCTCGCCGCCACCCCAGCCGCGCGGCACGCGCGAGTTGGCGCGCTGCACCGGCTTGCCGTCGCCGACCTCGGCCAGCACGATCTTCTCCACCTGCTGCATCTGGCCGACGGTGTAGTCGAAGCCCGCGCCCTCGGGGCCGTCGACCATCACGAAGAAGCGTCCACGGTCCTCCGCCGGCGCCAGTTCGCTGGGCACGCGGACGCCGAGCACCACGATCGCCGCCGCGCACAGCCCCATCGCCACCGCCAGCAACGCCAGCAGGCGCCGCCCGGGCACCGCGACCAGGCGCCCGACCTGCCGGCCATAGCCTTCGCCGATGCGGTTGAGGTTGCGCTGGGTCCAGGCATGCAGGCCGCGCGGGGTGCCGTGCGGGCGGACCAGCTTGGACGACATCATCGGGGTCAGGGTGAGGGCGACGAACGCCGAGATCGCCACCGCCGCCGCCAGCGCCACCGACAGCTCGCGGAACAGGCGCCCGGTGTTGCCCTCCATGAAACCGACCGGCAGGAATACCGCCACCAGCACCGCGGTGGTGGCGATCACCGCGAAGGCGACCTGGCGCGTGCCGCGGCGCGCCGCCACCAGCGGTGGCTCGCCCAGGTCGGCTCGGCGCTGGATGTTCTCCAGCACCACGATCGCGTCGTCGACCACCAGGCCGATGCACAGCACCAGCGCCAGCAGCGTCAGCAGGTTGATGGAGAACCCGAAGGCGTACAGGGCGATGAATGCCGACACCAGGCACACCGGCACCGTCACCGCCGGGATCAGCGCCGCGCGCAGGCTGCCCAGGAACAGCCAGATCACCAGGAACACCAGCGCCATGGCCTCGGCCAGGGTCCAGTACACGCGCTCGATCGAGGCCTCGATGAAGGTGGTGCTGTCGTAGGCAACGAAGATGTCGGTGCCTTCGGGCAGGGTCTTCTGGATGGTCTCGGCTTCCGCACGCGCGGCCCGGGCCACGTCGAGGGCATTGGCGGTGGAGGTGCGCACGATGCCCAGGCCGACGTTCGGCACGCCGTTGCTGCGCAGGTACGCGCGCCGCTCCTCCGGGCCCAGCTCGACCTCGGCCACGTCGCCCAGGCGCACGACGTAGCCGTCGACGCCCTTGCGCAGCGGCAGCTGGGCGAACTGCGCCGGCTCGCGGTAGCCGCGCTCCACGCGCAGGGTGAAATCACGGTCGAGCGACTCGATGCGGCCGGCCGGAAGCTCCACGTTCTGCGCGCGCAGTGCGTTCTCCACGTCGGAGGTGGTGATGCCGCGCGCGGCCATTGCCTCGCGGTCCAGCCATATCCGCATCGCGTAGCGCTGGCCGCCGCCGAGCTGGACGCGGGCGACGCCATCGAGCGAGGACAGCCGGTCGACGACATAGCGGTCGGCGTAGTCGGTCAGCTCCATCGTGTCCATCGCGGTGGAGCGCATGTTGAGCCAGACGATGACATCCGCGTCGGCCTCGACCTTGGATATCTCCGGCGGATCGGCCTCGTCGGGCAGGCGGTCCATCACCCGGCTGACGCGGTCGCGCACGTCGTTGGCGGCCGCCTCGATGTCGCGGGTCAGGTTGAATTCGATGGTGACGTCGGAGCGCCCGCTGCGGCTCTGGGACTGGATGGTGTTGATGCCCTCGATGCCGGCCAGCCCGTCCTCGAGGATCTGGGTGATGCGGGTTTCGACCACCGCCGCGGAGGCGCCCGGGTAGTTGACCTCGACCGACACGATCGGCGGATCGATGTTGGGCAGCTCGCGCAGGGTCAGGCGCATGAACGACATCACGCCCAGCACCACCAGCAGCAGGCTCACCACCGCGGCGAACACCGGGCGCTTGATCGACAGGTCCGAGAGATTCATCCGCTCAGTTCCCGTCCGGAGCCGTGGCGGCGGCGGCCGGTTCGGGGCCGGCCGGCGCCGCCTCGGCCACCACCACGCCCGGTCGCAGCTTGCCGGTGCCATCGACGACGATCCGGTCGCCCGGCTCCAGGCCCTCGATGATCTCGGCCTTGCCGTCGCGGCGCACGCCGACCCGCACCGCCGCCTGCTCGACCTTGCCGTCCTGGCCGACGCGGTACACGAACGAGTCGCGCCCGACCTGCACCACCGCGATCTCCGGCACCACCAGCGCCTGGCGTTCCGGACGGAACAGGCTCACGTCCAGCAACATGCCCGGGCGCAGCAGGCGTTCGGGATTGTCGAACACCGCGCGCACGGTCACCGCGCGGGTACCGGCATCGATCCGCGCGTCGGCGGTCTGCACCTCGCCCTCGAACCGCTTGCCCGGCCAGGCCGCGGTGGTCGCGCTCACGCGCGCACCCGGCACCATCGCCGACAGGGTCGCCTCGGGCACCTGGAAGTCGACGTACATGCGGGAGATGTCGTCGAGCGTGGCGATCACCGCGTTGGGCGTGAGCAGCGCGCCCGGGCTGACCTGGCGGATGCCGAGCACGCCGGCGAACGGTGCGCGCACGTGGCGGTCGCGGATGTCGGACTTCATCTGCCGCACGCGCGCGGCGGCGACGTCGCGCAACGCGCGCTGTGCGTCGAGGGTTGAGCGGGCGACCAGCTGCTGGTCGGCCAGGCCCTGCAGGCGCCGGTATTGCTGGTCGGCCTCGGCCAGCGTCGACTCGGCTTCGCCCAGCGCCGCCTCCTGCGCGTCCACGCGCAGGGTCACCAGCGGCTGGCCGGCTTCCACCTGCTGCCCGCTCTCGAAATGGACCTGGTCGACGATCTCGCTGACCTTGGCGGTCAGGGTCACCGATTCGCGTGCATGCGCGGTGCCCAGGGCCTGGACCGTATCGTTCCAGGCGACCGGCTGGACGGTGGTGGTGGTGACCGGGATCGCAGCCGGTGCTGAAGTCGCGGCGGCCGGGTCGCGGCCACAGGCCACCGTCGACCCCAGTACACCCGCCAAGACCAGTCCCCTGGCCAGGAATCGTGACACCATCGACCGCCTCGCTGCGTTCATCCACAAACCGCCGAGTGTAGCGAGCGCGTGTTAACGCCTGTATGTGCCGTTGGTTGACACGGGCGCGTGAACGAGGCGGCCGCGGGCGGTCCGCGCGGCCGGCTACAGCCAGGACGTGCCGCCGCTCCAGTCCGGGTCCAGCGCGTGCATCGCCTGCAGCACCTGCGCCACCATAGCCTCGGGCGTGCTGGTCGCCGCGTGCAGGTGGACCTCGGCGTGCTCGGGCGCCTCGTAGGGCGAATCGATGCCGGTGAAGTTGGGGATCAGGCCGGCGCGCGCCTTGCGGTACAGGCCCTTCACGTCGCGGGCCTCGGCCACCTCCAGCGGCACGTCGACGAACACCTCGATGAACTCGCCGTCGGCGAAGCGCTCGCGGGCCATGCGCCGCTCGGCGCGGAACGGCGAGATGAAGCTGACCAGCACGATCAGGCCGGCGTCGGCCATCAACCGGGCCACCTCGGCCACCCGGCGGATGTTCTCCACCCGGTCCTCGTCGGTGAAGCCCAGGTCGCGGTTGAGCCCATGGCGGACGTTGTCGCCGTCCAGGACGAAGGTGTGGTATCCCAGCGCGTGCAGGCGCTTGTCGACCAGGTTGGCCACGGTCGACTTGCCGGCGCCGGACAGGCCGGTGAACCACAGCACCTTCGGCACCTGGCCCTTGATCCGCGCGCGCGCGGCCCGGTCCACGTCCAGGTGCTGCCAGTGCACGTTGTCGGCGCGGCGCAGGGCGAAATCCAGGGTGCCGGCGGCGACGGTGTCGTTGTTCTGGCGGTCGATCAGGATGAAGCCGCCCAGCGCGTGGTTCTCCGCGTACGGAGCGAAAGCGACCGGCTCCTCGAGGCTCAGGTTGCAGTAGCCGACCTCGTTCAGCTCCAGGCGCTTGGCCGCCAGGTGCTCCTGGGTGTTCACGTCGACCCGGTGCTTGATCTCGCTGATGCTGGCCGACACGGTGCGGGCACCGATCTTCAGCCAGTACGGCCGGCCCGGCAGCAGCGGCGAGTCGCTCATCCAAAGCACGTGCGCGGCGAACTGGTCGGCCACCGCCGGCGGATCGCCGGCCGCGGCGATCACGTCGCCGCGGCTGACGTCCACCTCGTCGGCCAGGGTCAGGGTCACCGCCTGGCCGGCGAAGGCACGCTGGACCGGGCCATCGGGGCCCAGCACCTGGGCCACGGACGAACGGCGCGCCGAAGGCAGCACCACCACCGCATCGCCCGGGGCCACCTCGCCAGCGGCGATCGTACCGGCGAAGCCGCGGAAATCCTGGTTGGGCCGGTTGACCCACTGCACCGGCAGGCGCAGCCCACCGCCGGCATCACCACCACCCAGGACCACTGTTTCCAGATGTTCAAGCAGGGCCGGGCCCTCGTACCAGGGCGTCTTGTCCGAGCGCTGCAGCAGGTTGTCGCCTTCCAGCGCCGACAGCGGGATCGCCTGGACGTCGGCGATGCCCAGCTGCGCGGCCAGCGCCCGGTAGCCCTCGACGATACCGTCGAACACCGCCCTGTCGTAGCCGACCAGGTCCATCTTGTTCACCGCCAGCACGACATGGCGGATACCCAGCAGCGAGACGATGTAGCTGTGCCTGCGGGTCTGCGCCAGCAGTCCCTTGCGCGCGTCGACCAGGACCACGGCCAGGTCGGCGGTCGAGGCGCCGGTGGCCATGTTGCGGGTGTACTGCTCGTGGCCCGGGCAGTCGGCGACGATGAACTTGCGCTTGTCGGTGTCGAAGTAGCGGTAGGCCACGTCGATGGTGATGCCCTGCTCGCGCTCGGCGGCCAGGCCGTCCATCAGCAGCGCGTAGTCGATCCGCTCGCCCTGGGTGCCATGGCGGCGGCTGTCGACCTCCAGCGCCGACAGCTGGTCGTCGAACAGGCGCTTACTCTCGTACAGCAGGCGGCCGATCAGGGTGCTCTTGCCGTCGTCCACGCTGCCGCAGGTGATGAAGCGCAGCAGCGGCTTGTCCTCGTGCTGGCGCAGGTAGGTACTGATGTCGGCGCTGGTCGCGCCGGTCGCGTCGGCGGCCATCAGAAGTATCCCTCCAGCTTCTTCTTTTCCATCGAGGCGGTCGGGTCCTGGTCGATGACCCGGCCCTGGCGCTCGGAACTGGTGGCCACCAGCATCTCGGCGATGATCTTCTCCAGCGTGTCGGCCTGCGACTCGATCGCCCCGGTGAGCGGATAGCAGCCCAGCGTGCGGAAGCGGACGTTGCGCAGTTGCGGCGTTTCGCCGGGGCGCAGGGGCAGGCGTTCGTCGTCGACCAGGATCAACGCGCCGTCGCGCTCGACCACCGGGCGCGGGGCGGCGAAGTACAGCGGCACCACCGGGATCTTCTCGCGGAAGATGTACAGCCACACGTCCAGCTCGGTCCAGTTGGACAGCGGGAAGGCGCGCACGCTCTCGCCCTTGCGCACGCGGGCGTTGTACAGGCTCCACAGTTCCGGGCGCTGGCGCTTGGGGTCCCAGCGATGGTTCTCGTTGCGGAAGGAGAACACCCGCTCCTTGGCCCGCGACTTCTCCTCGTCGCGGCGCGCCCCGCCGATGGCGGCATCGAACTGCCACTGGTCCAGCGCCTGCTTGAGGCCCTGGGTCTTCATCACGTCGGTATGCACGGTGGCGCCGTGGGTGAACGGGCCGATTCCCTGGGCGACGCCATCGGGATTGATGTGGACCCGCAACTCCACCCCGGTCTCGGCGGCGCGACGGTCGCGGAAGGCGATCATCTCGCGAAACTTCCAGCGGGTATCGACGTGCAGCAGCGGGATCGGCGGCGGCGCCGGCGCAAACGCCTTGAGCAGCAGGTGCAGCAGCACCGAGCTGTCCTTGCCCACCGAGTACAGCAGCACCGGGTTGCGGAACTCGGCGGCGACCTCGCGCAGGATGTGGATGCTCTCCGCTTCCAGGCGGTCGAGGTGGGACAGGCGGTGCGGCAGGGTCATCGACGGTTCGGCGGTGGGAACGGGGCGTGGGACGGGGCGGCACGGGCCGGGGCGTCCCCAGGCCGCGCAATGCCCCGCAGCCCGGGCGCGGGCCCGGGACGGCGAATGTTCGGGGCGCAGGCCGGGCCAGCGAAATAAGCGCAGAGCATAAGCCAATAACCACAAGCCGTTTCAGCTTGGTGTCGTGGATTCCTACCATCGGTGGCCCGTCTAGCCAAGACGCCCCGCCGAGCCCGCCAGGATGACCGCTGCGTCCACCGCGCTGCCCCCCAGTCCGCTCAACGAGGACCGCAAGGTCCTGTTGGCCCGGCTGGTCGAGGGTCTGGACGGCCCGTCGCTGTGGTGGCTGTCCGGCTATACCGCTGGCCTGGCCCAGGTGCAGGCCCCGCCGCACCTGGCGGTCCTGCCGGGTGGTGCGGCCGCGGCCGCGCCACAGGCCGGCCAGCGCCTGACCGTCCTCTACGGCAGCCAGACCGGCAACGCCCGCCGCGAGGCGGAGAAGATCGCCCAGGCGGCCGAAGCGGCCGGCCTGGCGGTGCGCCTGGTCCGTACCGATGCCTATGCCACCCGGGAGCTGGCCGGCGAGCGCCTGCTGTACCTGGTGATCAGCACCCAGGGCGAGGGCGATCCGCCGGACGATTCGATCGGCTTCACCGAATTCCTGCTCGGCAAGCGCGCGCCGAAGCTGCCGGAGCTGAAGTTCGCCGTGCTCGGCCTGGGCGACACCAGCTACGCCGACTTCTGCGGCATCGCGCGCAAGCTCGATGGCCGCCTGGCCGAACTGGGCGCGCAGCGGGTGGCCGAGCTGGGCCAGGCCGACCTGGACATCGATACCGTCGCCGGACCCTGGCGCGAGCGCGCGCTGGTCCAGGCCCGCGAGCTGCTCAAGTCCGCCGCCGCGCCGGCCGCGCACCTGGCCACGGTGACCCCGCTGCGTCCGGCCGCCGCGGCCTGGTCGCACGAGCGCCCGTTCCCGGCCGAAGTGCTGGCCAACCAGCGCATCAGCGGCCGCGAGTTCAAGGGCCAGGGTTTCCTGCAGTACGGCAGTGGCGACAAGGACGTGCGCCACATCGAACTGTCGCTGGAAGGGTCCGGCCTGGCCTACGAACCGGGCGACGCGCTGGGTATCCGCCACCGCAATCCGCCGGCGCTGGTCGATGCGGTGCTGGGCGCCACGCGCCTGGACGGCAACGCCGCTGTCACTTCCGGCGAGCAGACTCTGCCCCTGTCCGAGTGGCTGGCGACCCGCCGCGAGCTGACCCGGCTGTCGCGCCCGTTCCTGGCCGCGCATGCCGAACGTTCCGGCGCCAGGGCGCTGACCGAGCTGCTCGACCCCACCCAGTCCGCCGGCCTGGCCGCGCTGCTGGCCGACCACCAGCTGGTGGACGTGCTGCGGCGCTGGCCGGCGGATTGGGACCATGACGCGCTGCTGGCCGCGCTGCGTCCGCAGGCCCAGCGCCTGTACTCGATCGCCTCCAGCCGCAAGCGCGTGGGCGAGGAAGCACACCTGACCG
Organism: Pseudoxanthomonas sp. Soil82; assembly: GCF_040446535.1. NCBI lineage: Bacteria > Pseudomonadati > Pseudomonadota > Gammaproteobacteria > Lysobacterales > Lysobacteraceae > Pseudoxanthomonas > Pseudoxanthomonas sp. Soil82. Next base: position 198,261 of record NZ_JBEAAK010000005.1, read on the forward strand.
TGGACGTGCTCGGCTACCACGCGCACGGCCACGAACACGGCGGCGCCGCCAGCGGTTTCCTGGCCGCGCTCGACGAAGGCGGCCAGGTGCCGGCCTACATCGAGCCCAACGAGCGCTTCCGCGTGCCGGCAGACGGCGCGCGCGACATCGTGATGATCGGCCCGGGCACCGGCGTGGCCCCGTTCCGCGCCTTTGTCCAGGAGCGCGCCGAGACCGGCGCCACCGGCCGCAACTGGCTGTTCTTCGGCGCCCAGCGCTTCAACACCGGCTTCCTCTATCAGGTCGAGTGGCAGGATGCCCTGCGGCGCAAGGAACTGCATCGCCTCGACCTGGCCTTCTCCCGCGACCAGGCCGACAAGGTCTACGTGCAGCACCGCCTGCGCGAGCGCGGCGCCGAGCTGTACGACTGGCTGCAGAACGGCGCGCACCTGTATGTCTGCGGCGCCATCGCCATGGGCAAGGACGTGCACGCCGCGTTGCTGGACATCGTCGCGGCGCACAACGGCGGCGATGCCGAGGCCGCCGCCGAGTACCTCACCTCACTGCAGACCGGGGGCCGCTACAGCCGCGACGTCTACTGACGCCCGGCCCAGCCAACGCATGAGCACCACCACGCACTCCGTCGAAGACATCAAGGCCGACAGCCACCGCCTGCGCGGCTCGCTGCTGGAAAGCCTGGCCGACCCGGTCACCGGCGCGCTGCGCGAGGACGACCAGACCCTGATCAAGTACCACGGCAGCTACCAGCAGGACGACCGCGACATCCGCGACGAACGCCGTCGGCAGAAGCTCGAGCCGGCGTACCAGTTCATGATCCGCACCCGCACGCCGGGCGGCGTGGTCACCCCCGAGCAGTGGCTCAAGCTGGACGCGGTCGCCACCCGTTTCGCCAACCACTCACTGAGGGTCACCACCCGCCAGGCCTTCCAGTTCCATGGCGTGATCAAGCGCGAACTGAAGGCGACGATGCAGGCGATCAACGCCGCGCTGATCGACACCCTGGCCGCCTGCGGCGACGTCAACCGCAACGTGCAGGTGGCGGCCAACCCGCTGCTGTCGCGCGCCCACGCCGACCTGTACGGCGATGCAGCCGCCACCTCCGAGCACCTGCTGCCCAACACCCGCGCCTACTACGAGATCTGGCTGGACGAGGAACGCGTGGCCGGCAGCGGCGAGGAAGAGGAACCGATCTACGGCGACAAGTACCTGCCGCGCAAGTTCAAGATCGGCTTCGCCCTGCCCCCGGTCAACGACGTGGACGTGTACGCCAACGACCTGGGCTTCATCGGCGTGCTCGGTGCCGATGGCCAGCTCGAAGGCTACGACGTCACCATCGGCGGCGGCATGGGCTCGACCCATGGCGATGCGGAGACCTACCCGCGCCTGGCCAACAACGTCGGCTTCATCCCGCGCTCGGCCCTGCTGGACGTGGCCACGGCGGTGGTCACGACCCAGCGCGACTTCGGCAACCGGGTGCTGCGCAAGCGCGCGCGCTTCAAGTACACCATCGACGACCACGGCCTGGAGTTCATCGTCGCCGAGATCGAGCGCCGCGCAGGCGTGGCGTTCGCCGCACCGCGCGCCGCCGCGTTCGAACACAATGGCGACCGCTACGGCTGGACCGAGGGCGAGGACGGCCGCTGGCACCTGACCCTGTCGCTGCCGGCCGGCCGCATCGCCGACCGCCCCGGCGCGCCGCACCTGACCGGGCTGCGCGAGATCGCGAACGTGCACCGGGGCGAATTCCGGATGACCGGCAACCAGAACCTGGTGATCGCCGGCGTACCGGCCGGCGAGCGCAAGCGCATCGACGCGCTGGTCCGCGACCACGGCCTGGACGCCGGCAACCGCGCCCCGACCGCGCTGGCGCGCGCGGCCATGGCCTGCGTTGCATTGCCGACCTGCGGCCTGGCCATGGCCGAGGCAGAGCGCTACCTGCCCGACTTCGCCGCGCGCCTGGAGCCGCTGCTGGAACGCCATGGCCTGCGCGATGCGCCGATCCTGGTCCGCATCTCCGGCTGCCCCAACGGCTGCTCGCGTCCCTACCTGGGCGAGATCGCCCTGGTCGGCAAGGCGCCTGGCCGCTACAACTTGATGCTCGGCGCCGACCACCGCGGCCAGCGGCTGAACACGCTGTACCGCGAGAACATCACCGAGGCCGAGATCGTCGAAGCGCTCGACCCGCTGTTCGCGCGCTACGCCGCCGGACGCGAAGACGGCGAAGGCTTCGGCGACTTCCTGCACCGTGCCGGCATCGTCGCCCTGCCCGCCTACCCGACCCACGTCCGCGTCGACCCGGCTTCGGCCGCGCTCGGCGAGGCCGCCTGACATACCCATGCCAACACGAAGCCTGCGTCCGGAGCCTCCGATGAGCCTCACCGCCCCCGTCGAACACGAAGCCGCCAACAGCCCGGAAGCCGTGCCGGCGCTGGACCTGGCGGCGATCAACGCACGGCTGGAAACCCTGGACGCCGAACAGCGCGTGGCCTGGGCGCTGGAACACGGCCCCGGCACCGCGGCGTTGTCGTCAAGCTTCGGCGCGCAGTCGGCGGTGACCCTGCACCTGCTGACCCGGCAGCGGCCGGACATCCCGGTGATCCTGGTCGACACCGGCTACCTGTTCCCGGAAACCTACCGCTTCGCCGACGAACTGGTCGCGCGGCTGGACCTCAACCTCCAGGTCTATCGCCCGCTGGTCAGCCGCGCCTGGATGGAAGCCCGGCATGGCCGGCTCTGGGAGCAGGGCGTGGTCGGCCTGGACAACTACAACCAGCTGCGCAAGGTCGAGCCGATGCGTCGCGCGCTGGACGAACTGGGCGTAGGCACCTGGTTCACCGGCCTGCGCCGCAGCCAGTCGGCCAGCCGCGCGGACACCCCTATCGTGCAGCAACGCGGTACCCGCCTGAAGATCAGCCCGATCGCCGACTGGTCCGACCGCGACATCTGGCAGTACCTGAAGAAGCACGACCTCCCCTACCACCCGCTGTGGCACGAAGGCTACGTCTCGATCGGCGACTTCCACACCACCACCCGCTGGGAACCGGGCATGCGCGACGAGGACACCCGCTTCTTCGGCCTCAAGCGCGAGTGCGGGATCCACGAGGACATCTGACTGGATAGACACCCCAGGAACGGCCGACCGGCTGGAAGCCGTACGACCGGCTCCGCCATCAAGGCCCGCAAAGCGGGCCTTGTGCATTTCTGCGCGAGGATGAACCAGGCCCTTGCCGGGCCATTGCCTCGCGCTCCGGGGCGATGCCGCATGGCGGAGAGGCGGCCTGCTGGTCCGCGCCCGGCGCTTCCAGCGCAAGGCCGGACTATCGAGCGGATCGCCGATGTCCGCCCTGCCTTGCAACCTGCGCCCGCGGAGGAGCCGCGGCAGCGCCCCCCCCCCCGCCAAAGCGTCTGTCGACGGGGCAGCGCCCCGCGATCTAGTTGCGGTCGGCCGACGCGTGCGCCTCGTCCGCGCGCTGCGCGGTGGCGCGGCTCTGCGCGAACTCGGGGAAGGTCTCCGCCAGCGAGGCCTTGTCCGGCAGGATGTAGAACACGCCGCCGCGCTCGAACGTCGGGCTGACAATCGCCTCGTAGAACTCCGGCGAGACATTGATGCAGCCATGGGTGACGCGGTTGTCGTCCGGCGAAGGCGATGCGAGGCGTTCCGGACGCCGCTCGGCCGGGACGCCCGTCGCCGTGGGATGCATGGAAACCGCCGAATCGTAGTCCACCCACAGGACGCGGCCGGCATCGACGGAGGGGCCGAAACCGCCCACGAAGCGACCGGCAGGAGTGGTGCGATCCCGTCCGGGGATCTCCCGCAGCGCGAGGCCGGCGATTCCCGGCGCCGTGTGGTCGCCGACCGCCGAACCGAACAGACCCGGGGCGGCGCCACGAAGCCGGCCATCACCGCCGAACACCAGGACCTGCGCTGCCGCCTTGTCCATGATCACGAAGGGGTAACCGTGGCTGTCCCTGGTCGCGACGATCCAGCCGGCCAACTCGATCACCGTGTCGGAAACGTCCTGACCGGGAGGCAACTGGTCGCCGGGGACTGCGGCCGGCGCACCGGCATCCTGCTGGGCGCTGGCAACGCCAACGCTTGCGAACCCCAGCGCCAACACGAGCGCGCAACCAGCGACGCGTATCGCGGGATGAATAGACGTACGGATGGGACGGTTCCTCGCAACTGGGTAGTCAGGAAAGGAGACCGGCGGCCAGCAGGGGCCGCCGGTTCCAGGGTTCAAACGTTTCGATACACGCTGCGCAGGAAGGAATTACCCGCGCGGCTTGCGGGTCGGCGCCGATTCGAGCTGCTGGACGCGGCTTTCCAGCTGGTCCAGCCGCTGGTTGGCCTGCTGCGCGGACTGGTTGGCGGATTCGGCGCTCTGCGCCGCACCCTGCACCCGGGTATCGAGTTGGTCGAGGCGCGAGTTGATGGTCGCGAACTCGTCGTCGTAGGTAGCGCAGCTGGCAAGACCGAGAGTGGCGACCATCGCCACGCCGAGCATGCGGGCCGTTCTCAGATGGTTGGCAGAAAACATGACAATCCTCCTTCGTCCATGGGGCATCGGAATATAGCGGGCTTCGTGCGGAAGCCGTGAAGCGCCTTCAGCTAACGTTGGAATACGTTTATGGACTGTGAAGGCAGGGAGAACAACGAATCCGTTGCGTTTGATCGGCCACCTGAATACGGAATTTTGCGTCGAATCGCGGTCATACCCGCGAATTCGGTTGGCCTCGGTCGAGCACGCAACCGCCGGCGGTGCCGAACCGCATGTGACGGGCGACACACTCGCGCATGCGCATGGCGAGACGCCGCATGAGGAGCGAACCCGGGCCGCCCCGGAGCGGATCCCTCCCCGATCGATGTCGAGGAACGACCGCATCGCCATCAGCCCACGGGGCCGAGAGCGCCCGGGTGCCGGCGCTCAACGGTACTGCTTTTCCTCCACGAACTGGGAACCGGCCAGGCGGTTGATCTCGTTCTTGAAGCCGACGCGCTCGCCGTTGCGTGCGGCCACCGCGCGCGCCAGCTCGATGAACCCGCTACCGAAGTCCTGCGCCGCTTCCTTGGCGCGCAGCGCGTCCTGCACGTCCCACATGCGCTCGTTCACCGCGCGCAGCTGCGCCTTCAGGCCAGCCAGTTCGGCCGAGCCTGCCGACAGCGATTCCCACAGCGGCAGCAGGCCTTCGAGTTCGACCCGCACGTTGTGGCGCTTGTCCGGCGCGGTGATCCGCTCGGCCTTGATCTCGAGGATGGTGATCTTGTCGGTGAGCTCCCCGACCGAAACGGGAACCATGATCGTGTTCATGCGGGCGACCGGCTGCGTGGGAAGCAGTCATTCTAGCGGCCGCGCACGACACCGCCGTCGCGCAAGGTCCACGCAGCTGCGACGGCGGCAACGAGGGGCGCTCAGCTGGTGATGGTCTGGGTCAGCGATTCCCAGGTGGGCGGCTCGGGCCAGTCCGGCGCCTGGTTGCCGTCGAGCACGCGGCGCAGGTCGCGCTTGTCGATCTGCGGCGCCAGCACGTTGACCATTTCCAAGGCGTAGTCGCGCAGCACCCGCTCGCGCGGCAGCACCGCCCAGGCGATGCATTCGCTCATTTCCTTCGGCGCCGGCCAGCCGCGCAGGTCGGTGTCGCCCACGCCCACCGCCATCTCCGCCAGCAGGCCCACGCCCAGGCCGGCACGCACGTAGGTCTTGATCAGGTCCGCGTCGAGCGCGGTCAGGGCCAGGTTCGGCTCCAGGCCGACGCTGGCGAAGGCGCGCTGCAGCGAGGATTCGGGGCGCACCGACGACTCGTAGCTGATCAGCGGATGCCGCGACAGCTCGGCCATGTCCGGCGCCCGCCCGGCGCGGTCGAGCTCGTGGCCGCGCGGAACCAGCGCCAGGCGGCGCCAGCGGTACAGCGGCACCGCGATGCCGCCCTGCGGCTCGCCGCCGGCCGTGCTGACCACGGCCATGTCGGCGTCGCCCTGGCTGAGCAGGTCCAGCGCGGCGCCTTCGGCGGACTGCTGCAAGTGCACGCTCACCTGCGGGAACTCGCGCTTGATCCGCGCGATCGCCGGCGGCAGCACGAAGCGGGCCTGGGTATGGGTGGTGGTGATGGTCAGCTGGCCATGGCTCTCGCGTCGCTGGTTGGCGGCGTAGGCGCGGATGTTGGTGGTCTCGGCCAGGATCACCCGGGCCCGCTCCAGTACCTCGGCGCCGGCCGGGGTGATCGCCTCGAGGCTGCGGCCCTTGCGCACGAACAGCAGGAAGCCCAACTCGTCTTCCAGCTGCTTGAGCTGCTTGGACAGGCCCGGCTGGGTGGCGTGCACGCGCGCGGCCGCCAGGGTGATGTTCAGCCCGGCATCGGCAATGGCGACGAGGTAGCGCAGCTGGGTGAGCGTCATCGGAGGGGTGCCGGGGGCACTCGGGGAACGCGGAAGGGGCAGGCCAAGGACTGTAGAGGCAATCGCCCGCCCAGCATATAACCGGAAGGCATGAGCACGGTGCGGCAAGTTATTTCCGGCGGTTATGAGCCGGCGCTACGGTCGGCATCCCGGCTCCCTCCGCCCCGCCCTTCCTGCCGTGACCCCATCACCGCCCCCCGCCAGCGCGCCCTTCGACCTGCCGCCCGGCGGCGTGGCCCTGGTCGGCGCCGGCCCGGGCGACCCGGGCCTGCTCACCCTGCATGCGGTGCGGGCGCTGGAGGCGGCCGAGGTGGTGCTGTACGACCGCCTGGTGGGCCCGGGCGTGCTGGCCCTGGCCCATCCCGACGCCGTGCTGGTCGAGGTCGGCAAGTCCGCCGGCCGCCACAGCATGGCGCAGGAAGACATCCATGCGCTGATGCTGGAACACGCCCGCGCCGGCCGTCGCGTGGTCCGGCTCAAGGGTGGCGACCCGTTCGTGTTCGGCCGCGGCGGCGAGGAGCTGGAAGTCCTGCGCGCGCACGGCATTCCGTACCGGGTGGTGCCGGGCATCACCGCCGCGGTCGCCTGCGCGGCCTACGCCGGCATCCCGCTGACCCACCGCGACCACGCCCAGTCAGTCCGCCTGCTCACCGCGCACTGCCGCGACGGCGTGGACACGCTGGACTGGGATGCGCTGGCCCAGGAGCGGCAGACGCTGGCCGTCTACATGGGCGTGGCCGGGCTGGAGCGGCTGCGCGAGCGCCTGCTGGCCGCCGGCCGCGACCCAGGCACGCCGTTCGCGCTGGTCGAAAACGGGTCGCGGCCCGAACAGCGGGTGGTCACCGGCACCCTGGGCGACCTGCCCGACACCGCGCGCGCGCACGACGTCGCCTCGCCGGCGCTGCTGATCCTCGGCGAGGTGGCCGCGCTGGCCGCGCACCTGCACTGGTTCGGGGCCGCGCCCCTGGGCCCGCCGGTCGCTGAACCGGCCTTGGCCCGCGCCGCCTGATTAACGCGTATCCCCTCCCACTTCCCGCCTTCCCGCGACTTCCGGAACAACGCAATGGCCATCTACAACAGCATCCTCGACACCATCGGCCGCACCCCGGTCGTCAAGCTGCACCGCGTCGCGCCCGCGCACGTGGAGCTCTACGCCAAGGTCGAGGCGTTCAACCCGGCCGGCTCGGTCAAGGACCGCCTGGCGCTGGCGATCGTGCTCGACGCCGAGGCCAAGGGCCTGCTCAAGCCCGGCGACACCATCATCGAGGCGACCTCGGGCAACACCGGCGTGGCCCTGGCCGCGGTGGCCGCCGCGCGCGGCTACAAGTTCGTGGCGACGATGGTGGAGACCTTCTCGATCGAACGCCGCAAGCTGATCCGTGCCTACGGCGGCAAGGTGATCCTCACCCCGGCGGCCGAGCGCGGCAGCGGAATGGTCCGCCGCGCCGAGGAACTGGCGAAGAAGCACGGCTGGTTCCTGGCCCGCCAGTTCGAGAACCCGGCCAACCCGGCCTACCATCGCCAGACCACCGCGGCGGAGATCCTGCGCGACTTCGCCGGCCGCCGGCTCGACCATTTCATCACCGGCTGGGGCACCGGCGGCACGCTGACCGGCGTCGGCGAGGTGCTGCGTGTGGCTCGGCCCGAAGTGAAGATCACCGCCGCCGAACCGGTCAACGCCTCGCTGCTGGCAGGCAACGAGTGGAAGCCGCACAAGGTCCAGGGCTGGACCCCGGACTTCGTCCCGGCCGTGCTCAACCGCGAAGTCGCCGACCAGATCCTGGGCGTGGGCGACGACGAATCCATCGCGACGTCGCGGCGCCTGGCGGCCGAGGAAGGCATCTTCGTCGGCATCTCCGCCGGCGCCACCGTGGCCGCCGCGCTGAAGGTCGCCGCCGACGCGCCCAAGGGCTCGGTGCTCCTGGCGATGCTGCCCGACACCGGCGAGCGCTACTTCTCCACGCCGCTGTTCGAGGGCGTCAACGAGGGCTCGGACGACGAGTGGCTTGCATCGCTCGGCTGAGCCTTCGACACATCGCGTGAATCGACGGGCGGCACGCAGGTGCCGCCCGCTTTTTTTTCTGCATCGACCCGTGCGCACCCCAGCGCGCGGACCCGGAAGCGAAGCGCGGACGCGCGCGCCTCGCGGGAACCGGAGGCGGAGGCCCTGGGGTCAGGCCCGCATCGTGCCCGTCTCTAGGAAACGCTGGTGCCAGGACAGCGCCTCGGGCAGCAGGTGCGGCGTGTGCCGGCCGCGGCTGTGCAGGCAGGCGCGTTCGAAGTAGTCCTGCAGCATCGGCCGGTAGTCCGGATGCGCGCAGTTCTCGATGATCTTGCGCGCGCGCTGCTTGGGCGACAGGCCGCGCAGGTCGGCCAGGCCCTGCTCGGTGACCACCACCGCCACGTCGTGCTCGGTGTGGTCGACATGGCTGACCATCGGCACGATCGCCGAGATCGCGCCGTTCTTGGCCGTGCTCGGAGTGAGGAAGCAGGAAAGGAAGCCGTTGCGGGCGAAGTCGCCCGAACCACCGATGCCGTTGATGATGCTGGTGCCGGCCACGTGGGTGGAATTGACGTTGCCGTACAGGTCGGCCTCGACCATGCCGTTCATGCCGATCACGCCGAGGCGGCGGATCAGTTCGGCGTGGTTGGACATCTCCTGCGGGCGCAGCACGATCCGCTCGCGGTAGCGGTCGATGTTGGCGACGAAGTCGGCGACGCCCTGCGGGCTGAGCGCGAATGAACTGGCCGAGGCGACTTCGATGGTGCCGTCGCCGATCAGCTCGAGCATGCCGTCCTGGATCACCTCGGTGAAGGCGGTCAGGCCGCGGAACCCGGCGTCGCGCAGGCCGGCGAGCACCGCGTTGGCGACGTTGCCCACGCCCGACTGCAACGGCAGCAGCTGCTCGTGCAGGCGCCCGGCGCGGATCTCGTGGCGGAAGAAATCGACCAGGTTCGCGGCGATGCGGCGCGAGGTGTCGTCCGGCGGCGCGAATGCGCCGAGCCGGTCCGGCGCGTCGGTCTCCACCACGGCGATCACCTTGGCCGGATCGCAACGCAGGTACGGCTCGCCGATGCGATCGCCCGGGTGCACCAGCGGGATCGGCTTGCGCGCCGGCGGCAGCGCGGTGCCGTAGTAGATGTCGTGCATCCCGTCCAGGCCGGGCGGCTGGCGGTGGTTGACCTCCAGGATCACCTTGTCGGCCAGGTCCAGCCAGGTCTTGTTGTTGCCCACCGAGGTCGACGGCACCAGCCGCCCATCGGGCAGGATCGCGCTCACCTCGACCACCGCCACATCCATGTGGCCTAGGAAGCCGAACCAGGTGTACTGCGCGACATGGCCCAGGTGGATGTCCATGTACTCGATCTCGCCGGCGTTGATGCGCGCGCGCAGTTCCGGGTCGGACTGGTAAGGCAGGCGGAAGTCGATGCCGCCGGCACGGGCGAGCGCGCCGTCGAGTTCGGGCGCGGTCGAGGCGCCGGTGAGGATGCGCAACGCGAAGGGTTCGCCACGGTCGCGCGCCGCGGTGATCCGTGTCGCCAGCGCCAGCGGAATCGCCTTCGGGTAGCCGGCGCCGGTGAAGCCGCTCATGCCGACCGACATGCCCGGGCCGATGAGCGCGGCGGCCTGCTCGGCGCCCATCCGCTTCGCGGCCAGTCCAGCGTGCGCGATCCTGTTGCTCATTGGTGGTGTTCCGGTGGGGATGCGGCAATTCTATCGACCCTGTCCCGTGCGGCCGTGATCCAGCACATTGCGCGGACTTCGATCTTCGGCTAATTGCATCGGCTTGCGGCCCGTGTGCAAGACCGCGGCCACCTAGCCTTCGTAGAGCTCCAGCGGCAGCCCGTCCGGATCGGCGAAGAAGGAGAAGCGGCGTCCGGTGTACTCGTCCACCCGCACCGGCTCGCAGTCCACGCCATGCGCGCACAGGTGCGCCCGTGCGGCGTCCAGGTCGGCGACCCGGAACGCCAGGTGGCGCAGCCCGCAGGCCTCAGGGCGCGACAGTCGTGGTGGCGGTGCGGGGAACGAGAACAGCTCCAGCTGGGTGCCGTCGGCCAGTCGCAGGTCGAGCTTCCACGAGTCGCGAGCCTCGCGGTACGCCTCGGCGACCACCTCCAGGCCAAGCACGTCGACATAGAAGCGCTTGGAACGCCCGTAGTCGGAGGCGATGATCGCGACGTGGTGGATGCCTGCGAGTTTCATCCGCCGATCATCGCCCGGATCCGGCGGCCCCGCGCTCAATGCGCGGCCGCCGCCGCATCGGAGGCACTGCTACCGGTGTCGTGGCGCCCGCTGTGCATCAGCAGCACCAGCGGCATCGCGCACAGGGTCAGCACCATCATCAGCCAGAAGTCGTTGGCGTAGCCGATCGCGGCCGCCTGGCGCGTCACCTCGGCGTTGAGCATCGCCGCGCCGGAAGCGGTGGCTGGATTCCAGATCGCCGGCAGCAGGCCCTGCTCGGCGCCGTAGGCGGGAATCCGCGCGGCGATCTCGGCGTGGTTGACCTGGGTGGCGCGCGCCAGCAGCGCGACCACCATCGAGATGCCCACCGAGGAGCCGATGTTGCGGACCAGGCTGAACAGTCCGGCGGCCTCGGTGCGCTGCGCCGCGGGCAGGGTCGAGTACGCGATCGTGGAGATCGGCACGAACACCAGGCCCAGGCCCATGCCTTGCAGCACACCCAGCCAGACCACCGCCTCGATCGAGGCCTCGGTACCGAACTGCGACATCCCGTGCAGGGATAGCACCATCATAGCCATGCCGACCAGGATCGGGATCCGCGCGTCGATCCGTCCCAACATCCGCCCGACCAGCATCATTGTGAACATGGTGCCGATGCCGCGCGGCGCCAGCACCAGGCCGATGGTCAGCACCGGATAGTGCATCAGCGTGTTGAGGTACGGCGGCATCAGCGCCAGCGTGGCGAACAGCACGATGCCCACGACGAAGATCAGCACGCAGCCGACGGCGAAGTTGCGGTTGCCGAGCATGCCCAGGTCCAGCAGCGCGCGATCGCGCCGGCTCCACCACCACAGCCCGTACAGGTACAGGGCCAGGAAGGCGAGCGCCGCCTCGACCTGGATCTCGAGGCTGCCGAACCAGTCCATGGTCTCGCCGCGGTCCAGGAACAGCTGCAGCGCGCCGATGCCCAGCGCCAGCAGGGCCAGGCCGATCGCATCGAGCGGACGCGGGCGCGGCGTCTCGGGCTTGACGCTGGCCAGGATGCCGACCAGCGCGATCACGCCCACCGGCAGGTTGATCAGGAACACCCAGTGCCAGCTGTAGTACTCGGTCAGCCAGCCGCCCAGCGGCGGTCCCAGGATCGGGCCCACCATGATCCCCATGCCCCACATCGCCATCGCCGCGCCGTGCTTTTCCCTGGGGAACGCATCGAGCAGCAGCGACTGCGAGATCGGCACCAGCGAGGCGCCGAACACGCCCTGCAGGATGCGGAACATGACCATCTGGCCGATGCCGGTGGCCATCGCGCACAGCACCGAGGCCGCGGTGAAGCCGCTGACCGCGATGATCAGCAGGCGGCGCCGGCCCAGCCGCGCGGCGAGCCAGCCGGTGACCGGGGTCAGGATGGCGGCCGCCACGATATAGCTGGTCAGCACCCACGAGGCCTGGTCCTGGGTGGCCGACAGCGAACCCTGCATGTCCGGCAGGGCGACGTTGGCGATGGTGGTGTCCAGCGCCTGCATCAGCGTGGCCAGCATCACCGAGCCGACCAGCAATGCGCGGCTACCGCCTTCGGAACGATTCAGGCGCGGGATCATGTCGGGTACCGGTTCGATGGCGTCACGGCCAAGGGCGCGTCCGTGAGCGGGCGGGTCAGTGCTGGCCGGCGGCCACGGCCGTGGCCGCGTCGGCGGCAGGCGCATCGCGCAGGTCGACCTTGACCTCGGCGCTCATGCCGGCACGCAGCACCGGCGGATCGTCGCGGTCGGCGCCGTCCAGCTCCAGGCGGACCGGGATGCGTTGCACGATCTTGACCCAGTTGCCGGTGGCGTTCTGCGCCGGCAGCACGCTGAACTCGGCGCCCGAAGCCGGTGCGATGGAGGCCACGTGCGCCTTCCACTCCACGCCCGGATAGCTGTCGACCTCGATGGTGGCCGCCTGGCCGACCTGCATCTTCGCCAGCTCGGTCTCCTTGAAGTTGGCCTCGATCCACACCGGATCGGCGGCCACCAGCGGCATCGCAGTCTGGCCGACGTTGAGGAACTCGCCGACCTGCAGGTCATGGGTGCCGATCACGCCGTCCACCGGCGCGCGCACCTCGGCATGGGCCAGGTCGAGCCTGGCCTTGGCCAGCATCGCCAGCGCGGCGCGGTAGTCGGGCAGGTCTTCGGTCGGCGTGCTGGCCTTGCCGCTGAGCGAGGCGGCGGCTTCGCTCTGCGCGGCGATGGCGTCGGCCAGGTCGGTGCGCGCTTCGGCCACGGCGTGGCGGGCGTCGTCGACCATCTTGCGCGAGACCAGCTGCTGGTCGCCCAGCTGCTGCAGGCGCTGCAGGTCGCGCTGGGCCCAGGCCAGGGTTTCGCGCGCGGCCTGGATCGAGGTGCCGGTGCCGGTCACCTTGGCCCGGCTGGCGTCGACTGCATTGGCCATGTGCGCCAGCAGCGCCTCGTTCTGCGCCACCGCGATCTCCAGCGGCTGGGTATCGATGCGGAACAGCAGGTCGCCCTTCTTCACCGGCTGGTTCTGGCCGACCGCCACTTCGACCACGCGGCCGCCGACCTGCGGCGCCACCAGGATGCGCTCGGCCTTGACGTAGGCGTTGTCGGTGTCGACCTCGCGGCCGGCGTACAGCCATTGCCAGCCGAAGAAGCCGGCCACCGCGAGCGGGCCGGCGACCCACAGCCACAGCGGCACGCGGCGCTTGCGGACGGGAACCTGGGCCGCCTGCGCGGCGGCGTTGTCGGACTTGCTGGTCATGGGGCTCAACTCTGGGAAGAAGGTTCGCCGCGATCTTCGCGGTCGATCCGGGAAAGGTTGTCGCGGACGCGGTCCAGCACCGCCAGCGTGGTCGCCAGGTCGGCGGCGGAGATGCCGGCGGTGGCCTCCTTGCGCAGCGCCTGGGCGACCGCTTCGACCGGACCGGTCACCCGCGCAGACTGCGGCAGCAGGTACAGGCGCCAGACCCGGCGGTCGGCGGGATCGGCGCGGCGCTCGACGAAGCCGGCCTTCTGCAGCCGGTCGATGACCCGGCCCAGCGCGATCGGCTCCATGTCCAGGCGGTCGGCCAGCTCGACCTGGGTGACGCCTTCGGCGTGGCCCAGGTGCTTGAGCGCGCGCCACTGCACGCGGGTCAGCTCCAGGTGGGCGACGCGGCGGTCGAAGACGCGCCCGAACAGGCGGTGCAAGTCGGCGACCTGGTAGCCGAGGCTTTCGCGGGGATCGGTCTTGGTCATGGCTGCACAGGATATAGATGCCTAGGCAGGTATTTCAACCCGTCCGGCTCCGCCATTCACCGTAGAGCGAGGCTCGCCCCGCTACCCACGCCCGGGATGCCGGCCACACGAGCCCCCACCTCGTCCGCCCGCGCACGCATGCGGCGTCAGGCGGGGTACGCCGGACGCTGGAAAAACCCGGGAACCAGCCGGGGGAAGCGGGGCGAGCCCCGCTCTACGCGGCCATGAACGCTTCGATCTCGTCGGCGGAGCGGGCCAAACCGTCGCTCAGCACGCGGTGGCCGTCGGCGGTGATCAGCACGTCGTCCTCGGTGCGGATGCCGATGCCGCGCCACTTCGCGTGCACGGCCTTGTCGTCGGCGGCCACGTACAGGCCCGGCTCGATGGTCAGGACCATGCCCGGCTCGAGCAGGCGCGACTCGCCGTCGATGCGGTAGTCGCCCACGTCGTGCACATCCAGGCCCAGCCAGTGGCCGCTCTTGTGCCGGTAGAAGCGCTTGTAGTGGCCGTCGGCGATGTTCTTTTCCAGCGAGCCCTTGAGCAGGCCCAGCCGCAGCAGCCCTTCGGTGAGCGCTTCAACCGCCGCGTCGTGGATCGCCAGCCACGGCACGCCAGGGCGGGCGCATGCGCGCGCCGCCGCCTGCGCCGCGCCGACCAGGTCGTGCAGGGCCCGCTGCTCCTTCGAGAAGCGGCCGTTGACCGGAAAGGTGCGGGTGATGTCGGCGGCGTAGTTGCGGTATTCAGCGCCGGCATCGACCAGCACCAGCTCGCCGTCGGCCGCGCGCGCGGAGTTGGCCACGTAGTGCAGCACGCACGCATTAGCGCCGGCGCCGACGATGCTGTTGTACGCCGGGCACGCGTCGGATGCGCGGAACACGCGTTCGAGCTCGGCCTGCAGTTCGTACTCGTGCACGCCCGGGCGCGTGGCGCGCATCGCCGCCTCGTGGGCGCGCACGCTGATCTGCGCCGCCTTCTCCATGAGCCGGATCTCGTCGCGCGACTTGAACAGCCGCTGCTCGTGCAGCAGGTGGCCCAGCTCGAGGAACTCGTGCGGCGGCTGCGCACCATGCCGGACCTGCGCCCGCACCCGGTTGACCCAGCCGATCAGCTTGAGGTCGAACTCGGCGTCGCGGCCGAAGTGGTAGTAGACCCGCGAGCGCCCCTCCAGCAACCCGGGCAGGATCTCGTCCAGGTCGTCGATCGGGTACGCGTCGTCCATGCCGAAGTCGGCGACCGCGCCTTCCTGGCCGGCGCGCGGTCCGTCCCAGCCCTCGCGCTCGGGATCGCGTTCGCGGCAGAACAGCAGGGTTTCGCCGTGCTTGCGCCCCGGCACCAGGACCAGCACCGCCTCCGGCTCCGGGAAGCCGCACAGGTACCAGAAGTCGGAGTCCTGCCGGTACGGGTAGTGGGTGTCGTGGCTGCGGACCCGCGCCGGCGCGGCGGGCAGGACCAGGATCGCGTCCTCGCCGGCCATGCGCATCAGCTGGCGGCGACGGCGCGCGTACTCGGCCGCGGTGATGCCGGTGAGCTGGCGCAGCATGTCAGTTCAGGCTGCGGCGGTGACGCGGGCCCAGCACGCAGTCGCCGTGCAGCAGCAGGACGGCGACGCGGACGAACTCCTCCAGTTCCGACAGGGCCGACTCGTCTTCGTCGTCCTCGTCGATCTCCTGCACGCTGGCGCCGGCGAGGCGGGCCAGGTCCTGCAGCGCTTCGGCGCCCTCTTCCGACAACGGCGGCTGCGCGCCGGCGGCCAGGCCGAATCCGCCCAGGAAGCTGCGGCACCAGTCGAACAGCGCCTGCGCGCGCTGGCGCAGCGGCAGGTCATCGTCGCCGAGCAGCAGCTCGAAGGAGAACTCGCCGTCGCCCAGCTGCGCGACCGTGGCCCGGCGCAGGCCATCCAGCGCGCTGCCCGGCGCCGGCGCCGGCAGCCCCGGATCCGCCAGCACGCGCGCCGGCCAGGCCGCGGTGTCCTCGCCGCCGCCGGCCAGCCAGCCGCACAGGCCGCCGTGCAGTTCGGCCACGCTGGCGCCCAGTTGCAGCGCGCGGCTGGCTTCGTCGATGTCTTCGGGGGTCGGCAGGTCGGGCATTCGGTTCGAGCGGTTGGCGAGGCGGAAATCCAGCGGCAGTGTATCAATCGCCCCGGTGGCGCCGCTTGTGGCCGTTCCCCAGGCATGCCTACACTCGGGGGGATCGCCCATTCAGCCCGCCTCCCATGCCGTCCGACGTCGTTGCGCGATACCGCAAGGCAGGACCCCGCCGGACCGGCCCCCGATGACCGCCGCGCTCATGGCGGTCGCAGCGGGACTGACGATCGCGGTCCTGCTCCTGCTCTGGCGCTGGCGCAACAGCCACCTGCGCCAGCACGAGGCGCTCAAGACCCGTGAGGAACACCTGACTGTCGCCCTGTGGGGCTCGGGCGAACAGTTCTGGGATTTCGACCTCGACCGTCGCGAACTGCACCTGCTCCATGCCGACGAATCCGGAGCCGAACCCGGCATCGGCCTGTCGGTGAGCAGTCGCCGGGTATCGCTGCCGGTGGTGCATCCGCACGACCGCGCCAGCCTGCGCCGGCGGCTGCGCGCGCACCTGCGCGGCCGCGACCCGGTGTTCTCGTCCGAGCACCGGGTCGATGCCGACGGCGACGGCAACTGGGTATGGATGCGGGTCCACGGGCGCACGGTCGAGCGCGATGCGGCCGGGCGGCCACGGCGCCTGGCCGGCACCGCGCGCGACACCACCTCCAACCGCCACGCCGAAGCCGAGCGGCGCATCGCCAGCGAAGTCCTGCGCAGCATGAGCGAGGCGGTGGCGGTACTGGACCGCGAGCTCAACTTCGTCGCGGTCAACCCGGCGTTCTCCCAGATCACCGGGTACGACGACGTGGAGGCCCTCGGCCGCCCGTTCACCATGCTCGACAGCGACCACAGCGAGGGCCGCGGCAGCGCGCTGCGCCAGGACCTGGGACGCCAGCACTGGCAGGGCAACGTATGGATGACCCGCCGCGACGGCGAAGAAATCCTGTGCCACGTCAAGCACAACGGGATCCTCGATGCCGGCGGCGAGGTCAACTTCCACGTGGTCGTGCTCAGCGACATCACCGAGCAGAAGCGCGCCGAGCAGGAGCTGCGCTACCTGGCCAACTACGACGCCCTGACCAGCCTGCCCAACCGCTCGCTGCTGTCGGAACGGTTGGCGCGCGCGATCGTGCGGGCGCGCCGCGAGGGCGGGCACGTCGCGGTGCTGTTCCTGGACCTGGACCGGTTCAAGGACGTCAACGATTCGCTCGGCCACGCCACCGGCGACCGCGTGCTGCGCGCGGCCGCCGAGCGCGTGCAGCATGCGGTCGGCCCGCAGCACACCGTGGCGCGGCTGGGCGGCGACGAGTTCACCGTGGTCCTGGAGGGCCTGGCGGCGCCGGAGGAGGCCGAGGAGGTCGCCCGCCGGGTGATCGAATCGTTCGCGCTGCCACTGGCGCTGGACGAGCACCACGAGATCACCGTGTCGCCGTCGATCGGCATCAGCCTGTTCCCGGACCACGCCCAGGTCCCGACCGAACTGCTCAAGCATGCCGACACCGCGATGTACCAGGCCAAGGCCGCCGGTCGCCGCACCTGGCAGGTGTACTCGGCGCGGATGGACGAGGCCACCCGCCGGCGCGCGACCCTGGCCGGGCTGCTGCGCCGGGTGGTCGAGCGCGACGAGCTGACCCTGGTCTACCAGCCGCGCTACTCGCTGCACGAGCAGCGCGTGGTCGGCACCGAGGCCCTGGTGCGCTGGCACCACCCGGACTTCGGCCTGGTCCCGCCGGACCAGTTCATCCCGCTGGCGGAGGACACCGGGCTGATCCTGGAGATCGGCGAATGGGTCCTGCGCGAGGCCTGCACCACCCTGCGCCGGTGGCACGAGGCGGGGCTGGAGGGCATGCGCATGTCGGTGAATGTCTCGGCGATCCAGCTGCTGCGCGGCGACCTCGCCGCGACCCTGGCGCGGATCCTGGCCGAAACCGGCGTCGCCTCCGGCCAGCTGGAACTGGAGCTGACCGAAAGCGCGATCATGGCCAACGTCGGCCGCAGCGCCAGCGTCCTGCACGCCTGCCGGATCCTGGGCGTGGGCGTGGCGGTGGACGACTTCGGCACCGGCTACTCCTCGCTGGCCTATCTCAAGCGCCTGCCCCTGACCACGCTGAAGATCGACCAGGAGTTCGTCGGCGACCTCACCCGCGACCCGGACGACGAGGCCATCACCAGCACGGTAATCGCGATGGGCCATTCGCTGTCCCTGACCGTGGTCGCCGAGGGCGTGGAGACCGCCGGCCAGCTCAAGTTCCTGCGCGACCACGGCTGCGACGAGGTCCAGGGCCATTACGTCGCCGCGGCGATGGACCGGGACGAGTGCCTGGCCTTCCTGTCGCGGCCGGTACCGGTCCCGGCCTGAGCCGCCGCGCCGCTTGACCGCCCGTACGGGCGCTGCCTATCGTGGCCGCCATGGATCCTTCCGACGCCATCGCCCAGCTCCGCGCCCTGGCCGCGCGCGTGGAAGCACTGGTCGAGCGCAGCCAGCGCCTGGCCGACGAGAACCGCAGCCTGCGCCAGCAGCAGGAGCAGCTGTTCGCCGAACGCGCGCAACTGCTGAACAAGAACGAGCAGGCACGCTCGCGGGTGGAAGCGATGATCGCCCGCCTCAAGTCGCTGGAGCAGCACACGTGAGCAACAGCGAACCGGTAGGCGTCCGCGTCCTCGATCGCGAGTACACCGTCGGCGTCAGTGCCGAGGAACGCGACGGGCTGCTCGCCGCCGCCCGCCTGCTGGACGCGCGCATGCGCGAATTGCGTGGCAACAACCGGATGGTCGCGCTGGACCGGATCGCGGTGCTGGCCGCGCTCAACCTGGCGCACGAGGTGCAGCAGCTGCGCCAGGAACGCGATTCCCAGCAGCGCGAGCTGGCCGGCACGCTGGAAGCGCTGAACAGGCGCCTGGACGGCCTGCTCGGTAGCAGCGCCGGCTGAATGCGCCGTCGCGTCGTTGTGCGTCGATAGGCGCGATCTTGCATGGCTGAACCCTGCATTGCCGATTTCTTCCCGCCTACCGACGGACGGGCTAGGCAGGGAGAGGCGGAGCGCTATAATTCCCCTGCGTTCTCTGCCGTGTTCGACAGCTGGCAAAACATTCGCCTTGTCCCTTAAAAACGACACCGGGGATGCGACGACGCCGGGTGTGCATGTCCGCCACGTAGCGGAAAGCCCGATGGTTTCCTAGCGTTCCCACTTGGACCTCGGGTTCAAGGTCGTTTCGCCGCATCGGCATGGTGGAGAATGCCTTCTTCTGGCCAACGCCTCCTTCGGGAGGCGTTGCCGTTTCCGCGCAGGCATCATTGCCGTGGGCGCCTTGGCGCCGGTGCCGAAGTCCGCGATCATGCGCGCCACCGCTCCCGCTTCCGATGGCCATCCGCCAATGACCCAGGACCGCGCCTCGCTGCGCCGCGAATTGCGCCAACGCCGCCGCGGGCTTCCCGCCGCCGCGCGGATCGCCGGCGCCGAGGCACTGGCCGCGCGGATCCTGGCCCTGCCGTTCCTGCCACGCGAAGGTTATGTCGCCGGCTACTGGGCGCTGGACGGCGAAATCGGACTGCATGTGCTGCAGCTGCGCCTGCCGCCGGGGCTGGTCTACTGCCTGCCCCTGCTGCACGGCGACGATCAGTTGCGCTTCGCGCCGTGGCGTCCGGGCGACCCGCTGGTCACCAACCGCTTCGGCATCCCCGAACCCGACGTGGAGCCTGCCTCCGGCCTGCCCGCCGAGGCGCTGGCGATGGCGGTGATGCCGCTGGTGGGCTTCGACGACGCCGGCCGACGGCTGGGCATGGGAGGCGGTTGGTATGATCGCGCCTTCGCCTTCCGCCACCGGCGCTCGGCCCCGCCCTGGCTGGTCGGCGCCGCATTTTCCGCGCAGCAGGTGCCGGCGCTGGACGCGGCCGGTTGGGACGTCCTGCCCGACGCGATCTGCACCGAAAACGCCACGTTCCTTCCCCGCCGCGAACCCCGAAGCGAGCCTGCATGACCGCCCGCAAGCGCTACTGGCTGATGAAGTCCGAACCGGACGCCTTCTCCATCGACGACCTGCAGCGGGTCGGCACCGAGCCCTGGAACGGGGTGCGCAACTACCAGGCGCGCAATTTCATGCGCGACGGCATGAAGGTCGGCGACGGCGTGCTGTTCTACCACTCCAACGCCAAGGTCCCCGGCATCGTCGGCATCGCCCGCGTCGCCAGCACCGCCTATCCCGACGAGACCCAGTTCGACCCCCGGTCGGACTACTACGACCCCAAGGCTACCCGCGAGCAGCCGCGCTGGTTCCTGGTCGACGTAGCGTTCGAGCGCAAGCTCGCGCGCACCATCGCCCTGGACGAGATCAAGCAGCACGCCGAGGCGCTGGGCGAAGCCTTCCCGCTGGTGGCGCGCGGCAGCCGGCTGTCGGTGTTCCCGGTCACCGCCGCGCAGTGGAAGCTGCTGCTGTCGCTGGAATGAGCCTGCCGCCGCGTCCCGGGAGCCCCCCGCCCGGCCGGCACCTAAACTAACCGCATCCCCGAGCGAGCCCGCCCCATGTCCGAAGCGAAACGCCTGGCCGGCGAAAAGGCCATCGATTATGTCGAGGACGGCATGGTCGTCGGCGTCGGCACCGGCTCCACCGTGGCCTATTTCATCGATGCGCTCGGCCGGATCCGCGACCGCATCGCCGGCGCGGTGTCCAGCTCGGAGCAGAGCACGGCGCGCCTGCGCGCGCTCGGGATCGAGGTCCTGGACGCCAACGCCGCCGGCCCGCTGAAGCTCTACGTCGATGGCGCGGACGAGTGCGACCCGCACAAGCGCCTGATCAAGGGCGGCGGTGCCGCGCTGACCCGCGAGAAGATCATCGCCGAAGCCAGCGAGACCTTCGTGTGCATCGTCGACCCGGCCAAGCAGGTGCCGGTGCTCGGCCGGTTCCCGCTGCCGGTGGAGGTGATCCCGATGGCGCGCAGCCTGGTCGCGCGACGAATCCTGGCCCTGACCGGCGGCCAGCCGGTGTGGCGCGACGGCGTGGTCACCGACAACGGCAACTGGATCCTGGACGTGCACAACCTGGCAATCACCGATCCGGTGGGCATGGAGACCGAGCTCAACCAGATCCCGGGCGTGGTCAGCGTCGGCCTGTTCGCGCGACGGCCGGCCGACGTGGTGATCGTGGGCGGCGAGCCGCCGCTGGTGCTCTGAACCATTCCCACCCCCCTGCGGAGCCGCGCCGATGATCCGATCCCTCGCCCGCCTGTCCCTGCTGCCGCTGCTGCTCGCGCTCAGCGCCTGCGCCTCGGCGCGCACGCCGTGGGTCGAGGTCGGCGGCGAGCGCTTCCAGGTCGAGGTCGCCGACGACGACGCCGAGCGCGCACGCGGGCTGATGTTCCGCGACGCCATGGCCGACGACCACGGCATGCTCTTCATCCACGACCGCCAGGAACCGCAGGCGTACTGGATGAAGAACACCCGGATTCCGCTCGACATCCTCTACTTCGACCGCGACCGGCGGCTGGTGTCGCAGCAGCGCGACGTGCCGCCCTGCTCGGCCGGCGACCGTTGCCCGCCCTATCCCAGCCGCGCCCCCGCGCAGTACGTGCTGGAGCTCAACGCCGGCCAGGCCGCGCGCCTGAAACTGGAGGACGGCGCGCTGCTGACCTTCGGCCCGGGCATCGCCCCCGAGGCCGGCGACTGAGTCCGGCGCGCGGCCCCGCCGCGCACGCCGGCGCGGCGCCTGCGGGGCTTGATTGTCGCCATCGCTGGCCCCAGTCTTGCGCCATGGGGATCGATCGCATGCCACTGCCTGACTGGACCGCACTGGCCGCGCTGGATGACGATTCGCTGCCGCTGCTGCCGGCCGCGCTGCTGATCGCCCGCGACGAGTATCCCGACCTGGACCCGGCCCCGTACGAGGCGCTGGTGCAGGCCCATGCCGACCACCTGCGCGAGGAAGTCGCCGCCATCGGCCAGCCACCGCTGAAGATGGCGGCGATCAACCGCCACCTGTTCGAGGAAGTGGGCTACAGCGGCAACCACGACGAGTACTACGACCCGCGCAACAGCTATCTCAACCAGGTGCTGGACCGGCGCCTGGGCAATCCGATCTCGCTGGCGATGGTGCAGATGGAGGTCGCGCGGAGGCTCGACATCCCGCTGGACGGCGTGTCCTTCCCCGGCCACTTCCTGGTCCGCCTGCCGGTGGATGGCGGCCTGCTGGTGATGGATCCGTTCAATGGCGGCCGGCCGCTGGCGGTGGAGGAGCTGCGCGAGCGGGCCAAGCCGCACCTGGGCCAGGCGCCGGACGACAGCGTCCTGCTGCAGATCCTGAGCCCCGCCCCCGCGCGCGCGATCCTGGTCCGGGTGCTGCGCAACCTGCACGGCGTGTACGCCGAGAAGAACGAGTGGGACCGCGCGGCGCGCAGCGCCGACCGCGTGCTCCGGCTGATGCCCGGCCAGTCCGAGGCCCTGCGCGACCGCGGCCTGGCCTACCTGGAACTGGACCACCTGCGCGGCGCCCGCCAGGACCTGGCGCGCTACCTGGAGCTGGTGCCCGACGCGGCCGACGCCGAGGCCATCCGCGACCGCCTGGTCGATGCGGGCGGCATGCGCGCCTCGCTGCACTGAGCCGATGCCGGCGGCCTGGCGCCGTGGTGGCGGATGCCATCGACGGGGACGGCGTGGGTTCGCGGCTGGACCGGCGCCTACAGCTCGACCATCTCGAAGTCGTCCTTGGTCACCCCGCAGTCCGGGCAGGTCCAGGTGTCGGGGATGTCTTCCCAGCGCGTACCCGGGGCGATGCCCTCTTCCGGCAGGCCGTCGGCCTCGTGGTAGATGAAGCCGCAGACCACGCACATCCAGCTGCGGTAGGTGGTGGCATCGGGTTCGCTCATCGGATAATGCAGGCTTCGGCACGGGCGCGGGACGGCATTGTCCCACTGCCGCCGCCGCAGCGGAAACCCCGATGGAACCCCGGCAAGGCCGGCCGCCCCGCGGCCTCTACCTGATCACGCCAGACGAAACTGACACCGCGCGCCTGCTGGCGCGGGTGGCGCCGCTGCTGGGGCAGGACGTGGCCTGGCTGCAGTACCGCAACAAGGCCGCCGGCGCGGCGCTGCGGCGCGAGCAGGCGGCCGCGCTGCAGGGGCTGTGCACGCCCGCCGGCGTGCCGCTGCTGGTCAACGACGATGCCGCACTGGCGCTGGCGATCGGCGCCGCCGGCGCGCACCTGGGCGAGGACGACGGCGAAGTCGCGGCCGCCCGCGCCCTGCTTGGACCCGACGCGATCGTCGGCGCCTCCTGCTACGACCGCCTGGACCTGGCCGGGCGCGCCGTCGCGGCCGGCGCCAGCTACGTGGCCTTCGGTGCGTTCTTCCCCACCAGCAGCAAGGCCACCACCCGCCGCGCCACGGTCGACCTGCTGCGCGATGCCGCCCCACTGGGCGTGCCGCGGGTGGCCATCGGCGGGATCACCCCGGCCAACGCCGGCCCGCTGGTGGACGCCGGCGCCGACCTGGTCGCGGTGATCGGCGGGGTGTTCGAAGCGCCCGACCCGGTCGCCGCGGTCCGCGCCTACGCGCGCTGCTTTCTGTAAGAACCGATTCATCGGCGACCCGGGGGCGTCGGCACAAGCGACGCCCCCGCCATCCCGATGCTCGTGTCGCCGATGAATCGGCTCCTACAATGTCCCTCTCGCCGTACAGGATTCCGCCGATGAACCACGACCGCTCCCACGCCCTTTTCTCGCGCGCCCAGCAGTTGCTGCCGGGCGGGGTCAACTCGCCGGTGCGCGCGTTCAAGTCGGTGGGCGGCGAGCCGTTCTTCGTGCAGCGCGCCGACGGGCCGTACCTGTACGACGTCGACGGCCACCGCTACATCGACTACGTCGGCTCCTGGGGCCCGATGATCGTCGGCCACAACCACCCGGTGGTGCGCGCGGCGGTGGAGAAGGCGATCGGCGACGGCCTGTCGTTCGGCGCACCGTGCGCGGCCGAGGTGACCATGGCCGAGACGATCACCCGGCTGGTGCCGTCGTGCGAGATGGTGCGCATGGTCAACTCCGGCACCGAGGCCACGCTGTCGGCGATCCGCCTGGCGCGCGGCGCCACCGGCCGCCAGCGCATCGTCAAGTTCGAGGGCTGCTACCACGGCCACGGCGATTCGTTCCTGGTCAAGGCCGGCAGCGGCATGCTGACCCTGGGCGTGCCGACCTCCCCCGGCGTGCCGGCCGGGCTGAGCGAGCTGACCGCCACGCTGAGCTACAACGACTTCGAGGGCGCGACCAGGCTGTTCGACGAGATCGGCGGCGAGATCGCCGCGCTGATCATCGAACCGGTCGTCGGCAATGCCAACTGCATCCCGCCGCGCGAAGGCTACCTGCAGCACCTGCGCGCGCTGTGCACGAAGCACGGCGCGCTGCTGATCTTCGACGAGGTGATGACCGGCTTCCGCGTCGCCCTCGGCGGCGCGCAGGCGCACTACGGCATCACCCCGGACCTGACCACCTTCGGCAAGATCATCGGCGGCGGCATGCCGGTGGGCGCCTATGGCGGCCGTCGCGACCTCATGCAGCAGATCGCGCCGGCCGGCCCGATCTACCAGGCCGGCACGCTGTCGGGCAATCCGGTGGCGATGGCCGCCGGCCTGGCGATGCTGGAGCTTGTCCAGGCACCGGGCTTCCACGACCGCCTGGCCGCGGCCACCGCCGCGCTGTGCGAAGGCCTGGAAGCGGCCGCGCGCGACGCTGGCGTGGCCGTGACCACCACCCGCGTCGGGGCGATGTTCGGCCTGTTCTTCACCGACCAGCAGGTCGAAACCTACGCCCAGGCCACCGCCTGCGACATCGCCGCGTTCAACCGCTTCTTCCACGCGATGCTCGAGCGCGGGGTGTTCCTGGCGCCGTCGGCATACGAGGCCGGCTTCATGTCCAGCGCACACGACGAGGCCGTGGTCGCCGCCACGATCGACGCCGCACGCGGGGCGTTCAAGGCGGCGGCCGCGGGCTGACGGCGGTGGCGGCCTGCGCGATGGCGGTGCGACGGTCGACGGACCGGTGGCGGCGCCGGGCGCATGCCTCGCGATGATCCCGCCGCACCTGGACCTGCTGCTGCTCGACTTCGACGGCGTGCTCGCACGCTATGAACGGGCGCGCCGTTGCGCGCACCTGGCGTCGACCGCAAGTTGCGAACCGGCAAGGGTCGCCGAAGTGCTGTTCGCCTCCGGCCTGGAAACCGCCTACGACAGCGGCGCCCTGGCCACCGGCGACTACCTGCGCCGGCTCGGCGATGGACTGGGTGCCCGGGTCGACGAGGACGCCTGGATCGAGGCCCGTGTCGCCGCCTGCCGCGCCGAACCGCGGGTCATGGCGATGGTCGCGGCGGTGGCTCGGCAGCTGCCGATCGCCGTGCTCACCAACAATGGTCCGCTGATGGCCAGGGCGATCCCGCGGATCGTCCCGGACCTGTTTCCCGCGCTTGACGACCGCGTGCTGTGCAGCGGCATGTTCGGTGGCCGCAAGCCGCATGCGGCGGTCTACGCACAGGCGCTCGCGCGGCTGGGCGGCCAGGCCGCGGGTACGCTGTTCGTCGACGACCTGTTCGTCAACGTCCAGGGTGCGCGCCGCGCCGGCCTGCATGCGGATACCGTCCGCGATGCCCGCTCGATGCGCCGCGTGCTGTCGCGGTACGGCCTGCTCGCGGCCGCCTGATGCGACGGCGGCCGGGAAAGCCCGGCCGCCGTCGCTTCCCGCTTCGGGCGTTCGCGACCGTCAGTGGCCCACGCCGCCGGCATTGCAGCGGTCGCCCTGGCCACGGCAACGCCTCCCGCGATCCTCTTCGTACCCCAGGCCGGGCTCGTCGATGTACACCGGCGCTACGCCCGGCTGGCTGCCGTAGCGCACCTGCAGGCCGATGCTGTTGCTGCGCAGGCTGTTGCGGCCCTGCTCGTGGCCCAGCAGCAGCGAGAACATCCAGCCGCTGTCCAGCTGCAGGTCCAGGCCCGCCCCCAGCGCCAGCATGTCGTCGTTGTAGCTGCGCATCGCTAGCGCGTAGTCGTTGCCCAGCGGGCGCTGCACGTAGTTGATCGCCACGTCGCCCTGGTTCTCCAGCGCAATCCGGTACTCCACCGTCCAGAACGGACGCCAGCTCGCACGGATGCCCTTGAACGGATGGTCGCCCTCCAGGCCCACCGCCAGCGCGCTGTTGTCCACCTGCTGGCGGCCGTAGACCAGGTCGTACATGCCCAGCCCCGTCTCGACGTAGCCGTCCAGGTCGGCGCGATGCCCGTCGTAGCGGCCGTAACCGGTCAGGCTCATGCCGCTGGCGCCGCGATGCTCGTAGCCGAACGTCAACGAGCCGAACCACTGGTCGCCATCGCGGGTGGCGTGCGCGGTCGCCCCGGCAGCCTCGCTCCAGCGCGCCAGCTCATAATCGAGCCGGCCGGTGGCGAGCATGCCGTCGACGAACAGGTGCTCGCCGGCGCGCCACAGGCCGTACACCGCCAGCGAGCGCTGGTCGGCGTCGACCTTCGACGGCGTGCCGTCGAAGTCGGTGCCCTGCCGGCCCCAGCTGGCGGCCATGCCCAGCAGCGTGTGCTCGCCCAGCGTGCGGTCGGCGCCCAGGGTGATGCCGCCGGTGTCGAAGTCGAATGCGCCACCCGCACTGCCATTGCGGCCGCTCTTGCCGAACGTGGCCGTACCGGCCAGCCACACGCCCCACCCCTGCGGCATCGCCGGTATCGCACCCGTGGCCGCCTGGCCGACCGGCACCGACAGTCCCGGCATGTGCTCGCTGCCGGCATAGGCCAGGGTGAGATTCGTACTGGACGGGTTTTGCCCGTTGCGGACCTGGCGCAGGCGGTCGCGGATGTTCGCCTGCTGGACCTGGGCGAAGCGCACCGCGGCATCCACCTGCGCCTGCAGGCCGCCGGTGACCTGGCTGTCGTTCGTGGGATCCGGCCGCGCCGACACGGTCAGCTGTACCTGCACCGATGCGGCCAGGTAGCTGCCGCTGGCAGCCTGGGTGGCGACCAGCATGGCGGTACCTTCACCGACCAAGCGGACGGTGCGGCCGCTGACCGTGGCCACGGCCGGATCGCTGCTGGTGAAGGCGAACGCCCCGGCGCTGTTGCTCTGCGGGTCGGGCAGGTCGAAGTCCTCCTCGCCGAGTACCTTGCCCAGTTCGGCCAGCCAGCTCAGCACCGGCGTGGCCGCGGCAATGGTCACCTCCAGCCGCGCCTGCGGGGCGGCCTGGTACACCGCATCACCGGCCTGGTCGGCGGTCAGCGCGCACACGCCGGCGGACAGCATGGTCACCGTGCCGTCGTGCACCGAGCACACCGCCGGGGTAGTGCTGGCGAACAGCACGGCATTGCCCGAAGCGCCACCGCGTGCGGACACGCCGAAAGTCCCGCCCTGTGCGTAGACCGGTTCGGTCGGGTTGGCCAGGAAGTCCTCGATCGTCTGGGCGACCGCTTCCACCGTGAGGCTGAAGGCGTGCTCGCCGGTGAACCCGTGCGCATCCGCGGCCTGGACGGTGAACGCATAGCTGCCCGCGGCCGTGGGCGTGCCGGAGAGGTCGCCCGACGCGGACAGGGTCAGTCCGTCCGGCAGTTCCCCGGCGGTCACGCTAAAGCGGTAGGGCGCCACGCCTCCGGTGGCGGTCACCGCCTGGTGGTAGTCGCTGGCGCCGGCCGCGGCGGGTAACGCGCCAGGGCCGACCGCGATTGCCGGCGCATTGACCTGCAAGGTGTAGCTGTACGCGGCGGTGAACGGGCCCGCACCGGTGCTGCTGTCGGTGGCGGTGACGGTAAAGGCGAACGCGCCGGCCACCGTGGGCGTACCCGAGAGCATGCCATCCGGCGACAGCGTCACGCCTGCCGGCAGCGCGCCGGCGGTGACCGCATAGCTGTAGGGCGCCGCGCCGCCGCTGGCCGCCAGTGCCTGCGTGTACGCGCTCCCGGCGGTGGCCTCGGCCACGCTGGTGGTATCGATCGCCACCACGGGCGCCGAGACGGTGATGCTCACCGTGGCCGGGGCCGACGTGCTGAATGCGTCTGACGCGGTGTAGGTGAAACTGTCCGTGCCCGCATATCCGGCCGCCGGGGTGTAGCTGAGGGTGGTGCCGCTCACCGCGACCGTGCCGTGCGCCGGCGCGGTATCCACGGCCACCGAGGTCGGCGTGCCGGTGATGTCCAAGGTGATGGGCGTTGCCGCCGCGCCGAAGGCGACCGTGGCGCTGACCGGCCCGGCCACCAGCGGAGGCAGGAGGGTCACGCTGTTGGAGGCGGCCGAGGGGCTGCCCGTTCCGGACGAATTGGTCGCGGCGACGGTGAACGTGTAGGTACTCCCCGGCACCAGGCCGCCCACCCGGATCGGGCTGGCGCTGCCGGTACGGGTCGCACCGCCCGGATTGACCGTCACGGTATAGCCAGTGACTGCGGCGCCGCCGCTGAACGCCGGCGGGGTGAACGCGACGTCCGCCTCGCTGCCGCTGGCGGCCACCGCCGTGCCAATGGTGGGTGCGCCTGGGACCACGGCATTGACCAGGAACGAGCGGGTGACCTGGGGGGCCGCCAGGTAGCTGCCATTGCCCGCCTGGTCGGCATTGATGGTGCAGGTGCCGGCCGCGACGAAGGTGACCGCGCCGCCGGACGTGATCGTGCACACGGCCGGCGTCGACGAGGTGAAGGTCGGACTCAAGCCGGCGTCGGACGTGGCGGTGAACGTCGGCGTGGTGCCGAAGTTCTGCGCGCCCGGATTGTTGAACGTGACGGTCTGCGTCGCCTTCGGCGTGATCGAGTTGGACGCGGACGATGCCGGGCCGGTACCGGCGGCGTTGTCGGCCGTCACGGTGAAGGTATAAGCCTGGCCGTTGGTCAGGCCGGTGACCACGATCGGCGAACCCGCGCCGTTCACCGGCGCCACGTCCGCCGGCGAAACCGTCACGGTGTAGCCGGTGATGGCCGAGCCGCCGATGTTGACCGGCGCGACGAAGGCGACGGCGGCCTGGGTATCGCCGGCGGTCGCCACCACCGAGGTGGGTGCGTGGGGCACGACCGGCGCGACGGTGAACGAATGGGTGACCTGGGGGGCCGGCAGATGGCTGCTGTCGCCAGCCTGGTCGGCGTTGATGGTGCAGGTACCGGCGGCGCCGAAGGTGAGCACGCCACCGGTGGTGATCGTGCACACGCCGGGCGTGGAGGAGCTGAAGGTCACCGCGAGGCCGGAGGTGGCGGAGGCGCCGCCGCCCAGGATGCTCAGGTCCGGATTCGTGCCGAAGTTCTGCGTGCCTGGATTGGCGAAGGTGATGGTCTGCGGCTCGGCCGGGACCACCGCGTTGGAGACCGCCGAGGCCGCGCCGGTGCCGGCGGCGTTGGTGGCGGTGACGGTGAAGGTATAGGACACGCCATTGGTCAGGCCGGTCACCGTGATCGGCGAACCGGCGCCGGTACCGGTGGCGCCGCCAGGATTGGCGGTGACCGTGTAGCCGGTGATGGCGGCACCGCCGCTGGAAGCCGGTGCGCCGAAGGCGATGCTGGCCTGGGTGTCGCCGGCGGTCGCGGTGCCGATGGTCGGGGCGCCAGGCACGATCGCGTTGACGGTGAAGGTCTGCGTCACCGTGGCGGCCGCGTTCCAGGCGCTGTCGCCCGCCTGGTCGGCATCGATGGTGCAGCTGCCCGCGGTCACGAAAGTGAGCGCGCCCCCCGAGCTGATGGTGCACACGCCGGTGGTGGAGGAGCTGAACGTCGGCGCCAGCGGGGAAGTCGCGGTGGCCGACAGGGTCGGGGCCGTCCCGAAATTCTGCGCACCCGGATTGGCGAAAGTGATGGTCTGGTTGGCCTTCGGCGTGACCGCATTGGAAGCGCCCGAGGCCACGCTGGTGCCGACGGCATTGGTCGCGGTCACGGTGAAGGTGTACGCGGTGCCGTTGGTGAGGCCGGCGACGGTCGCGGTGCAGGCCGCCGGGCCCGCGCAGCTGCCGGATGCGCCGCCGGGGCTGGCGGTCGCGGTATACGTGGTGATCGCCAGGCCGCCATCGCTGCCGGGCGCAGTAAAGGTCACCGTGGCCTGTCCGTCGCCCGCCGTGGCGGTGCCGATGGTCGGGGCACCTGGGGCGGTCGGCACCGCCACCGTGTGGGTGGTGCCGCTGGTGTAGGACGGGACGCCGTTGCCGGCGTCGTCAACGATGTTGGTCGAGCCGTTGAGGTTGACCTTGATCGTGCCGTTGCCGCTGATGCCGGCGACATTGACGTTGAAGGAGTTGCCGCTGGAGGTCGACACGCTGGCGATGGTGCCCGAGGCGCTGCCGGTGCCCACGAGGGTGAAGTCGTCGGTGGAGACGCCAGCCACCGCCTCGTCGAAGGTGACCGTGAAGGCGACCGAGGTGTCGGTCGAGGCGGGCGAGCCACTCGCCACGATGCTGGTGACACCGGGTGCATCGTTGTCGACGGTCGCGTTGGTCGTGTCGGAGGTGCGGGTCGCATTGCCCGCGTTGTCGATTGCGGTCACCGAGACGTTGCGGTTGGTCGCGTCGATCGATCCGGAGACGATCGTGTAGGTGGCCGTCCAGGTACCCGAACTGTTCGTCGCCGTGACTGCCGCGCCGCCGCCGAAATCGGTGAAGTCGACGGTGACGCCGCTGATCGCGTCGGAGTTGTTGTCGCCTCCGGCGGTGTTGTTCCAGGTGGCGGTGACGGTATCGCCGATCTTGTAGGCGCCTGCCGTTCCGGACGCCCCGCTGATGCTGATCCGCGCATCGGTTACGGTCGGCGCGATGTTGTCGACCACGGCATTGGCGGTGTCGGCGGTGGTGGCACTGCCGCCGGGCCCGGTGGCGGTCGCGCTGACGTTGCGGCCGGTCGCGTCGATCGCGCCGGAGACGAGGGTGTACGTTGCGGTCCACGTGTTGCTGCTGTTGGTCGCGGCCACGGAGGCGCCGCCACCAAACTGGCTGAAATCGATGGTCACGCCGGTAACGCCGCTGTTGTTGTCGCCGCCGACGGTGTTGTTCCAGGTCGCGGTGATGGTGTCGCCGATCTTGAATGCACCACCCATGCCGCTCGCGCCGCCGATGCTGATGTTGCCCGC
Organism: Pseudoxanthomonas sp. Soil82; assembly: GCF_040446535.1. NCBI lineage: Bacteria > Pseudomonadati > Pseudomonadota > Gammaproteobacteria > Lysobacterales > Lysobacteraceae > Pseudoxanthomonas > Pseudoxanthomonas sp. Soil82. Next base: position 229,191 of record NZ_JBEAAK010000005.1, read on the forward strand.
GGTAACCGTCGGCACGCCCGATGTCACGACCAGGCCGAGGCCGCCGCTGGTCCATGTGTACGGACCCGTGCCGGTGGAGCTGTCGGTGATCTGGACGGTGAAGTTGAACGTGCCCGTTTGCGTGGGCGTCCCGGTGATGGCGCAGTTGGAGTTGAGCTGCGTGCCAGCCGGCAACGATCCGGACGCGAGCGTGGTGGCGCAGGTGTAAGGCGCCCTCCCCCCGCTGGTCTGCACCGAGACGCCGGACAAGGAGATGCCCAGCACGCCGGATCCGTCCACGCTGGAGGACGGGGCCGGATTTCCGACCACCAGGGTGACGGTCGCCGGGTTCGAGGTCCCGCTCGCATTGGTCGCCGTGTAGGTGAATGCGTCGTTCCCACGGAAGCCGGCTGGCGGCGTGTAGCCGACGTCGCCGGCCGCATTGATGGTGACGGAGCCGCCGTTGGCGGTGGTCGCCGAGCCCACGGCGTAGCTGGTCGGCGACTGGCTGACGGCGAATGCCAGGTTGAAGTTGTACGGGACGTCGGCGCCATCGTTATAGGCGACCACCGAACCGTGGGTGAAGCTGCTGGCGACTGGAGCCCCGTTGTAGGTGACGTTGAATGTATTGAGCGTATTTGCCGGTGCGTAGGGCGGGCCACCGCCGGGCAGATCGGGGCCGTCGTACGAGTAGAGGGTGATGGTGTCGGTACTACCGGCAGGTGCGGTCTTCAGCGTGATGCTGACCACGCCGGTGCTCAGGTTGTGCGAGAACGTGTAGACGCCGCCATTACTGACATTGCTGCCATCGACGTCTGTCGGCTGGGGCGCACCGGTCACGGCATCGACGCCTATGCCGTATACATTCTGCGCATCCGTTCCCGCGACTCGGAACAACCCGCCATACTCGCCCCCGGTGGCAGCGTAGGAATCGCAGCTACTGGTGTTCACCTGGATCGTCTGGCCGACGCTGGTGAAGCTGAGCGGCCAGTCGCACGCGGCCAGGGCGCTGGCGGCCGGGACAAGCCAAGCCAGCAGGAGCGGCAAAGCGCTGCACCTGATCCTCGACATCAACGAATGGGGCATCTTTCCGGGCATGCGGGTGTCCTGGTGCGTGCGTCGATCGTCCGCCTCGGTGCGGATGGCATCCGGGCTGGCTTTGCGGTTTGCGTAGGCGTGGGTGCGCCCCGCATGTTTCCGTTCCACGGCGATGCTTCCCCGATCGCCGAGGTGTGCGCGGATCTCGGGACCGCATCCAGCCGTCAGGTCAATTGACCCGGCCATCGCCGAAGTTGCGCGCAGAGGCACGATCGCCCCATCGTCCAGCGCGTGGACGAGCCTGGCCAATGACATCTATTTCCCCCTGAATCGTCGATACGCGCACGGCACGCCCTCGATGGACGTGCCCTGCTGCATTGCGGTTCTGCAACCCCAGTTACACAACTACCGCGAAAAACGGGTACATCCCATCACCCACGGAAAACCCGGAACTGCGTCACAGTCAGCGAGGCGCAAGTCTACAGGCTCGAAGGCCTCCTGAGTCTGGTTTCGACCGGATCGACCGGATGCCTGTCCCGTGGCGTGGGCCGCCTCCGTCCACAGCCGCCGGTGGGGCAGCTCGAGCCTCGACGCGAACGGACCCGGAGCGGCGTGGTGCCCGCAGCAGTTCAACCGCGAGCCAGGAACCCCGCCACTGCCGCGCGCAGCCGCGCCAGCCCCTCCGCCACGTCGGCGTCGGTGAGGTTCAGCGCCGGCACCAGGCGCAGTACGTCCGGGCCTGCCTGCAGCAGCAGCAGGCCGTGCGCGGCGGCGTGGTCGAGGATCTCGCCGGCGCGACCGGCGAACGCCGGCTCGAGCACCGCCCCGAGCATCAGGCCGCGGCCGCGGACCTGCTCGAACAGGTCGAATTCGGTGCCGATCGCCAGCAAGCCCTCGCGCAGCGCGTGCGACTGCCGCGACACATTCGCCGAGACCTGCGGCGAGGCGATCTTGCGCAACGCCACCCGCGCCACCGCCGCGGCGAGCGGATTGCCGCCGAAGGTGGTGCCGTGCGCGCCGAACTGCATCACCTGGGCGACCTTCGGCCCGGCCAGCATCGCGCCGATCGGGAAGCCGCCGCCCAGCGCCTTGGCCAGGGTCACGATGTCCGGCACCACGCCGTCCTGCCAATGCGCGAACAACGTGCCGGTGCGGCCCATGCCGGACTGGATCTCGTCCAGCACCAGCAGCGCGCCATGGTGGTCGCACAGCTCGCGCACCTGGCGCAGGAAACCCGATGCGGCCGGCATCACCCCGCCCTCGCCCTGCACCGGCTCGAGCATCACCGCGGCCACGTCGCCGGCGGCCATCGCCGTCTCCAGCTGGGTGATGTCGTTGAAGTCGACGTAGCGGAAGCCGCCGGGCAGCGGTTCGTAGCCTTCCTGGTACTTGGGCTGGGCGGTGGCGGTGACCGCGGCCAGGGTGCGGCCGTGGAAGCTGCCGCGGAAGGTCACGACCACCCGCTGCTGCGGTGGCCGGCCCTGCGAGGCGGCCCATTTCCGCACCAGCTTGATCGCCGCCTCGTTGGCCTCGGCACCGGAGTTGCACAGGAACACGCGTTCGGCGAAGCGGCTGGCGACCACCAGTTCCTCGGCCAGGCGCAGCGGCGGCTCGCTGAAGAACACGTTGCTCGTGTGCCAGAGCTTGCCGGCCTGCTCGACCAGTGCGGCGTGCAGGTCCGGATCGTTGTGGCCCAGGCCGCAGACGGCGATGCCGGCGGCCAGGTCGACGTACTCGCGGCCCTCGCTGTCCCACAGGCGCGCGCCCTGGCCGCGCTCCAGCACCAGCTCGCGCGGGCGGTAGACGGGCAGGTAGTAGCGGTGGCCCAGATCGAGCAGGGCGGCGGTGCCGTCGGCGGGAAGCGTGGTGTCGTTCATGGCGTGGCGATCGCGTCCGGTGTCGCCGGCGGCGGCCGGCGGGCGCATTATCGGCCGGCTCCGCGGCCGTCCGCCATCGCCGGCGGCCGGCGCAGGTTGACCCGATGCCTTCCGGCGACGATCCTCCGGCGCATGCGCCTGTTCATGGCTCCCCAGCTCAATCCCGCGCGCGATACCGGCTGGCGTCGGACCTGGTACGACATCATCCACCGGCACGACACCCCACCGTCGCGCAATTTCGACCTGCTGCTGGTGGCCGCGATCGTGGCCAGCATCGGGGTGGTGATGCTCGACAGCGTCGAGCGGCTCCACCAGCGCTATGCCGCCGTGTTCTACATGGTCGAGTGGGCCTTCACCCTGCTGTTCACCGCCGAGTACCTGCTGCGCATCGCGGTGGTCAAGCGCCCGCTGCGCTACATGCTCAGCGTGTGGGGCGTGATCGACCTGCTGGCGATCCTGCCGACCTACCTGTCGCTGCTGGTGCCCGGCGCGCAGAGCCTGCTAGCGGTGCGGGTGATGCGCATCCTGCGGCTGTTCCGGATCCTCAAGCTCACCCGATACGTCGAGGAGAGCGGCATCCTGCTGCAGGCGCTGTGGCGCAGCCGGCGCAAGATCCTGGTGTTCCTGTTCTCGGTGCTGACCATCGTCACCGTCGCCGGCGCGCTGATGTACGTGATCGAGGGGCCGCGCAACGGCTTCACCAGCATTCCCACCAGCATGTACTGGGCGATCGTGACCATGGCCACGGTGGGATTCGGCGACATCGTCCCGCAGACGGTGCTCGGCCGTTTCGTCACCTCGCTGCTGATCCTGACCGGCTACAGCATCATCGCCGTGCCCACCGGCATCTACACCGCCGAGCTGGCGACCAGCCTGCGCCAGAGCGAGGACGAGGCACGCCGCTTCGACCAGCGGGGCTGCCCGGAGTGCGGGCTGGAAGGCCACAGCCGCGATTCGCGCCACTGCCGCAGCTGCGGGCACCGGTTGCCCGATCCGGCCTAGGGCGTCGCGGGCAGCGCGGTCGCGGCCAGTGCGGCGGGTGGAGGCAGCGGGGCAAGCCCCGCTCTACGCTCGCCTACCGGCGAAGCGGGGGGCTTTCCGGCGGCGCGCGGTTCACCAGCTGCCGGTATTGGGCATCGACAGCCAGGGCTCGGCCGGCGGCAGCGCGTCGCCCTTCTGCAGCAGCTCGATCGAGATCAGGTCCGGCGTGCGCACGAACGCCATGCGGCCGTCCCGCGGCGGGCGGTTGATGGTCACGCCCAGCGACTGCAGGTGCGTGCACAGGGCATAGATGTCGTCGACCTGGAACGCCAGGTGGCCGAAGTTGCGCGCGTTGCCGTAGTCCTCCGGCGGCGAGCCGTCGGCCGGCGGCCAGTTGTACGTCAGCTCGATTTCCGCCTCCGGGTTCTCCGGCGCGCCGAAGTACACCAGGGTGAAGCGCCCGGCCTCGTGGTCCATGCGCCGGGTCTGGCGCAGGCCCAGGCCCTCGGTGAGGAAGCGGCTGGTCGCGTCCAGGTCGTGGACGCGGATCATCGCGTGCAGGTACTTCATGGTTCGGCTCCCTTGGAGAGACGTGGTTGGTGGCGGTGCGCCCAGGCGTTGGCCAGCAGGCAGGCGATGATCAGCACGCTGTACTCGGCGCCGTTGCGGCCGAGGCCGACCACGAACCAGCCGGCCGGGGCGTGCACCAGCCAGATCCCGCAGGCGTAGATCGCGGCGAACACCAGTGCGACCGGCGTCACCCACCGGCCCCAGGCCATCACCGGCGCGGCCACCAGCTCGAACACGGTCACCGCCCACGCCAGCACCAGTCCGGCCGGGAAGCCTTGCGCATCGAGGAACGCGCCGAACGGTGCCACGCCGCCTGCCAGCACGCGGGCCAGGCCATGGATGAACAGCAGCGTCGCCAGCACCCGGCGGACCAGGTCCAGGCCCTGCCTTGCCGCAAGGGTCGTCATCGCCGCGCCTCGCATCGGGGCGGGCCAGCATACGCCGGTGGCCTGCGGCACCCGGCGCGGAACCGGCGCATCCGGCTCACGGGTCGAGGAACAGGTCGGGCAGCAGCGGCTGCGAAGGGTCCACCGCGTAGCCGGAGAGGTCGGCGACACCGGCCTCGGCCAGCACCTCGTCGTCGACCAGGAAGCGCCCGCTGAACCCGGCCGCCGGCCGCACCAGCACCGCATGCGCCGCATCGGCCACGATCTCCGGGCGCCGGCCGTTGCCGGCGCTCACCCCGGGGATCATGTTCAGCGCATCGGTGCCGATCAGCGTGCGTGGCCACAACGCGTTGACGGCCACGCCACGTGGCCCGAATTCGGCGGCCAGGCCGAGGGTGACGAAACTCATGCCCATCTTGGCGAGGGTATAGCCGGTGTGCGCTCCCCACCACTTCGGATCCAGCGACGGCGGCGGCGCCAGGGTCAGGATATGCGGATTGGGCGCCTCCAGCAGGTGCGGCAGGCAGGCCTGCGAGCAGAGGAAGGTGCCGCGGGCGTTGACCTGCTGCATCAGGTCGAAGCGCTTCATCGGCGTGTCCAGGGTGCCGCGCAGCCAGATCGCGCTGGCGTTGTTGACGAGGATGTCGATGCCGCCGAAGGCGTCGACCGTCGCCGCCACCGCCGCGCGCACCTGGTCCTCCTCGCGGATGTCGCATCTCAGCGCCAGGCCCTGGCCGCCGGCGGCGGTCACCGCATCGGCGGCGCTGTGGATGGTGCCGGGCAGCTTCGGGTTGGGCACCGAGGACTTGGCCGCGATCGCCACGTTGGCGCCATCGCGCGCCGCGCGCAGGGCGATGGCCAGGCCGATGCCACGCGAGGCACCGGTGATGAAGAGGGTCTTGCCAGCCAGCGTGGCCATCGTGTCGCCTCGGGATCGCGGATCGCGTAGTTGGCGCATTGTCGCGCGGATGGCCGCTGTTGTAGGAGCCCGGGAGACCGGACATGCGTCCGTGGGAAGGCACCCGCGACGCGATGCCGCCGGCACGGGCGGCGTCATCAAGGCTCCGGCGCCCATGTCGCCGGCAAGCCGTGCTTCTAGCCCCGCACGACGGGAACTCCCGGCGGCCAAGGCCCGCCAGCCATCCGCGCTTAAGCCTGGCGCCGGGAGGCGCCACCTATAATCCGCGCCATGGATTCCTCCTGGATGGACGCCGTACTGGCCTGGATCGGGAACCACCCCATCCTCGCCGGTGCGGTGGTTTTCGCCGTCGCCTTCCTCGACGCGCTGATCGTGGTCGGCGCGGTCGTGCCCGCGTTGCCGCTGCTGTTCGCGGTCGGGGTGCTGATCGGCATGGGCGAGATCTCCGGCCCGTATGCGGTGGCCAGCGCCACCCTGGGCGCGTTCCTGGGCGACGGCCTGAGCTACTGGATCGGGCGGCGCTGGGGCGACCGGCTGCACGGCGTGTGGCCGTTCCGCCGCTATCCGCAGTTGCTGGGACGCGGCGAGATCCTGTTCCGGCGCAATGCCTTCACCAGCATCCTGGTCGCCCGCTACGTCGGCGCGGTGCGGCCGTTCGTGCCGGCCATCGCCGGCATGGCGCGGATGCCGGTCCGCCGCTACCTGTTCGCCAGCGGCCTGGCCAGCCTGTCGTGGGCGTTGCTGTTCCTGGCGCCGGGCTGGGTGCTGGGCCGCGCCTACGATGCGGTCGCGGCGGTGGCCGGCCACCTGTTCATCGTGCTGGGCCTGCTCGTCTTGGTGCTGGCGCTGGCCTGGGCCTGGGTGCTCTATACCTACCGCTGGTTCGCCGACCATGCCGACTCGCTGCTGGCACGCGCGCTGGACTGGTCGCACCGGCATCCGGTGATGGGCCGGCATTCGGCGGCGGTGTTCGATCCTTCGCACCGCGAATCGACCTCGCTGGCGCTGCTGGCGGTGCTGCTGCTGGCGATCGGCTGGGCCTGGTTCGCGCAGCTGGTGGTGGTGATCGGGCACGGCGAGCCGCTGGCCATGGACCTGGCGGTGCACCAGATGATGCTGGCGCTGCGCAACCCGCTGGCCGACTATCCGATGGCGGCACTGGCCTCGCTCGGCGACTGGCCGGTGCTGGCGCCGGCCTGCGCGATGGTGCTGGGCTACTTCGTCTGGCGCCGGCGCTGGATGGCCGCGGCGCACTGGCTGGCCGCGCTGGCCTTCGGCCTGGCCCTGACCTGGTTGCTCGGCAATACCGTCGACGTGGTCCGCCCGCCGGGCGCGAGCAGCGGCTTCGGCTTTCCGTCGATCGCGGTCACCATGACCACGATCGCCTTCGGCTTCTTCGCAGTGCTGATCGCGCGCGAACTGCCCGGGCGCGACCGGGTCTGGCCGTACCTGGTCTCCGGCGCGGTGGTGGCGGTGATCGGTTTCGCCCGGCTGTACCTGGGCGCGCACTGGCTCAGCGACGTGATCGGCGGGATGCTGCTGGGCATCGTCTGGCTGCTGGTACTGGGCATCGCCTACCGCCGCCGCTTCAACCGTTCGTTCTGGATCAAGCCGATCGGCTGGCTGTTCTACGGCACCTTCGCCGCGGCGGCGCTGTGGTACGCGCCGCGCAACGTCGAGGCCAAGCTGGCCAAGTTCGAGCCGCCGCCGGCGCTGCCGGTGGTGCAGGACCTGGAGGACTGGTGGAGCCACGAGTGGATGCTGCAACCGGCACGGCGCAACGAGTTCGACGACCAGCTGCGCTGGCCGCTGGACGTACAGGTCGCCGGGCCGCTGGCGCCGCTGCAGCAGCGGCTGGTGGCCGCCGGCTGGCGGGTGCAGCCACAGGCGAAGTGGATGCAGGCCATCAGCCTGCTCGACACCGACTCCGGGCCGGACCAGGTGCCGGTACTGCCGGCGACGCTGGACGCGCGCACCGAAGCCCTGCTGATGGTCCACGATACCGCCGACGGCAAGCTGCGCCACGTGCTGCGGCTGTGGCCGACGCCCGTGCACCTGCAGCCGGGCGACGTGCCGCTGTGGGTGGGCACGGCGCAGACCCTGCACTTCAAGCACGACCTCGGGCTGCTGGTCACCTGGCGGCCGCTGCCCGGCGCCGATCCGGCGCTGGAACAGGCGCTGGGCCCGCTGCGCGACCTGCCGCACGTGGTCGCCCCGCATCCGGAGTCGCACCTGCCGGTGCTGCGCCTGCGCACCGACGGCATCGCCGTGCCGCCGGCTACTGCTACTCCTCGTCCATCCACTCCAGCAGCCGGTCCAGGCGCCGGTGCGGATCGTCCTCCTGCAGCAGCGCCAGGCGCTGCTCGTCGCTGAGCGGCAGCAGCTCGGCCAGGCGCCAGCCGACCCAGGCGGCATCCTCCAGCTGGCGGAGGTTGGCGCCGGCATGCCCCAGGCCGGGATATTCGCCGCCGACCTTGTCCAGCAGTTCGCCCAGCAACGTGGCCAGCGCGGCATGCTGCGGCAGCAGCGACGGCGTGCCGGCGTCCTCGCACCACAGCACGTCGCCGACCAGCAGGCCGCTGTCGCGGGCCCGGCTGCGGGCCACGCGGAAGCGACGCTGGCCGCGCACCTGCAGGGTCAGCAGGCCGTTGCTGTCGCTGCCGAAATCCTCGATCCGCGCTTCCACGCCGAACGCCGCCGGCGTGGCCGGCGCGCCGACCTCTTCGCCTTCCAGGATCATGCAGATGCCAAAGCCGCGACCGTTGCGGCCGCATTCGGCGACCAGGTCCAGGTAGCGCCGCTCGAACACGCGCAATCCCAGCGGCGCGCCAGGGAGCAGCACGGTGTGCAGCGGGAACAGCGGCAAAGGTTCGGTGGGGGTCACGGCGTGGCGGTGGCGTGCATCCGGCTCAGGTTAGCGCGAACCCGGCGCGGCGTGCGTCCATGTCCCGTCAAGGGCGCGGTCAGGGAACCCCGCCGAGCATCGCCACGAAGCGACGCGGCGCGCCGTCGAAGCCGCCGTTGGACATGAACACGACGTGGTCGCCGGGCGCGGCCATGTCGCGCAGCGTCTCCAGCAGGGTATCGGCGTCGGCCACGGCGCGCGCGTCGCCACGCACCGCCGCAACCACCTTGCCGGCATCCCAGGCCAGCCCGGGCCGGTGCAGGAACACCACCGCATCGGCCAGTTCCAGCGAGGGCGCCAGTGCGTCGGCATGCGCGCCCAGCCGCATCGAGTTGCTGCGTGGCTCCATCGCCACCACGATCCGCGCGGCACCGACCTTCGCGCGCAGGCCCTCGAGGGTGGTGCGTATCGCGGTGGGATGGTGGGCGAAATCGTCGTAGACGGTGATGCCACCCTGCGTGCCGAGCACTTCCAGGCGGCGCTTGACGCTGCTGAAGGCGGCCAGTGCGCCGGTCACCTGCGCCGGCGCGACTCCGATCGCATGCGCGGCGGCCAGCGCGGCCAGCGCGTTCATGACGTTGTGCCGCCCGACCAGCGGCCAGCGCACGGTGCCGGCTTCCTGTCCGCGATGCAGCATGGCGAAGGCGCTGCCATCGGCATCGAGCAGGCGCGCGCTCCAGTCGAAGCCGGCGCCGCCGTCGGCGCGCGCGATGGCCACGGCCGCCTGCTCGATGCCGAAGGTCTCCACCGGCGTCCAGCAGCCCATCGCCAGCACCTGCGCCAGGTGCGCGTCCTCGCCGTTGACGACCAGGCGGCCGGCGCGCGGCACCGTGCGCACGAGGTGGTGGAACTGGCGCTGGATCGCGGCCAGGTCGGGGAAGATGTCGGCGTGGTCGTACTCGAGGTTGTTGAGGATCGCGACCCGCGGCCGGTAGTGGACGAACTTGCTGCGCTTGTCGAAGAACGCGGTGTCGTATTCGTCGGCCTCGACCACGAACTCGCGACCGCCGCCCAGGCGCGCGGACGTGCCGAAATCCTCGGCGACGCCGCCGATCAGGAAGCCCGGGTCGCGCCCGGCCGCCTGCAGCAGGAAGGCCAGGATCGAGGTGGTCGTGGTCTTGCCGTGGGTGCCGGCCACCGCCAGGGTGGTGCGCCCGGGCAGCACGCGCTCGGCCAGCCACTGGGCGCCGGAGATGTAGCGGCGGCCATCGTCGAGCACCTGCTCCACCGCCGGGTTGCCGCGCGACAGCGCGTTGCCGACGACGATCTCCCCGGCATCGGCGGAGATGTTCTCCGGCAGGTAGCCCTGTTTCAGCTCGATGCCCAGCCGTTCGAGCTGGGTCGACATCGGCGGGTACACCGCCTGGTCGCTGCCCTCGACGGTGTGGCCCAGTTCGCGCGCCAGGGCGGCGACGCCGCCCATGAAGGTCCCGGCGATGCCGAGGATGTGGATCTTGCTCATGCCGGTGATTGTCGCCGAAGCGTCGCGGTTTTTGGGCTGTTCGGCTGGGTGGCCTGGCTGCGGGCTTGCTTCCATTCCCAATGCACCGGTTTTCTTCGGAGCCGCGCTAAAGGCGCGGAATCCTGGAACCACCGTGAACCTGGGTATTTGAGCCGGGTCGCGGGGCGTCGGCTTCGGAAGGGGCCGCCGTGCCCTGGGGGCGGGGCGCATCCCTCGGGCGGACGTCCTGTCCGTACGCGGGTCGTGGCACATCCCTGTGCCACTTGCGCCCCACCCCCAGGACACGACGTCCTCGGGCAGCTGGCAGTTCGTCGCTTCGATCAGAAGCAGAACGCGGTTTTCTGGAGAACGTGATGCTGCTTCCTGGCCGCCGTCGCCGCAGGTGGGCGCGGCGGAGCCCGGCTGTCGGCCTGGACGCTGGATCCGTGGCAACGCCGCCGATCCCGACGACACCGGGCACCGGGGCAAGGCCGGCTCTTGCCGGGATCAACGCCACGATCTGGAAGCCCCAGAAGACGTGGCAGGCCGGGGGTGTCGCAGCAGCGGCCATGGATGGCCGCGGTAGCGAGTGCGTACAGGGATGTACGCCCGAGCGGCTGCGACACCCCCGGCCTGCCGCGGCTCCCGCCGAAGCCAGCCGCGCTGCCGTTACAGCGGTTGCCGTTGCGGTTCCAGTGGCCGTTGCGTCGCGCGGCCGCAAGCACACGCCGCCGCCCCACCCGGAATATCGCCCAAAAGAAAACGCGCGCCGCCCCGGGGGCGACGCGCGTCGATTTCCAGCGCGGCGGACTCAGCCCTTGAGCGCCGCCAGCACCCGCGCGGTGATCTCGTCCATGCTGCCGACGCCGTCGATCCGGGTCAGCGTGCCGCGGTTCTCGTAGAAGCCGATCACCGGGGCAGTGGAGTCGTTGTAGACCTGCAGGCGCTTGCGCACCGATTCGGGATTGTCGTCGGCGCGGCCCTCGGCCTGGGCGCGGCCGGCGATGCGCTCGACCAGCAGGTCGGTGCCCACGTCCAGCTGCACCACCGCGTCCAGCGGCTGGCCGATCTTGGCCAGCAGGCCGTCCAGCGCGCCGGCCTGGGCCAGGTTGCGCGGATAGCCGTCGAGGATGAAGCCGTTGTCGACGTCGTCGCGCCCCAGGCGCGATTCGAGCATGCCCAGCAGGATCTCGTCGGAGACCAGGTCACCCCGGGCCATCACTTCCTTGGCCTGCAGGCCCAGCGGCGTCCCGGCGGCCACCTCGGCGCGCAGCAGGTCGCCGGTGGAGATGTGGGGGACGCCGAGGGTTTCCTTCAGGCGCGCGGCCTGCGTTCCCTTGCCCGAGCCGGGCGGGCCCAGAAGTACCAGTCGCATCGATCGCTCCGATGAAGAAATGTCCCGTGGCGGCCGGGGGCGCTAGACTTCCGTCGCTGCGCACCACTGCATTGCACCGCACCATTCGGGTGCAGCTTACCGCATCCAGTGGCGCTGTCCCAGAATTGTCCCCTCCGGAGGAACCGCGTCCATGGCCCGAGCCACCCCGCAAGGCACCCTGCTCTATGCCCAGTCCGGCGGCGTCACCGCCGTCATCAATGCCACCGCCAGCGGCGTCATCAGCGAGGCGCGGGCGAAGGGAATCAAGGTGCTGGCCGCCCGCAACGGCATCCTCGGCGCGCTGCGCGAGGAACTGGTGGACACCTCGAAGGAGTCGGCCGCGGCCATCGCCGCGCTGGCCCACACCCCGGGCGGCGCATTCGGCTCGTGCCGCTACAAGCTCAAGTCCGTCGATGCGGACCGGGCCAAGTACCAGCGACTGCTGGAGGTGCTCAAGGCCCACGACGTGCGCTGGTTCCTCTACAACGGCGGCAACGACTCGGCCGACACCGCCTGGAAGGTCTCCCAGCTGGCGGCCGAGTTCGGCTATCCGCTGACCTGTATTGGTGTTCCCAAGACCATCGACAACGACCTGGCGGTGACCGACACCTGCCCGGGCTTCGGCTCGGCCGCCAAGTACACCGCCGTGTCGGTGCGCGAGGCGGCGCTGGACGTGGCCGCCATGGCCGAGACCTCGACCAAGGTGTTCGTCTACGAGGCCATGGGCCGCCACGCCGGCTGGCTTGCCGCCGCGGCCGGCCTGGCCGGGCAATCGCCCGATGACGCCCCGCAGATCATCCTGTTCCCCGAGCGCGCCTACGACGAGGCCGCGTTCCTGGCCCAGGTCGACAAGGTGGTGAAGAAGGTCGGCTGGTGCGTGGTGGTGGCCAGCGAGGGCATCCGCGATGCCGATGGCAAGTTCGTCGCCGATGCCGGCGGCGGCAAGGACGCGTTCGGCCATGCCCAGCTCGGTGGCGTGTCTTCGTACCTGGCCGGCAAGGTCAAGGACCGGCTCGGCTACAAGGTGCACTGGACCCTGCCCGACTACCTGCAGCGTTCCGCGCGCCATGTCGCCTCCAAGACCGACTGGGAGCAGGCGCAGGCGGTCGGCAAGGCGGCGGTCCAGTACGCGCTCAAGGGCATGAATTCGGTGATGCCGGTGATAGTGCGCACGTCCAGCGCGCCCTACCGCTGGAAGATCGAGCCGGCCCCGCTGCACAAGGTCGCCAACCACGAGAAGACCATGCCGGCCAACTTCATCCGCAAGGACGGTTTCGGCATCACCGCCAGGGCGCGCGAGTACCTGGAACCGCTGATCCGCGGCGAGGCACCGCTGCCCTGGGGCCGCGATGGCCTGCCGAAGTACGTGGCGCTGAAGAACGTGGCGGTCAAGAAGAAGCTGCAGGCCTGGGAAGGCTGATGCGATGACTGCGCGCGCGCCGCTGGCGGCCGCGCTGCGGCCTTACGTCGGCAGCCTGTGGGTCGGGCACTCCGTGCGCGCGCGACGCGAGCACGTCATTCCCTCCGGCGAGATGCACCTGGCGGTCCGCATCGACGGGCCGCCGCTGCAGTTGTATGCCGGTCGCGGCGACCGCGCCGGCCAGGCGATCGACACCGCGGTGGTCTGCGGCGCGCGCAGCCGCTATTACGCCAAGCGCACCGAGCCGGGCTGCACGGTCGGCGCGCAGCTGCTGCCCGGCGCGTCCTGGGCGCTGCTGGGCGTCTCGGCCGCCACCCTGGCCGAACGGCACGCACCCCTGCGCGACTTCTGGGGCGAGGCGGTCGACGAACTGCACGCCAGGTTGGCGCGCGCCGACACGCCCGATGCACGCCTGGCGGTGCTCGAGCGCTCCCTGCTGGCGCAGCTGCGACCGGTCGCGCCGCTGGCCGCCGAAGTGGACCATGCCATCGCCGCGCTCGATCGTGGCGCCGACCTGCGCGACGTGCTGGCGCAGGCAAGCTGCAGCCATCGCCATCTCATCGCCCGGTTCCTCGACGCGACCGGGCTGGCGCCCAAGCGCTACGCGCGCCTTCGCCGGTTCCAGCGCGTGCTGGCGCAGGTGGACGGGTGCCCGGACTGGAGCGGGCTGGCCGCCGAGCACGGTTATTTCGACCAGGCGCACCTGGCGCGTGACTTCCGCCAGTTCGCCGGCCTGCCGGCCCGTTGCTACCGGGACGGCCGCCTGCATCCACGCCACGTCCGGGTGGATTGAGCGGTCAGTTTTTTCCAATATCCGGTGGCCGGCGACGGGCCATCCTGCCGGCCGGTCCCCTTCCGCCAGCGAGGCAGCCATGGCTACCCACGAACTGTTCGCCTACCTCTGCGTCGCCGACGCCGCGCGCGCGATCGACTTCTACCGGCACGCCTTCGGCGCCACCGAGAAGTTCCGCCTGGTCGAACCGGGCGGACGCATCGGCCACGCGGAAGTGGATTTCGACGGCACCATCCTGATGCTGTGCGAGGAATTCCCGGAGCTGGGCATCCGCAAGCCCGACCCGGCGCACGGCCACAGCACCACCCTGCACCTGCACGTGGACGATGCCGACGCCACGATCCAGCGCGCCGTCGCCGCCGGCGCCACGCTCGAGCGCGCCGCCAGCGACGCCTTCTACGGCGAGCGCTCCGGGGTGGTCATCGATCCGTTCGGCCACCGCTGGAACATCGGCCACAGCATCGAGGAGGTGACGCCGGAGGAGATGCAGCGGCGGTATGTGGCGCTGTTCCCGGAAGGCTGACGCGGCTCAGCCGCAGCGGCCCGCGAGTTCCAGCTGCGCCGAATATTCCGGAAGCTCGCGCATCTGCCCGGCGGCTGCCTGCTTCTGCGCATCCTGCAGGTAGATCCGCACCCGGCCCTGTCCGTCCAGCTCCAGGGTCTGGTCCACGGGCTTGCGCCATACCCGCACCAGCGCCTGCCGATCCGGGCAGGCCGCATCCGGAACGCGGACCAGGTCATCGAGCACCCATCCGGCACCGGCGTCCGGCCGGGCCTGGGCCGGGTCCACGTAGCGCGCCCGCTGCCGGCATCCGGGTGCGGTGTCCACCGGCTGCAGCCGGTACGGCTGCGCCGGATCGCCCGTGTACATGCCTTCCAGTCGGGTGCACGCCTCGGGGATGGTGCGGACCGTGTGCAGCGCCCCGGTCGCCTGCGGCGTCCCGGTGCGCTCGCGCTGCGGCGCCTGGGCCTGCAGCGGCGCGGCGACGGCCGCGACCGCCACGAGCACGGCGAGCAGGAAGGCCTGGCGGAAGATCTCGGCCGGGCCCGGACGCGGTTCCATCGACGCCGGGTGCGGCCGGGACTGCTTCTCGGGTGGCGAGTGGGGCGCGTGGACGGGCATCGGCGCTCGATCGGCGGGGAGGGGCATCGATCCTGTCACCGTCCGCATGAACGCCATGTGGCCTTCCGGCCGGCCATGCGGTCATACTCGGGCTGCTCCAGGGATGTTGAACACGGTGTGACGCGCCTCTCGGGTCCGCTCCAGTGCTTCACGACTTGCCCGGCGTGCCCTCCTGTTCACCCGTCCACTGGGTGGCATCCATCAACCTTGGGAGGGGTTCATGCTGGAACAATACGGTTTGGCGTTGGCACTGCTCTGCGCCGTCCTCGCAATCCTCTACGGCATCGTGTCCGCGCGCTGGATCCTGGCGCAACCGGCGGGCAACGAACGCATGCAGCAGATCGCCGCTGCCATCCAGGAAGGCGCCCGCGCCTACCTCAACCGTCAATACCTGACCATCGCCATCGCCGGCGCGGCGCTGTTCGTGCTGGTCGGGTTCTTCCTCAGCTGGTACACCGCCATCGGCTTCGCCATCGGCGCGGTGCTGTCCGGCGCGGCCGGCTACATCGGCATGAACGTGTCGGTCCGCGCCAACGTGCGCACCGCCGAGGCCGCGCGCCGTGGCCTGGGCCCGGCGATGGACGTGGCCTTCCGCGGCGGCGCGATCACCGGGATGCTCGTGGTCGGCTTGGGCCTGCTCGGCGTGGCCGGCTACTACTGGCTGCTGCAGCGGCTGGGCCTGAGCCAGGCCGACAACCTGCACGCGCTGGTCGGCCTGGCCTTCGGCTCCTCGCTGATCTCGATCTTCGCCCGCCTCGGCGGCGGCATCTTCACCAAGGGTGCCGACGTGGGCGCCGACCTGGTCGGCAAGGTCGAGGCCGGCATCCCCGAGGACGACCCGCGCAACCCGGCGGTGATCGCCGACAACGTCGGCGACAACGTCGGCGACTGCGCCGGCATGGCCGCCGACCTGTTCGAGACCTACGCGGTCACCGTGATCGCGACCATGCTGCTGGGCGGGCTGATGATCGACGAGGTCGGCCGCAATGCCGTGCTCTACCCGCTGGTGCTGGGCGGCGTGTCGATCGTGGCCTCGATCATCGGTGCGTTCTTCGTCAGGGTGAAGCCCGGCGGCTCGATCATGGGCGCGCTGTACAAGGGCGTGATCGTGTCCGGCGTGCTGGCGGCGATCGCGTTCTGGCCGATCACCATGTCACTGATGGGCGACAACAGCCACGGCGCGCTGAACCTCTATATCTGCGCGCTGATCGGCCTGGTCCTGACCGGCCTGATCGTGTGGATCACCGAGTACTACACCGGCACCCAGTACGGACCGGTCAAGCACGTGGCCCAGGCCTCGACCACCGGCCATGGCACCAACATCATCGCCGGCCTGGGCGTGTCGATGAAGTCGACCGCACTGCCGGTGGTGGCGGTCTGTGCCGCGATCTGGTTCGCCCACCTGCACGGCGGCCTGTACGGCATCGCCATCGCCGCCACTGCCATGCTGTCGATGGCCGGCATGATCGTGGCGCTGGACGCCTACGGCCCGATCACCGACAACGCCGGCGGCATCGCCGAGATGTCCGAACTTCCGCCGGAGGTGCGCAACGTCACCGACCCGCTCGACGCGGTCGGCAACACCACCAAGGCGGTGACCAAGGGCTATGCGATCGGTTCGGCCGCGCTTGCGGCACTCGTCCTGTTCGCCGACTACACCCACAACCTGCAGGCCAATAACCCGGGTGAAGTGTTCGCGTTCGACCTGTCCGACCACACCGTGATCATCGGCCTGCTGATCGGCGGCCTGATCCCGTACCTGTTCGGCGCGATGGCGATGGAGGCGGTCGGCCGCGCCGCCGGCGCGGTGGTGGAGGAAGTGCGCCGCCAGTTCCGCGAGATCCCGGGAATCATGCAGGGCACCGGCAAGCCGCAGTACGACAAGGCAGTGGACATGCTCACCCGCTCGGCGATCAAGGAGATGATCGTGCCGTCGCTGCTGCCGGTGGCCGTACCGATCGTCGTGGGCCTGTTGCTGGGACCGAAGGCGCTCGGCGGCCTGCTGATCGGCACCATCGTGACTGGCCTGTTCGTGGCGATCTCGATGACCACCGGCGGCGGCGCCTGGGACAACGCCAAGAAGTACATCGAGGATGGCCACTTCGGCGGCAAGGGCAGCGAGGCGCACAAGGCCGCGGTCACCGGCGACACCGTCGGCGACCCTTACAAGGACACCGCCGGCCCGGCCATCAACCCGCTGATCAAGATCATCAACATCGTGGCGCTGCTGCTGGTGCCACTGCTGTAACGGAGCGCCACGGTTCCGGATGACCCGCACGGCGGCCTACGGGCCGCCGTGCTGCTTCGGGTCACACTGCACACGCGGCCCTGGCGGCGCGGCGCCGTCGCAACAGGCGCACGATCGCCCATCCCGCCAGGGCCAGCGCCGCCACGAGGGCGGCCGCGAGCACCGCGAGATTGCGCACGGGATCGGTGAGCACGAAGTTCGCATGGCGTGCGTAGAAGCCGTTGAATCCGGCCAGCGCATCGGGCAGCGCGAGCACGTCCGCCTTCGCCAGGCCCAGGCCACGCTCGCGCGGATGGTGGGTCGCGCCGTGGGGATAGAGTTCGCCATCGACATCGAGTTCGACGTGGCCACCCAGCACGTGCGGGATCGAACGGTCGCGCACGAACGCGGCGATGCGCCGGGCGCTCGCCTCGAAGGCGTCGGCGTCATCGACGGTGATGCGGCCCGGCAACAGGAAGTCGCCCGTGAACAGGACCCCGGTCTGCCCATCGTGAAAGACCACGTGCGCGGGATGGTGCCCCGGTGCGGGCAGCACCTGCACGACGCGCGCGCCCAGGTCCAGGCGCGCGCTGCCCTCCGGCCAGCGGTCGAACCCGTAGAAGCGGCGCATGCCGTCCACGTCCGCCGGCACGATCCGCACGCCTGGCAGCGCGGCGAACTGCGCATCGCCCTCGCGATGGTCGCGATGCCCATGGGTGTGCGCCACGAGCAGCGGCAGCTTCGCGCCTTCGCGTTCGGGGAGTAGCGCGATCACCCGCCTGGCGAGCGGCATGAGCGCGGGATCGGCGACCGCGCCGCTGTCGATCAGCAGCGCGCGCTCGTTGCCGATCAGCAGGTAGAGGAAATTCGCCTCGAAATCGACGCAGAGCCCCTGACGGAGAACGAAGGTCGTGGCGTCCAGGCGCCGTACCTGCAGCGGCGGCTGCGAGGCGGCCTCGCAGTCATCGGCCCCCTCGTTCCACGCCATGGCCTGCCACGCCGCCGGCTGCGTCGGCGCGGCCGTTGCCAGTGCCGCCCACAGCAGCCCGGCAAGACCTGCAGCGAACCGTCCGTTCATGGCCCCCTCCGGCTTCAACCACCCGCAGGGTATGGGGTCCAGGCGGAAATCCCCACGGCCGGAAGTCACTTTCGCCCCGGTCCGGCCGGAACCATGTCCCTGCCGCTTCCGCTTTGTGCGCCGCAGCAGCCGAAGGCGTAAAATGGCCGCCTTTCCCCCCATCCAGCATCGCAACGGAGCAGCACATGGGCCTCGACCAGGTCAGCGCCGGGCGCAATCCGCCCGAGGAAATCAACGTCATCATCGAGATCCCCAAGGACTCCGAGCCGGTGAAGTACGAAGTGGACAAGGAAAGCGGCGCGATCTTCGTCGACCGCATCCTCTCCACCCCGATGCGTTATCCGTGCAACTACGGCTACGTGCCCGACACCCTGTGCGGCGACGGCGACCCGGCCGACGTGCTGGTGGTCCTGCCCCTGCCGCTGATTCCCGGCTCGGTGGTGCGCTGCCGCCCGGTTGGCGTGCTGAAGATGACCGACGAGGCCGGCAGCGACGAGAAGATCCTGGCCGTGCCGGTGTCCAAGGTGTTCTCCGGTTACGCGCACGTGGAAGACATCGGCCAGGTCTCGCCGCACTGGCTGGAGCGCATCGGCCACTTCTTCGAGCACTACAAGGACCTGGAAAAGGGCAAGTGGGTCAAGCTCGACGGCTGGGGCGACGCCGCCGAGGCCAAGCAGATCCTGGTCGACGCGATGAAGCGCGCGGCCGACAAGGCCTGACCGCCGCGCCCCGGCGCCGGCTGCGGTCGGCGCCGGGGGCCTTGCCGGTCCACCGGACCCCGGCAAGGCCGGCACCGGCCGCCGGCGATCGGCCTGCCGCGGCAGCAAACGGGAACTGACGCACAGTTCCGCATCTTCGCGGCGCCACCCGGCGCCACCCGCTCAACTTTCCCTGCCCTCCGACCGATACCGGTTACGGACATCCGGCCCAGGCCGGCCCTCCGCCTGTTCCCGCGTCGCCCCATGGGAGGTTTTTCGTGCGCATTCTGTTTGTCGGCGATGAAGCCGTGTTTCCGGCCACCCTGGTCGAGCTGGTGGCCGAGCTGGGCCAGGACTGGGAAGTGGAGCGTTGCGACGACGCCGGCGGTGCGATGGCGCGCGTCGCCGCCCAGCCACTGGACGTGATCCTGGTCGCACCCACCCTTCCCGACATGCCGCCGGCCACCCTGCTGGGCCAGGTGCGCACCCTGCGCGCGGAAGCCTCGCGCGTGGCGGTGATCGACGGCGACCAGAACCCGCCGGCGCGTATCATCGGCCTGGCCCACCGCTTCCTGCCTGCGCCGCTGGCGCCGGAAGTGCTGCTGGAGGCGATCGGCAGCCTCGAGGAACTGCGCGAACTGCTCGACAACCCGGTCCTGCGCGAGCGCATCGGCCGGGTCGAGCAGCTGCCCTCGCCGCCGCAGCTCTACCTGCGCCTGATGAACGCGCTGGAGACCGACGAGGACACCAGCGCCTCGGACATCGCCCGCCTGGTGGCCGGCGACCCGGCGATCGCGGCGAAGGTGCTGCAGCTGTGCAATTCGGCCTATTTCTCCAACGGCCGCACCATCGCCGACCTGCGCGCGGCGGTGACCCGCCTGGGCATCTCCACGCTGCGCGACCTGGTCCTGGCCAGCGAGGTGTTCTCGCTGCCCGGGGCATCCGGCGTGGACCGCGCGGCGCTGCAGCAGCGCGCCCTGCTGGCCTCGCGCCTGGCCAAGCGCATGCTCCCCGAATCCAGCGCCGAACTCGGCGCCACCGCCGCGCTGCTGGCCGACATCGGCCTGCTGCTTCCGGGCGTGCGCGACGAGCGCGAGGCGGCGATCGATGGCGATGCGCGCCCGGGCCATGCCGAGGCCGGCGCCTACCTGCTGGGCCTGTGGGGCCTGCCGATGCCGATCATCGAAGCGGTCGCGTTCCACCGCTCGCCGTCGCGCTCGAGCACGCGCAGCTTCTGGGTCACCGGTGCGGTCCACACCGCCATGGCCCTGGCCGCCGGCGAGGAACCCGACGAGGCCTACCTGACCCGCACCGGCGTCGTGTCGCGCCTGGGCGACTGGCGCGGCTACGCCGAAGCACTCAACGCCACCCCGCTGGCGGCGTGAATGAACCGGCGCCGCCGCGTCAGCGGCGGAGCAACGCCTCCGCGCGCGCAGCGGCGGGCTCCCACAGCGGGCGATGCGCCTCGATCGCCGCTTCGTGGCGACGCCATTTCTGCGGATCGGGCGCGGTGAGCGTGTAGCGCGAGAGCGGCAGGCTGGACCCCAGCCGCCGGTCCCAGTCCAGCCCCGCCCAGCCGCACAGGCGCTCCATCTCGCCCTGCGGATCGGCCAGGAAACGGGCGTGCACGATCGAGGTCCAGGTATCGGCGGGCAACGCCTGGAGATCGTCCAGCAGCGTGGTCGCGGCGCTGGCCCATTGCCGGGCGACGACCTCCTCCAGCGGCCGGCCGCTGCCTTCCCGCCAGCCCGGCGTCAGCAGGAACGACCAGGCCGGCCCCTCCCAGCCCGGCAACTGCGGGTACATGCGGAAGTCGCCCGATCGCCAGCCATCGATCATGCTGCCCAGCACCTGCCGGGGATCGCGATACAGGAACACGAAGCGCGCTTCGGGGAACACCGCACGCAGGAACGGAATCCGCAGCGCGTTCTTGGGCGTCTTCTCCAGCATGCGCACCGGTGCGGCACCGGCTGGACGACCGCCGCGGTCCCGGAGCTGGCGATGGAAGCGCTCGCGCAGGATCGCCGCCGTCTCCGCATCGGCATCGGTGGCCAGCAACCGGTTCGAATCCCAGCCGTGGGCCGCCGGGGAAAGGCCGCGGAGGCCTTCGATCAGCGCATGGCTTTCGTCCCCCGGCGAGAACAGTCCAGGCGCGCCGGCCAGGGTCTCGAACAGCAGGGTCGACCCCGACCGCGGCGGACTGATGATGAACAGCGGGCGATCGAACACGGGATCGCGCGACCCGGCACCGGGCACGCGCAGCGCCGGCCTTTCCGGCACCGCGGCCGCGCCCGCGTGCATGCCGCCATGCGGATCGCCGTGAGAGTCGCCGTGCCGGTCCATGCGCGATTCGTCGCCGGCGGACGCCGGCGAGGCCACCGCCATGTCGAGCACGTGCGAGCGCAGCGCATGCAGGAACCCGAGCTCGTTCTTCAGCCCGATCTCGCCCGCACCGAGGGATTGCAACTCGCCACCGATGCCTTCGAGCAGCGCGCGGTAGCGCGGCACACCCGCGTCGCCGTCGCCGGTCGCGGCCCACAAGGCCTGCCAGCGCCGGGCGAAACGCAACAGCGCCTGCTGGATCGCGGGCATGCGCGGATCGGCCACCGCCTCGCCGAGCAGGAAGACGATGTGCTCGCGCAGTTCCCAGGGCGACATGACCTTGGGCGCGTTGAAGTTCTCGAACTCCAGCGCCGGCGCGGGCCGCCCTGGTTGGGGCGCGACGAGCGCAGGCCGCCACTCCGGACCGCGTTGGCCCGGCGGCCGCGCCTGCGCCAGCAGGTCCCAGAAGCGCTCGCCGCCGACGGTGTCGACCACCAGGTGGATGCGGGTCTCGTTGCCCGCGTTGAGCACCCGGTGCCGGCGCCAGGTATCGAAGATCCAGCACTCGCCCGCGGCCATGTTGACCTCGCCTTCGCCGCACTGGAAACGCACCGACGGCGTGGTCACGATCGGCACGTGCACGCGCATGCGCTCGCGCCAGTAGTAGTTGATGTCCACGTGCGCGCGCACTTCGGCCTGGCCGGACAGGCGCATCAGCCGCGAGCGGCCGAGGGTGACGCCGAGGGCTTCGAGCACCTGCATCAGGTACGGGCATTGCGCCAGCGCCGGCGTCGGCCGCATCGGCCCGCTGAGCTCGTCGCTGTCCGGATCGCCGTGGGTGGTGACCAGGGTCAGCGCGCTGTTGCCGTCGTCGTTCTGGGTGCGGCCGCGCCACCAGCGCGCATCGATCGCCGCGATCTCCGCGGCCAGCGCGGCATGGTCGAACAGGAGCGGCAGCTGGAGGAAGGGAACCTGCAGTTTCATGGCGTTGCTGGATGCGTCGGAGGCACGCAGTCTGGCAGACCCGGCCGCGGCTGGCACAGTGCCGGCCGCCATGGGTCGGCGTTCAACCCCCGCGGCCGCGCCTTACCACGCTCAAACCGATCAGGCGCGATACCACCAGCGCGATGTACATCACGCCGGCGAACTGGGCCAGCATCGCCAGCGCGCGCGCCTGCGGCAGCACCGGCACGACGTCGCTCAGGCCCACGCCGGAGAGCAGGCTGAAGCTCAGGTAGAGCAGCTCCATCCAGGTGCGCTGTGGCAGTTCGGAGGTCGCATCGAAGCTGCCCGGATTGACGATCTGGCAGACCGAGAAGGCGAACGCGAACGCCCAGGCCAGCAGCGTGAAGGTGGCGCCACACGCATACAGTTCGTCGCGCGTGACCTCGTGGTCCTCGAGCATGTACGCGGTCAGGCTGCCGGCCGCGTAGAAGTACAGCAGGCTTTCCAGCGCCTGCGACATCGCGGTCAGGGCCGGCTTGCCGAGCAGCGCCGCGGCGATCGACAGCAGCACAGCCGGCAGCGCCAGGCACCAGGCGACCCAGCCCAGGGCCGGGCTGCGCTTGACCACCCAGACCGCCAGCAGCAGCACGACGATGCCGAACGCGCCGAACAGCGCGCGCCCGGCGGCGGCCTGTTCCATCACCGGGTACAGCATCACCCCCAGCAGCTGCACGGCCAGCAGCAATGCCGACGGATGGCGGCGGATCCGGACCACCCAGCGCAGCGGCGCGAACGCGGCCATCGTTCAGCCGAAATGCTTGAACAGCGCGTAGTAGACGACGTAGATCCAGCCCAGGATGCCGTGGATGATCACCCACAGCAGCGACTTGTTGGCGGTCCACGAAAGGGTGATCGCCAGGGCGGTGCCGAAGCCGATCCCCGCCCTGACCACACTGGTGCCTGCGCTCATTGCCATTCCTTGCCGGTTCCGGGACAGCGGCGACGATAGCGCATCGCCGCCGCTACCGGCAGGTCACCCCGGGCGGTAGACCTGCGCCCCCTGCTCCAGGAACTGCGCCGACTTCTCGGCCATTCCGGCCTCGAGCGCGGCCTGCTCGTCGACCCCGTGCTCGGCGGCGTAGTCGCGCACGTCCTGGGTGATCTTCATCGAGCAGAAATGCGGGCCGCACATCGAGCAGAAATGCGCCAGCTTGTGCGCATCCTTGGGCAGGGTCTCGTCGTGGAACTCCCTGGCCTTCTCCGGATCCAGGCCCAGGTGGAACTGGTCCTCCCAGCGGAACTCGAACCGCGCCTTGCTCAGCGCGTTGTCGCGCACCTGCGCGCCCGGGTGGCCCTTGGCCAGGTCGGCCGCGTGGGCGGCGATGCGGTAGGCCATGATCCCGTCGCGCACGTCCTGGCGGTTGGGCAGGCCCAGGTGCTCCTTGGGCGTCACGTAGCAAAGCATCGCGGTGCCGAACCAGCCGATCATCGCCGCGCCAATGGCCGAGGTGATGTGGTCGTAGCCGGGCGCGATGTCGGTGGTCAGCGGGCCGAGCGTGTAGAACGGCGCCTCGCCGCACTCGCGCAGCTGCTTGTCCATGTTCTCCTTTATCAGCTGCATCGGCACGTGGCCGGGGCCTTCGATCATGGTCTGCACGTCGTGCTTCCAGGCGATCCTGGTCAGCTCGCCCAGCGTCTCCAGCTCGCCGAACTGGGCCGCGTCGTTGGCGTCGGCAATGCAGCCCGGGCGCAGGCCGTCGCCCAGCGAGAAGGCCACGTCGTAGGCCTTCATGATTTCGCAGATGTCCTCGAAGTGCGTGTAGAGGAAGTTCTCCTTGTGGTGCGCCAGGCACCACTTGGCCAGGATCGAACCGCCACGCGACACGATTCCGGTGACGCGCCTGGCGGTGAGCGGCACATAGCGCAGCAGCACGCCGGCATGGATGGTGAAGTAGTCCACGCCCTGCTCGGCCTGCTCGATCAGCGTGTCGCGGAAGATCTCCCAGGTCAGTTCCTCGGCGCGGCCGTCGACCTTCTCCAACGCCTGGTAGATCGGCACGGTACCGATCGGCACCGGCGAGTTGCGGATGATCCACTCGCGGGTCTCGTGGATGTGCTTGCCGGTGGACAGGTCCATCACCGTGTCGCCGCCCCAGCGGATCGCCCAGACCAGCTTTTCCACTTCCTCGGCGATGCCCGAGGACACCGCGGAATTGCCGATGTTGGCGTTGATCTTGGTGAGGAAGTTGCGGCCGATGATCATCGGCTCGCTTTCGGGATGGTTGATGTTGTTGGGCAGGATCGCGCGGCCGCGCGCGATCTCGTCGCGCACGAACTCCGGGGTGATGATCTTCTGGATGCTAGCGCCGAAGCTCTCGCCCGGGTGCTGGACCAGCAGTCCGGCGTCGCGGACCGCGTCCAGGCGCTGGTTCTCGCGGATCGCCACGTACTCCATCTCGGGCGTGACGATGCCACGGCGCGCGTAGTGCATCTGGGTGACGTTGGCGCCGGCGACGGCCTTGCGCGGCAGCGGCCGGCCGGGGAAGCGCACCGCAGCCAGCTTCGGATCGTGCTCGCGGGCGCGGCCGAATTCCGAACTCAGCGCCGGCAGCGCCTCGGTATCGCCGCGCTCGGCGATCCACTGCGCGCGCAGCGCGGGCAGGCCGGCAGCCAGGTCGATCCGCGCGTCCGGGTCGGTGTACGGACCGGAGGTGTCATAGACGGTGACCGGCGGATTCTCCTCGCCGCCGAACACGGTCGGGGTTCGGGTCAGCGCGATCTCGCGCATGGGCACGCGCAGGTCCGGGCGCGAACCCTGGACGTGGATCTTGCGCGAGCCCGGAATCGGGCGGGTCACGGACTCGGAAAGCTGCTCGGTCTGCTGCAGCAGCGTGGCGGGGATGGCATTCATGCTGGGTGTCCGCTGTAGGTGCTCGGGGGCCACCGCACCGGAGTGCGGTCCACGGCAAGCGGGCACGCGTGCATGCATGCACGACGCGGCCCGTTGCCCGGAGCGGGCGGACACAGGACGGACGGGGGTGATCGCACCTGGCGAGCAGGCCGCAAGTCCTGCGAAAGCTTCCCTACGCCGGTATCAGCCGGATCAGGTTCCAAGGGACTGTCTCAACCATCGACCCGTGCCGGCGTCGGCGGTACCCCCGCTTCCGCCGGCATTAGACCATACCGGGGCGGCGGCCGACATGCCGCCGGCGGCCCCGGCCAGCCATCAATCCGGCAGCGCGTGCACGGACCGGGCGTGGCCGGACACGATGCCCAGGGTGGAGGTATCGCTGTCGAACAGCGAGAACAGCCCTTGCGCCTCCTGCGGCGGATCGCCGGTGAACGGGTCGCCCGGCGCCCACATCCAGTCGGCGTTGGTGGTGCGGCCACGGCCGCCCCAGGCCCAGAAGTTGGAACCGGCGATGGCGTCGCCGGCCTGCATCCGCTCGAGCAGGCGCGCGTAGATCGCGCGGTAGAAGCGGTCGCGCGCCTGCGTGCCCGAGGCCGGGTCGTAGGCCCCCTGGTCGCGGTTGAGGCCGAACTCGGACAGGACGATGGGTTTGCCCAGTTTCCCCGCCACTTCGACGTGCCGGTCGATGTAGTCGAGCGAGGTCGCCAACCCGGCTTCCAGCCTGGCCGCCGGGTCCTTGTGGTCGATCCAGCTCCAGTTGGACGGCCACAGGTGGAAGGTCAGGTAGTCGACGTTCGGCGTGTCGTGGGCGCGGACGAACAGCGCCATGTCGCCCGCCGAACCCTTCTCGCCCTCGCTGCCGGTGCTGACCAGCTGCCTGGGCGCGAGGCCACGGATGTACCCGGCGGTCTCGTCGATCCAGCGCACGTAGGCGTCGGCATTCGCCTTGCCGCCGGCATCGCTGCCTGGCCGCGGCTCGTTGGCCAGCTGCCAGGACATCACCGTGGGATCGTCCACGTAGGCCACGCCGGTGATGCTGTTGGTGCGGCCGACCACGGTGGCGATCGCGTCGCGATACCAGGCCTGGGCCTCCGGGATCGCGTAGAAGCGGGCCGAGTTCTGCATGAACCCGTTCCAGTCGCCGGTCAGGTCCGGGTCGTGCTCGGACACCGAGCCGCCGGTGGCCCAGGCCACGTACTGCGACATGCCGCCGGACCACTGCCAGAAGTTGTTGAGGTAGAGCACGGCCTTCATGTCGCGGCGGGCCATCTCCGCCAGCAGGTAGTCCAGTCCCTGCAGCATCGCCTCGTCGTACTGGCCGGGCGCGGACATGATCGCCGGCCGCACGCCGCGCTTGAAGCCGCTGGCCTCCGCCATGGCCAGCACGCGCAGGTTGTCGATGCCTGCGGCCTTGAGCTGGTCGAGTTCGGCGCGCAGGCGCTCGCGGTCGCCGACGCCGTCGGGCGCGCCCAGGTAGGCGCCGTACCAGAAGTTCGCGCCGGCGAAGCGGTAGGGCTTGCCGTCGAGCACGAAGCGCGTGCCCTCGACCGTGACGAATCCGGACTGACTGTCCGGCACCGCCGGGCGGTCCGCAGCGGCGGGCGCTGCTTCGGCCTTCGCAGCGGCGGCGTCTTCCGCCGCAGGCTTGCCCGAACACGCAGCCAGCAGGCCGGTCAGCGAAAAGACAACGCACAAAGCGATGCGGCCGAAACCGTTGGTCCACCCGGCAGACACGTGCATGGAAGCGCTCCCCGTCCAGTCAGCCCGCGATCGCACGCGGATGCGCCGCACCTTACACGTTGGCGGCGCCCCCGCGACACGCATGCGAACGGCGCATATCACCTATTCCGCGCACGCGTCGCCCATGGACGGGAAGGGAATCGAGTCGACGGCGCGTGGCGCGGCGATGCGTGGTCCGGAGAACATGCTCAGTAGCCGGCGGCTTGGCCGTCCTTGCGGCTCTCCGAAGCGCCGAAGTACACGCCGTTGTCCGCCCGCAGGATCGCCTGGTAACCGCCGTAGGGACCGTCGGCGAAGATGATGCGATGGCCCTTGCGCATCAGCTCGCGCACGGTCTCGTAGGGGAATCCGGTTTCGAGGTTGACCTCGCCGCCGTCGCTCATCGCCGTGCCCTGCCCGGTCGGTTCGGTCGAGCCCTCGTGCTGGATCCGCGGCGCGTCGCCGGCTTCCTGCAGGTTCATGCCGAAGTCGACCAGGTTCATCACGATCTGCACGTGGCCCTGCGGCTGCATCGCGCCGCCCATCACGCCGAAGCTCACCCAGGGCTTGCCGCCCTTCGTGATGAAAGCCGGGATGATGGTCTGGAACGGCCGCTTGCCCGGGGCGTAGCAGTTCGGATGGAGCGGTGCGCGGTCGCAGCCGGCCAGCACGAACATCTCGCCGCGGTCCTGCAGGATGAAGCCCAGTCCCGGCGGCGCCATGCCGCTGCCCATGCCGCGGTAGTTGGACTGGATCAGCGAGACCATCATCCCGTCCGCGTCGGCGGTGGTCAGGTAGATCGTGTCGCCCTCCTCCAGCTGCTTCGGGGTGCCCGGCTGGGCCTCGCGCAGGGCCCTGTCCATCGAGACCAGCTGGCGACGCTGGGCGGCGTACTCCTTCGACACCAGCTTCGCCACCGGCGCCGGCTGGAATGCCGGGTCCGCGTAGAACCGCGCGCGGTCGGCGAAGGCCAGCTTCTTCGCCTCTACGAACAGGTGCACGTGCTCGGGGGAGCCGAAGGCGATCTTCGAGAAGTCGTAGCCTTCGAGCACGTTGAGCATCTGCAGCGCGGCGATGCCCTGGCTGTTGGGCGGCAGCTCCCACACGTCGACGCCGCGGTAGTTGGTCGACACCGGCTCGACCCACTCGCCCTGGTGCGCGGCCAGGTCCTCGTAGCCGAGGAAACCGCCGTTGGCGCGGAAGTAGGCGTCGATGGTGCGGGCGATGTCGCCCTTGTAGAACGCGTCGCGCCCGCCGTCGGCGATCTTCTGCAGGGTGTCGGCCAGGTTGGGGTTCTTCCACAGTTCGCCCTTGCGCGGGGCGCGGCCATCGATGGTGAACTGCTCCTTGAAGCCGGGATACTGCGAAAGGCGCGGCACCGAGCGGTCCCAGTAGTAGGCGATCACTTCGTGCACCGGATGGCCTTCGCGCGCATAGCGGATCGCCGGCGCCAGGTTGTCGGCCATGGCGCGACGGCCGAACCGGCCGTGCAGCGCGAACCAGCCGTCCACCGTGCCGGGCACCGATACCGGCAGCGGGCCGGTCGGCGGGATATCCCTGAGGCCGCGGCGCTGGAATTCGGCCAGGGTCAGCGATTTCGGCGAGCGACCGGAGCCGTTGTAGCCGTAGAGCTTCTCCGTCTTCGGATCCCACACGATCGCGAACAGGTCGCCGCCGATGCCATTACCGGTCGGCTCCATCAGCCCCAGCGCGGCGTTGGCGGCGATCGCCGCGTCCACCGCCGAACCGCCCTGCTTCATCACGTCCAGCGCCACCTGGGTGGCCAACGGATGCGAGGTGGCGGCCATCGCGTGCGGTGCGATCACCTCCGAACGGGTGGCGAACAGCTCGCCGGTGATGCGGTCGGCGGCGGAGGCGCCGGCCGGCAGCAGCAGGGCGGCGCACAGCAGGGAACGACGGAGCAGGGACATGGGGTCGGACCGTGGACGATTTACCGGAAAGATAGCCGATCGCGGCGCACGGCCGCCGGGACCGGGTTCGCGTCCGGGTCAACCAGCCGGGATCGTCACCAGCGGCGAACCGGAGCCACCGCCGGTGTCGGCGATCGACATCATCACCTGGGTGAGCAGGAACATTCGTTTGGACGGCTCGTCATGCCCGTCGATCCAGAACCAGGAATCGCCGGAGCGCACCGCCACGTGCGCATCGGCTGGCGCCTGCGCGCCGCTGCGGATCCGCACCAGGGCCGACGCCGGCGGCGGCGAACCCGGCATCTGCACGCCCTGCGCCAGCTCCATCAGGATCTCGAACATCGAGCGGGTGGCGATCGCCAGCTCGCCGCGGTCGTGCGGGTAGGTCGAGAACACCACCCGCAGCTCGCCGGCGCCGCGTTCGATGCCCAGCCGCTCGGAGAGGAAGGTGATGTCCGCCAGTTCCTGCGGATCCAGCGCCGGGCGCACCCGCGCCAGTGCCTGGAAGGTCTCCTCCTTTTGGCGCACGCGGATCGCGAGCGCCTGGGTGCGCTGCAGCCGGCGCAGCGCGGCGACCACCGCGGCGAAGTCCGGGTCGGCCCGCTGCTCGAACAGCGGCGCGCTGCTGCCGTTGCCGACGCCGTTGATGGAGCGCACCGCCAGCGGGAACAGCAGGTCCGAGGCCCAGCCCGCCTCCATCGTGGCCAGCACCACCGCCGGCGTCAGCGGCGCCAGCATGCTGCGCGAGAAGCGCTCGCCGGTCAGCGGGGTGTAGGTCACCGTGGGCGATTCGCGCAGGACCACCGATCCGCCGATGGCGCCGGCGTCGTTGTCGACCGCCGGGGCGATCGCGGCCTGCAGCTCGCCGGTGCTCTCGCGGCTGTACTGGCTGATGACCGAACTGACCTCCAGGAACATCGGCGCGTCGCCGTGGCGCAACGCCACGATGTTGGCCAGCAGCTGCTCCTTGTCGCTCTGCCGCAACTGCCGCGTGTAGTCGGTGCGGTCGATCCCGACCCGCTGCACGCCGATGCTGGTGCAGCCGGCCAGGGTGGCGGCCAGCATGACGGCTGGCAGCAGGGCCAGCCACTTTCCCGCAGCGCGTCCCATCGCCCTCTCCCTCGCCGAGCCGTCGCCAGATTACGCCAACTGGCGCCGGCCGCGGCCTGGCCGAACGCCCTTCCGGACCGCACAGCGCGGGAGCGGCATCCGGGCGGCGGGGCCCTCCGCTCAATCGGCCTGCGGCAGGTCCAGCGGCATCGGCGGTGCCGGCACGAAGACACGGGCATCGCCGAACTCCGGCCACCCGGCGCGCAGTGCCGCCATCACCGACGGGTCGCGCGCATGCGCCTCCAGCAGCCACGCGGCGATGTCGTCGCAGGGCACGGTGGCGGCCATCCGGCACAACAGCGGGCCGGGCGGGATCGGCGCGGAGCGCCACAGCTCGTGCAGGCCCGCCGGCGAGGCAGCGTCGTAGACGTCGGCGGCCAGCGCGGCGACATCGGCGTGCCCGTCGAGCAGGACCTGCAGCGCCGCCGCATGCGAGCCGGCATGGGCCACCGAGTCGAAGTCCGCCTGCGGACGCAGTCCCATCGCCCGCAGACCGGCGACCGGAACGAATCCGCCGGACGCCGAGTCCGCCCCGACCAGGACCAGCCTCAGGCCCGCGGCCTGCGCCTGCAGCGCCCGGATCGAATCGATCCCGCCGCGGGCCACGATCACCGCGCGGTAGCGGTCGGCCTGCGCGACCGGCACGTCGGGCACCGGCAGTGCACGGATGTCGCCGGAACCGGGCCGCGCCTGCAGGTAACCGTGCAGGTTCGGTACCGCCACGTCGACCTGGCCCCGGCGCAAGGCATCGACCAGCGCGGTCGGCGACGGCAGCACGGCCACCCGCACCGGATGGCCCCCACGGTGGCCGAGATAGTCGGCCAGCGGCCGGATCGCGGCGGCACGGTCGCGCTGCGGGTAGGCGTAGGTGGCCACCACCCACGGTGCGGCCTCACGGGCCGGCGCCGGCAACGGCGCCAGCAACGCGAGCGCGGCGGCGGCGAAAAGCGACCTGGCGAGCCTCACGCGCCGTCGAGCAGCGCCTTGTCGCGCACCGCTCCCTTGTCGGCGCTGGTGGCCAGCAGGGCGTAGGCCTTCAGCGCGGTGCTGACCTTGCGCGGACGCGGCTCGGCCGGCTTCCAGCCCTTCGCGTCCTGCGCGGCGCGGCGCGCCGCCAGTTCCGCCTCCGGCACCAGCAGGTTGATCGTGCGCGCCGGGATGTCGATCCGGATCCGGTCGCCGTCGCGGACCAGGCCGATCGCCCCGCCGGCCGCCGCCTCGGGCGAGGCGTGGCCGATCGACAGCCCCGAGGTGCCGCCGGAGAAACGGCCGTCGGTCAGCAGCGCGCATTGCTTGCCCAGCCCCTTCGACTTCAAGTAGCTGGTCGGATACAGCATTTCCTGCATGCCCGGCCCGCCCTTGGGGCCTTCGTAGCGGATCACCACCACGTCGCCGGCCTGCACCTCGTCGCCGAGGATGCCCTTCACCGCCGCGTCCTGGCTTTCGTACACGCGCGCGTTGCCCTCGAACACGTGGATCGATTCGTCCACGCCGGCGGTCTTCACCACGCAGCCGTCGACGGCGATGTTGCCGTGGAGCACGGCCAGGCCGCCCTCATTGGAGAACGCATGGGCCATGTCGCGGATGCAGCCTTCGGCGCGATCTGTATCCAGCGACGGCCAGCGCGTGGCCTGGCTGAAGGCGACCTGGGTTGGGATCCCGGCCGGACCGGCCTTGTAGAACGTGTGCACGGCCTCGTCGGCGGTGGCGGTGACGTCCCAGGCGGCGATCGCCTCGCCCAGGGTCTTCGCGTGCACGGTCGGCACCGAGGTGTCGAGCAGTCCGCCGCGCGCCAGCTCGGCCAGGATCGCCATGATCCCGCCAGCGCGGTGCACGTCTTCGATGTGGTACTTCTGCGTGTTCGGCGCCACCTTGCACAGTTGCGGCACGCGCTTCGACAGCCGGTCGATGTCGCGCATGCCGAACGGCACCTCGCCCTCCTGCGCGGCGGCCAGCAGGTGCAGGATGGTGTTGGTCGAGCCGCCCATCGCGATGTCCAGCGTCATCGCGTTCTCGAACGCGGCGAACGTGGCGATGCCGCGCGGCAGCGCGCTGGCATCCTCCGCGCCGTACCAGCGATGGCACAGTTCCACCGCGGTCACGCCGGCGCGCTTGAAAAGCGCCTCGCGGTCGGCATGGGTGGCCAGCACGGTGCCGTTGCCCGGCAGCGACAGGCCCAGCGCCTCGGTCAGGCAGTTCATCGAATTGGCGGTGAACATGCCCGAACACGAACCGCAGGTCGGGCACGCGCTGCGCTCGACCGCGGCGACCTGCTCGTCGCTGGCGCTGGGATCGGCGGCCATCACCATCGCGTCGATCAGGTCGAGCTTGTGGTCGGCCAGGCGTGTCTTGCCCGCCTCCATCGGCCCGCCGGAGACGAACACCGTGGGGATGTTCAGCCGCAGCGCGGCCATCAGCATGCCGGGGGTGATCTTGTCGCAGTTGGAAATGCACACCAGCGCGTCGGCGCAGTGCGCGTTGACCATGTACTCGACCGAGTCGGCGATCAGCTCGCGGCTGGGCAGCGAATACAGCATGCCGTCGTGGCCCATGGCGATGCCGTCGTCCACCGCGATCGTGTCGAACTCCTTGGCCACGCCGCCGACCCGCTCGATCTCGCGCGCGACCAGCTGGCCGAGGTCCTTGAGGTGGACGTGGCCGGGCACGAACTGGGTGAACGAGTTGGCGATGGCGACGATCGGCTTGTGGAAGTCGTCGTCCTTCATGCCGGTGGCGCGCCACAGCGCGCGCGCGCCGGCCATGTTGCGGCCGTGGGTGGAAGTCCTGGAACGGTAGTCGGGCATGGTCGGGAGAACGCTGGCGGACGCTGGCGCGTGGGTGGAGGGCAAGCCGCGCTCCTGCGGGCGCGCGGTCGGGACGGCGTGGAATCCGGTACCGGAAGCGGCACGAATCGTGCTCGATTGTGCGGCGTGCGCGGGCCATGTCCACGGTTGCAACTGCAACAGTAGCGCGTCCCTACGATCGCTTGACAAGCCGCGAACGGGCGTGCTTTCCTCCGTTCCATGCTGCATCGCCACACGCCCTCGACCAACGCCAGCAACGCGCCCCGCGGCGCGTCGTCGCTCGTCGTCCTCGTCCTTATTACCTCGCCAACAGGTGCGGGACGAACCGGCGCGTAAGCAGAAACACCACGCCAGATTCGCAAAACCCCGCACCGAAAGGCGCGGGGTTTTTTGTTGGCCGTCACGGCGGCCGGAAATTATCAGCAGAAACAAATCGTTTACGGCACATTCCACCCCCTTCGCTTCCACCATCACCTCCACGCAACCGCACAGGACCACGCCATGACCAGCAGCACCTCCTCCCACGCTCCCATCAAGAGCGTCGCGATCGTCGGCTACGGCAGCCAGGGACGCGCGCATGCGCTGAACCTGCGCGACTCCGGGTTCGACGTGGTCGTCGGCCTGCGTCCGGGCGGCCCGACCGAAGCCAAGGCCCAGGCCGACGGCTTCGTGGTCAAGTCGCCGGCCGACGCGGTCAAGGATGCCGACCTGGTCGCGGTGCTGACCCCGGACATGGTCCAGAAGAAGCTCTACGAGGACGTGCTGGCGCCGAACATGAAGCCCGGCGCCTGCCTGCTGTTCGCGCACGGCCTCAACGTGCACTTCGGCATGATCAGCCCGCGCGATGACCTGGACGTAGTCCTGGTCGCGCCGAAGGGCCCGGGTGCGCTGGTCCGCCGCGAGTACGAGATCGGCCGCGGCGTGCCGTGCATCTACGCCGTCTACCAGGACAAGTCCGGCAAGGCCGAGCAGCTGGCCCTGGCCTATGCCGGCGGCCTGGGCGGCGCGCGCGCCAACATCATCAAGACCACCTTCAAGGAAGAGACCGAGACCGACCTGTTCGGCGAGCAGGCCGTGCTGTGCGGCGGCGCCTCCTCGCTGGTCCAGGCGGGCTTCGAGACGCTGGTGGAAGCCGGCTACCAGCCGGAAATCGCCTATTACGAGGTCCTGCACGAGCTGAAGCTGATCGTCGACCTGTTCTACGAAGGCGGCATCACCCGCATGCTGGAGTTCGTCTCCGAGACCGCGCAGTACGGCGATTTCGTCAGCGGCCCGCGGGTGATCGACGCCTCGGTCAAGGCGCGGATGAAGGATGTACTGACCGACATCCAGAACGGCACCTTCACCCGCAACTGGCAGGCCGAGTACGACGCCGGCCTGCCGAACTACCGCAAGTTCCAGCAGGCCGACAAGGACCACCCGATCGAGAAGGTCGGCAAGGAACTGCGGGCGAAGATGGTCTGGCTGCAGGCCAACGCCAGCCAGCCCGATACCGATGACGCCAACGCGAAGAGGACCGCCGCCGCATGAACGCGACCTCCCCCACTGCGGCGGCCGGGCTGCGCAATGGCGCGGCCTGGGTCGCGCATGCGCTGGAAGCCGAGGGGGTGGACACGATCTTCGGCTATCCGGGCGGCGCGATCATGCCGTTCTACGATGCGCTCGTGGACTCGGGGCTGAGGCACGTCCTGGTCCGCCACGAACAGGGCGCGGCGCTGGCCGCCAATGGCTATGCGCGCGCCAGCGGCAAGGTCGGCGTGTGCGTGGCCACCTCCGGCCCCGGCGCGTCGAACCTGGTGACGGGCATCGCGGACGGGCTGCTGGACTCGGTGCCGATGGTCTGCATCACCGGCCAGGTCGCCACGCCGCTGCTGGGCACCGATGCGTTCCAGGAGCTGGACGTGTTCGGCATGACCCTGCCCATCGTCAAGCACAGCTTCCTGGTGCGGAAGGTCGACGACCTGCCGCACGTGCTGGCCGAAGCCTTCCGCCTGGCCCGCGAGGGCCGGCCCGGACCGGTGCTGATCGACCTGCCCAAGGACGTGCAGGTGGGAAGCGCCGCACACCTGCCGGCGCACGTGCCGGCCGAGGTGGCGCGCGAGCCGGCGCCGGCCGACGCGGCGCTGGCCGAGGCCATCGCCGCGATCGCCTGCGCCGAGAAGCCCGTGGTCTACGGCGGTGGCGGCATCGCCCTGGGCGAGGCGGTGGAAGAGTTCCGCCAGTTCGTCGAGGCCACCCGCATCCCGACCGTGCTGACCCTGCGCGGCCTGGGTGCGCTGCCCGGCAACCATCCGCACTTCCTGGGCATGTTGGGCATGCACGGCACGCGCGCTGCGAACATCGCCGTGCAGGAGTCGGACCTGCTGGTGGTGGTCGGCGCCCGCTTCGACGACCGCGCCACCGGCAAGCTGGTCGAGTTCGCGCCGTTCGCCCGCGTCATCCACCTGGACGCGGACGCCTACGAGATCTCCAAGTTGCGCACCGCCGACATCGCCCTGCCCGGGGACGTCGCCGCCGGCCTGCGCACGCTCGCCTCCGGTGCGCGCAAGGCCACCGCCAACCGCGCCCAGGACGAATGGCGCCTGCGTTGCGCCAAGAACCGCGAACGCCATGCCGCCCGCTACGACGCGCCGGGCCAGGACATCTATGCCCCGGCCCTGCTCAAGCGCGTCAGCGAACTGGTGCCCGATGCGGTGGTCGCCTGCGACGTCGGCCAGCACCAGATGTGGGTCGCCCAGCATTGCCGCTTCAGCCATCCGCGCAACCACCTCACCTCCGGTGCGCTGGGCACGATGGGCTTCGGCCTGCCGGCGGCGATGGGCGCCCAGTTCGCCTGCCCGGAGCGGCCGGTGGTGCTGGTTTCCGGCGACGGCAGCTTCATGATGAACGTGCAGGAGCTGGTCACCGTGGCGCGCTGCAAGCTGCCGGTGAAGATGATCCTGCTGGACAACAGCTCGCTGGGGATGGTCCGGCAGTGGCAGGAGCTGTTCTTCGACAAGCGCTACAGCGAGATCGACCTGTCCGACAACCCGGATTTCGCCGCGCTGGCGCGGGTGTGCGGGATTCCCGCCACGCGCATCGAGAAGCGCGCCGAGGTCGACGATGCGCTGGCCGCGCTGCTGGCGTCGCCCGGCCCGGGGCTGCTGCACGTGGCGATCGACGCACGCGCCAACGTCTGGCCGCTGGTGCCGCCGAACACCGCCAACAGCACCATGCTGGAGTCCAACCCCAACGAACAGAAGGCGGAGTCCGCGCATGCGTTACCGGCTTGACCTGGTGCTGAAGCCCGTGGAGGGCGCGCTGGTCCGGGTGATCGGGATGACCGAGCGCCGCGGCTTCGCGCCGCATGCCATCGCCGGGGGCTCCGACGGCGAAGGCGGGCGCTGGCGCCTGCAGCTGGTGGTCGACGGCGGCCGGCCGGCCGAGACGCTCAAGCGGCAGCTGCAGAAGGTCTACGACTGCGAGTCGGTCGAGATAAGCCCGATGGAAACCGCTCCGGTCGCGGCGAGTCCGGTCGAAGCCCGGCCGCTGGAGGCCGCGTCGTGAGCCTGCGCGCGGCCACTCCCCGTTCCGCCATGGCCGCCCGCGCTGAGGCCGTGGTGCGGAGGTGCCTTCTTCGACATCGCCCGGCGACGGTCGCGCGGCATGCCTGACACCGGTCGCGCCAGCGCCAGCAGCGGAGAGCCCGACGTCGGCGACGTCGGTCGCTCCGGCGTGGTGCCTGCCGGGAACGCGGCTGCCCAGGCCATCCGGCCCGGGGCGGACCCCACGGAAGTCGGCGTCGCCGACGTCCTGGCCGCGCAGTCGCGGTTGCGCCGCTACCTGCCGGTGACGCCGATGCATCACGCCGAACGCTTCGGCGTCATGCTCAAGCTGGAGAACCTGCAGCGCACCGGCTCGTACAAGGTGCGCGGCGCGCTCAATGCGATGCTGGCCGCGCGCGAGCGTGGCGACCAGCGCCCGGTGATCTGCGCCTCCGCCGGCAACCATGCCCAGGGCGTGGCCTGGGCGGCCTACCGCCTCGGCGTGCAGGCGATCACGGTGATGCCGCATGGCGCGCCGGCAACCAAGATCGCCGGCGTCGCCCACTGGGGCGCCACCGTGCGCCAGCACGGCGACAGCTACGACGAGGCCTATGCCTTCGCCCGGCAGCTGGCCGAGCAGAACGACTACCGCTTCCTGTCGGCGTTCGACGATCCGGACGTGATCGCCGGCCAGGGCACCATCGGCATCGAGATCGCCCCGCACACGCCGGACGTGGTCATCGTCCCGATCGGCGGCGGCGGTCTGGCCTCGGGCGTGGCCCTGGCGCTGAAGTCGCAGGGCGTGCGCGTGGTCGGCGCCCAGGTCGAAGGGGTGGATTCGATGGCCCGCGCGATCAAGGGCGACACCGCCGCGATCGATCCGGCGCGCACCCTGGCCGACGGCGTGCGGGTCAAGGTGCCCGGCCTGCTCACCCGCCGGCTCTGCGCACGCCTGCTGGACGACGTGGTGATCGTCCGCGAGGCCGAGCTGCGCGAGACCCTGGTCCGGCTGGCGCTGGAGGAGAACCTGATCGCCGAGGGCGCCGGCGCCCTGGCCCTGGCCGCCGGCCGCCGCGTCGCCGGCAAGCGCAAGTGCGCGGTGGTGTCGGGCGGGAACATCGATGCGGCCATGCTGGCCACCCTGCTGTCCGAGGTCCGGCCGCGGGCGCCGCGCAAACCGCGCCGGCGCACCGCTGAACTGGTGCCCCCCGACCCGCCCAAACCGCGACCGCGGCCGCTGGAAAAGCGCCGCGCAACCGCTACCCTGTCCGCCCCGCCCGTCATCCCCGCCCCAATGGCGCCCAGCGCGCCGCAGCCCGTCAGTGAAGAGGAGTTCACCTGGTGAACGCGCCCCAGTCCCCCGCCCACCCCCAGGTCTCCCCGGCCCGCATCCGGGTGTTCGACACCACCCTGCGCGATGGCGAGCAGTCGCCCGGCTGCAGCATGACCCCGCCGCAGAAGCTGGTGATGGCGCGCGCCCTCGCCGAGCTGGGCTGCGACATCATCGAGACCGGCTTCCCGGCCAGCTCGCAGTCCGACCGCGAGGCCATGGCCATGATCGGCCGCGAGCTGCGCGAACCGGTGCTGGCGGTGCTCTCGCGCTGCCTGCGCGCCGACGTCGACACCTCGCTGCGCGCACTGGAGGCCGCCGCGCGTCCGCGCCTGCACGTGTTCGTCTCCACCAGCCCGCTGCACCGCGAGCACAAGCTGCGGATGAGCCGGCAGCAGGTGCTGGACATGGCGGTGGACAGCATCCGCCACGCCAGGCAGTACATCGACGACATCGAGTTCTCGACCGAGGACGGCACCCGCACCGAGGAGGACTTCCTGCACGAGGTGGTCGCCGCGGCGATCGCCGCCGGTGCCACCACGATCAACGTGCCCGATACCGTCGGTTTCACCACGCCCGAGGAGATCCGCGGGCTGTTCCAGCGCCTGATCGCCAACGTGCCGGGTGCCGGCGACGTGGTTTTCAGCGCGCACTGCCACAACGACCTGGGCCTGGCCGTGGCCAACACGCTCGCGGCGATCGAGGGCGGCGCGCGCCAGGTCGAGTGCACCATCAACGGCATCGGCGAGCGCGCCGGCAACTGCGCGCTGGAGGAGATCGTGATGGCGCTGAAGGTGCGCGGCGCGTTCTTCAACGCGGACACCGGGATCGACACCCGCCGGCTGGTGCCGACCTCGCAGCTGCTGCAGCGGCTGGTCGGCATGCACGTGCAGCGCAACAAGGCGGTGGTCGGCGCCAATGCGTTCGCGCACGAGTCGGGCATCCACCAGCACGGCATGCTGCGCCACCGCGGCACCTACGAGATCATGCGTCCGCAGGACGTGGGCTGGCCCGATACGCAGATGGTGCTGGGACGGCACAGCGGCCGCGCCGCGGTCGAGCAGCGCCTGCGCGCGCTGGGCTACTACCTGGAAGAGGGCGAACTGGACCTGGTGTTCGCCGACTTCAAGGCGCTGTGCGAACAGCAGCGCGTGGTCACCGACGCCGACCTGCAGGCACTGATGCAGGACACCGGCGACGCCGAGGGCTACCGGCTGGCCTCGATGACGGTCAGCGACCGCGGCCAGCGCGCGATCGCCACGGTCGAGCTGTCCGACCCGGAAGGCAATCGCGTGCTGGAGAGCGCCGAGGGCGACGGCCCGGTCGACGCGCTGTTCGCGGCGCTGTCGGCGGCCACCGGCGTGCGCCTGGCGCTGGAGAGCTACCGCGTGCACAGCGTCGGCCTGGGTGCCGACGCGCGTGGCGAGGCCAGCCTGAGCGTGCGCCACGGCGAGGCCGAGTACGAGGGCACCGGCACCAGCCGCGACATCATCGAGGCCAGTGCGCTGGCCTGGCTGGACGTGGCCAACCGGCTGTTGCGCCAACGGCGCGTGGTGGCCGGCAGCGAACAGCTCGCCACCGCCTGAGCGGCGGCACGCTTCTTGCACCGGACCGGCGGTCCCTGCCGCCGGCGACGGTCGCCCGCAGCGCGTGCCGCGCCCACACCCGGCCAGGGGATGGCCGACACTTCCCAATCCACCGCTTCTCCGGACGTCGCCCCGACATCCGCCGCCAGGAACGTTCCCGATGCCGATCGCCGACACCAACCAGGCCGCCGCGCTGACCTTCGACGCGGCAGTGAACCGCGCGCTCGCGCGACGCCTGTCCGATACGCCCTATCCGCACAACGGCGCGCACGCGGCCTCCCCCGCGACTTTGCGTGGCGACGGCGACGCTGACGCCGCCGCCGCACCGGCCACCCCGCCGGCCGAGTAACCGGCGCTCCGCCGCGCGTCCGCGCCGGCCGCCTTCCCTACCCACGCATCCACGAGGCCCCATGCACGCCAACATCGTCGTCCTGCCCGGTGACGGCATCGGTCCGGAAATCATCGCGGCCACCCTGCCCGTGCTCGAAGCCGTCGCCGCGCGCCACGGCCACACCTTCGAGTTCGAAGAGCACGACATCGGCGGCATCGCGATCGACCGCCACGGCGTGCCGCTGCCGGATACGACGCTCGAAGCCGCGCGCAAGGCAGACGCCATCCTGCTGGGCGCGGTCGGCGGCCCGAAGTGGTCCGATCCCAATGCCAAGGTACGCCCGGAACAGGGCCTGCTGGCGATCCGCAAAGGCCTGGGCCTGTTCGCCAACCTGCGCCCGACCAAGCCGCATCCGGCCGCACTGGGCGCCTCGCCGATCAAGTCGCACCTGCTCGAAGGCGTGGACATCCTGGTCGTGCGGGAACTGACGGGCGGCATCTACTTCGGCGACAAAACCCGCAGCGACACCGACGCCACCGACCTGTGCCGCTACACCGTGGCCGAGATCGAGCGCGTGGTGCGCAGCGCCGGCCGGCTCGCCCGCCAGCGGCGCGGCCACCTCACCTCGGTGGACAAGGCCAACGTGCTGGAGACCTCGCGGCTGTGGCGCGACGTGACCAGCCGGGTGATGCGCGAGGAGTTTCCCGACGTGGCGGTCGAGCACCAGCTGGTCGACTCGATGGCCATGCACCTGCTGTCCAAGCCGCGCGCCTACGACGTGGTCGTCACCGAGAACATGTTCGGCGACATCCTCACCGACGAGGCCTCGATGCTGGCCGGCTCGCTGGGCCTGCTGGCTTCGGCGTCGCTGGGCGACGGCAAGGTCGGCATCTACGAGCCGATCCACGGCTCGGCCCCGGACATCGCCGGCAAGGGCATCGCCAATCCCTACGCGACCATCCTCAGCGCCGCGCTGCTGCTGCGGCACTCGCTGGGACTGGAAGCGGAAGCCGCGCAGATCGAAGCCGCGGTGTCCGCCGCGCTGGATGCCAAGGTGTTCACCGCGGACCTGGCCGCGCCGGGGCAGGCGGTCGACACCCGGCAGGCAGCGCAAGCGGTGCTCGCGCGCCTGGGATGAGCCAGGCCCGGATTTCCGCCCCTCCAACGCGGCAGGCCTGAAAACGAAGACGCCGCCCGCGGGCGGCGTCTTCGTTGCAGGCAGGCACCGGGGTCAGGCGCCGGCGTCGAACAGCCAGGGCTGCGCGGCGCGATGCCTGGCCTCGAACGCGCGGATCGCCTCGCTTTCCTGCAGGGTCAGGCCGATGTCGTCCAGGCCGTTGAACAGGCAGTGCTTGCGGAAGGCGTCGATCTCGAAGTGGTACTGCACGCCGTCCGGACGGGTCACGCTCTGCGCGGCCAGGTCGACGGTCAGCGTGTAGCCTTCGCTCGCCTCGCACTGCGCGAACAGTGCGTCCACCTCATCGGCGGCCAGCACGATCGGCAGCAGGCCGTTCTTGAAGCTGTTGTTGAAGAAGATGTCGGCGAAGCTGGGCGCGATAATCGCGCGGAAGCCGTACTCCTCCAGCGCCCACGGCGCATGTTCGCGCGAGGAGCCGCAACCGAAGTTCTCGCGCGCCAGCAGCACGCTGGCGCCGCGGTAGCGGGGGAAGTTGAGCACGAAATCCGGGTTCAGCGGCCGGTTCGAGCTGTCCTGGCCGGGCTCGCCGACGTCGAGGTAGCGCCACTCGTCGAACAGGTTCGGGCCGAAACCCGAACGCTTGATCGACTTCAGGAACTGCTTGGGGATGATCTGGTCGGTGTCGACGTTGGCGCGGTCCAGCGGCGCGACCAGGCCGGCATGGGTGGTGAAGGCTTTCATCTCGACGGTCTCCTCAAGTGCCCATCAGCTCGCGCACGTCCACGAAGCGGCCGGCCACCGCGGCGGCCGCGGCCATCGCCGGGCTGACCAGGTGGGTGCGCCCGCCAGCGCCCTGGCGGCCTTCGAAGTTGCGGTTGGAAGTCGAGGCGCAATGCTCGCCATTGCCCAGCTTGTCCGGGTTCATCGCCAGGCACATCGAACACCCCGGCTCGCGCCACTCGAAGCCCGCATCGAGGAACACCTTGTCCAGGCCCTCGGCCTCGGCCTGGGCCTTGACCAGGCCCGAGCCGGGCACGACCAGCGCCTGCTTCACGCTCGCGGCGACCTTGCGTCCCCTGGCCACCGCCGCCGCGGCGCGCAGGTCCTCGATCCGCGAGTTGGTGCAGGAACCAATGAACACCCGGTCCAGCCGGATCGTGGTGATCGGCTGGTTGGGCTGCAGGCCCATGTACTTGAGCGCGCGCATGATCGAGTCCTTCCTGACCGGATCGGTTTCGCGCTCGGGATCGGGCACGTTCTGGTCCACCGCCAGCACCATCTCCGGCGAGGTGCCCCAGCTGACCTGCGGGCGGATGTCCTCGGCGCGCAGTTCGACCACGGTGTCGAAATGCGCGTCGGGATCGGACACCAGCGTGCGCCACAGCGCGACCGCGCTGTCCCAATCGGCGCCCATGGGCGCGAACGGGCGGCCCTTCACGTAGTCGATGGTCTTGTCGTCGACGGCGACCATGCCGACCCGTGCGCCGGCCTCGATGGCCATGTTGCAGATCGTCATCCGGCCCTCGACCGACAGGTCGCGGATCGCGCTGCCGGCGAACTCCAGCGCATGGCCGTTGCCGCCGGCGGTCCCGATCCTGCCGATCACCGCCAGGACGATGTCCTTGGCGGTGATGCCAGGGCCCAGCGTGCCTTCGACCCGGACCTGCATGTTCTTCATCTTCTTGGCGACCAGGCACTGGGTGGCCAGCACGTGCTCGACCTCGGAGGTGCCGATGCCGTGCGCCAGCGCGCCGAACGCGCCGTGCGTGGAGGTGTGCGAATCGCCGCAGACCACGGTCATGCCCGGCAGCGTCGCGCCCTGCTCCGGGCCGACCACGTGGACGATGCCCTGGCGCACGTCGTCCATCTTGAACTCGAGGATGCCGAAGTCGTCGCAGTTCTCGTCCAGGGTCTGCACCTGCAGGCGCGAGACCTCGTCGACGATCGCCTGCAGGCCGCCGGCGCGCTCGGCGCGCGTGGTCGGCACGTTGTGGTCGGGCGTGGCGATGTTGGCGTCGACCCGCCACGGCCTGCGCCCGGCCAGGCGCAGGCCCTCGAACGCCTGCGGTGAAGTCACTTCGTGGAGGATGTGGCGGTCGATGTAGACCAGCGAGGAGCCGTCGTCGCGACGGGTCACCTCGTGCATTTCCCACAGCTTGTCGTACAGGGTCTTGCCGGCCATGCGCTGCCTCGGATCGTCTGGCGGTGGCAAGCGGCCACGAGGGCGCCGGGCCACCGGGCGGAAGGCCATCCTGCCCCCTTGCCATCGATAACTCAAATGGATATTTTTCATCCATTGGATTCCAACAAGGAATCGATTGACCGGGAGCCGGGATGGACTGGGCCAGCCTTTCCGCGTTCGTCGCCGTGGCCGACCATGGCGGGTTCTCGGCCGCCGCCGGCCAGCTGCACCTGACCCAGCCGGCGATCAGCAAGCGCATCGCGTTGCTGGAGGCGTCGCTGCAGGCGCGCCTGTTCGACCGGCTCGGCCGCCAGGTGGTCCTCACCGAGGCCGGGCGCCTGCTGTTGCCGCGCGCCCGGCAGATGCTGGCCGAAGCCGAGGCGGCGCGCCGTGCGCTGCAGGACCTGGGCCAGGACATCGGTGGACGGCTGAGCGTGGCCACCAGCCACCACATCGGCCTGCACCGGTTGCCGGCACCGCTGCGGCGCTTCACCGCGCTGCACCCGCGCGCGGCGCTGGACATCCGTTTCATGGATTCAGAGCAGGCCTACGCGCAGGTGCTGCACGGCGAGGTGGAGCTGGCGGTGACCACGCTCGGACCCACTGAAGCACCGCTGCACGCGACCATGGTCTGGGACGACCCCCTGCACTTCGCCGTGGCGCCCGATCATCCGCTGGCGCGATTGACGAAGGCGACCCTGGCCGACATCGCCGCGCACCCGGCAGTGTTGCCGGACCCGGGCACGTTCACCCATCGCATCGTCGCCGACGTCTTCGCCCGCCGTGGCCTGTCGTTGCAACTGCGGATGACCACCAACTACATGGAGACGATCAAGATGATGGTCTCCGTCGGCCTGGCCTGGAGCGCGCTGCCGCAGACGATGGTCGACGCGCAGGTGCAGGTGCTGCCGGTGGCCGGGATACAGCTGTCGCGGCGGCTCGG
Organism: Pseudoxanthomonas sp. Soil82; assembly: GCF_040446535.1. Taxonomy (NCBI): domain Bacteria; kingdom Pseudomonadati; phylum Pseudomonadota; class Gammaproteobacteria; order Lysobacterales; family Lysobacteraceae; genus Pseudoxanthomonas; species Pseudoxanthomonas sp. Soil82. The sequence continues at coordinate 272,777 of NZ_JBEAAK010000005.1, forward strand.
CTACGTGGTGCACGGCGGCCGCACGCTGTCGCGCGCGGCGCAGGCGTTCATCGCGTTGCTCCAGGGCGAGGCTTCGTCGTCCTGATATGCGAGGGCGGCGGCGAGGTGCCTGAGGGTCCGCCGTGATGCCTCCTGACCTCCATGTCCCCCGGCGCGGCCCTGCGGCCCGCACCTCCTCCTTTACTTACGGTCAGGAGGCATCACGGCGAACCCTCCAGAAGTGGGGAGCGCCTTGGAGGACCAGCCGCTGGGACCCCGGTTGATCGCGGGAGCTCGTCCTGGCGCTCGTCCGCCTACAGGAGGCGACACGGGAACGAAGCGATAGCAATCGGACGCCGGAAGACGTGGCCGGCCAGGGGTATCGAGGCAGCGGCCATGGATGGCCGCGGTAGCGAGTGCGTACATGGATGTACGCCCGAGCGGCCTACCCCTGGCCGGCGGCGGCTCCCGCCGAAGCCGATCGACCTGCCGCCCCAGTGCCTTGGTGCTGTCGGATTGCGCGCTGTCGCGAACCGGAGAAAGAAGCTCCGCTCTTCGTTCCCTTCGGGCTCCCGTCAGCCCGCCGCTTCCTCCGGCTTCACCCGGAACCACGCCGCGTACAGCGCCGGCAGGAACAGCAACGTCAGCGCGGTGGCCACGATCAGGCCGCCCATGATCGCCACCGCCATCGAACCGTAGAACGCACTGCGCGACAGCGGGATCATCGCCAGCACCGCGGTGAGCGCGGTCAGCACGATCGGCCGGAACCGGCGCACGGTCGCGTCGACGATGGCGTGCCAGCGGTCGTGGCCGGCGGCGATGTCCTGCTCGATCTGGTCGACCAGGATCACAGAGTTGCGCATCACCATGCCGGCCAGCGCGATCGTGCCGAGCATGGCCACGAAGCCGAACGGCATGCGGAAGACCAGCAGGAACCAGGTCGCCCCGATCAGGCCCAGCGGCGCGGTGACCAGCACCATTACCGTGCGCGAGAAGCTGCGCAGCTGCAGCATCAGCAGCGTGGTGACGACGATCAGGAACAGCGGCATGCCGGCGGCGATCGAGTTCTGGCCGCGCGCCGAGTCCTCGACCGAGCCGCCGACCTGCAACAGGTAGCCCTGCGGCAGCCCGGCGCGGATCTCGTCCAGGGTTGGGTCGATCTGCGCGGTCACCGCCGCCGGCAACAGCTCGTCGCTGAGGTCGGCGCGCACGGTGATGGTAGGCAGGCGGTCGCGGTGCCAGATGATGCCGTCCTCGAACACCTGGTGCAGGCGTGCCACCTGCGACAGCGGCACGCTGCCGCCATCGCCGGTCGGCACCGCCAGGCTGCCGAGCAGCTCGAGCTGGTCGCGGTCGCCGGCACCGCCTCGCAGCATGATCCCGACCAGCTCGTTGCCCTCGCGGTAGGTGCTGGCGGTATAGCCGGACAGCTGCGCGCTCAGGAACTGCGCCAGCTGCGCGCTGCTGATGCCAAGCGCGCGGGCACGGTCCTGGTCGACCTCCATCCGCACCACCTTGCTCGGCTCGTCCCAGTCGAGGTTGACGTTGGTGGTATGCGGGTTGGCGCGCACCTTCTCCGCCACCTGGCGCGCGATCGCGCGGACCTGTTCGACGTGCTCGCCCGACACGCGGAACTGCACCGGGTAGCCGACCGGCGGGCCGTTCTCCAGCCGGGTCACGCGCATCTGCAGTTCGGGGAACTGCGGCACCACGTCCTTGAGCAGCCAGTTACGCAGTTCCTCGCGGGCGCGGGTGTCCTCGGCGAGCACCACGAACTGGGCGAAGTTGGTCGCCGGCAGCTGCTGGTCCAGCGGCAGGTAGAAGCGCGGCGAACCCGTGCCCACGTAGGCCACGTAGTTGCGGATGTCGGCGCGCTCCTCCAGCAGCGTTTCCAGCTTCTTCGCCTGCGCCTCGGTGGCGCGCAACGACACGCCCTCGGCCAGTTCCAGGTCGACCATCAGTTCAGGACGGGTCGAATCGGGGAAGAACTGCTGCGGCACGAAACGGAACAGCACCAGCGACAGCACGAACAGGCCGATCGTCGCGCCGATCACGAGCCAGCGCCGGCGCAGGCAGGCATCGAGCAGGCGCCGGAAGCGCTGGTAGAACGGGCGCTGGTAGGGGTCGTGGTGGTGCGCGTCCAGCGGCGCCGGCGCCAGGGCGAAGGCGAACTGCGGCCAGCGGTCGGCCAGCCGTTCGCGGAACGCGCGGCGGCGCGCGGCCAGGCTGCCGGGTTTCGGCGGCTGCGGATGGGCCAGGTCCGGCAGCATCCTGTCGCCCAGCCACGGGATGAACAGCACCGCGGCGATCCACGACACCAGCAGGGCGATCGTCACCACCTGGAACAGCGAACGGGTGTACTCGCCGGTGCTCGAAGCGGCTGTTGCAATGGGCAGGAAGCCGGCCGCGGTGATCAGCGTGCCGGTCAGCATCGGGAAGGCGGTCGACTCCCAGGCGAAGCTGGCCGCGCGTAGGCGGTCGAAGCCCTGCTCCATCTTGATGGCCATCATCTCCACGGCGATGATCGCGTCGTCCACCAGCAGGCCGAGCGCCAGCACCAGGGCGCCGAGCGAGATCTTGTGCAGGCCGATGCCGAAATAGTGCATCACCGCGAAGGTCATCGCGAGCACCAACGGGATCGACACCGCCACCACCAGTCCGGTGCGGAAACCGAGCGAAAAGAAGCTGACCAGCAGCACGATGGTCACCGCCTCGGCGAGCACGCGCACGAACTCGCCGACCGAGTCGCGCACCGCCTCGGGCTGGTCGGAGACCTTGCGCAGCTCCATGCCGGCGGGCAGGGTTTCCTGCAGATCGGCGAAACGCGCCTCCAGCTCGTCGCCCAGGCGCAGGATGTGGCCGCCGTCCTTCATCGCCACCGAGATGCCGATCGCATCCTGGCCCATGAAGCGCATGCGCGGCGCGGCCGGATCGGAGAAGCCGCGGTGCACCCGCGCCACGTCATCCAGGCGGATGGTGCGGCCGCCGGCGCGGATCGGGAACGCCCGGATTTCCTCGACGCTGCGGAACGGGCCATCCACGCGCAGCTGCACCCGCTCGCCGGCGGTCTCGAAGAAGCCGGCCGGTACGACCGCGTTCTGGCCTTCGAGCGCCTGCTGCACCACCTGCAGCGGGATGCCCAGGGTGGCCAGCTTGGTGTTGTCGATCTCGATCCAGACCTTCTCGTCCTGCAGGCCGACCAGCTCGACCTTGCCCACGTCGGCCACCCGCTGCAGGTCCAGCTGGATGCGGTCGGCGTAGTCCTTGAGGATCGCGTAGTCGAATCCCGGACCCGTCAGCGCGTAGATGTTGCCGAAGGTGTCGCCGAACTCGTCGTTGAAGAACGGGCCGACCACGCCCTCGGGCAGGGTCGGACGGATGTCCCCGACCTTCTTGCGCACCTGGTACCACAGGTCGGGCACGTCCTTGGAAGGCATCGAGTCGCGCGCCATGAAGATCACCTGCGACTCGCCGGGCCGCGAGTACGAGCGCACGAACTCGTACTTGCCGGTGTTCATCACCGCTTTCTCGACCCGCTCGGTGACCTGCCGGGACACCTCCTCGGCGGTGGCGCCCGGCCACAGCGTGCGCACCACCATCGCCTTGAAGGTGAACGGGGGATCCTCGCTCTGCCCCAGCCGCAGGTACGACCAGCTGCCGATGATCGCCAGCGCGACCATGAAGTACAGCACCAGGCCGCGGTTGTGCAGCGCCCACTCGGAAACGTTGAAGCGGCGCATGGCTCAGTCTGCCTTCGGCTGCGCAGCGGCCGCCGCGGCGGCCCCGGCGACCGGACGGTTTTCGCGATCCACCGGGGCCACCGCCTCGCCCTCGCGCAGCAGGTGGCCGCCGGCGGCCACCACCCAGTCGCCGGCCTGCAACCCGCCGCTGACCGGCACGCTGTCGCTGCCGAACTTGCCGGCGGTCACCGGGATGCGCAACGCCTTGCCCTGGCGCACCACCCATACCGCCGCCGCATCGCCTTGCCCGCGCTGCAGCGCCGACAGCGGCACCTGCAGGCTGCCGTCGCCGCCGGCCTGCGCCAGGTAGACGCGCGCGCTCTGGCCGAGTTCGACCTGGTCCCGGGCGCCCGCATCCAGCGCGACGCGCGTGGCGAAGCTGCGGGTCTGGGCGTCGGCGGCCGGGGCGATCTCGCGGATCGTGCCGGGCAGGCGCCGGCCCGGTGCGCTCCACAGCTCCACCTGCGCCGCATCGCCGACCTTGAACTGGCGGATGCGATCCTCGGGCAGGTCGATCGCGACCTCCCTCCCGCCGTCGGCCGCCATCACGAAGATCGTCTGCCCGGCGGCGACGACCTGGCCGGCCTCGGCCTGGCGCGATGCGATCACCCCAGCGTCCGGGGCGCGCAGTTCGGCGTAGCCGGCCTGGTTGCGGGTCACTTCCCATTGCGCGCGCGCGGCGCGGGCCTGGCCGGCGGCGGCCTCGTAGGCGGCCTTCTGCGCGTCGTAGGTGGAACGGCTGACCAGTTGCTGGTCGACCAGCCGGGCGTAGCGGTCCAGGTCACCCTTGGCACGCACGAGCTCGGCTTCGGCCGCCGCCAGCTGCGCCTGCGCGGCTTGCGCCTGCAGCGCCTGGTCGGCCGGGTCCAGTTCGGCCAGCACCTGGCCGCGTTCGACCCGCGCGCCGGCGTCCACCGCCCGCCGCACCAGCTTGCCGCCGACACGGAACGACAGCGGGCTTTCCTCGCGCGCACGCACCTCGCCGGGAAAGGCCAGGGCCGCGCCGCCGCCGGGCTGGGGCTGGACCACCCATACGGGACGTCGCGCATCGACCGGCGCATCGTCGCTGCCGCAGGCGGACATCAGTGTCACCATCACCGCGAGGGCCGTGCCGCGCAGGGCCTGGAATCCGTTCTTCATCACCGCCGCCATCCTGCTGTTCAATATTGAACCAGCGGGTATGGTATAAATAGAAAACCGAGTAGTCTAGTATTCCCGCATGACCCCGAAGCACGCCACCACGCCCCCTCCTGCCAGGTCCGCCGGCCCCGGCCGCCCCAAGGACCTGGGCAAGCGCGCGTCGATCCTCGCCGCCGCCAAGCGTCTGTTCCTTGAACAGGGCTACCAGGGCGTGAGCATGGACCAGATCGCCGCCGCCGCCGGCGTTTCCAAACTGACCGTCTACAGCCACTTCGGCGACAAGGAGTCGCTGTTCTCCGCGGCCATTACCGACAAGTGCCAGGAAGTGCTGCCGGACGACCTGTTCGTGCGCCCGCCGGAAGGCACGCTGGACGAGCAGCTGCGCGCCATCGGCCATGCCTTCTTCCGGCTGATCACCAGCGAGGAGGCGATCAGCATGCACCGCATGATGAACACCCCCGGCACCACGGAAAACACGCTGCGCGAGCTGTTCTGGAATGCTGGTCCGCGCCGCGTGCAGGAGGTGTTCGCGCAGTTCCTGCAGGCGCGGATCGACCAGGGCCAGCTGCGGATCGACGACACCGCGCTGGCTTCGTCGCAGTTCTTCAGCCTGCTCAAGGGCGAGCTGCACCCGATGATGGCCTGCGGCCTGTGCACGCAGCCGACCCCGGCGGAGGTCGCGCGGCACATCGATGCCACGGTCGAGTTCTTCCTGCGCGCCTATGCGGCCTGAGCCGGCCACGCAGGCCTCGGGGACGGAGGTCGCGGTGACTTCCGGCACTGCGAGGCGCCCGGCGCCCACAGCGATCCTTGCCGGCAAGCCGCGGCCGGGCCCGGTAGAATGCCCGGCCTCCCGCGTTGGATGACCCCCCATGACGATCGATTACGCCCGCGCCCGCGAACTGATGGTGGAGCAGCAGGTCCGCCCCTGGGACGTGCTGGACATGGCCGTGCTCGACGTGATCGGGCGCCTGCCGCGCGAAGCCTTCGTGGCCGAACAACACCAGGCGTTGGCCTATGCCGACATCGAGCTGCCGCTGGGCCATGGCGAGAAGATGATGAAGCCGGTGGTCGAGGGCCGCGCGCTGCAGGCGCTGCAGCTGCGCCCCGGTGACAGCGTCCTGGAAGTGGGCACCGGCAGCGGCTACCTGAGCGCCTGCCTCGGAATGCTGGCCCGCGAGGTCGTCAGCCTGGAGCTGGTGCCGGAGCTGGCCGCCGCCGCGCGCGCGCGCCTGGACGCCACCGGCCTGGGCAACAATGTCCGCATCGAGGTCGCCGACGCGCTGCGTTACGACGGCAGCCGCCAGTTCGATGCGGTCTGCGTGACCGGCGCGGTGGCCGAAGTGCCGGAGCGCTTCCTGCAGTGGCTGCGTCCCGGCGGGCGCCTGTTCGTGGTCCGCGGCCATGCCCCGTCGATGGAAGCCGTGCGCCTGGTCAAGGGCGAGGCGGTCAACGCCGTGGCCGCCGAATCGTTGTTCGAGACCGAGCTGGGCTACCTGCACGGCGCCGGCCCGGTCCCCAAGTTCCTGTTCTGAGGTCGCGCCAGGCGGCGTGGCCAGCACCGACATTCCCCCTCGACGGCCGGCAACCCACCGCTGGCCGCACACCTAGAAAGGAAGCCGCTGATGATCCGCCGTTCCCTCGCCCTGGCACTGGCCGCCGCCCTCGCCTCCGGCTCCGCGCAGGCCACCGACCTGCTCGAGACCTACGAGATGGCACGCAATGGCGACCCGCAGCTGGCGATCGCCGAATCCTCCACCCTGTACGACAAGGAAGGCGAGGTCCAGGCGCGCGCCGCCCTGCTGCCGCAGGTTACCGGTGACGCGTCGCTGCGCAGGTCCCGCACCGAGTACGAAGGCACCAGCGGGACCTTCACCACCACCTCGCGCAGCTACGGCGTCAACGCGACCCAGACCCTGTTCAACTGGGGCCAGTTCTCCAGCCTGCGGGCGCAGCGCTCCCTGAGCCAGGCCGCCGACTTCACCCTGGAAGCGGCCAACGACGACCTGGTCGTGCGCACCGCCGCGGCGTATTTCGACGTGCTGGTGGCGATCGAGTCGCTGGCCGCCGCCGAAGCCAACGAGGCCGCGGGCAAGCGCCAGTTCGACTACGCCGACAAGCGCCTGGAGGTCGGCCTGGCGCCGATCACCGACGTGCACGAAGCTCGCGCCCAGTACGATGACGCCCGCGCCAACACCATCCTCGTGCGCAACGCGCTGGCCGACGCCTACCAGGCGCTGGCCGAGCTCACCGGCCAGCCGGTCCAGAACCTGCGCGGCCTGCCGGCCGACTTCCGCCCCGAGTTGCCGGCCGTGCATGCCGACGCCGACGGCTGGGTCACCCGCGCGGTCGAGAACAATCCGGCCCTGCGCGCCTCGCAGCTGCAGACCGACGCGGCCGAGACCAGCGTGCAGATCGCGCGCGCCGGCCATTACCCGACCCTGTCGCTGGGCGGCGGCTGGGGCAAGGACGCGGCGTGGGGCGACAGCATTGGCGGCGGTGGCGGCGCCACCGGCGACAGCACCGGCACCAGCATCGGCCTGACCCTGAGCGTGCCGATCTTCAGCGGCGGCGAAACCCAGTCGCGCGTGCGCCAGGCGCTGGCCCAGCGCGACCAGGCCCAGGACGGCTACGAGCAGCAGCGCCGAGCGCTGGACCGCAATACCCGCAACCTGTACCAGGCACTGGTCGCCGGCGTCAGCGAAGTGGAGGCGCGCCGCCTGGCGGTCGTGTCGGCGCAGAGCGCGTTCGACGCTTCGCAGGTGGGCCTCGAGGTGGGCACCCGCACGGTGCTGGACGTGGTCCAGAACCAGCGCACGCTGTTCCAGGCGCAGGTCGAGTACGCGCGCTCGCGCTACAACTTCCTGCTCAACCGCCTGCTGCTGACCCAGGCCACCGGCGACCTCGACATCGAGCAGCTGCGCAACATCAACGCGATGCTGACCGTCGACGCCGAGGCCCAGCTGGCCAACCCGCCGTCGCAGCAGTAAACGCAGGCGGTCGCCTGCCGGACCAAGGGGCCGCCGCAGGGCGGCCCCTTCGTTTTTGCGCTCAGGACGGGGTGGCCACCGCGCTGGCGATTTCCTCGGCGGAAGCCGGCAGGTCGGCCGCCACCAGCGCCAGCGTCCGCTGCAACGCCCCCTGGCCCTGCTCGATCAGCGTGGTGCCGGCCTCGACCATCGCCCGGCGTGCGCCGGGATCGGCCAGCAGGGCTTCCAGCGCCGCAGCGACCGCATCGGCATCCTCGCCGATGCGCAGGGCGCCGGCCTCGTCCATGCGCCTGGAGATCTCGGCGAAGTTGTGCAGGTGCGGGCCGGTAACCGCCGCCGTGCCCACCGCCGCCGGCTCCAGCAGGTTGTGCCCGCCGATCGGCTGCAGGCTGCCACCGACGAAGGCGACGTCCGCGCAACCGTAGAACGCCATCAGCTCGCCGAGGGTGTCGATCACGAACACGTCGTCATCCGGCCGCGGCCAGTGCCCGCCCCTGCGGGTGCCGACCTTCCAGCCGGCTTCGGCGGCCAGCGCCTGGACCCGCGCGAACCGCTCGGGGTGCCGCGGCGCCCACAGCAGCAGCAGGTCCGGCCAGCGCGCGCGAAGGCGCCGGTGGATCGCGATCACAGCCGCTTCCTCGCCCTCGTGCGTGCTGGCGGCCAGCCACACCGGGCGCGGCCTGGCCAATGCGGCGGAGAACGCCGCGCGCACCGCGTCCAGGCCTTCGGGCACGGCGACGTCGTACTTGAGGTTGCCGATGACCTGCACCTGCGCGGCGGTCGCCCCGAGCTTCTGGAAGCGGCGTCCATCGGCCGCGGACTGCGCCGCCACGCACTTGACCGTGCGCAGTGCGCGACCGATCAACGGCCGCAGCAGGCGATAGCCGCGCAGCGAGCGCGCCGACAGCCGTGCATTGAGGATGTAGACCGGGATGCCCAGGTCGCGGCAGCCGAAGAGCATGTTCGGCCACAGCTCGGTTTCCATGATCAGGCCCAGGCTGGGCTGGAAGTGCTGCAGGAAACGCGCGGTGCTCCCCGGCAGGTCGTAGGGGAGGTAGACATGCTCGACCCGCTCGCCCCACAGCGCGCGCACGCGCTCGGAGCCGGTGGGGGTGATGGTGGTGATGACCCAGCGGATGTCGGGCCGCTGCCGCAGCAGGACGTTCACCAGCGGCGCGGCGGCATTGACCTCGCCCACCGACACCGCATGCAGCCACACGCACGGGCGCCGCGGCTGGCTGCCGTAGGTGGCGTAGCGCTCGTCCCAGCGGCGGAAGTATTCGTGGACGCGGAAACCACGCGAGATCAGGTGGTACAGGGTGAACGGCGAGAGCACGTACAGCGCGAACGAATAGAGCGCGCGCAGCACTCCCTCGCCCGGTTCCTTCCGCTTGGCTACGTTCGGCATGCGCGCAGCATAGCCGAGGCGATGGGCCCGGGCTGTGCACGAAGCCGTAGAATCGGCCCATGACCGCGCCCGACACCCCGCCGCCGCGTCCGCCCCTCACCCCGCGCCACTGGCCGATGTGGCTGGGCCTGGGCGTGATGGTCGTGGCCGCGCGCCTGCCCTGGCTATGGCAGCGCGCGATCGGCCGCGGCGTCGGCTGGCTGGCGCTGCACCTGGCCGGTACCCGCCGGCGCGCGGCGCAGGTGAACATCGACCTGTGCTTCCCCGACGAACCGCCACAATGGCGCGCCCGGCTGCTGCGCGACAGTTTCGATGCGCTGGGCATCGGCCTGTTCGAGTTCGCCCGCGCCTGGTGGGGTGGCATCGGACCGATGCGCCGCGACCTTCGCATCGAAGGACTGGAGCACCTGCGCGCGTTGCAGGCCGAAGGCCGTGGCGTGCTGCTGGTGTCCGGACACTTCATGACCCTGGAGATGTGTGGCCGGCTGATGTGCGACCACGTGCCGCTGGCCGGCATGTACCGGCGCCACCGCGATCCGGTGATGGAATGGGCGGTCAAGCGCGGCCGCCTGCGCTACGCATCGGCGATGTTCGGCAACGGCGACATCCGCGGCGCGGTGCGGCACCTCAAGCGCGGCGGCTTCCTCTGGTACGCCCCGGACCAGGACATGCGCGGCAAGGACACGGTATTCGCGCCGTTCTTCGGCATGCCCGCCTCGACCATCACCGCCACCCACCAGCTCGCGCGGCTGACCGGGTGCGCGGTGGTGCCGTTCTTCCACCGCCGCGAAGGCGGGCGCTACATCCTGCGCGTGGCGCCGCCGCTGCCGGCATTCCCGGGCGAGGACGTGGTTGCCGATACCGGCCGCGTCAACGCGGCGATCGAGGCGATGGTGCGCGAGGCGCCTGCCCAGTACCTGTGGATCCATCGCCGCTTCAAGCGCCAGCCCCAGGGACGCAGCACGTATTACGAGCGCGGATGAGCGCCACCGCGGCAACCGCCTTCCGTAGAGCGGGGCTTGCCCCGCTGCTTTCGTTACGAAGGGGTCGGTGGCTCCGGGGAGCAGCGGGGCAAGCCCCGCTCTACGGGCGCTCGTCGCGCCCGTGCAGCGCGCCGGCATAGAGCCCGGCCAGCAGCAGCGCCAGCCCACCCCAGAAGGTCGAGTAGAACGCAAGGTGGGTGTTGAGCGGAAACACGGTGACCGCCAGCGCGAGCAGCGCGGGACGGGCGCGATCACGGGCGACGGCGTCGGCGCGACGCCAGCTCCGCCACACGATCCAGGCGCCCGCCAACCACAGCAGCAGGCCGATCGCGCCAGTCTCGCTGAGCAGTTCCAGTAGCAGCTGGTGGGCGTGGTAGGCCTCGCCACCGCCCCAGGCCGGCGCCTGTCCCGGTGCCGGATCGCAAACGGGCCAGGCCACGCGGAAGCCGCGCACGCCGACGCCATTGAAAGGATGCGCTTCGATCATGCAGGCCGCGCCGGTCCAGATCCTGCCGCGGCCGGAGAGCGCGCCATCGATGCCGGCGCCCTGCCCGGCCTGGAACGCCAGCGCAGTCCGCTCCGCGCGCTGCTGCAGCTGCGGCGACGCCGCATACAACACGACCAGGCCGACCAGGCCGGCCGCGGCGAAGGCCAGCAGCTTGGGACCACCCAGCGTGCGCCAACCGGAAAACAGCAGCACCAATGCATAGGCGATCCACGCTGCGCGCGCGCCACCGAGCAGGATGGCGATGCCCAGCGCCGCCGCGGCCACGCACCAGCCCGCCGCGCCGAAGCGCCGCGCCGCCTCCAGCGCGAACGGCGACAGGCTCGCCAGCACCAGTCCGAGCTTGAGGTTGCACGGACCGAAAACGCCGCCCAGGCGATCGACCGCGGCGACCTCGGCGGCGGTGCAGAAACCCTCGCCGCCGAAGGCGCGCTTGAGCGCATCCAGGCTCCAGAACAGCGGACTGGTGCCCACTGCCGCCTCCAGCAGGGCATCCACCGTCCACAACGCGAGGATCGCGGCCAGCCCGCCAAGGACCACGCGCCGGCCGGCCGGCGCATGCAGCGCGATCGCCACGCCCCACAGGAACGGCAGGTAGCGCAGGTCGGCCGCCACCTCCTTCCAGGCGCGGCCCCGGTCGAGCGCGTCGGGTGCGGACAGCAGCTCCGGCAGCCAGTACACGGCGAACAGCGCGGTCGCCAGGCCTGCGGCCCACCGGTCCAGCGGCAACTTGCGGGCCTTGCCGAGCGTGACCGCCAGCTGCACCAGCACTGCCAGCGCGCCGAGTGCAAGCACGCCCTCGGCCGGCCCGGGCAACGGCCACAGCGCGACGAATGCCAGTACCCAGTACGGCGTCCAGGCGAACGCGCGCAGGCGCGCGATGTCGTGCTCAGCCGGCCAGTTCGGCATACAGTTCCAGGGTCGCCTGCTGCATCGCCTGCAGCGTGCAGGGAATGGTGTCCGGAGGGCGCGGCGGCGCGCGCAGCAGGGCGGCCGCGGTGGCGGCCAGCGCCGTCGCGTCGAAGGGCGCCACCGCCCCCCGGGGTTGCAGCTGCGCAAGCAGTTCGCCCACGCCGCCATGCGCCCAGCCGAGCACCGGCCTGCCCACCGACAGCGCCTCGACCACGGTGCGCCCGAACGCTTCGGGCTTGCGCGAGAGCTGCAAGACCAGGTCGCTGGCGGCGTAGGCCGCGGCGATGCGCGAGGTGGGCGCGCTGAATAGCACCGCCTCGCCCACGCCCAGTTGCGCGGCCTTCGATTCGAGCTCGCCGATGTAGGCGTCGCGCCCGGCCTCGCGCGCGCCGGGCAACCACAGGCGCGCATCGGGGAACGGCCCGGCGCGCAGCGAGGCCAGCAGGTGCAGTGCGTCGGCATGGCCCTTCAGGCGGGTACCACGGCCCGGCAGCAGCAGCAGGGGACCCTGCCCGGCCAGCACCGGGTGTTCGGCGGCCAGCTGCGCGCGCGCCTGGGGATCCGGGTGCGGGCGCCGCGGGAACCGCGCCGGATCGATCCCGCGCGGAATCACCCGCATCCGGTGCGGGTCGGTCGCCGGGTAGTGCTCCGCCACGTAGGCGCGCACGGTTTCCGACACGCAAACCACGCGTTCGCCGCTGGCCATCACCGCGCTGTAGCGGCCGGGTGAGTTCAGCCCGTGCACGGTGGTCATCCAGTGCGGGCGCCCTTGCGCGGGCAAGGTACGCAGTGCGATCCGGCCGAGCCAGGCCGGCAGGCGCGAACGCGCGTGGACGATGTCGACGCCTTCGCGCTGGAACAGCGCACGCAGCGCCGGCACGCGCGCCAGCACCGCCGGCGACTTGCGGCCGATATCCAGGGTCACGTGCTCACCGCCGCAGTCGCGCAGCGCCGGCAGCAGCCGGCCGCCGGCTGACACGACGATCGCGCGATGCCCGGACGCGACCAGCGCGGCGGCAACTTCGAGGGTGGAGCGTTCGACGCCGCCGGACTCGAGCGCCGGCAGCAACTGGACCACGGTCAGGCGGCGTGGCACGGGTCGGCCGGCCTGCTTGCGGGTCGCGGGATCAGTCGGCCAGCTGGTAGACCGCGCCGCAGTACGGGCACTGGGCCTGGTGGCCCGGGTCGTCCTGGATTGGCAGGTAAACGCGTGGATGCGAGTTCCACAGCGCCATCTCCGGGGTCGGGCAGCTCAGCGGCAGGTCGGCGCGGTGCACGGTGTAGCGCTTCTCGGCGTTGGCGGGCGCGTTGGCGATGGTGGTCATGGTGGGCGTCGACGATGCGGAAGCAAGGCGCCAATTCTAGCCCCCCGCCGGTCGCGGCGGACCGTTGCGGGAGAAAAAGGCCGGCTTGCGCGGGGCTGCGGGGATCCGGACCGCGACGTTCCCGGGCTCGAGCGCACGGGAAACACCAGCCCCTTGCAGCCGGTACCCAGGAGCCCGTCGCTCACCCGGACGGAGGTATGAACGCCAACGCCGCGTGCAAAAAAACGCCAGCCCGTCGAAACGGGCTGGCGCGCGGCGGTGGGGAGGGAGACCCGCCGGCTTGCGTGGCCAGGCTTGCGGCCCGGCTTGCCTGGTCGGCTTACTTGGCCTTCGGCACCGAGGCCTCGGTGGTGATGCGCAGGCTGACTTCGTCGCTCACCGCCGGGGCGTAGTTGCCGACGCCGAACTCGGTGCGGCTGAGCGTGGTGGTCGCGTCGAAGCCGATCGTCGGCGCCTTGGTCATGGGGTGGTCGGCGGCCTTGTTCAGGGTGACGTCGAGCACGACCGGGCGGGTGGTGTCCTTGATGGTCAGGTCGCCGGTGACCTTGAGCTTGCCTTCGCCGGCGGCCTCGACCTTGGTGCTCTTGAAGGTCGCCTTCGGGAACTTGGCCGCGTCGAAGAAGTCGGCGCTGCGCAGGTGCTCGTTGAACTTGGCGCTGAAGCCTTCCAGGCCCGACAGCGGCAGGGTCACCTCGACGCTGGACTTGGCGACGTCGGCCACGTCGTAGACGAGCGTGCCCTCGACGTTGCCGAAGCTGGCCGAGGGGTTGGAGAAGCCGAAATGGTTCCACTGCGCCAGCACGGTGGTGTGCGTCGGGTCGATCTTGTAGGTCACCGGGGCCGCGAACGCCGGGGCGGCGGCGAAAGCGAGCAGGGCGGCGGCGGAAAGCAGGCGGATGCGCATGGGATGCTCCTTGTGTAAAGCGGACGGGGTGGGTCGAGGCGGCGCGCGCGTCACTCGATGCGCGCGGCCTCGTCGAACGACAGCCGCGGCGAGCGCGGGTAGATGCTGGCGGGATCGCCCTGGCCGAGATTGACCAGGATGTCGGACTTGATGTTCGTGCCGGCGAAGAACGCCTCGTCGACCTTGCCGTTGTCGAAGCCGGTCATCGGGCCGGCGTCCAGGCCCAGCGCGCGGGCGGCGACGATCAGGTAGGCGGCCTGCAGCGAGCTGTTGCGCAGCGACGGCTTTTCGCGGCCTTCGCGCGGGCCGTCGAACCAGGACTTGGCGTCGGCGTGCGGGAACAGGTACGGCAGCTTTTCGTGGAAGTCCTCGTCGCGGCCGATGATGACGGTCACCGGCGCGGCCATGGTCTTCTTGTAGTTGCCTTCCGCCAGCGCCGGGCCGAGCTTGGCCTTGGCCTCGGCGGACTTCACGAATACGAACCGGGCCGGGGTGGTGTTGGCCTGGGTCGGGCCGAACTTCAACAGGTCGTAGAGCTGGCGCAGGGTGGCGTCGCTGACGTCGCCGGTGAAGGCGTTGTAGGTGCGGGCGGTGCGGAACAGCTGGTCCAGCGCGGCATCGTTCAACGGGTGCGGCATGATCGGTCCTTGGAATGGCGGGTCGGAAGGCCGGTGGTGCGTCCCCTGCCCGGCCTCCAGGCAGGCGGCCAGTGTAGAGTGTTGCATCCATGATTTTGTGAACCCATTCCGGAACGAATTGATGTCGTTTCCGCAACAAAAAGCACTGGATTCCACGACCTGGCTGCTGACCGACGGACATGCCGGCAACGTCCGCCAGGCCGCGGCGCTGGCCCGTGCGTTGGGCGTCGCCGCGCCAGTGACGCCGGCGCTGGACCCCGCCGCACCCTGGCGCTGGCTGGCGCCACGGCGCCTGCCGGGGGCCGCTCGCGCCTTCGGCCCGGCATTCGCCGCAGCACTGGCCGGAACGATCCCCGCGCTGGCCATCGGTTGCGGCCGCCAGGGCGCGCTGGCCACGCGGCTGGTGGGCGCGCGTGGCGCGCGCACCGTGCAGGTGCTGGATCCACGCATCGATCCGCGGCACTGGGACCTGGTGGTCGCGCCCAGCCACGACCGCCTGCGCGGCGCCAACGTGGTCCCGATGCTCGGTAGCCTCAATCCGGTCGACGACGCCTGGCTGACCGACGCGAGCGCGCGCTTCCCCGCGCTGCTGGCGCTGCCGCGGCCACGCATCGTGCTGCTCGTGGGCGGACCCACCCGGCATGCGCCCTGGACGACCGCGGCGCTGCAGGTGCTGCTGGCGCGGTTGCGCGAGCGGATACGCGCCGAAGGTGGAAGCCTGCTCGCCACGGTCTCGCGGCGCACGCCGGCTCCGGTTGCCGCCTGCCTGCGCGAAGGCCTGCGCGACATGCCCGGCCTGCTGTGGGACGGTGCCGGCGACAATCCCTATGCGGGCCTGCTCGCCTGCGCCGACCGGCTGGTGTGTACCCCGGACTCGGTCAACATGCTCTCGGAGGCCTGCGCCACCGCAGCCCCGGTGTTCGTGCTGGACCCCGGTTGCGCGGGCGGCCGGATCGGCCAGTTCCTGGGGGCGCTGCAGGACCGGGGGCGGGTCCGCGCGGTGGGCGACGGGAGCCTACCATCGTTCGCCGCACCGGCGCTGCGCGAGACCGCGCGGGTGGCCGCGGAAGTGCGCATGCGGCTGTGGCCGAAGCTGGTCGACGGCGACGGGACATCGCGCGGCTGAGCGAAACTCAGGCGTCGCTGCCGGCGGCCGGCTCGAAATCGAGACCGCATGCGCGCAACGCCTCGTCCACCGCCGCGCGTGCCTGCGCGATCGCCTCGGTGGGCGCGGCCAGGCGCGGGCGCCGGTCGAGGGTGCAGGCCAGGCCCACGTCCAGCAGCACCGCGTGCGCCGCGTGCAGCGAACGGGCGATGTCCGGCGCGAGCCATCCGCAGGCGGCCAGCGCGTCCAGCAGCGCCGGCGTGTCGCGCGGCTGCAGCAGGCCGGCATGGGCGGACGCCTGCGCCAGCACGCCGAACTGCACCAGGAATTCCAGGTCGACCAGCCCACCGGCGCCCTGCTTGAGGTCGAACCTCGCCGCATCGCTGCGGTCCAGCTCGGCGCGCATGCGCCGGCGCATGTGCATCACGTCGCCGGCCAGCGCCGGGACGTCGCGGTGGCGGCCGAGCGTCTGCGCGCGCACCCGCTCGAACGCTTCGCGCAGCGAAGCATCGCCTGCCACCGGCCGCGCCCGCACCAAGGCCTGGTGCTCCCACGTCCAGGCACGTTGCCGCTGGTAGTCCTCGTAGCTGGACAGGGTCGAGACCAGCAGGCTCTTGCCGCCGTCGGGGCGCAGGCGCATGTCGGTCTCGTAGAGCCGGCCGGCACTGGTCACCGCGCCGAGCAAGGCGACGACCTTCTGCGCCAGCCGCGCGTACCAGCGCGACGCCTCCAGCGGCCGCCTGCCTTCCGAGACCGCGGCCGGATCGGCGTCGTAGAGGAACACGAGGTCCAGGTCGGAGCCGAAACCCAGCTCGCGTCCACCCAGGCTGCCGTAGCCGATGACGGCGAAGCGGCCACCGGGCAGCGCGCCATGCGCGGCGAACACCTCGGCTTCGGCCATGCGCAGCACCTCGTCCACGACCGCATCGGCCAGGGCCGCCAGCTGCCGGGCGCTGTCCTCTGCCGGCTGGCGGCGATCCAGCGCGGCCAGCGCGATGCGGAAGCTCAGGGCCTGCCGCACCTCGTTGAGCGCGCGCAACGCCGCTTCCGGATCGCCCTCGTCCTGCGCCTTGACCGCGGCCACGCAGGCGGCGCGCATCGCCGCCTCGTCCGGCATGGTGCCGGCGACGCGCGCATCGAGCAGTTCATCCAGCAACAGCGGATAGCTGGCGATGCGCTCGGCCAGCAGCGCGCTGCGCGCGAGCACGTCGACCAGCCGCGCCAGCGCGCTGGGCTGCTCGTCGAGCAGCGCCAGGTAGCTCGCGCGACGCAGGATCGCCTGCAGCAATGCGAGCAGGCGCCGCAGGGCAGCTTCCGGCTGCGCCGAGCGCGCCGCCGCGGCCAGCAGTGCCGGCACCACGCGATCGAGCCGCTTGCGCGCCGCATCGGACAGCGCGCGCACGCCATTGCCGCGGGCGAAGTCGCGCAGCGACGCGTCCGCCCCTTCGGCATCGCCGAAGCCCGCATCGGCCAGCACCTGCGCCTGCCCCGCTTCCGGCAGGCCGCGCCAGTAGCTCTCGAGCGCGTCCGGCGCGGCTTCGCCGCGGCGCGGCACCAGCAGCGCGTCGAACTCGGCCGACACCTGCGCCCGGCATCGCGCCAGCGCCCGGGCCAGCGCATCCCAGTCGGCGTAACCGAGCGCCAGCGCCACCCGCGAGCGGTCCTCCGCGTCGGCCGGAAGCGCGTGCGTCTGCGCATCGCGCAGCATCTGCACGCGGTTCTCCAGCCGGCGCAGGTAGCGGTAGGCGTCTTCCAGGTCCCGGCCGTGGTCCGGCGCGATCTGCCCGGCCGCGACCAGCGCGCGAAGCGCGGGCAGCAGGCGCCGTCCGCGCAGTTCCGGTTCGCGACCGCCGCGGATCAGCTGCAGCGACTGCACCAGGAACTCGATCTCGCGGATCCCGCCGGGGCCGCGCTTGAGGTCGTCGGCCATGTCGCGGCGCTGCACCTCGGCGACGATCGCCGCCTTCATCGTGCGCAGGCCGTCCAGGGCGGTGTAGTCCAGGTAGCGGCGGTAGACGAACGGACGCAAGGTCTCCAGCCATGCTTCCCCGGCGGCGGTGTCGCCGGCCACGGCACGCGCCTTGAGCCAGGCATAGCGCTCCCAGTCGCGGCCCTCGCGCTGGAAATACTGGTCCATCGCCGCGAACGACCACGCCACCCGGCCGGCGTTGCCGAACGGGCGCAGCCGGAGGTCGACCCGATGGCAGAAGCCGTCGGCGGTCGCCTCGTCGAGCAGCTTCGCCAGGCGCTGGCCCAGGCGCGCGAAATAGTCCTCGGCCGCCAGCGTGCGGCGTCCGTCCGACTCGCCGTCGTGCGGGTAGGCGTAGACCAGGTCGACGTCGGAGGAGAAGTTCAGCTCGCCCCCGCCGAGCTTGCCCAGCCCGAACACGACCAGGCGCTGCGCACGGCCGTCTGCATCGCGGACCACGCCATGGCGTTCTTCGAATTCGCCCTCGACCGCCGCCAGCGCCAGGCGCAGGCACGATTCGGCCAGGCGGGTGCTGCCGGCCAGGGTCGCATCCACGTCGTCCAGGCCCAGCACGTCCCGCCATACCAGCCGGGTGGATTCGGCGGTGCGGTACAGGCGCAGCAGGGTGGGCCAGGCCAGCGGCTGCGCCGGATCGAGCTCCGGCTCCGGCCACGGGCCCGGATCGGCCGCCGCCAGGTGCGCCAGCAGCGCTGGCTGGCGGCGCAGGGTTTCGATCGCGAAGTCGCTGGCCAGTGCCACCCGCGCGATCCGCTCGCGCAGGCCGGGATCTTCGAGCAGCAATTCCACCTGCGGCGAGGTGGCGCCAAGGGTAGCCAGCGCGCGGGCACCGATGCGCTCACGCAGCACGGCAGGACTGGCGGATGGCGTTGCGGAAGCGTCGTCGGGTGGCAGGCTCATCGCGCCGATTGTGGCACGCGCCTCCGCGGCCCTCCGCCGCGCGCCGCGCGCCGCGCCCCGCACCGGGCGCCGGACCACGCTTCGGCAGGCATCGGCGCCGCCACTTCGCGACGCGGCCACTACGGCACGCCACCCTGCGCATGTGCGCCCCACAGGCGCCAGGCAATAAAAAAGCCCGCTTGCAGCGAACTGCCAGCGGGCCTGCTCCCTCCCCCACGTCGGGATGCGGGGCCATCGTGAAGGAGCCGTTAGGCGCTTTGCACGCTGCACTGCAAAACAGCACCGGGAGGTTCAATTTCCCGCTTTTTTCCGGCCAAAACTGAATACGGATAACCGACGGGATGACACCGGTGCCACCGATACCAGTCGCTCTAGCGCAGCATGGCCGGCTGGGCGTTGAACCACTCCTGGGCGCGGACCAGGTGCATGTCGCGCTGTCCGTTCCGCAGGTCGACACCCGCCGACAGCAGGCCCATTCGCGCGAGCAGTTGGCCCTGGCGTTGGCCATCGGCCAGGCGCAGGCGCGCCTGCACTTCGTAGCGGTCGTTGCTGGCATGCACGCTGTCCAGGACCAGGGTGTCGCCCTGCCACCGCACCTGCGCGCGCGCCTGGACCTGGCCCGAGTCGACCAGCCGGTCCATCCAGCGCGGATACCCCTGCCCGCTGCCGAACAGGTCAAGCAGGAAACCGACGTCGCGCGCCTGCACCTTGACCTTGCCGGACACCGAGTCCGGCGCGGCCAGGTCGATCCGCGCGCTAGGCAGGTCGACATTGGCCCACCAGCCCTGCCGCGCCTGCCCGTCCGCGGACTTGAAGCTCACGTTGCGCAGCCGCACCTGGCTGCCGTCGAGGACGAACTCGCGTTGGGCCAGGTCGGCGCGCCGCAGTTGCGCGTCGAGCGCCACGTCGCCCTTGAGCTGCCGTCCACCCATCGACATGCGCGCTGCATGGCCCTCCACGCCCACCGTGCCGTGGCCGATGTTGCCGACGCCGTCCAGCCGCAGGTCGGCGCTGGCAGTGCCGCTGCCGCCATCGATCCGCATCTGCTCGGACAGGAAGCGGTTGTAGACGCGCAGGTCCGGCACCTGCGCGTCGGTGAAGCGCAGGTGCGCGCTGGTCGCACCCATGGCCCCGCCCTGCATCGGCCGGCCTTCGATGGTGAGGTCGAGCTGCAGGTCGTCGCCCTTCGCATAGGGCGCCCCGGTACCGGCGGCGCCGGCGATCGAGTACCCGTCCAGCTGCACCGCCAGGCGGGTCTGCAGCGGACCGTCGCCTTGGGCGACCAGGTCGGCACGCACCCGCCCCTGGCCGCTGATGTGGTTGTCCATGACCACCGCCGTCACCGCCACCTGCGGCAGCTCCACGTGGCTGCCCGGGGCCGGCCGGCCCTGGTCCAGCCGCAGGTCGGCGACCAGGTCGCCCGAGCCGTCCAGTTGCAGCCAGTCCGGCGCGTTGAACATCGTGGTCACCCAGGCCAGCGACGGGAAGCGCCAGTGGCCGACGACGTGTCCCGAGGCGCGCGGCAGGACGGCGGGCAATCCGCCCTGGGTCGGGAGCTCGCGGCCCTGCAGGCGCATCTCCGCGTCGACGTCGAGGACGCCACCGTCGCGCTGGGGCACCTGCAGGCGCAGCGCAATGTCGTCGTCGACGCTGGCCTGCACCTGCAGCTGGCCGCCCAGCGGTGCACCGGTGATGCCGACGCCCCGCATCGGTGCGGTCCAGCTCAGCGTTCCGCCCGGCTGCAGCACGCCATCGCGCATTTCCAGGCGCGCATGCAGCTGGCCGCCACCGGGCGTGGTGGCGACATGGAAACGCCCCTGCGGATCGAAGTAGCCGCGCAGCGAGGAGCCCTCGCCGTCGATCGACACGCTGCCGTCGGTGAGCAGCAGCTTGCGCATCCCGGGCGCCTGGGCGCGGGTATGGCGCTTGATCGCGAAGCTGCCGTCGACCCGGATGCGGTCCAGCAGCGGGTCGCCGTCGGCCAGCAGGCGCGCACTGTCGAAATGCAGCGACGAGGGCAGGATCTGCATCGGTCCGCCGCGCAGCTGCTTGGAGAAGCCGAACACCGCCTGGCCATCGCCTTCCAGCACCAGTTCATCGAAATGGCCGCGCAGGACGTGGTCGGCGGCGATCCGGTCGAACAGCAGGGTCCAGCCGCCCGGGCGTGGTGGTGGCGGCTCGCGGTTGCGCTCCACATGGCGCGCACCGCCGGTGACGCCCGAGGCGACCACCTCGGGTACGCGGATCTCCTTGCGCAGCAGCGGCCACAACGCCAGCCGGCCGCGCATCCGCTGCGCCTGGACGTCCCAGTAGATCTGCCGGACCTGGCCCTGCAGGCGCACGTCGCGCGCGACGACATGGCCCGGATAGAGGGTGAATGCCCGGCCCCACTGCGCCTGGAACTTTTCCGGCTGGCGGTTTGCCGTCCAGGGGCCGACCGGGGTGTTGAGGAACAGGTTGCCCAGCAGCAGGTACGCGCCGTAGGCGACCAGCAGCGTCCACAACGTGCGTCGCAGCCAGCGCGGCCGGCCGCGCCAGAAATCCAGCCAGCCGGCCCACCCTCGCCGGATCGCGCCGCTTACCGAATCGAACGTCCGCGTGCGTGCTTCCATGGTCGACGACCTTCCTGCAGCCGGGGCCAGCGCACGCTACCGCGAATGCGGGCGACGCGCACCTGCGTGGAAGCGCCCGGCGCGCCGCCCGGTGGCGACCCGGACCGCCGGCTGCCGTCGCGCCGCAACCAGGCAGCGATCAGGCCGCCACCTCGGCTGCGGCCTGCATGCGGCGCACGCGCACCGCCGCGGCCAGGCGCTCGAGCACCTGCACCGAACGTTCCCAGTCCAGGCAGCCGTCGGTGATGCTCTGCCCGTAGACGAGCGCGCGGCCGTCGACCAGTTCCTGGCGGCCACCGACCAGGTGGCTTTCCACCATCACCCCGATGATGCGCCCGTCACCACCACCGACCTGGGCGGCAATGTCGTCCACCACGGCCGGCTGGTTGTCCGGGTTCTTGCCGCTGTTAGCGTGGCTGGCATCGATCATGATCCGCGGCGCGATCCCGGCCTTGACCAGCACGTCGCTGGCCGCCTGCACGCTGGCGGCGTCGTAGTTGGGGGCCTTGCCGCCGCGCAGGATGACGTGGCTGTCCGGATTGCCGCGGGTGGCCACGATCGCCGTGCCGCCGGCCTTGGTCACCGAGAGGAAGTGGTGCGGATGCGAGGCCGCGCCGACCGCATCGGCGGCGATCTTCACGTCGCCGGTGGTGCCGTTCTTGAATCCGACCGGGCAGGACAGGCCCGACGCCAGCTCGCGGTGCACCTGGCTCTCGGTGGTGCGCGCGCCGATCGCACCCCACGCCACCAGGTCGGCGATGTACTGCGGCGAGATCACGTCGAGGAACTCCACGCCTGCCGGCAGGCCGAGCTCGTTGATCTGCTCCAGCAGCCCGCGCGCCACGCGCAATCCCTTGTTGATGTTGAAGCTGCCGTCCAGGTCGGGGTCGTTGATCAGGCCCTTCCATCCCACCGTGGTGCGTGGCTTCTCGAAGTACACGCGCATCACGACCTCCAGTTCGCCGGCCAGCGCGTCGCGCAGCGGGCGCAGGCGGCGTGCGTAATCGAGCGCGGCGTCCGGATCGTGGATCGAACATGGGCCGATCACCACCGCCAGGCGGTCGTCCTGGCCATGGAGGATGCGGTGCAGCGCCCGGCGCGAGCCGTCCACCGTTTCGGAGGCGGTCTCCGAGCACGGCAGTTCTGCGATCAGCTGGGCGGGTGGAACCAGTGCATCGATGCGGCGGATGCGCAGGTCGTCGGTATGGGGGGCCATGGGGGGAAACTCCTGGGATCGTGTTCGCTTCCCGCCGGAGGCTGGCGACAAAAAAGCCGCCAGGATCTCTGGCGGCTTTCAGGGGATGTGTTCTTCGGATCAACTCAGAACGCGCGTACCCCTTCCTCCGCCAGTGGCTTCGGAAAGTAATACCAGAAGTAAAAGCGGGCGCGCTGCGTGTTCACGGCGCCATTGATAACAGCCGGTTCCGGGGCGCGCAACCGTTTCAGCGGCAACGTGGCCGGGGTGCGTGCGAGCGTCTGCGCGTAGAAGAAGCGGCCTTCTAATGCGGGGCGTCGGCCACCGAGGCTTCTGACTTCCAACTTCGGGCGTGCTTGGCTGAAGCGCGGCTCCGGAAGGGGCCGCCGCAGAGCGTGGCTTCAGGTGCATATGGCCACGGAGGAAGCAGAGGGTAATGAGAGGCAGGACGCCGGCGCGAGCGACGACCCCCATGGCGGCAGGACGGCGGCCCCGTCCGAAGCTAGATCGCCCCCCAACAAATTTCGATCCGGCCCGGCAACGGATGCGCATCGGCCACTCGGGCCAGCAACGTCCCGCAACCGTGGGGAGAGGCAAAGAAAAACCCCGCCAGGCGGCGGGGTTTTCCGTGGTGCTTGCAACAGAGGCGGAGCGGATCAGAAATCCATGCCGCCCATGCCGCCCATGCCACCGGCGCCCGGCATCGCCGGCTCGTCCTTCTTCGGGGCCTCGGCCACCATCGCTTCGGTGGTGATCATCAGGCCCGCGATCGAAGCGGCGTTCTGCAGCGCGGTGCGGGTGACCTTGGTCGGGTCCAGGATGCCGAACTGCACCATGTCGCCGAACTGGCCGTTGGCGGCGTTGTAGCCGAAGTTGCCCGAACCGGCCTTGACCTGGTTCACGATCACCGACGGCTCTTCGCCGGCGTTGGTGACGATCTCGCGCAGCGGCGCTTCCATCGCGCGCAGGGCGATCTGGATGCCGTGGTTCTGGTCTTCGTTGATGCCCTTCAGGCCTTCGATCGCCGCCTTGGCACGCAGCAGGGCGACGCCGCCGCCCGGGACCACGCCTTCTTCCACCGCCGCACGGGTCGCGTGCAGGGCGTCTTCGACGCGCGCCTTCTTCTCCTTCATCTCCACCTCGGTGGCTGCGCCGACCTTGATCACGGCCACGCCGCCGGCCAGCTTGGCCACGCGCTCCTGCAGCTTCTCGCGGTCGTAGTCCGAGGAGGTCTCCTCGATCTGCGCCTTGATCTGCTTGATGCGCGACTCGATGGCGGCGGTGTCGCCGGCGCCGTCGATGATGGTGGTGTTCTCCTTGGAGACCTGCACCTTCTTGGCGCGGCCCAGGTCCTTGATCGTGGCCTTTTCCAGCTGCAGGCCGACTTCCTCGGAGATCACGGTACCGCCGGTCAGGGTGGCCATGTCTTCCAGCATCGCCTTGCGGCGGTCGCCGAAGCCCGGGGCCTTCACGGCCACGACCTTGACGATGCCGCGGATGGTGTTGACCACCAGGGTCGCCAGGGCCTCGCCCTCGACTTCCTCGGCGACGATCAGCAGCGGCTTGCCGGCCTTGGCCACGCCCTCGAGGACGGGCAGCAGGTCGCGCACGTTGGAGATCTTCTTGTCGTGCAGCAGGATGAACGGGTCATCCAGGTCGGCGCTCTGCGACTGCTGGTTGTTGATGAAGTACGGCGACAGGTAGCCGCGGTCGAACTGCATGCCCTCGACCACGTCCAGCTCGTTGTCCAGGCCCGAGCCTTCCTCGACGGTGATCACGCCTTCCTTGCCGACCTTCTTCATCGCCTCGGCGATGATGTTGCCGATCGACTCGTCGGAGTTCGCCGAGATCGTGCCGACCTGGGCGATCGCGTTGTCGTCGGCGGTCGGCTTGGACAGGTTCTTCAGTTCGGCGACGGCGGCCACGACGGCCTTGTCGATGCCGCGCTTGAGGTCCATCGGGTTCATGCCGGCGGCCACGGCCTTCATGCCCTCGCGGATGAAAGCCTGGGCCAGCACGGTGGCGGTGGTGGTGCCGTCGCCGGCGTTGTCGGAGGTCTTGGAAGCGACTTCCTTGACCATCTGCGCGCCCATGTTCTCGAACTTGTCGGCCAGCTCGATCTCCTTGGCGACGGACACGCCGTCCTTGGTGATCGTCGGGGCGCCGAAGCTCTTCTCGAGCACGACGTTGCGGCCCTTCGGGCCCAGGGTCGCCTTGACGGCGTTGGCGAGCACGTTCACGCCGCGGACCATGCGGGCGCGGGCGTCTTCACCGAAACGAATATCCTTGGCAGCCATTGCGGAATTACCTCAGTTCTGTGATTGCGGGTTTGGGATGCGGCGAAGCGGCGGGCTCAGCCCAGCACGGCGAAGATGTCGTCTTCCTTCACCACCAGGTATTCGGTGCCGTCGAGCTTGACCTCGGTGCCGGCGTACTTGCCGAACAGCACCTGGTCGCCGACCTTGACCTTCGGCGCGCGCACGTTGCCGTTGTCGAACACCTTGCCCTCGCCCACGGCGACGACCTGGCCCTTGATCGGCTTCTCGGTGGCCGAATCCGGGATCACGATGCCACCGGCGGAGACCTTCTCTTCCTCGGTGCGCTTGATGACGACGCGGTCGTACAGCGGCTTGATGTTGCTCATGTTTCAATCCCTCTCAAGTGATTGACTGGGTTGGAAAAAGGGCGGTAACTCTAGCACTCGCCTGTTGCGACTGCCAGCACCGCGGGCGCAGAAAACCCGGATCGGGGACCGGGATGAAAGGGCAGATGGGGCGCGGACGCCGGGCTTTCAAGGGCCGCCCGGCGAGGTTTCTCCCGGACGGGTCCGGGGCGACGCCGGCTCCCGTGGAGGACCCGGCCGGGGCGTGGGAAGTCCGCGCGCGTCGCCTGCGCCCACGGCCCAGCGTTGCCGGCAAGCCGGGCGCCCGGGGGCGAGCCCCGCGCGCCCGGCCCGGTACACTTCCGCCATGCCGGTCCACCTCGTGTTCTGCAGCTGCCCCGACTCCGACACCGCCCAGCGCCTGGCCGCCACCCTGGTCGAGGCCCGGCTGGCCGCGTGCGTGAGCCTGCTGCCGCCGATGCGCTCGGTATACCGCTGGCAGGGCGCCATCGAGCAGGCCGACGAGGTCCTGCTGCTGGCCAAGACCGCGGCCGACCGCACGCCGGCCCTGGTCAGCCGGCTGCGCGAGCTGCATCCCTATGAACTCCCCGAGATCGTGGCGGTCGAAGCCGCCGCCGGCCTGCCCGCCTACCTGGACTGGGTGGCCGATGCCACCCGCGAGTGAACCCCGCCCCATGCCATCCACGTTCCGTCGCCTGATCCCGGCCCTGCTCCACTGCCTGCTGGCCGCTCCCGTGCTGTTGGCGGCGCTGCCCGCCGCCGCGATCGACCAGGACGACCTGCTGCCGGTCGACGAGGCCTTCGTCCTCACCGCCAGCGCCCCCTCGCGCGACCGCATCGACCTGCGCTGGAAGATCGCCGACGGCTATTACCTGTACCGGCACCGGACCGCGGTCACCGCCAGCGGCGGCTTCAGCGGCGGCACCCTGCGCCTGCCCGACGGCACCCGCCACACCGACGAGTTCTTCGGCCCGGTGGAGACCTACCGCCGCGAGCTGGTCGCCACGCTCGACGGCAAGGCGCTGGGCGACGGCCCGGTGCAGCTGGAGGTCAAGTACCAGGGCTGCGCCGACGTGGGTATCTGCTACCCGCCGCAGACGCGGCGCCTGCAGGTGGCGCTGCCCGCGGCCGCATCCACCGGCCGGGCGCAGGGGACGCCGTCGGGCCTGCCCGGCCTGGCCGCTTTCGGCGGCACCGCCGCCGGTGCGCCACGCGGTCTGGCCTTGCCCGGCCAGGTGCCGCTGCCCGACGCCCAAGCCTTTGTCGTGGAGGCGATCGCCGACGGTGGCAACCGGATCCTGGTGCGGATGCAACCGGCCCCTGGCTACTACCTCTACCGCGACCGCAGCCGGTTCGTGCTGGAGGGGGATCCGGGCCTGGCGGCGCAGGCGCCGCGCTGGCCCGAAGGCACGCGCCACCACGACGAACACTTCGGCGAAGTGGTGGTGTTCTTCGACCCGGTCGAGGTCCAGGTGCCCGTGCGGCGGGCCCATGCCGACCCGGCCCAGGCCACCCTGGTGGCGACTTTCCAGGGATGCCAGACCGATGGCATCTGCTACCCGCCGATGACGCGCCGCCTGCCGGTCGACCTTCCGGCCGGACGGATCGATGCCGCCGCGCTGGTGCCGGTGCAGGCCGGTCCCGTTGCCCCCGCCGAAGCGCCTGAGGTGGCGACGGCCGCGCAAGCCGGCGAAGGCGAGCCGGTCGCGGCCACCGCAGGCGAGGCAGCGGCCGGCCCGTCGACGGATGCATCCGCCGGCAACGCGCAACGCACGCGCGCACCGCCGCCGGTCCAGGCGCCGCGCCTGGCCGGGATCCTGCTGCTGGCCCTGCTCGGCGGCCTGGTCCTGAACCTGATGCCGTGCGTGCTGCCGATCCTCTCGCTCAAGGCGCTGGGCCTGGCGCAGAGCGGCGAGAGCGCGCACCGCGCGCGCCGCCACGCCCTCTGGTACACGGCCGGCGTGCTGGTCGCCTTCGCCGCGGTAGGCGCGCTGGTGGTCGGCCTGCGCGCGGCCGGACAGGCGGCCGGCTGGGGATTCCAGCTGCAGCAGCCCTGGTTCGTGGCCGCGCTGGCCTACCTGATGTTCGCCGTCGGCCTGAGCCTGTCGGGCGTGTTCACCCTCGGTGGCGGGATCGGCGGCGGACTGGCGGCGACGCGCAGCGGACCGGCCGGCGACTTCCTCACCGGGGTGCTGGCCTGCGTCGTCGCCAGCCCCTGCATCGCGCCGTTCATGGGTCCGGCGCTGGCCTACGCCTTCGCCGCACCGGCATGGACCGGGATGCTGGTCTTCCTGGCCCTGGGCCTGGGCCTGGCGCTGCCGTTCCTGCTGATCGGCTTCGTGCCCGCGCTGGCCCGCCGCCTGCCGCAGCCTGGCGCGTGGATGGAGACGCTCAAGCAGCTGCTCGCCTTCCCGATGTACCTGACCGCGATCTGGCTGCTGTGGATCCTGGGCCGCCAGCGCGGCGCGGATGCGATCGCGCTGGTGCTGGCAGGGGCGACCTTGCTGGCACTGGCGTTGTGGTGGTTCGAGCGCAGCCGCTGGCAGGGGCGCCGGGCCGGTACCGCGCTGGCCGCGGCGCTGGCGCTGCTCGCCCTGGCGCCGGTGTGGGGCGTGACCCGGATCGCCCCGGCGGCCGCCGCGGCGCCGACCGACGGCGTCGTCGCCTACTCCGCCGACGCGCTCGACCGCCTGCGCGCCGGCAACCGCGTGGTGTTCGTCAACATGACCGCCGACTGGTGCGTCACCTGCAAGGCCAACGAACGCAACGTGCTTTCCAGCGACGCCTTCCATGGCCTGCTCGAGCGCACGCAGGCGGTCTACATGCGCGGCGACTGGACCAACACCGACCCGGCGATCAGCGCGTTCCTCGAACAGCACCACGCGGTCGGCGTGCCGCTGTACGTGGTCTACGGACCCGGCGCGCCCCCGGCGGTCCTGCCGCCCGTGCTGACCCCGGCCATCGTCGAAGACGCGCTGCTGCGCGCCGCGGCGCGATGACGCCCGGGCGCCTCCTGCTGGTGGTCGCCGCCGCGGCCGCCGCGCTCGGCCTGGTGGCCGGCCTGTGGCACGGCCGCAGCCCGCTGCAGGACAGCGAAGCGGGGCAGCGCGCCTTGCAGGCGGCCGCCAACGCCAGCGCGCCGGCCCCGCCCGCCGGGGTACATCCGGCACGTCCGGGCGACCCGCTGCCGCCGATCCGGCTGCCCGACCTGGACGGCAACGCCGTCGATCTGGCCTCGATCGCGCCGGGCCGGCCGCTGCTGGTGAATGTCTGGGCCAGCTGGTGCGGACCCTGCGTGGAGGAGATGCCGGAGCTGCAGCGCTTCGCCCGCTCCCAGCCTGCGGATGGGGTGCAGGTGGTGGGGCTGGCCCTGGACACGCCCGAGGGCGTGCGCGGCTTCCTGGCGCGGGTGCCGGTGGACTATCCGATCCTGCTGGAAACACCGGGACCGGCCGATGCCAGCGTCTGGCTCGGCAACACCCGTGGCCTGCTGCCGTACACCGTCCTGGTCGACGCCCAGGGGCGGGTGCGGAAGCAGAAGCTGGGTCCGTTCGCCGAGGGCGAGGTCGCGGACTGGGCGGTGCATTGACGGCCTGCGCACGCGGAGTGCGCACCCGTCCGCAGTTCACCCGGATTCAATCATTCGCTTGAAACGCGCTTAACTTCGCCGAACTGGACAGTAATGGCGCCTTCGCGCAGACTGCCGCCCTTTCCGGTCCCGCAACCCCGATGGCCCGACTGCTGGTCCTGCACGGCCCCAACCTCAACCTGCTCGGCAGCCGCGAGCCGGAGGTCTACGGGCGCACGACGCTGGCCGACATCGATGCCGGCCTCAGCGCACAGGCCGCCGCGGCCGGCCATGTGCTGGAGTCGTTCCAGTCCAACGCCGAGCACGCCCTGGTCGACCGGGTCCAGGCCGCCCGCGGCGACGGCACCGCCTTCATCCTGATCAACCCCGCCGCCTTCACCCATACCTCGGTCGCCCTGCGCGACGCGCTGGCGGCGGTGGCGATCCCGTTCATCGAGATCCACCTGTCCAACCCGCACGCCCGCGAACCGTTCCGCCAGCACAGCTACTTCAGCGACAAGGCGGTCGGCGTGGTCTGCGGGTTCGGCGCCGACAGCTACCGCTACGCCCTCGATGCCGCGCTGGCGCGGCTGACCGGCTGACGTTTCCCCCTGTAAACCGCGCGCCCCCGGCGCGGCGCTCCCACCACAGAGGCCACCATGGACCTGCGCAAGATCAAGAAGCTCATCGACCTGCTCGAAGAATCCAACCTCGCCGAGATCGAGATCAAGGAGGGCGAGGAGAGCGTGCGCCTGTCGCGCATCCCGACCGGCGTGGCCGTGGCCGCCCCGGCCGCCGCGCTGGAAGTGCGCTCGCCGGCGGCCGCCGCGCCTGCCGCCGCGCCGATGCCGATGAGCTCGCCCACCGAATCGGCCACCGGCGGCACCGCCAAGGCCGGCGCCGACCTGCCGCCGGGCCATGTCGTGCGCGCACCGATGGTCGGCACCTACTACGCCGCGCCGGCGCCGGACAAGCCGGCCTTCGTCACCGTCGGGCAGCAGGTCAAGGCTGGCGAGACCCTGGGCATCATCGAGGCGATGAAGATGTTCAACCCGATCGAGGCCGACGTCGCCGGCACGGTGGTCGCGATCCTGTGCGAAAGCGGCCAGCCGATCGAGTTCGACCAGCCGCTGTTCGTGATCGGGTAAGCGGGACGTTCGCGCGCCAACGGCGCCGAGCCCGCGAACGCCCACCGGCCTGCTGGCCGGCGGCTGGAAGAACGAACTGGGAAACGAACATGCTCGATAAAGTCGTCATCGCCAACCGTGGCGAGATCGCCCTGCGGATCCTGCGCGCCTGCCACGCCATGGGCATCCGCACCGTAGCCGTGCATTCCACGGTGGACCGCAACCTCAAGCACGTAGCCATGGCCGACGAGTCGGTCTGTATCGGCCCTGCGCCCTCGGCCGACAGCTACCTCAACATGGCCTCGATAATTGCTGCCGCCGAGGTCACCGACGCGCAGGCCATCCACCCCGGCTACGGCTTCCTGTCCGAGAACGCCGACTTCGCCGAGCGGGTGGAGCAGTCCGGCTTCATCTTCATCGGCCCCAAGGCCGACACGATCCGCCTGATGGGCGACAAGGTCGAGGCGATCCGCGCGATGAAGGCCGCCGGCGTGCCGTGCGTGCCCGGTTCGGGCGGCCCGCTGGGCGAGGACATCGTCGCCAACACCAAGATCGCCCGCGAGATCGGCTACCCGGTGATCATCAAGGCCGCTGGCGGCGGCGGTGGTCGCGGCATGCGCGTGGTCCATTCGGAAGCCGCGCTGGCCAACGCCATCACCACGACCAAGACCGAAGCCAAGGCCGCGTTCGGCAATGGCGAGGTCTACATGGAGAAGTTCCTGGAGAATCCGCGCCACGTGGAGATCCAGGTGCTGGCCGACGGCCAGGGCAACGCCATCCACCTGGGCGAGCGCGACTGCTCGATGCAGCGCCGCCACCAGAAGGTGGTCGAGGAAGCGCCAGCGCCGGGCATCACCACCGAACAGCGCGCGCAGATCGGCAAGGTCTGCGTGGAAGCCTGCATCCGCATCGGCTACCGCGGCGCGGGCACGTTCGAGTTCCTGTACGAGGACGGGCGCTTCTACTTCATCGAGATGAACACCCGCATCCAGGTCGAGCATCCGGTCACCGAGATGGTCACCGGCATCGACCTGGTCGCCGAGCAGCTGCGCATCGCCGCCGGCAACAAGCTGTCGATCCGGCAGGAGGACGTCGTCCTGGAAGGCCACGCGATCGAATGCCGGATCAACGCCGAGGACCCGGAGACCTTCATCCCCAGCCCCGGCCTGATCCAGCACTTCCATGCCCCGGGCGGTCCGGGCGTGCGCGTGGACACCCATATCTACGAGGGTTACCGCGTGCCGCCGAACTACGACTCGATGGTCGGCAAGCTGATCGTGCACGCGCCCGACCGCGCCACCGCGATCGCGCGCATGCGCGTGGCGCTGAGCGAGATGGTCGTGGACGGGATCAAGACCAACATCCCGCTGCAGCAGCGGATCATGCGCGACCAGGGGTTCCAGGCCGGCGGCCAGAACATCCACTACCTGGAAAAGCGCCTGGCCGAGCGCAAGAAC
Source organism: Pseudoxanthomonas sp. Soil82 (assembly GCF_040446535.1). NCBI lineage: Bacteria > Pseudomonadati > Pseudomonadota > Gammaproteobacteria > Lysobacterales > Lysobacteraceae > Pseudoxanthomonas > Pseudoxanthomonas sp. Soil82. Next base: position 303,875 of record NZ_JBEAAK010000005.1, read on the forward strand.
AAGTCGATCGCGCTGGGCTGAGCGGTGTAGCGGGGACCAGCTCCCCGCGTACGCTGTTGTAGGAGCCGATTCATCGGCGACCCGAGGCCGCGGGCACAGGCGATGCCGCCCGCGATCCAGGCGCCCGTGTCGCCCATGAGGATGGGCTCCTACACAAATGCCGACATGGCGGCCCTGGGTAGGAGCCGATTCATCGGCGACCCGACGCCGCAGGCACAGGCGACGCCGCCCGCGCTCCAGGCGCCCGTGTCGCCCATGAGGATGGGCTCCTACACAAATGCCGACATGGCGGCCCTGGGTAGGAGCCGATTCATCGGCGACCCGACGCCGCGGGCACAGGCGATGCCGCCCGCGATCCAGGCGCCCGTGTCGCCCATGAGATGGGCTCCTACACAAATGCCGACACGGCGGCCCTGGGTAGGAGCCGATTCATCGGCGACCCGACGCCGCAGGCACAGGCGACGCCGCCCGCGATCCAGGCGCCCGTGTCGCCCATGAGGATGGGCTCCTACACAAATGCCGACATGGCGGCCCTCTGTAGGAGCCGATTCATCGGCGACCCGACGCCGCGGGCACAAGCGACGCCGCCCGCGCTCCAGGCGCCCGTGTCGCCCATGAGGATGGGCTCCTACAGCAGATCGGCGGGTGGGCCGCGTGAGACAATCGGCGTCCGCCCCACGCGCCACCGCCGACATGCCCTACCTGGAACTGAGCCTGCGCAGCACCGAGGCCGAGCAGCCGCGCTACGAGCGCGCGCTGGAGGACGTCGGCGCGCTGTCGGTGACCCTGCTCGACGCCGACGCCGACACGCCCAACGAGCGCGCGATCCTCGAACCGGGCGTGGGCGAAACCCCGATCTGGAAATCGCTGGTGCTGACCGCGCTGTTCGACGCCGACACCGACGCGCTGGCCCTGCTGGCGGCGCTGGAGGCGTTCGACCCCGGGCTGGACTGGGCCAGTGCCGGCTTCCGCAAGGTCGAGGACGAGGACTGGGAGCGCGCCTGGCTGGACCAGTTCCAGCCGATGCGCTTCGGCGATCGCACCTGGATCGTGCCCTGGAACCATGAACTGCCGGCGGAGGCCGACGTCCCCGGCGCGGCAGTGGTGAGGCTCGACCCGGGCCTGGCATTCGGCTCGGGGACCCATCCGACCACCGCCCTGTGCCTGCGCTGGCTCGATGCGCTGGCCGGCGATGGCCTGCTGCGCGATGCGCGCATGCTCGACTTCGGCTGCGGCTCGGGCATCCTCGCCCTGGCCGCGCTGAAGCTCGGGGCCGCGGCCGCGGTCGGCGTGGACAACGACCCGCAGGCGCTGCTCGCCACCCACGACAACGCGCAGCGCAACGCGGTCGACGCGCGCCTGGCCGTATACCTGCCGCAGGACGAGCCGGCTTCGACATACCCCGTGGTGGTGGCCAACATCCTGGCCACCGCGCTGGACGCGCTGGCCGAAGTGCTGGCCGCACGCGTGGCTCCCGGCGGGCGCATCGCCCTGTCGGGCATCCTGCAAGGCCAGGAGCCGGAGCTGCTGCAGCGCTACGCCGCCTGGTTCGACGACCTGCAGGTCGCCGTCGACGGTGACTGGGTACGGATCGACGGCGTCCGCCGCTGACCTGCTGGCAAACGGGTGCGGGAAGCAGCGTCGACATGCTTGAATAGCCGCATGTTCTTCCCCTGCCCGCACTGCCAGTTCCTGGTCGCCTACCACCCGCAGTCGCGGCCGCTGCCTGCGCAATGTCCGCGCTGCGGCCGGCCGTTGCAGGAGGACATCGACACGACACCTGGCGCCAGCGAGGGGCCACTGGACGGACAGGCGCAGGACAGCGCCGCGCCCGTCGATGCGCCGATGCCCGGATCCGGCCGGGACGCCGATGCGGTGCCCGGCGAGGCATCGATCGCGATCGAAGCGCAGGCCAACCCTACGGCGCCCGCGCCTCCAGCCGGCACCGGTTTCGCAGGACGACTGCACCGCCGGGGCTGGGAACGCTGGCAGTGGCCGCTGGTCGCCCTGCTCGCGCTGCTGCTCGCCTTGCAGGTCCTGTTGGCCGACCGCGCCAACCTTGCCGCCGACCCGCGCTGGCGTCCGCTTGTCGGAACGCTCTGCGACGCGCTGGGCTGCGAGTTGCCGGCCTGGCACGAGCCGACCGCGTTCACCATGCTCGACCGCAAGGTGCGGCCCGAAGCCGGGCGTCCCGGAGCGCTGCGCGTGGACGCGACCTTCCGCAACGATGCGCGTTGGCCGCAAGCCTGGCCAGCGTTGCAGCTGGCCCTGTCAGATGCGGACGGGCGGGTGCTCGGCAGCCACGTGTTCGCCCCCGGCGATTACCTTGGCGCCGAGCCGGGTACGTTGCTGTCGCCCGGACAGAGTGCGCAAGTCACCTTTCTGGTGCAGGAACCGTCGCCAGGCACGGTCGCCTTCTCGTTCGAGTTCCGCTGAACACGCACGGGCGCGGCCGGCCAATGGCAGCGGGGGGAATCCCGCGCTAGACTCCCCTGCCCGCTTCGAAGCGGCCCGCACTTTCCCGGAACTCCCGTGCAGCAGAACGCCACCGCCCGCGCCGATACCGGCCGCACCGCTTCCCGTCCGCCGTTGCGCGAGCACGTGGCCCAGTCGGTCCGCCGCTACCTGCGCGACCTGGATGGCGTCGACGCGAACGACGTCTACGAGATCGTGCTGCGCGAGATGGAGATCCCGCTGTTCGTGGAAGTGCTCAACCACTGCGAAGGCAACCAGAGCCGCGCCGCGGCGCTGCTGGGAATCCATCGCGCCACTCTGCGCAAGAAGCTCAAGGACTACGGCCTGGCGTAGAGCCGGGCTTGCCCGGCTGGGGTCCCGCCGGCGATTCCGGTCCGGCCAGGCAACCCCGGCCCCGACGGTAGCCATATCCAGCGGAGCGGAGCGATCCGGCCCGGTACAATACCGGCCCCGTTCCGCTGCCCCCTCCCCCATGACCGCCGATTTCCTGCCCGTCCGCCGGGCATTGCTGTCCGTTTCCGACAAGACCGGCCTGCTTGAGCTGGCCCGCGCCCTGGCCGCGCTTGGCGTCGAACTGCTCTCCACGGGCGGCACCGCGCGCGCGCTGCGGGAAGCCGGCCTGGCGGTGAAGGACGTGGCCGACGTCACCGGCTTCCCGGAAATGATGGACGGGCGGGTCAAGACCCTGCACCCGCTGGTGCACGGCGGCCTGCTCGGGCGCGCCGGCGTGGACGAGGCGGTGATGGCCCAGCACGGCATCGGCGCGATCGACCTGCTGGTGCTGAACCTGTACCCGTTCGAATCGGTGACCGCCAAGGCCGACTGCACGCTGGCCGATGCGGTGGAGAACATCGACATCGGCGGCCCGGCGATGCTGCGCTCGGCGGCCAAGAACTTCGCCCGCGTCGCCGTGGCCACCTCGCCAGGCCAGTACCCGGCATTGCTGGCCGAACTGCAGGGCAACGACGGCGCGCTGTCGGCGGCGACCCGCTTCGCGATGTCGGTGGCCGCGTTCAACCGCGTCGCCCAGTACGACGCGGCGATCAGCAACTACCTGTCGGCAGTGACCGACACCGCCGCGCAGGTGCCGGTGCGCGCCGAGTATCCGGCGCAGATGAACTCCACCTTCGTCAAGGTCATGGACCTGCGCTACGGCGAGAACCCGCACCAGTCCGGCGCCTTCTACCGCGACCTGTACCCGGTGCCCGGCACGCTGGCCACCTTCACCCAGCTGCAGGGCAAGGAACTGAGCTACAACAACCTGGCCGACAGCGACGCGGCCTGGGAATGCGTGCGCCAGTTCGACGTGCCGGCCTGCGTGATCGTCAAGCACGCCAACCCGTGCGGCGTGGCCGTGGCCGCCGACGTGGGCCAGGCCTACGAGCTGGCCTACGCCACCGACCCGACCTCGGCGTTCGGCGGCATCCTGGCGTTCAACCGCACGCTCGACGCGGCCACCGCCAAGGCGATCCTGGACCGCCAGTTCGTCGAGGTGCTGATCGCGCCGGACTACGAGGAAGGCGCGCTGGATTACGCGAAGAAGAAGGCCAACGTGCGCGTGCTGCGCATCCCCCACGGCGCCGGCCTGAACAACTACGACTCCAAGCGCGTCGGCTCCGGACTGCTGCTGCAGTCCTCGGACAACCGCGGCATGAGCGCCGGCGAACTGAAGGTGGTGACGAAGCTCGCTCCGACCGACGCGCAACTGGGCGACCTGCTGTTCGCCTGGCGGGTGGCCAAGTTCGTCAAGTCCAATGCGATCGTCTATGCCAGGGACCTGCGCACCATTGGCGTGGGCGCCGGCCAGATGAGCCGCGTGTATTCGGCGCGCATCGCCGGGATCAAGGCGGCCGACGCCGACCTGGTGGTGGAGGGCTCGGTGATGGCCTCCGATGCGTTCTTCCCGTTCCGCGACGGCATCGATGCGGCGGCCGCGGCCGGGATCAAGGCGGTGATCCAGCCGGGCGGCTCGATGCGCGACGCCGAGGTGGTCGCCGCGGCCGACGAGCACGGGATCGCCATGGTGTTTACCGGCGTGCGCCACTTCCGCCACTGAGGCGGCGAGCGCCGCACGGTCGCGACGCGGGGTCATCTTCGGCGCGCTGGCGGCGGCAACGCCGGCCCGGCGCTCGGCCAGCGATTCCGCGCGCATGGCGTGCCCGTCCGCCGGGCGCATAACGCGCCTTGACGCCGGACCGGCTAGGCTGGCTGCCTGTCCATCCAGGGAGGCGGCGCCATGTGGATCCGCGAGGAAGGCCCCGACGACGTCGATGCGATACACGACCTCGTGCGCAAGGCCTTCGCCGGCTATCCCGGCGAAGGCAAGCTGGAAAGCCGTACCGTCGACACGCTGCGCGCCGATCACGCGCTGGCCGTGTCGCTGGTGGCCGACATCGACGGCCGCATCGCCGGCCATGTCGCCTTCTCGCCGGCGCGGCCCTCGCGCGATGGCGATCGCTGGTACGTGCTCGGCCCGATCGCGGTCGACCCCGCCGACCAGGGCCATGGCATCGGCGCCGCGCTGGTGCGCGCCGGCCTGCGCATCCTCGAGGAGCGCGAGGCCAATGGCTGCGTCGTGCTGGGCGATCCCGCGTACTACGCGCGCTTCGGTTTCCGGCCCGACCCGTTGCTGACCCTGCCCGCCGCACCGGACGGCGCCTTCCAGGCGCTGCGGTTCACCGACGCCGGTTCGGCCGGCGAGGTGGTGCTGCACGCGGCGTTCGGCCACCACGAGTACGACTGAAACGATCGACGGCCGCGCCGCGGCGGCTGGGCGGCACGGGCGGGCACGGTAGAATCGCGCTCCCTCCCCAGCCATCGAGCCCGCCCGCATGTCCAAAGTCCTCGTGATCGGATCCGGTGGCCGCGAGCACGCGCTGGCGTGGAAGCTCGCCCAGTCGCCGCGGGTGACCGAAGTGATCGTCGCGCCGGGCAACGCGGGCACCGCCACCGAGGCGCGCTGCCGCAACGTGGCGGTCAAGGTCACCGACATCGAGGGACTGCTGGCGCTCGCCCGGGACGAAGGCGTCAGCCTGACCGTGGTCGGTCCGGAGGTGCCGCTGGTGGCCGGCGTGGTCGACCGCTTCCGCGCCGCCGGCCTGCGCATCTTCGGGCCCACCGCGGCGGCCGCGCAGCTGGAAGGCAGCAAGGCCTTCGCCAAGGATTTCCTCGCCCGCCACGGCATCCCGACCGCGTTCTACGCGGTGCACACCGATGTCGACGCCGCGCTCGCCTACATCCGCTCCAAGGGCGCGCCGATCGTGGTCAAGGCCGACGGCCTGGCCGCCGGCAAGGGCGTGATCGTGGCCATGACCCTGGAGGAAGCCGAGGACGCGGTGCGCGACATGCTCTCCGGCAACGCCTTCGGCGACGCCGGCGCACGCGTGGTGATCGAGGAGTTCCTGGAGGGCGAGGAAGCCAGCTTCATCTCCATGGTCGACGGCCGCACCGCCCTGCCGATGGCCACCAGCCAGGACCACAAGCGTGTCGGTGACGGCGACACCGGCCCCAACACCGGCGGCATGGGTGCCTACTCGCCCGCGCCGGTGGTCACGCCCGAGGTGCACGCGCGGGTGATGCGCGAGGTGGTCGAACCGACCGTCCAAGGCATGATCGCCGATGGCGTCGCGTTCACCGGCTTCCTCTACGCGGGCCTGATGATCGACGCCTCCGGGGCGCCCAAGGTGATCGAGTTCAACGTGCGCTTCGGCGATCCGGAAACCCAGCCGGTGATGCTGCGCCTGCAGTCGGACCTGGTCGAACTGGTGGAGGCGGCGATCGATGGCCGCCTGCACGAAGCCCGGGCGCAATGGGATCCGCGCCCCTCGCTGGGCGTGGTGATGGCGGCGCGGCCCTATCCGGAAACGCCAGTCACCGGCGACGTGATCAACGGGCTGAACGCCGTTCCGGCGGGGGCCAAGGTTTTCCATGCCGGCACCGCGCTGGACGCGTCCGGCAACGTGGTCAGCGCCGGTGGCCGGGTGCTGTGCGTGGCCGCGCTGGGCGACTCGGTGGGCGACGCGCAGCGGCGCGCCTACGCGGGCGTCGACGCGATCCACTGGGCCAACGAATTCCACCGCAACGACATCGGCTGGCGCGCGATCGAGCGCGAGCGCGGCTGAGCCGCGGCGCCCGCCACGCAGGCATTCAGACGTTGGCGTCCTCGGGAGGCAGGCCCGTGGCCAGCGGCGCGGCGCCGGGGGCATCGGCAGCGGTTTCCGGGCAGCGCGCGTCGAGCGTGTAGGCGGTCATCGACAGCGAGCCGTACGCGTACCCGTCGACCAGCACCTCGGCGGCCCGCCCGGCCGCCGCGGACAGACCCGCCACGTACAGCAACGGCAGGAAATGGTCCGGCGTGGGCACCGCCAGGCGGAAGTCCGGGTGCGAGCCCAGCGAGGGCACGTCGTGCGGCCGCTCGAGCATCAGCTGGCGCGCATGCTCGTCGAAGCGGCGGGCCCAGTCGAACGCGCCGTCGGGCTGCTGCCAGTCGATCGCGCGCAGGTTGTGCACGACGTTGCCGCTGCCGACCACCAGGACCCCACGCTCGCGCAGCGCGGCCAGCTTCGCGCCAAGCGCCAGGTGCCACTCCGGCGGCTTGCGCGCGTCGATCGACAGCTGCACCACGGGGATGTCGGCCTCGGGGAAGGCATGCACCAGGACCGACCAGGTGCCATGGTCGATGCCCCAGCCGTCGACATCGGCGCCGACATGGTCGGGACTGACCGCGTCGGCGACCTCGTCCACCAGGTCCGGCAGGCCCGGCGCCGGGTACTGCACGTCGAACAGCGCCTGCGGGAAACCGTAGAAGTCGTGGATGGTGCGCGGCCGCGCCATCGCCGTCACCGCCGTGGCGTTGACGTACCAGTGCGCCGACACGGCCAGGATCGCGCGCGGCCGCGGCACCGCCGCGCCGAAGGCGCGCCAGGCCTCGGTGAAGCGGTTGCGCTCCAGCGCGTTCATCGGGCTGCCGTGGCCGAGGAACGCGGCCGGCATCGGCCGCGCTGCGACCGTGGTCGGAATGCTCATGGGAACCTCGCGACGCATGGGGGCCACCACTCTAGCCAAACGCGCGGCCGCGGGACGCATGCGCGGCGCAACGCACCGTGCCAGTCCGGCCGCGCGCGGCCGTTGCCCCGCCGCCGACGCGCCGCGGCCATTCCGGTCTGCTAGGCTCCGCGCAGCCCCGCGGAGACCTGCATGTCCGGCCACAGCCAGTTCGCGCTGCTGACCCAGCGCCGCTTCCTGCCCTATTTCATCGTGCAGGCGCTGGGCGCCTTCAACGACAATGTCTACCGCCAGGCGATCATCGGCCTGCTGTTCTTCCTCGGGGTGACCACCGAGCAGCGTTCGCTGTACGCGATGCTCGCGCCGGCGATCTTCATCCTGCCCTACTTCCTGTTCTCGGCCATCGCCGGCCAGGTGGCCGAGAAGCTGGAGAAGCAGCGCCTGATCGTGATCACCACGGCCATGGAGATCGCGATCATGTCGCTGGCCGCGGCCGGCTTCCTGCTGCAGAACATGCCGGTCCTGCTGGTGGCGCTGTTCTGCACCGGCGTGCAGTCGACCCTGTTCGGCCCGGTCAAGTACTCGGTGCTGCCCGCGATCCTCAAGCCCGAGGAGCTGACCGGCGGCAACGGCCTGGTCGAGATGGGCACGTCGATCTCGATCCTGTTCGGCATGATCTTCGGCGGCCTGATCTTCCAGTTGGCCGGCGCGCAGGGCCCGGCCGTGGCCGCCACCGCGATCGTGCTGCTGGCGGTCACCGGCAACCTGGTCGCGCGGCGGATCCCGCGCGTGGATGCCGGCGCCCCCGGCTTGAAGGTGCACTGGAACCCGCTGCCCGAATCGCTGGCGGTGCTGCGCATGGCCCGGCGCCAGCCGGCGGTGCGCAACGCGATCCTCGGCGTGTCCTGGTTCTGGTTCTTCGGCACGCTGCTGACCTCGCAGCTGCCGGCCTACGCGGAAGTGAACCTGGGCGGCGCATCCGGCTCGGCGGCGCTGTACATCGGTGCGCTGGCCCTGTTCTCGATCGGCACCGGCGCCGGTTCGCTGCTGTGCGAGAAGCTGTCGGCGCGCACGGTCGAGATCGGACTGGTGCCGCTGGGCGCGTTCGGGATGAGCGCGTTCCTGCTCGACCTGTATTTCGCCCGCTCGGGCGCGGCACCGGTGGGCGGGCTCGACATCGCCGGCTTCCTGGACCAGCCCGGCAGCGTGCGCATCATCGTCGACCTGCTGGGCATCGGCCTGTTCACCGGCTTCTTCGTGGTGCCGCTGTTCGCGCTGGTGCAGAGCCGGACCCCCGCATCGGAGATGTCGCGGGTGTTCGCCGCGGTGAACATCCAGAACTCGCTGTTCATCGTGACCGCCGCGCTGGTCGGCATCGCCCTGCAGCAGGTGCTGGAATGGACGATTCCGCAGGTGCTGCTCGCCCTGGCCATCGCCAACCTCGTGGTCGCGGGCTGGATCTTCGCCCTGGTGCCCGAGTTCCTGATGCGGTTCCTCAGCTGGCTGATGGTGCGCGCGCTGTACCGCATGCGGCCCCGCGGCATCGAGGACAACGTACCCGACGAGGGCGCCGCGCTGATCGTGTGCAACCACGTCAGCTACATGGATGCGCTGATCCTGGCGGCGAGCATCCCGCGGCCGGTGCGGTTCGTCATGTACTACCGGATCTTCAACATCCCGGTGATGCGCTGGATCTTCCGCACCGCCAGGGCCATCCCGATCGCCGGCGCGCGCGAAGACCCGGCATTGATGCAGCGCGCGTTCGACGAGATCGACGCGACCCTGGCCGAAGGCGAACTCGTGTGCATCTTCCCCGAAGGCGCATTGACCAAGGACGGCGCCATCGCCCCGTTCAAGTCCGGCGTGGAGAAGATCCTCGAGCGCGCCGCCCAGGCCGGCCGGCCGGTGCCGGTCGTGCCGATGGCCCTGCGCGGCATGTGGTCGAGCATGTGGAGCCGTCGCGACGGCCGGCTGGGCCGCATGCGCGTGCCGCGCCGCTTCCGCGCGCAGGTGGAAGTGGTCGCCGCCCCCCCGCTGGACGGGCAGCCGTCGGCCGCGGAGCTCGAAGCGCGCGTGCGCGAACTGCGCGGCGATGCGGCCTGAACGGCGCGCCCGCCTTTGCCGCCGGCAGCCGGTCGGTTAGGCTTGCCAGGACGCGCCGGGGGACGCGGAGCGGCGACCGGGAGGCCCGGCGCCATGGATTACCCGTCCGCCGCACCACGCGGCGGCGCAGACGTACCGCCGTAGCGCACGATTCCATTACCCGAAACCGCCAGGAGGCACTGCCATGAGTTACGTCCCGCCGCCCACTCCGAACGCCGCGCCGGTCCACGAGCCGATCCCGAACCACCTGGCCTGGGCGATCGTGTCCACGGTGCTGGCGACCTGCCTGTGCTGCCCGCTGGGCCTGGTCGGCATCGTCGCCATCGTGTTCTCGGCCAAGGTCAACGGCCTGCTGCGCGCGGGCGACCTCGACGGCGCGCGCCGCGCCTCGGCCAACGCCAAGACCTGGTGCTGGGTCGCCACCGCGCTGGCCATCATCGGCCTGCTGATGAACATCTACTTCTTCTCGACCGGTGGCATGGCCGAGTACCAGCAGATGCTCGAGCAGATCGAGTCGATGCAGTAACGGTCCATGGCAGTCTCGCGCACGCTGCGCATTGCAGGCGTGGCATCGGCCGCGGTCGCGGCCGGTGCCGGCGTCTGGCTGTTGCGGACGTTCGACCCCAACGCGGCGGGAAGTCCCTTCCCGCCGTGCATGTTCCATGCCTTCACCGGCCTGTACTGCATCGGCTGCGGGCTGACCCGCGCGCTGCACGCGCTGGTGCACGGCGACCTCGCCGGCGCCCTGGCCATGAACCCGCTCGGCGTGCTGATGCTGCCGCTGATGGCGCTGATGGTCGCCTGGTCGCAGGGCTGGCAACCGCGCGTGCTGCGGCCGCTGATGGATGTGGCGATGGAGCCGAAGCTGTGGCTGTGGGTGCTGCCGGGCTACTGGGTGGCGCGCAACCTGCCGTGGCTTCCGTTCACCCTGCTGGCGCCGGGCTGAGGCGCGGCATCGCACGCGCTGCGGCGGCCCGCTAGATCCGTACCACGTAGAGCGGGGCTCGCCCCGCTGCCCGCACGCACCATCTTTCCATCAATGCGTGGGTGACCGGGCTGGAACCGGCTCGATCGCCATGGAGCGCAATCAGCTCACCCAGCCGGCGATGACCAGCAGCGCCAGCAGCGCCAGCCACAGCAGCAGCATGCGCCAGACCAGGCTCATCGCATCGCGCAGCTCGACCAGCTCGCCCATCACCGGCACCAGTCCTTCGCTGCGGTAATCCTCGATCTCCTCCGCCAGCTCGCCGCGCACCGCGGCGCGACCGGCGGCCTCGAGGAAACCGCTCGCCGGCTGCCAGCGGTCGCCGCCGGCCGCGCGCCAGGTGCGGAACACCAGGTCGAAATTGCCGGCCAGCGCCAGGGCCAGCGTCATCAGGTGCGCCACCGGCCACTCCAGCCATTGCAACAGGACGCGTGCACCGGCCGCGTTCTCCGCCGGGAGCACCGGTCCATCGACGACCACTGCACGCTCGACCAGGCGGTACAGCACCGCGCCGGCCGGGCCGAGCAGCAGGAACCAGAACAGCGGCGCGAACCAGCGGCGCAGCGCACTGCGCATCACCACGCCGGGCAACGCCGGGCCTTCGACGACCGCAACGCCCGGCTCCGGTGCCAGCCGTGCAAGGCGCTCGGCACGTGCCTGCGGATCGGATGCATCGAGCACCGACTCGACGTCGATGTCCAGGTCGCGCGGACCCCAGGTGCAGACCAGCACGACCACGCCGAACAGCAGGGCCGGAAGTCCCATGAGCCAACCGGACAGGGCTAGCTGCACGGCGCCCACCAGCAGCACCAGTGGCAGCAACGCCAGCCAGATCCCGTGCCGGCCGTACCAGAGGCCACCGTCGTCAGGGTGCGACCCGAGCCACAGCAGCCACCGGGCGTACCAGGGGTGTTCGCGCAGCGACCGGGCCAGCGCCGGTGCGACATGCCCCAGCACCAGCGCAGCGATGACGGCGACCAGCGTAGTGAACATCGGTGTGGACCCTCCCTGCGCCGATTCTAGCCGCAGGCCGGCATCGCGGACGCTAAGCGCGCGTGAGCATCGCCCCGTTCGCATGCCAATGGCGGATGAGGGACCGCGCGATCGAAATCGGCGGCGACAGCAACAGGCCCTCGGGTTCCGATCCGTCGCGCGCCAGCGCCTCGCCGATCTCCTCGCGGGTGAACCAGCGCGCGTCCTCCAGCTCGCCGTCGACCCGTGGCTCGTCCGGTTCGGCCAGCGCCTCGAACCCGAGCATCAGGGCACCGGGAAACGGCCACGGCTGGGCCCCGAGGTAGCGGCAGGCACGCACCCGCACGGCGGTCTCTTCATGGACTTCGCGGACCACGGTCTGCTCGGGTGCCTCGCCGGGTTCGACGAAACCGGCCACGACCGACCAGCGCCGTGGCGGCCAGCCGGGCTGGCGGCCCAGGAGCAGGCGCTCGCCATCGCTCACCGCGACGATCACCGCCGGGTCGACCCGCGGGTAGTGGTCGTTGCCGCACTTGGCGCAGTGGCCGAGGAACCCTGCGCGATCGAAGGCCACGTTGCCGCCGCACACGCCGCAATAGCGGTTGCGTGCATGCCAGTACAGCATCCCGCGCGCATAGGCGAAGAGGCTGGCCAGGTCGGCGGGCCACTGCGCCGCGGCGCTGCGCAGGTCGATCCAGCGCGGCACGTCCACGCCCGACAGGGTGGCCGCCTCCAGCGCGAACCAGGCCTGTCCCGCGGACAGGCCCAGGAAAGTCGAGGCCCCCGGCCCGCCGCCAAGCCGCGCGCCGCCCAGTTCGAGCACCCTGCCCTCGGCATCGGCGGCGGCGCGGCCTTCGCCATCGAGCACCAGCAGCCGCGCTTCGGGCCACAGGCCGCGCAGGGCCGCGGCATCGGCGCGCAGCGCATCGGCGCGATCGAACGCGGGGGAGCCCGCGAACGCGAATCCATCCAGGCGCTGCGGGAATGGCACCGCGTCGCCCATACGGCTCAGACGCTGAAACTGCTGCCGCAGCCGCAGGTGGTCTTCGCGTTCGGGTTGCGGATCACGAACTGGGCGCCGCTCAGGCCCTCGCTGTAATCCACCTCGGCGCCCATCAGGTACTGCAGGCTCAGCGGGTCGACCAGCAGGGTCACGCCGTCGGTGTTGACGGCCATGTCGTCCTCGGCCTGGTTCTCGTCGAACTCGAACCCGTACTGGAAGCCGGAGCAGCCGCCGCCCTGGATGTAGACGCGCAGCTTGAGGTCGCCGTTGCCCTCCTCGGCGATCAGCTCGCGGACCTTGGAGGCGGCGGCCAGGCTGAAACGCAGCGGCTGCTCGAGTTGCTGGTAGCTGGGCAGGATTTCCATGGCGCCAAGATGGGGGCGGCGGGCGCCCCGATCAAGTCTTTCACGCCTTGGCGGCCTTGGCCGCGGTGATCGGCGTGGCGCCGGTGTCCTGCGCCTGCAGCGCGCGCGCCTCCTGCGACTGGACATGGACCAGCCGCCCGGTGAGCTGGGCGCCGGCGCTCATCTCCACCACCGAGTAGTGCACGTTGCCCTCGACCCGCGCCTTCTGCGCCAGTTCGATCCGCTCGCCGGCATGGACGTCGCCCACCAGGGTGCCGTTGATGATCACCACCGGGGCGCGGATCTCGCCCTCGACCGTGCCCTGCTCGGCCAGCAGCAGGCTGGCCGGCTTGCCCTCGGCCGCGACCACCTTGCCCAGGATCCGGCCCTCCACGTACAGGCCGCCGCTGAACTCCAGGTCGCCCCGGATGACCACTTCCGGCCCGATCAGGGTGTCGATGGCGAAGCCGTCGCGCTGGGTGGACTTGTTCTTGAACATGTTCATCTCGCTCCCCCGCTACCCGCGAGTTTCCAGTCGAAAGTCTGCTCGGTGCCCCCCGCGCCGCCTCGCAGCGAGACTCGCACATGCTGCGGGGTGAAATCCTTGGGCAGCATCACGTTGCCGGTCAGTTCCTGGAAATACCGGAACGAATAGTCCTGGCCGGGCGCGTCGTCGCGCTGGTTGAGGTCGCCCCAGTCCAGGGTGGCCAGCTTGCCGGCGCGCACGCCCTCGATCGAGAAGCGCAGCTGGCCCTGGCTGATCGCGCCGCGGTTCAGGTTCTGGGTCAGCACCGCGCGGTAGTTCCAGCTGCCGGCCTCGGTGGGCGCGAACTCGATCGAGTGCACGTTCAGGCCCTTGCGCTGGGCGGTGGCGCCGACCAGCCGCTCGTAGAAGGCCACGTCGGCCCGCAACGCGGCGATCTCCTCGTCGCGCTCGGCCAGGGACGACTGCAGCTCGGTGTTGGCCGCGCGGCTGATCTGGTCCGAACGCGACAGGGTGACCATGCGCTGGCTCAGTTCCTCCAGCTGGCGCTGCTGCTGGGCGGCGGTGCGCTCGGCCGTGCGCAACTGGCCGCGGGTGTCGCCCAGGCCCGGGGCGGCGAACCAGGTCGCCAATGCCCAGGCGCCCGCCAGCGACAACAGCCAGGCGATCGCGATGGCGATGATCCAGCCGCGGGCCGGGAATCCGGGCTGGCGCGGAACCACGCGGAAGCGGGGAACGGGTTCTGTCATGGGGGACTGGGCAGGCCGGCGTCGGACCGATTCTGCCTATACTGCGGATCGACCGGGCCGGCTAGTGTAGCCCGTGTTTCCTGACCCCACCCCGCGACGCGGCGGACCCGGGAGGAGTGCCCATGACCGATGCCCACATCTACGTGATCGGGATCCTGCTGGCCTGGATGGCGGGCATCCGCGCCTACCTGACCGTCTTCGGCGTCGGCCTGGCCGGCCTGATGGGCTGGGTCGACCTGCCGCCGGCGCTGGCGCCGACCCAGTCCTGGTGGGTGTTGGGCACCTCCGGCGCGCTGGCCCTGGCCGAGTTCTTCGCCGACAAGATCCCGGGCGTGGATTCGGTCTGGGACCTGCTGCAGACCCTGGCCCGGGTACCCGCCGGCGCCTTCCTGGCCGCGGCCACGCTCTCGCCCGACGGCCAGCTGGGGGCGGGCGCGCTGGCGGCCGGCGCCGGCGTGGCCCTGGTCAGCCATGGCCTGAAGTCCGGCACGCGCGCACTGCTGAACACCTCGCCCGAGCCGGCCAGCAACTGGGTCGCATCGGCCGCCGAGGACACGGTGGTGGTCGGCGGCCTGGCCCTGGCCATCGCCCATCCGTGGATCGCGCTGCTGCTGGTGGTCGGCGCCAGCCTCTTGGGCGCGTTGCTGGTGTGGTGGGTCTGGCGCACCCTCAGTCGCGGCGTGCGCCGCCTGTTCGCCTCGCCACCGGCCTGAAGCGCATGCCCCGCGCACTTGTCCTCACCCGCGCAGTTGGTCACATAATGCGGTCCCAGCAGGGGGAAGACTGATGGCCGTGAGAGAACCCGCTTCGTTGCCGGAGGATGCGGCCGCGCGCCAGCGCATGCGCGCGGAAGCGCCGCCCCCGCATTACTGGCGGCGCTGGACCGGGGACGCGGCCACGATGCCGGCCGCGGCAACGCCCGCCGCCGACCCGACTCCCCCCGCACCGGCCGCCTCCCCTTCCACGGGTGGCGAAGCGCCGCGCGACAGCAATGCCGAATCGCCTTTCCGCATCCTGATCGTCGAGGACGACCGCACCCAGGCCCTGTTCGCGCAGAGCGTGCTGCACGGCGCCGGCATGAAGGCCGAGGTGCAGATGCAACCGGACGGCGTGATCGATGCGATCGGCCGCTTCGACCCCGACCTCATCCTGATGGACCTGCACATGCCCGGCCTGGACGGCATGCGCCTGACCACCCTGATCCGGCAGCAGCCGGAGTTCCAGCTGCTGCCGATCGTGTTCCTGACCGGCGACCCGGATCCGGAGCGCCAGTTCGAAGTGCTCGAGAGCGGGGCCGATGATTTCCTGACCAAGCCGATCCGGCCGCGCCACCTCATCGCCGCGGTGTCCAACCGCATCCAGCGCTCGCGGGCGCAGCAGCGCCAGCCGTCGCCGCAGGCAAGCGCGGTGCTGCGCAGCCACCCGGAAACCGGGCTGGCCACGCGCGGCTGGTTGCTGCAGCAGGTCGACGAAGCCTTGCGCGCAGGTGCCAGCGGCGGCCTGTTCTTCATCGAGATCGCCAGCGCCCTGGGGTTGCGCGAGCGCTACGGCTATGCGGCCTTCGAGCGCCTCATGGCCCAGGCTGGCATGTGCCTGGCGCGGATCGACGCGACCGCGCCGCTGGCCCGCCTCAACGACAACAGTTTCCTTGCCCTGGCCCGCGGGCTGGACGAATCGGCGCTCGAATCCCATGCGCAGCGCCTGCGCGCAGGCCTGGCCGAACATGGCTTCGCCGTACGCGAGGACGAACAGGTGCAGCTGCGCAGCGCGGTCGGCTATACCGCGCTTTCCCTCGGATTCGAGGATGCCGGCTCGGCGCTGGAGGCGACCGAGCGCAGCGCGCTGCAGGCGCGCCTGCACAGCGAAGGCGTGGCCGCCTACGTGCCGCCCAGCGACACCGAGGCGCAGGAGCGCCTGGCCCTGCTCGAAGGCCAGCTGGAGCTGGCCTACCAGCCGATCGTGGCCGTGGCCGGCAACGAACAGGCCCAGTACCAGGTGCTGCTGCGCCTGCGCCGGCCCGATGGCACCCTGCTGTCCGCCGGCCAGGTCGTGCCGGCAGCGGAGGCCAGCGGACGCATCGCCGACCTCGACCAGCAGGTGATGGAGCACGCGTTGGACATGATCGCGCAGCGCGGCGCCGAAGGCCGGCCGTTGCGCCTGTTCGTCTCGCAGTCGCCGAGGACGCTGGCCCGCGAAGCCTTCGCCGACTGGCTGCTGCAGACGATCGCGCAGCGCGGGATCGACGGCACCTCGGTGGTGATCGACCTGCGCCTGGGCGATGCGCTGATCCACAGCGTGACCCTGGGCGAATTCTGCCGCCGGCTGATGGCAGCCGGGGTGCAGTTCTGCCTGAGCCAGTTCGAGCCCGGGACCGAGGCCGACGCCCTGCTCAACCAGTTGCCGCTGGGCTACGTGCGCATGGCCGCGCGCTTCGCCGGCGCCCATGCCGACGCCACCCTGCGCGACCAGTTGCGCGGCGTCATCGACCAGGCCCATCGCCTGGGGCTGCAGGTGATCGGGCAGCAGATCGAGGATCCGCAGGCCGCCGCGGCGATGTGGATGGGCGGCATCGATTACATCCAGGGCAACCTGGTCAGCTCGGTGGGCAGCGAACTGGACTTCGATTTCCAGAACGCGGTGCTGTGATGGCGGCGATGCCGGCGCAGCGCCGATTCTGGCCCGTGGTCACCGCCATGTCCGGGGCCTGCACGCTGCTGGCCATGGGCCTGGGACTGAGCGGCAACGGCGGCACGTCCTGGGGACTGGTGTCGGCCGGACTGGCGTTGCTGACCATGGTGTCGGCGATGTTCGCGCTGTTCTCCAATGCCGCGCTGGCGCGCGACCTCAACGAGGCCAGCGCGCGCGCGACCGCCGCCGAGGACGAGTGCAACCTGCTGCAGCGCGACGTCAACCGCCACGACCAGCTCGAGCAGCAGCTGCTGCAGGCCAAGCGTGCGGCCGAGTCCGCGGCGATGGCCAAGGGCGAGTTCCTGGCCACCATGAGCCACGAGATCCGCACGCCGCTCAACGGCATCATCCCGATGCTGGACCTGATCGCGCGGGGCAGCCTGGCGCCGGACCAGCGCGAGATGCTGCGCACCGCGCACGAATCCTCGCAGCAGCTGCTGCGCATCGTCGACGACATCCTCGACTATTCCAAGCTCGAGGCGAACCGGCTGGAGCTGGAGATCACCAGCTTCAACCTGCGCGAGCTGCTGGAAGCGGTGATGCAGCTGATGCAACGCCAGGCCGAGGGCAAGGGCCTGCGCCTGGACCTGCAGATCGACCCCAACGTGCGCCTGCCGGTGCGCGGCGATCCGGTGCGGCTGCGCCAGGTGCTGACCAACCTGATCGGCAACGCGGTCAAGTTCACCGAGCGCGGCGGCATCCAGCTGGGCGTGCGCCGGCTGGGCGAGACCGCGGCCCAGCACATGCTGCGCTTCGAGGTGTGCGACACCGGCATCGGCATCGGCCAGGCGCAGCAGCAACGGCTGTTCCGCGCCTTCACCCAGGCCGACGCGTCGACCACCCGCCTGTACGGCGGCACCGGCCTGGGCCTGGCGATCTGCAAGCGCATCGTCGACCTGATGGGCGGCCGCATCGGCGTACAGTCCGAGCCGGGCCAAGGCTCGACCTTCTGGTTCGAGATCCCGCTGCTGAAGGTGATCGGCGACGTGCAGATACGGCAGACCTCGCAGGACGCGCGCCGCGTGCTCGCGATCACCCCGAACCTGCGCCTGCGCCAGCGCATCGCCCTGCTGCTGCCCAACTGGGGCATGACCGTCAGCATCGTCGAGACCACCCAGGAGGCGCTGGAGCGGCTGCGCCAGCAGACTGCGCCAGGGCAATCGGCCGGCTTCGTGGCGGTGGTCGCCGATTACGACGGCCTGCGCCACAGCGCCCGCGCCCTCCACCGCGCCCTGCTGCGCACGCCGGCCTATGCCGGCGTGCGCCTGCTGTGGCTGTACGGCGACGAGGAGATCCCCGAGGAACTGCGCGCCGGCACCGACCTGCTGCCGCGGCTGGCGCCCGACGTGGACCTGCGCGGCGCCCTGCTCGAACCGGCCGGGCGGGCGGCGCCGCCGCCAGCGGCCAGCGAACCGGCCCCGGCGCCGGAACCGCTCGAGGTCGCAGCTGCCGAACCGGTCCATGCCGGGCCGCCGCCGCGCCTGCTGCTGGTCGAGGACAACCCGGTCAACCTGCTGGTCGCGCAGAAGCTGCTGTCGGTCCTGGGATACGAGTGCGATACCGCGCCCAATGGCGAGGTGGCGTTGTCGCACATGGCCAGCGGCAGCTACGACCTGGTGCTGATGGATTGCCAGATGCCCGTGCTCGACGGCTATTCGGCGACCCGGCGCTGGCGCGAACACGAAGCCGGCCAAGCCCCCGGAAAACGCCTGCCGATCGTGGCGATGACCGCCAATGCCATGGCCGGCGACCGCCAGCGCTGCCTCGACGCCGGCATGGACGATTACCTTTCCAAGCCGGTGGCGCGCGACCAGCTCGACGGCGTCCTGCGCCGCTGGCTTCGCACCGCACCGTCGCGCACGGCTGCCAAGGCGGCACTTGCGCCGGCGGCCAGCGCCGCGGCACCTGCGGCCACCGACGCTCCGCCGTCCGGAGTATCCCGGCCGGTGGTGCCGCCTGCAGCGACCCCGGCAGAGCCCGTCGCTCCAACCGCCAATGCTCAGCCGGTCGAAGCGCAGGCTGCCGCGGCATCCTTGCGCGCGCCCGCCCCCGCGCCAGCACCTGCTCCCGCCCAGCCTCCAGCAGTGGCGATGACGCCGGACATGCCGATCTTCGTTCCGCCGCCTGGCAGCCCGCCACCCGAGGCGTCCGCGGGCCCGTCCGAGCCGCGGGCCGAGGAAGACGCGCCCACCGTACAGGCGCCGCCGCCGCCGGTGCTGGAGCCGGAGATGCTCGACGAACTGCGCGAGATCGCTGGCGACGAGGCGCTGTCGATCGTCAACCTGTTCCTCGAGGATGCGCCGCGCCTGATCCGGCTGATGGAGCAGGCCTCGGCGATGCCGGACCTGGAGGTCATGCGCGAGGCCGCGCATGCGCTGAAGTCGTCGAGCGCCAATGTCGGCGCGCTGGCCCTGTCGGCCGCGGCCAAGCGCATCGAACTGGGCGCGCGCGCGCATGCGCTGGAGCGGCCGGCCGTGGCCGTGGCCCTGCTGATCG
The DNA here is from genome assembly GCF_040446535.1 of Pseudoxanthomonas sp. Soil82. Lineage (NCBI taxonomy): Bacteria > Pseudomonadati > Pseudomonadota > Gammaproteobacteria > Lysobacterales > Lysobacteraceae > Pseudoxanthomonas > Pseudoxanthomonas sp. Soil82. The sequence goes on from NZ_JBEAAK010000005.1 coordinate 323,178, forward strand.
CCGAGTTCGCGCGCGCGCGCGTGGCCCTGCAGGGCTGGCTGTCGACCGCCGGCTCGCCCGCTCAGTCCTCGAGCTTGCTGAGCAGGTAGTTCGGTTCGCCGATCCGGCCGATCAGGTCGAGCTGGGTTTCCAGCCAGTCCACGTGCTCCTCCTCGGAATCGAGGATCTTCACGAACAGCTGCCGGCTGACGTAGTCCCCGATCGAATCGGCGTGTGCGATGGCCTCGCGCAGCAACGGCAGCGCCTCCATTTCCAGGGCGAGGTCGCACTCGAGCAGCTCGCGCGGCGTCTCGCCGATGCGCAGCTTGCCCAGCGCCTGGAAGTTGGGCAGGCCTTCGAGGAACAGGATCCGCTCCGACAGCCAGTCGGCGTGCTTCATCTCCTCGATCGATTCCTTGTACTCGTGCTCGGCCAGCTCCTTCAGGCCCCAGTTCTTCAGCATCTTGGCGTGCAGGAAGTACTGGTTGATGGCGGTGAGCTCGTTGTAGAGAGCCTTGTTGAGGTACTCGATGACCTTGGCGTCGCCTTTCATCGGGCTGCGCTCCTGCTGCCGGAAACCGCGCGCACTGTATCGCGCCGCGGGCGGCGGCGAAGTAACGCGAATCGTGTTCATTCCGGCGCGATCGCCGGGGCTGCCCTCAGGCGGCGCAGGCCAGTACCGGCAGCGGCAGCTCCGCCTGCATCTGCGCGATCATGTCGGCGGCCATGTCCAGGCACGAACCGCAGTTGGCGCCGCAGCCGGTGCGCATGGTCAACTCGCCGATGCTGCCGCAACCGTTGTCCACGGCTTCGCGGATCTGGCGATCGGTGACTCCATTGCAGAGGCAGACGTACACGGGCGGGAACCGGCTGGAGCGATGGTCCCATTCCAGCAAGAATGAGAATGGTTGTCAATTAAGAGGGGGTCGCATCGCTGCCCGTCTCCCCAGCCGCCATTCAGCCCGATGAACGCCGCCCCCGCGAACCGTTCGGCCTGCGCCGCGGACGGTCATGGCCGGCGCTGCTGCCCGGCAGCCACGCCTGCTGGGCGGCGGCCGGCATCTGGCGGAGCGAGGCGCCTACGCCCTCGGCGAGCGGCGCCAGGTGGCGCAGGGCGCGGGCATAGACGCCGCGCTTGAAGGTCACCACGTGCTCGACCGGGTACCAGAAGTCGACCCAGCGCCAGTGGTCGAACTCCGGCGTATCGGTCGCGTCGAGCCGGACCTGGGATTCCTCGCCGACCAGGCGCAGCAGGAACCAGACCTGCTTCTGGCCGATGCACAAGGGGCCATCCCCGCCGCGGCGGATCGCCCGGCCCGGCAGGCGATAGCGCAGCCAGCCCGGCGTGGCGCCGAGCAGCTCGACGTGCTCGGGCAACAGCCCGGTCTCCTCCTGCAGCTCCCGGTACATGGCCTCGGTCGGGGTCTCGTCGCTGCGCATGCCCCCCTGCGGGAACTGCCAGCCGTCCCGGCGCACGCGGCGCGCCCAGAACACCTGCCCGTCCGGGCGCATGAGCACGATGCCGACGTTCGGCCTGTATCCGTCCGGATCGATCACGATGCGGACTCCCAATTCGACTGGCTTGGACTGTGCCACGGGGCCGGCAGGCCGACAAGCGCCGGATTGACAGCCGGCCGGCGAAGGTGAAGAATTCGCGGTTCTCCGCGAGGCTATGTAGCTCAGCCGGTTAGAGCACAGCACTCATAATGCTGGGGTCGGTGGTTCGAGTCCACCCATAGCCACCATGCGGAAACCACGGAGAACCCCGCCAGTGCGGGGTTTTTTGTTGCCCGGCCGCGGTGCTCAGGGCGTGTCCTTGTAGACCACGCCATCCTTCATGATCACCTTGAAGCTCTGCTCGGGCCGGGCGACCAGCGAGATGTCCACGGTCGGGTCGCCGTCGACCAGCAGCAGGTCGGCCAGGGCGCCTTCCTCGACCACGCCGATGGTGCCCGGGTAGGGATTGCGCTTGCCGCTCAGCTGCAGCAGCTCGCCGTTGGTGCCGGTGGCCATGACCAGGGCCTCGGCGGGGGTGTACCAGCGGGTGAGGCTGGCCAGAATCGCACCCTGCTGCGCGGCCAGCGCGGCGGAGAACAGCACGTCCGTGCCCCATGCGGTCTTGAGCCGGTGCTTCCTGGCCAGCTCGTAGGCGTGGTTGTTGCCGGTGAACACTTCCTCGAACTTGGCGCGCTCCTCCGAACCGGGCGGGAAGGCGTTGCCCAGTTCGCGCGGGAACGGCTGGATGCTCAGCCACACGCCCTTCTGCGCGATCAGGCGCGCGGTGGCATCGTCCATCAGGCTGCCGTGCTCGATCACCTTGACCCCCGCTTCGACCGCCTCGCGCACGGCCGCGGCCGTGTAGGCATGCACGGTGACGTAGGTGCCCCAGTTGCCGGCCGCCTCCACCGCCGCGCGCAGTTCGGCCGGGGTGAAGGTGATCGCGTCGAGCGGGCTGTGCGGCGAGGACACGCCGCCGCCGGCGGTCAGCTTGATCTGCGCCGCGCCGCGCATCAGCTGCTCGCGCACGCGCATGCGCACCTCGTCGGGACTGTCGGCGATGGCGGTATCGCCTTCCAGGTCGGTCGGGCCCGGCGCTCCCATCGTCCGCGGCAGGTCGCCGGCCTGGCGGAAATCGCCGTGCCCGCTGGTCACGCTGATCATCGCCCCGGACGCATAGATGCGCGGGCCGGGCAGCACGCCCTCGTCCACCGCCTGCTTCAGGCCGAAGGCATTACCGCCGACGTCGCGCACGCTGGTGAAGCCGCGCATCAGGGTACGGGTGGATTCGGCGGCGGCGATCGCGGTCAGGTAGCGCTGGTCGCCATTGAGTATCGCACCCAGCGAAGGGGCGGCCATCATGCTGTGCCAGTGCGCATCGATGAGGCCGGGCATGAGCACCCGGCCGCCACCGTCGATCACCCGTGCCGCCGGATCCGGCGCCAGGCTGACGCCGATCCGCTCGATCCTGTTGCCACGCACCAGCACATCGCTCGGACCGGACACGCGGCCGGACTTGCCATCGAAGATCCGCACATTCCTGAAGAGCACCATGCCCGGCGCGTTGGCCGCCGGCGCCACGGCCTGCGCTGCTTGCGCGGCCAGGGGGAAGTCATGCGCGCCGGCACTGCCGGCGGCCATGCACGACGCGAGGAAAGCCACCGCAGCAACCCGAAGACGTGGAACGGGTCCCATGTTTCCTCCTGCCGTACTGGACGGCCCGATCATGGCACATCTGTCCGGCGGGCAAGGTGACCCGTCCGAGGCGGCCTACTTGATGAAGTCGTACTTCAGCGAGGTCTGCAGCCGGAACGCATCGCCATCGGTTCCGTCCTGCTGTTGCAGCTTGCCGTAGACCAGTTCCAGACCCCAGCTCCAGCTGGGCAGCGGTGCATAGATCAGGTTGGCCGCGGCATAGTCGCTGCGGCGGAACGCCTCGGGCGCCAGCGCATCACTCCGCTCCAGGTACAGCCGGCCCCAGGTCACGGTCGAACGCCAGTGCGCGTTCCATGGATGGCCGTAGCCGATCCAGCCGCCCCATTCGTCGAGCGGCGCAAGCGAGCCGTCGTCGTCCACCACCGCGTCCAGCCCGATGCCTCCCAGGTCGCCGACATAGGTGGCGATTCCGCGGCCACCGACCGCGCCCCAGGTGATGTAGTTGCCAGCCTCCGCGCCCCAGGCGCCGCTGACCGTCAAGCCGCCGGCCATGGCCTCGTCACTGGCCGCGTCGTCGCGCCAGGCCAGCTGGCGCACGACCGCACCCACCTGCATGTGCCCGGCCGATCCTTCGTGGCGTGCCGCAAGGACCAGGTTCGGCGCGGTCGTCCGCGCCCCACCGGCGGCGGCCGTGATCTCCGGTGGCGCATGCTCCAGCGCGAACACCAGCTGGTTGCCGTTGGACAACGGCAGGTACTGGCGGACGCTGGCCAGGCGCGCGAACGGGACCGCGCCCGGACCGGCGAAATCGAGCGTATCAGGCCCGGAGTCCAGGTCCAGGAACGCCGAGAACCCGTAGCCGGCGTAGGTGTTGCCGAGCTGGCCCCAGGCATGGCGCAGGTTGTAGCCGTACGAACCGCCTGACCCATAGAAGTCGTTCTGAAGCACGAAGCGCAGCCAGCCGTAGTCGGTCTGCCGGCGCGCTTCCACGGTGAAGCGGGTCTGGCGCGCGTGCATGTTGAAGCTGTGGTCGCCGCTCTGCTCGCCCGCCGGGATGGTCGAAGTGATGAACTGGTCGCTCTCGCCCGCGTCGTCGCTGTCGACCATCGCGTCCAGCTTGGCGTAGCCGCTCAGGCGCAGCCATGTGGAGGTTCCGCGGACCGGGAAGAAGCCCTCCTGCCCGTCTTCGCCGGGGGCCAATTCGTTGTCCACCCGCGAGGTCGCCAGCTCGTCCTCGCTGAAGGAGGGATGGGCGGGCAACGGCGATTGCCCCGGAACCGGCATCAGCATCGGTTCCGACGGACCATTGGAAGGCGCGGCAGCTGACATCGCCTGCGGCCGCGGCGGTGGTTCCGCTGCCGGTGGTATCGCGGCCGTCACCGGCACGCCCGCGCCTGCGGATGGCGGCATCGCCTGCGATGACCCCGGAACCGGGGACGCGGGTGTCGAAGCGGCCGGTACCGAGCGCTCGGCTTCAAGCACTTCGATCCTCCGCACCAGCCGGTCGACCGTCTGCCGCAGCCGCTCGATCTCCGCGTCGCGCTCGTCGTCGGTCTTCTGCGCCTGCGCGGGCAGTGCGAACGAGAACGCCAGCAGCCAGGCCACCCCTGCCGCAACCCAAGCCCTGCGCATGATCCACCTCCCTGCTGGCCGCGGAGGCATGCGGCGTTCGCCGCGCCTTCCGCCAAGCCACCACGTGGGCACGGGCGCGTACGCTCCGGCCCTATCCTTGCGGCACGCCAGCCATGTTGGGCAGCTGGTGGGCGATGCCCTTGTGGCAATCGATGCAGGTGCGCTCACCGGTGCCCAGCCACAGCCGGTGGATCTGCGCGGCGCGGGGGCTCTGCCGGGTCAGGTCCATCGAATCGAAGTCATGGCAGTTGCGGCACTCAAGCGAATCGTTGGCCTTGAGCCGCGACCACTCGTGCGTGGCCAGCACCAGGCGCTCGTCGAGGAACTTCTCGCGCGTATTGATGGTGCCGAAGATCTTGCCCCAGACCTCCTTGGACGCCTGCATCTTGCGCGCGATCTTGTCGGTCCAGTTGTGCGGCACGTGGCAGTCCGGGCAGGTGGCGCGCACGCCGGAACGGTTGGTGTAGTGGATCGTGCCCTTCAGTTCCTGGAAGACGTTGTCGCGCATCTCGTGGCAGCTGGTGCAGAACTCCTCTGTGTTGGTGGCCTCCAGCGCGGTGTTGAAGCCGCCCCAGAACATCACCCCGGCGACGAACCCGGCCACGGTCAGGAAGCCCAGGCTGTAGTAGCGGCTGGGCGAACGCAGGGTCCGCCAGAACCCCAGGGCGTGCCGCTTGGTCCATGCCCACATGGCTCACTGCCCTCCCGGCGGCGGCTCGGCGGCCAGGACGGTGTCGATGTCCTTGAAGCCGTTGGCCACCAGGGTCGGCGCGTCGGTCTGGACGACGTGGCACTGGCTGCAGAAGTAGCGCCTGGGCGACACCGTCGCCAGGAACTGGTCGTCGCGGTCCATGTAGTGGGTCACGCTGACCGGTGGCGCCTGGAAGGTCGCGGCATTGGCGCGCGCGTGGCACAGCATGCAGCGGTTGCTGTTCTTGTCGACCTGGTAGCCATCGATGGTGTGCGGGATGGTCGGCGGCTGCATCGGATAATTGCGCACCCGGCGGATGTCGGTGTTCTGCACCCGCGCCATCGGTGGCGGATGGCCTTCCTGGTCGACCGGGACACCGCGGCGCAGCGCATCGATCTCGCTGCCGCCGGGGATGAAGATGGCCCGCGCGTCCACCGGCGTGGAGGTGGCGGCCGATGCCTGCACCGGTGCCGGGCGCTTGAGGCCGCCGAACATCCAGCCGGCGGCGAATGCCAGCACCGACAGCAGGGCGACCAGGGCGACCGCGACGATCAGGGGTTTGTTGCGCATGGCATGTCTCCTAGGCGATCACGACCTTGCAGGCGCACTTCTTGTAGTCGGTCTGCTTGGAAATCGGGTCGGTCGCGTCGAGCGTGACCTTGTTGATCAGCTGGCCGGCATCGAACCAGGGCACGAACACCATGCCCACCGGCATGCGGTTGCGCCCGCGCGTCTCCACCCGCGAGCGCATCTCGCCGCGCCGCGACACCACGCGCACCTCGTCGCCACGCTTGAGGCCCCGCGCGCGCGCATCATCCGGATTCATGAACACGACCGCCGCCGGGAACGAACGGTACAGCTCGGGAATGCGCATGGTCATCGAGCCGGAATGCCAGTGCTCCAGCACGCGCCCGGTCACCAGCCACATGTCGTACTCGGCGTCGGGGGACTCGGCCGGTGGCTCGTACGGCAGCGCCCACACCACCGCGCGGTTGTCGGGGAAGCCGTAGAACTTGTGGCCCTCGCCCGGCTTCACGTACGGGTCGGCGCCCTCGATGTAGCGCCGGCGCGTCTCCTTGCCGTCGACCACCGGCCAGCGCAGGCCATGGGCCTGGTGGTACATGTCGAACGGCGCAAGGTCGTGCCCGTGGCCACGCCCGAACGCGGCGTACTCCTCGAACAGGCCCTTCTGCACGTAGAAGCCGAAGGCTTCCGACTCCTGGTTCGCGTAGCCCTCCTCGATGTCCGACACCGGGTAGCGGTCGACGTTGCCGTTGCGGAACAGCACCTCGAACAGCGTCTTGCCCTTGAACTCGGGGTTGGCGGCCAGCAGTTCGGCCGGCCAGCACTCGTCGGTGGTGAAGCGCTTGGAGAACTCCATCAGCTGCCACAGGTCGGACTTGGCCTCGCCCGGCGCGTCGACCAGTTGGTGCCAGAACTGGGTGCGGCGTTCCGCATTCCCGTAGGCGCCCTCCTTCTCCACCCACATCGCCGCGGGCAGGATCAGGTCGGCCGCCTGGCAGGTCACGGTCGGATAGGCGTCGGAGACGACGATGAAGTTGTCGGGGTTGCGGTAGCCCGGCCACGTCTCCTCGTACAGGTTCGCCGCCGCCTGCATGTTGTTGTTGACCTGCACCCAGTAGGCGTTGAGCTTGCCGTCGCGCAGCATCCGGTTCTGCTGCACGGCGTGGTAGCCGGGCTTGGGGTTGATCAGGCCGTGCGGGACCTTCCAGATTTCTTCGGCGTGCTTGCGGTGTTCGGGGTTGGCCACCAGCATGTCCGCCGGCAGGCGGTGGCTGAAGGTGCCGACCTCGCGCGCGGTGCCGCAGGCCGACGGCTGCCCCGTCAGCGAAAACGGGCTGTTGCCGGGCGTGGATATCTTCCCGGTCAGCAGGTGGATGTTGTAGACCATGTTGTTGGCCCACACCCCGCGGGTGTGCTGGTTGAAGCCCATGGTCCAGAACGAGGTGACCTTCACCTCCGGGTCGGCGTAAAGTTCGGCCAGCTGCTGCAGCCAGCCACGCTCGACCCCGCTCATCTCGACGGCCTTGTCGAGCGTGTACGGCTTCACGAACTCGGCGAACTCCTCGAAGGTGATCGCCTCGCCGCCGCCCGGATCGTCCGCGTTCTCGGCCGCCAGCTCCAGCGGGTGGTCCGGGCGCAGGCCATAGCCGATGTCCTGGTTGCCGCGCTTGAAGTTCAGCCGGTTCTCGACGAAGGACTTGTTGACCTTGCCGGTCTGGATGATGTGGTTGGCGATGTAGTTGAGGATGACCAGGTCGGTCTGCGGCCTGAACACGATCGGGATGTCGGCCAGCTCGAAGCTGCGGTGCTCGAACGTGGACATGACCGCGACCTTCACGTGCGGATGCGACAACCGCCTGTCGGTGACCCGGGTCCACAGGATCGGGTGCATCTCGGCCATGTTCGAGCCCCACAGCACGAACGCGTCGGCGGCCTCGATGTCGTCGTAGCAGCCCATCGGCTCGTCCATGCCGAAGGTGCGCATGAAGCCCATCACCGCCGAGGCCATGCAATGGCGCGCATTGGGATCGATGTGGTTGCTGCGGAACCCGGCCTTCATCAGCTTGTTGGCGGCGTAGCCCTCCCAGATCGTCCACTGGCCGGAGCCGAACATGCCGATCGCATCGCCGCCCTTGGCCTTGAGCACTTTCTTGAACTGCTCGGCCATGACATCGAAGGCTTCCTCCCACTCCACCGGGGTGAAGTCGCCGTCCTTGGCGTAGACCCCGCCCTTCTTGCGCAGCAGCGGCTTGGTCAGGCGGTCCTCGCCGTACATGACCTTCGAGAGGAAGTAGCCCTTGACGCAGTTGATGCCGCGGTTGACCTCCGAATGGACGTCGCCGTGCGTGGCCACGACGCGGCCATCGCGCACGGCCACGTTGACCCCGCAGCCGGTGCCGCAATAGCGGCAGGGCGCCTTGCTCCACTTCAGCGAGGTGAGGTCGCCCTCGGTGATGACGTTGCTGCCGCCACCGGGGAGCGGCAGGCCGGCGGCGGCCGCGGCGGTGGCGACGGCGCTGCTGCGGATGAAATCTCGGCGTGTGGTGCTCATGCGGGTGTACTCGCGTCGGCAACGGGAAGGGGTTCGTCGAGGGCGTGGCCCGGCTCGGCGTGGTGGTAGACCAGCAGCACGTTCAGCACGCCGGGCACCTCCTTGAACTGGTCCACGCGGTCCATCACCGCGTGGCGATCGGCGGACTCGCACAGCACGACGCTGCGGGTGTCGCCGGGCACGGCAAGTTCGAGATCGGCATGCGCGGCGATCATCGCCGCCAGCGCGGGCCCGGCGCCCTCGCGGTGCTGGACCACGAAGCTCGCGATATGGACTTCGTCGTCACGGCCATTCGCATTCATGCGGGCATCTCCATCGGCTCGATCGACAGTGCGATGGCGCCGGCCGGGCAGATGCCGACACAGGCGCCGCAACCGGTGCAGCGCTCGGCGTCGATGACGGCCGGGCCGCGCGCGCCCGGCGCCACGTGGATGGCCGTTTCCGGGCAGGCCTCGCGGCAGCTGGCGCAGACCACGCCGCGCGCCGACAGGCAGCCGCCCCCCACCCGCGCGCTCAGCTCCCACGGCGGCGAGATCGACGCATCCAGCGCAGCGCTTTCGCACGCCTTCACGCAATCGCCGCAGAACGTGCATTCGCCCGATGTGGCTACAAAGCGCGGCAGTCCATCCCCGCCGCGCACCAGCACCTGTTCCGGGCAGGCGCGCACGCACGCATCGCAGCGGGTGCAGCGCGAGGCGAAATCGGATTCGGGCAGGGCCCAGGGCGGGCGAAGGGCGGGCGCTTCAGTCGCCTGGCGGCCGAACAGCAGGGAGCGTCGGGTCAGCATCGACATGGCGATCGCTCAACCGGTCGGCGGCCCGACGAACAGCAGCTGCCACATCCAGACCAGGAAGCCGTAACCGGCCACGATCATGATCGCCAGCAGCGGGAATATCACCGCCACCACCAGCAGGAACGCGAGGCGCTCCTGGTTGCGGGTCGCTCGGACCTCCTGGCCGTCCTGCTCCATGTGCCTGCCCTGTCTGGGAATGGGTGCGCAGCAGTGCTCGGCCCGGAGGCTACCACACCCCCGTGCAGACGGGGTGGTGATCGGCGGGCACGAGGCACGGGCCTGCAGCGTGCGGAGGAAACCGACCGGGTACCGGCCTTCGATCTGCTGCAGCGCGATGGTGCCGGCCTACCAGTCGATCGTGACCTGCAGTCCTCCCAGGGCCGAGCTGCCGAAGTGCAGCCTGCCTTGGCTCGAGCGCACCAGGTCGCGGACGATGAGCAGGCCCAGGCCGTCGCCGGCGTAGCCGCTGCTGTCCAGCGACTGGCCCTGGTCTTCCTGCAACGCGCGCAGCCGCCCCACCGGCAGGCCCGGGCCATCGTCCTCCACCGCCACCCGCACGCCCGTCGCGGTTGGGGCCGCGGTGACCCTGATCTGCCGCAATGCGTGGCGCGCGGCGTTCTCCATTAGCGCACCCATGATCTCCGACAGCTGTTCGGGTTCGAACGGCAGGCGCAGGCCCGGCGCGACGTCGATGCCCAGGGCCAGCGTTTCGCCCTTCTCGGTGTGCTCGATCACGTTGGCCAGGCGCTCCACTACTTCGCCCACGTCGGCGCTGGCGCCGCGGTTACCGCGCAATCGCGCCAGCCGCATGCGTGCCAGCTCCCCATCGACTACCAGCCTGATCGTGGAGATCGCCTGTTCCATGCCGTCGGCGGCATCGGCCGCCCCGGCTTCGCGCGCGCGCCGGCTCTGCGCCGCCAATGCGGCCAGCGGGGTCTTCAGCCCGTGCGCCAGGTCCGAGGCGCGACGGCGCGCCTGTTCCAGGTCCTTCTGCCGCACGTCGGCGAGCGCGTTGATCGAATCCACGAGCGGCTGCACCTCCTGCAGCGACTGCGGCGGAAGGCGCGCGTCGGCGCTGCGCTCCATTGCCTCCAGCTCGGCCGGAATGCGTCGCAGCGGTCGCAGGCCGACGCTCACCTGCAACCAGGCCGCCACGGTCAGTACGCACCACAGCACCAGCAAGAACACCGCCAGCTCGCGGCCGAACTCGCCTCGCGCGGTCGACAGCGCCGTGGTGTCCTGGGCCAGTTGCACCACCACCGCGGGACGATCGGAATCGATCAGCAGGGTGCGCTCCAGCACCATGACCGACTGGTTGAATGGGCCGGGCTGGCGTTGCAGCCGCCAGCCATCGGCGGGCACCTGCGGCGGCACCGGCAGTGCGCTGTCCCACAGCGAACGCGAGCGCAGCACGCCGGCCGGCGACGACACCTGCCAGTAATAGCCGCCCGCCGGCTTGTCCATGCGCGCGTCGACAGGCTGGCGTTCCAATGCCAGTCGGTCCTGCGCATCGAACGCCAGGTCAGCCACCAGGCCCAGCGCATCGCGGGTCAGCTCCACTTCCAGCCGACGCTCCAGGTGGCGTTCGAACAGCAGGGTCATGAACACCCATGCCAGTGCGAGCGCGAGCAGGATCGCGCCGGCCGCGGCCAGCAGCAGCCGCCAGCGCAGGGAACGTGCGATCACTCCCCCTCCAGCAGGTAGCCGAAGCCGCGGCGCGTGCGGATGAGATCGTTGCCGAACTTGCGACGCAGGCGCGCGACGATCGCCTCGATCGCATTGGCGTCGCCGCTGCCGTCCACGCCGTAGAGATGCTCGGCCAGTTCACCGGCCGACACGGCGCGGCCGGCCTGGTGCGCCAGGTGGTCGAGCAGGCGGAATTCCAGCGGCGAGATCCGCACCGGCGCGCCGTCGAAGGTGGCGGTCATGCGCACGGTATCCAGGCGCAGGCGCCCGGCCACCATCGTCGGAGACAACCTGCCGGCGCCGCGCCGCACGATCCCGCGCACGCGCGCGACCAGCTCGCCCATCTGGAACGGCTTGGCCAGGTAATCATCGGCGCCGGCTTCGATGCCTTCGACCTTCTCGGTCCAGTCGCCGCGCGCGGAGACCACGATCACCGGGAACGCACGGCCGGCCGCGCGCCAGCGGCGCAGCACGCTCAGACCGTCCAGGCGCGGCAGGCCCAGGTCGAGCACGGCCACTTCGTAGTCCTCCACATCGCCCTGGAACCAGGCCGATTCGCCATCGCCCAGCGCGTCGACGGTGAAGCCGGCGGCCTCCAGCGCGCGCGCCAGGTCGGATCGGATGTCAGGCTCGTCTTCGACCACCAGGCAGCGCATCAATCATCCTTGATCTTCAGCACCACGCCGTTGCGCGCATCCAGGTACAGCTTGCGCACACGGCCGGTGGGCGTGAGGACCTTGACCTTGTATTCCCACAGACCGTCCTCGCGTTCGAGTTCGACCTCGATAACGTCGCCGGGCACGCGCTGCTGCACGACTTCCAGGATCCGCGCCAGCGGCACGATCTCGCCGCGCTTGAGCAGTTCGCGCGCTTCGATGTGGTCGTTCTTGTCGGCCAGCGCGTGGTGCGCGGGCACCGCGGCCAGCAATGCGGCCAGGATCAGGACGGGAAGGCGGCGGCGGGTCTTGGAAACCCGGGGAGCCGGCGGCGATGTGTGGTTGGCTGTCGTGTTCATGGCGCCGAGCATGGGTAAGGCTTCCTGACAACGACCTGACATGCGCAGTCGACGGCATGTCAGCGAGGTCAGTCTAGCCTGCCGGGCATTCTTCGGGGAATCGGCCGGACATGCGCCAGAACAGGACACACACCCTCGTGCACGGATGCCTGCTGCTGGCGGCCGCATTCGCACCCCCGGCGCATGCGCAGACCGCTGCGTCAGGCCAGGGCGGGCGCAGCGCGTACCCCCCTGAGTACTTCAGCGACACCGCACCGGCCAATGCCTACGACATGGTCCTGCGCCTGCCCGGCTTCACCCTGGTCGAGGCCGATGCCGACGTGCGCGGCTATGCCGGCGCCTCGGGCAACGTGCTGTTCGATGGCACCCGCCCCACCAGCAAGCGCGAAAGCCTGTCCGGGCTGCTCAAGCGCATCCCGGCGCGGTCGGTGGAGCGCATCGAGCTGATCCAGGCCGGCACGCCGGGCGTGGACATGGGCGGCTATCCGGTGCTGGCCAATGTCGTGCGCCGCAGCGCGGCCAGCACCGAGCTGGCGCTGGAAGCGGGCATGATCGCGTCCCCGAACGGCTGGACCGCACCGCAGGGCGAGCTGGAATACGGCCGCCGATGGAACGAGCAGGCACTGGACCTGGCCCTGAAGCTGGAACCGGAACTGGACGACGACACCGGCAAGGGCAGCATCGTGGAGCAGGAGGTCGGCAGCGACATCGTGCGCAGCGACTGGGATACGCGCACCACCAAGCGCAAGGAAGAAGCCAGCGCGAGCTGGCGGCGGCCGATCGGCGCAGGCCAGTTGAGCCTGGTCGGCGCGGCACGCGCCGAGTACACCGACACCGACGGCACGATCAGCGGCGGCGGCGACGGGGACGACGAGGTCAGCCGCGAGCGCGAGACCTACCGCGAGACCGAGCTGGGCGCGCGCTACGTGCTGCAGATGCGCGGCCGCACCACGCTGGAGATGATGGCCAGCCGGCAACGCGCCGACATCGACAACGTGGAGGAGTCGTTCGAGGGCGACGACGAGGAGCGCTTCGACGAGGACGGGCGCAGCGGCGAATCCATCGTCCGCCTCGACCTGACCCACGCGGCCACCGACACGCTCGCGTTCAACGCCAGCATCGAGGGTGCCGACAATTTCCTCGAGCGCGACAATCGCCTGCTGGAGAACGGCCAGGTAGTAGAGGTGCCCGGTTCGCGGGTGCGTGTGACCGAACGACGCATCGAAGCGGCCATGGGCCTGACCTGGCAGCCGGCCGACGACTGGACGCTGGAAGCGGGCATGCGACAGGAGAAGTCGGACCTGGCCCAGACCGGCGACGAGGATCTCGAACGCCGTTTCACCTATCCCAAGCCACGCGTGGCGCTGCGCTGGAATCCGGACGACGCCAACCAGTGGCGCCTGTCGGTCTCGCGCGAAGTGGGCCAGCTGGATTTCTCCGACTTCGCCGCATCGGCTTCGCTGGAAGGCGGCACGGTCAGCGCGGGAAACGCGCAATTGAAGCCGGACAGCAGCTGGCGCACGGCGTTCTCCTGGGAGCACCACTTCAGCGAGGACGCGGCCGTGACCCTGGGCTGGATCCACGACCGGATCAGCGACGTGGTCGACCGGGTGCTGGTGCAGCAGGGCGACGAGATCTTCGATGCGCCCGGCAACATCGGCGACGGGCGCCGCGACACGTTGTCACTGGACCTGTCGGTGCCGGTGGCCGTGCTGCCGAACGCGCGCATCCGCACCACCGCGCTGTGGCGCACCAGCCAGGTCACCGATCCGGTGACCGGCCAGGCGCGCGGAATCTCCGAGGAAAAGCCGTTCGAAGGCGAGATCGAGTTCACCCAGGAAGTGGCTTCGCTGCAGCTCAACTGGGGCATCCTGCTCGAACACCTGGGCGAGCGCGAAACCAAGTACCGCTACGACCGCGTCACCCGCGAATCGGAAGATGCCGGCTGGACCCTGTTCGCCGAACACCGCATGGGCGAGCACTGGCGGCTGCGCGCGGAGGTCACCGACCTGTTCGGCCGCGACTTCCGCGAGCAGCGCTGGAACTGGGACGACACCCGCGCCAACGGCCCGGTATCCGACACCGAACTGCGCAAGCGCGTCTCGCCCGGAACGGTCAGTCTGACGATCCGTCGTAGTGTGGGCGGTTAGGCCAGCCTTCGGGCGGATCGAAACCGTAATAACCCTTGCCCTGGCGGAAGCGCTCAAGCCGCTCCAGCTCCTTGGGATCGGACTTGCGGTCCCAGGTGCGCACGCCATTGCGCAGGTCGGCCGGGGTCAGCACCAGCGGATCCCACACCGGCTCGCCCATCACGTCGTACAGCGCGTAGGTCAGCGTGGGCGTATCGCCGGTCATGTCGAAGCGCATCAGGCCGACGTTGACCGAGCGGGTCCAGGTATCGCGCACGCGCACTTCCGGTACCTGGCGGATGTTCTTGTTGGCCGGCATCTGCGCCAGCGGCGAGGAGCACATGTCGTAGATGTCGTAGCCGCCCTGCTCCGAGCGCGGGATGCAGTTGAGCTCGCCCATGTGCGAGTCGCCGGAGATGCATACCACCCCGCCGATGTTCTCGTCGCGGATGAAGTCGAAGATCTCGTTGCGCTCGGTCAGGTACACGCCCCACGAATCGCCGCCGTCCTCGTTCTCCGCCGACGACCAGCCGCCGCCGATGGCCAGCACCTTGAACGGCGTGCGCGAGGCCTTGAGCTCGCGCTTGAGCCAGGCCTTCTGGCGGGCGCCGAGCATGGTCTTGTTCGCATCGTCGACCTGGTCGGTCGGGTCGCGGTGGTAGCGCCCGTCGAGCACGAAGAAATCCACGCCGCCGTAGTGCTGCTTGAAGTAAACGCCGGGATTGTCGGCCTCGCCGTAGGACGGGTTGGCCCAAAAGCTGCGGAACACACGCAACGACTCGGCTTTAAAGGGACTGCGTCCGTCGGAGTCGTTGAAGCCGAAGTCGTGGTCGTCCCAGGTCGCCAGCTGCGGGGTGGAGCGCAGCAGCGGCTCCAGCCGTTCGACCGCCCGGCCACGGCCGTACAGGTCGACCATGGTGGAGACCTGGTCGCTGTCGGAATAGATGTTGTCGCCCAGCCAGACGAACATGTCCGGCTCCAGCGCGCGCACCGCATTCCAGATGCGCTGGTCGGCGTCGTACTGCAGCCGGCAGCACGAGCCGAACGCGATCCTGAAATCGGCCGCGCCCGCCGGCGCGGTGCGGGTGCGGTGCGGCAGCGGCTGGAAGCGGTCCAGCTCGCCATCGAAGCGCAGCCGGTACCAGTACGGGGTGCCGGGCTTCAGGCCGGTGGCGCGCAGGACGACGCAGCCCTCGTCGCTGGCGCGCGCGCGCGCCGTGGGGCCGGTGACGAACGTATCGAAGTCGCGATCGGTCGAATATTCCAGGGTCACGTCGAACAGGCCGCTCGCGCGCACCCACACGCTGAAGTGGTCCGGACCTGGCGCGCCGACCATCGGCCCCTGCAGCGCGCGTGGATAGCCGATCGCTTCGGCCTGCGCGCGCGGCCAGGCACCGAACAGCGCGACCAGGCCACCCAGGCCGCCGAGCTTGGCGAAACCGCGTCGGGAAACCTTCATGCGTGGCCGTCCCGCGCCTGGTTGAGCGCCTCGATCAGCACGCCATGCACCGCGCCGTTGGAGACGCACACATTCTGGCCGTGCAGGTCCAGCGGCGATCCGTCCACCGCGGTGGCCACCCCGCCCGCCTCCTGCACCAGGATCACGCCCGGAGCCATGTCCCAGGCATTGAGCGCCCGTTCCCAGTAGGCATCCCAGCGCCCGGCCGCAACCCAGGCCATATCGACCGCACAGGCACCGGTGCGGCGGATGCCGGCGACATTGGCGCTGAGCAGCGCCATCTCGCGGGCGAATATCGGATGATCGGGCTTGCCTGCGAACGGTATGCCGCAGGCCAGCACCGACTCGATCAGGCTTCCACGGTTGGACACATGGATCCGCTGCCTGTTGAGCCAGCAGCCCTTGCCCTGCTCGGCCACATACAGCTCGTTGATCATCGGCAGCCAGGTCACCCCGGCGATCACCTGGCCGTCGCGGGCCAGGGCCACGTTGACGCCCCACAGCGGATTGCCGAACAGGAAGTTGGTGGTGCCGTCGAGCGGATCGACGATCCACAGATGGCGCGCGTCGCCGCCACCGAAGGTGCCGCCCTCCTCGCCGAGGAAGCCGTAATCCGGGCGCGCCTGGGCCAGGATCGCGCGGGTGGTGCGCTCGGCCTCTTCGTCGGCGATGGAGACCAGGTCGGCCGGGCCGCTCTTGGCGCGCACGCCCAGCTCGGACAGCCGTGCGAAATGCGCCTGCAATCCGGCGCCGGCCGCCTGCGCGGCCTGGATCATCGCCTTCAGTTCGTCGGAAGCCTGCAACACGTCATCCATCACTTCATCCGCCTCGATCGCCGTTCAGCCGCGCAACGGATCAGTCGCGCAAGCGGGTACGCCACAGGCTGGCCGCCAGCAGCATGGAAACCACCGACGATCCGATCCAGAACCAGATCACCGGGCCGAAATCATAGGTGCGCACGCCATCGGTCACCTGCATGCCGCGCTCGATCAACGAGCCGGAGACATGCTCCTGCACCGCCGCGCCGATGTAGCTGAAGATGCCGATCACGCCCATCGCCGCGCCGGCCACGCGCTTGGGCGCGATATCCACCGCGAACAAACCGCCCAGCGAAGTCACCAGGCCGGTCAGGCCCATGCCGAACAGCAGCATCGACAGGACCAGCATCGGCATGGTGTTGGGGCCGAAGAAGAACAGGCACAGCCCGGTCAGCTCGAGCACGCCGAACAGCAGGTTCGCCGGTGGACGGCGCGCGCCGAACCACTTGTCGGAAATGAAGCCGAACGCGAGCGCGCCGACGATGCCGGCCAGCGTGCTGGTCATCAGCAACGTGCCGGCCGCCGGCAAAGAGAAGCCGCGCGCTTCCTGCAGGTACAGGATTCCCCACGAGTTGATCGCGTATCGGGTCACGTACGTGGTGGCGCTGGCCAGGCACAGCACCCAGATCGCGGGGATCTTCAGGATCGACAATTGCAGGGCCAGCACCGACTTCATGCCCGGCTTGTTGCCTTGATCGTAGCGGTCCTGCTTCCAGTCGTTGACGTTGGGCAGCCCCAGCGTGCCCGGCCGATCCTGGATGAGCAGGTAACAGCCCAGCGCGGTGACCAGGCCGATCAGGCCCGGCCCCCAGAAGCCCCAGCGCCAGCCCAGCGAACTGACCGCCACGCCCACCACCAGAAAGGTCAGGCCCTCGCCGATGGAGTGCGCCGTGCTCCAGATGCCGTAGGCGCGGCCGCGCTCGCGGTTGGAGAACCAGTGGGTCATCGCCACCACGCCGCCAGGCGCGCCGAAGCTCTGGAACCAGCCGTTGAGTCCCCACAGCATCACCGCCAACCACAGCGTGGTCGCAAAACCCATCGCCAGGTTGCACAACGCCGTCATCATGAAGGCGAAGGCCAGGAACCTCTTCATGTTGGCGTGGTCGGCCAGAAAGCCATTCGTCAGCTTGCCGATCGCATAGGTGTAGAACAGCGCCGAGCCGATCATCCCCAGGTCGGCCGGCGAGAACACGCCGGCATCGATCAGCGGCTTCTTGACCACGCCCAGCGCCAGGCGGCAGGTGTAGATCAGGCCGTAGCCCAGGGTGATGGCGAGCATCACCCGGAACCGGTGCTTGCGGAACAGTTGGGTGATCTGGCTGCTGTCGTCGAGCGGCGCGCGATCGGCGCCGGTGGCGAAGAACCTCAGGAATCCCGTCACGCTCCCCTCCCAGGAATGCATGGCGACGTGCGCGGCCCGCGCACAGGGCCAGGCAAGTTCACTCAGCGCATGGTCGGCATCACGAAACTCTGGTCGGCCACCGCGCCACCGCGCGGCCAGCGCTGGGTCACGGTCTTGGTCCGGGTGAAGAAGCGCACGCCATCCTGGCCGTACTGGTTGAGGTCGCCGAAGCCCGAGCGCTTCCAGCCGCCGAAGCTGTGGTACGCCACCGGCACCGGGATCGGCACGTTGATGCCGACCATGCCCACGTCGACCTGCTCGGCGAACTCGCGCGCCGCATCGCCATTGCGGGTGAAGATCGCCACGCCGTTGCCGTACTGGTGCCGGCTGGGCAGTGCCAGCGCCTGCTCGAAGCTGTCGGCGCGCACGATCTGCAGCACCGGGCCGAAGATCTCCTCGCGATAGGTGGTCATCGTGTCGGTGACCCGGTCGAACAGGCTGGCGCCGAGAAAGAAGCCGTCCTCGTGGCCGGGCAGGCGGAAGCCGCGCCCGTCGATCACCAGTTCGGCACCTTCGTCCACGCCCATCTGGATGTAGTGCTCGATGCGCGCGCGATGCGCGGCCGTGACCACCGGCCCGAACTGCGCCTGCGGATCGGTGGAGGGGCCCACATGCAGGGCCGGGATCCTCGCCACCAGCTTCTCGCGCAGCGCCTGCGCGGTGGCCTCGCCCACCGGCACCACCACCGGCAGCGCCATGCAGCGTTCGCCGGCCGAGCCGTAGGCGGCGCCGAGGATGTCGGCCACGGCCTGGTCCAGATCGGCATCGGGCAGGACGATGCCGTGGTTCTTGGCCCCGCCCATGCACTGCACGCGCTTGCCGTTCTGAGCGCCCAGCGAATAGACCGACTGGGCGATGTCGGAGGAACCGACGAAACTCACCGCGC
Organism: Pseudoxanthomonas sp. Soil82; assembly: GCF_040446535.1. Taxonomy (NCBI): domain Bacteria; kingdom Pseudomonadati; phylum Pseudomonadota; class Gammaproteobacteria; order Lysobacterales; family Lysobacteraceae; genus Pseudoxanthomonas; species Pseudoxanthomonas sp. Soil82. Next base: position 341,897 of record NZ_JBEAAK010000005.1, read on the forward strand.
GGACCTGCGGATGCTTGAGGATCGCCTCGACCACGTCCTTGTCGCCGTGCACGACATTGAGCACGCCTTCGGGCAGGCCGGCCTCGATCATCAGCTCGGCCAGACGGACCGGCACCGACGGATCGCGCTCGGACGGCTTGAGGATGAACGCGTTGCCGGCCGCGATCGCCGGCCCGAACATCCACATCGGGATCATCGCCGGGAAATTGAACGGTGTGATCCCGGCGACCACGCCCAGCGGCTGCCGCATCGAGTACACGTCGATGCCCGGGCCCGCGCCCTGGGTGTATTCGCCCTTGAGCAGGTGCGGGATGCCGCAGGCGAACTCGATCACCTCCAGCCCGCGCTGGATGTCGCCGCGCGAGTCGCCCAGCACCTTCCCGTGCTCGCTGGACAGCAGCGCCGCCAGTTCGTCCATGTTCGCCTCGAGCAGGCGCTTGAACTCGAACATGACCCGCGCGCGGCGCTGCGGGTTGACCTTGGCCCAGCCGCGCTGGGCGGCGACCGCGCCCTGCACGGCGCGGTCCAGCTCCGCCGCGCTGGCCAGCGCCACGCGCGCCTGTACCTGGCCGCTGTTGGGATCGAAGACCTCGCCATACCTGCCGGAGGTACCGGGGACGCGGCGTCCGTCGATGAAATGGTCGATGCTGCGCATGCCTTGCCTGCCTTGTCTGGTTCAGCCCTTGCGCACGATCCAGTCGTGCGCCGGGTCGTTGCGGAAGATCCAGCGGCGCTCGGGCCCCGCCATCACGTTGAGGTAGTACAGGTCGTAGCCGTGCGGAGCGCCGACCGGGTGGTAGCCGCGCGGCACCATCACCACATCGCCGTCCTCCACCGCCACGGTCTGGTCGATCGAGCGGTCGTCGGTGTACACGCGCTGGAAGGCGAAACCCTGCGGCGGCTGCAGCCGGTGGTAATAGGTTTCCTCCAGCAGCGTTTCCTCGCCGACGGTGGCCGTGTCGTGCTTGTGCGGCGGATAGCTGGACCAGTGGCCACCGGGGGTGATCACCTCCACCACCAGCAGGCTCTGCGCCGGCTCGCCCTCGGGCAGGATGTTGCGCACGTAGCGGGTGTTGCTGCCGCCGCCGCGCGTTTCGCGCGACATGCGCGCCGAATCGATCGCGCGGACTTTGCCCTCACCATTGCCCGGTGCGGTACACACCGCCAGCTCGACCGCGCCGCGCGCGGTGACCGTGTAAGCGACACCGGCGGGCACGTAGACCGCTCCCGGTGCGCGATCCTCGAACGGCGAAGCGCGACCGCCCAGTGCGCCGAAGCGGCTGTCGCCGGCGACGACATCGGCGCTGCCGGCCACCAGCACCAGGCAGGCCTCCCTGCCCGGCTCGCCACCGGAATACGAATGACCGTCGTCCAGCTTCACCACGCGGAAGCCGACATGCTCCCAGCCCGCGCTGGCTGGCGTGACCGCCAGCACCGTGCCGTCCGCGGCCGGCGCATGCGGGCGCACACGCAGCGAGGCGTTCATTGCAGACCCGCCTTGGATGCCTCGTTGCGCAGCGTGCGCAGGCCAAGCTCGGCGTAGGTGCGCGGATCGGCCAGCGCCGGATCCTGCTCGGCCTCGATCACGATCCAGCCCGAGTACCCGATGCGCTTGAGCTCGGTCATCACCTGCGCGTAATCCAGGCCGCCATCGCCGGGCACGGTGAACATGCCGGCCAGCACGCCATCGAGGAAGCTGGCACGGTCCTGCACGACCTTGTCGAAGGTCGCGCCGCGCACGTCCTTGCAATGCACGTGGGCCACGCGGCCGGGATAGTCGCGGATCACCTTCAGCGCATCGATGCCACCCAATGCGGCATGCCCGGTGTCCACGGTCAGGCCCACCGACGGACCGGTGTGAGCGATGAACGCGTCCAGGTCCTCGCCGCGCTCGACCACCGTGCCCAGGTGGTGGTGGTAGGCGAACTTGATGCCGTGGGACTGCACGTAATCGGCGACCTGGGTCAGGCGTCGGCCGAATTCGACCCAGCCCGCTGCCGGCAGCCGCGGCGTGTCGGACAGTGCAACCCCGCGATTGCCATGGACCGCGTTGCTGGTTTCGGCGAACACGAACACGGTGCTCCCGAGCGCCTTGAGCAGGGCCAGGTGATCCTGCATCGCGGCGATCTCGGCCTGCGCGTCCTGGACCAGCAGCGAACCGCTGTACCAGCCGCCGATCAGGTCCAGCTTGTAGCGCGCGAGCAGCGCCTTGAGGGTGGCTGGATCGCGCGGGAACTTCCCGCCCAGTTCCACGCCCTCGAAGCCGACTTCCTGGATGTCGCGCAGGATGTCTTCCAGCGGCGTGTCACCGCCCAGCTCGGGCATGTCATCGTTGGCCCAGGCAATGGGGCTGACACCAAAACGTATGCTCATGACAGGTCCCGTTTCATGCGCGCGCCGGCCTCGTAGGCGCGACGCGCATCGTTGACTTCCTGCCGCGCGGAAACTTCCGGTACGGCCACGTCCCACCACCAGCCGCCGGCTTCGGTGGTCTTGCGCGGGTCGGTATCGATAACTACCACGTGTGTGCGGTCCGCCGCGCACGCGCGCTCCAGTGCCGCGCGGAGTTCCCCGAGGGTCCCCACGTGCTCGGCATCGGCTCCCAGGCTGCGCGCGTGCGCGGCGAAATCGATCCGCGGCAGCGTCTCGTGCGCGCTGTCGGCCAGCAGGTTGTTGAACCCCGCTCCGCCGGTGGCGTGCTGCAATCGGTTGATGCAACCGAAGCCGCGGTTGTCCAGCACCACCACGACCAGGTTGAGGCCGAGCATCACCGAGGTGGCCAGCTCGGAATTCATCATCAGGTAGCTGCCGTCGCCGACCATGACCACGACCTGGCGATCGGGCTGGGCCAGTTTCACGCCCAGCGCGCCGGCGATCTCGTAGCCCATGCACGAGTAGCCGTACTCGAGGTGGTAGCCACCGGGACGGCTGCAGCGCCACAGCTTGTGCAGCTCGCCCGGCAGGCCGCCGGCGGCGCAGACCACCACCGCGTCGTCGTCCACGCTCGCCTGGACCGCGCCGATCACCTGCGCGTCGCTGGGGAGCAGCATATCGTTGGCGCCAGCTGTGGCCGCCTGCACGTCGGTGTTCCAGCGCGCCAGTGCGCCGGCATCGGCGTCATGCACGTCCTGCGCCACGCGCCAGCCAGCCAGCCGCTCGCGCAGCATGGCGAGCACGACGCGCGCATCGCCCACCACCGGGAGCGCGCCATGCTTGTGTGCATCGAACGGTTGCAGGTTGACCTGGAACAGGCGCGCGTCCGGGAACAGGCTGCGCGAGCCGGTGGTGAAATCCTGCAGGCGCGTGCCCAGGCCGACCACCAGGTCGGCCGTCTGCGCGGCGCCGTTGGCGGCGCTGGAGCCGGTGACGCCGATCGAGCCGAGATTGCGCGGATGGTTCCAGGGCAGCCCGCCCTTGCCGGCCTGGGTTTCGGCGACCGGCAAGCCAGTGGCATCGGCCAGCGCGGCCAGCTCGCCTTCGGCCAGGCTGTAGAGCACGCCGCCACCGGCAACCAGCAGCGGTCGCTTCGCGATGCGGATCGCGGTGACCAGGGCGTCGAGTTCAGCGGCATCCGGCGTGGGGCGACGCGTCGGCCACAGGCGCGGCTCGAAGAATTTCACCGGGTAGTCGAACGCCTCGGCCTGCACGTCCTGGCAGAACGCCAGGGTCACCGGACCGCACGCGGCCGGATCGCGCAGCACCGCCATCGCCTTGGGCAACGCGTCCAGGATCTGCTCGGGACGGGTAATGCGATCGAAATAGCGCGACACCGGGCGGAAGCAGTCGTTGGCCGATACGGTGGCGTCGGCGAAGTCTTCGATCTGCTGCAGCACCGGATCCGGACGCCGGCTGGCGTAGACATCGCCGGGCAGGAACAGCACCGGCAGGCGATTGACGTGGGCCACCGCCGCGGCGGTCACCATGTTGGTGGCACCCGGACCAATCGAGCTGGTGCACACCATCGCCCGCTGCCGGCGCATCTGCTTGGCATAGGCCACCGCCGCGTGCGCCATGCCCTGCTCGTTGTGCGCGCGCAGGGTGGGCAGCACATCGCGGTGCGCGTACAGCGCCTCGCCCAGGCCTGCGACATTGCCGTGGCCGAAGATCGCCCAGGCACCGGCGAAGTACGGCATGCGTGCGCCGTCGACTTCCACCTGCTGGGCCGCCAGCCAGCGCACGGTCGCCTGCGCGGCGGTGAGTCGGATCGTGTCCATGAGGTTGCTCATGCCGTCAACGGGGCTTCGTGGTTCGCCTTGGCCGCGCGCCAGGCATCGACCAGCACGCTGAAGCGGCGCGCCAGGTCTTCGATCGCGGCCTCGTCGTCGATCTGCCCGGTCAGCCAGCGCTCGGCGGCATCGGCGAAGATCGTGCGGCCGACCGCGAAGCCCTTGACCACCGGCACCGAAGCGGCGGCCTGGAACGAGGCGATCAGTTCGTCTTCCGGCGCCGACAGGCCGAGCAGCACCACGCCGCGGCAGCGCGGATCGTTGGCGGCGATCACCGCTTCGATGTTGCGCCAGGCGTTCGCGCTGTCGTTGGGCTCCAGCTTCCACCAGTCCGGGCGCATGCCCAGATCGTACATGCGCTGCATGGCGCGGGCGACGGTGGCATCGTCCACCGCGCCATTGCGCGAGGCGATGATCTCCACCAGCAGTTCGTGCCGGGTCTGGCGCGCGGCGTCGTGCAGGCGCAGCAGCTGGCGCTCCTGGCGCTCGCGCAGGTCGGCCGGATCGTCCGGGTGGTAGAACACCAGGCACTTGACCACGTGGTTGGCCGGCCAGGTCGACAGTTCGGTCGCCACGTCCGGGCTGCTCTCGAATTCCAGCGGGCACGAGCCTGGCAGTTCGATCGGCCGGCCGATCCAGTACGGATGGTCGGCCGCCGCTTCCAGCCCGCGCATGCCGAAACGGCCATCGAGCAGCAGGCCGAAACCGGAATCGCCGCCGGCCAGGCGATCGACCGCCTTGAGCGCCAGCGCCTTGAAGTTCGGAATCAGCGCCGGGTCGGCGCCGGTCTGTTCGCACAGCGCCTCGAACTGGCTGCGATGGTCCATTGCCAGCACGGTCAGGTGCGGCCAGTCGCCCACACGCGTGGTCGCCCAATGGGTCTGCTCCAGCGCCAGGTCATCGCGCAGACGATGCGGATGCGCGCTGGCCAGGAACTGCTGCAGCTCGTCCCAGGTCGGCATCGCCGGCGAGCAGCCGTGCCGGGACACCACGATCGCCCCGCAGGCATTGGCGTAACTGCACGACTGCTCCAGCGGCTCGTCGCGCAGCCAACCGCGCAGGAAGCCGGCCATGAATGCATCGCCGGCGCCGAGCACGTTGAACACCTCCACGCTGAACCCGCGGCCGACCACGCCCTGTTCCAGGCGATCGGGCACCTGCACGGGGAAGGCGACGCAGCCCAGCGGGCCGCGCTTGCACACCAGCAGCGCGTCGGATTTTTCGCGGATCGCGCGCAGCGCGGCGATCGTGTCGGTGGTGCCACCGAGGATGTGCACCTCTTCCTCGGTACCCACGATCAGGTCGCACAGCGGCAGCACCTGTTGCAGGCGCGCGGTGACGCCGGCATCGGCGACGAAGCGGTTCTCGCCCATGTCCTTGCGGGTCAGCCCCCACAGGACCGGCCGGTAATCGATGTCGAACACCACCCGCGCGCCATTGGCGCGGGCGATCGTGCAGGCGCGCAGGCACGCCTCGAACACGTTGTCGCGCGACAGGTGGGTGCCGTTGATCAGCACCGCGCCCGACGAACGGATGAAGGCTTCGTCCACGTCGGCCCCTTCCAGTGCCATGTCCGCGCAGTTCTCGCGGTAGAAGATCAGCGGGAAGGTGTCCGGATCGCGGATGCCAAGGAACACCAGCGCGGTGAGCCGCGAAGGGTCTTCCAGCACGCCGTTGGTGGCCACGCCTTCGCGCGCCAGCTGCTCGCGGATGAAGCGGCCGAAGTGGTCCGCACCGACGCGGGTCAGCAGGCCGCTGCGCAGGCCCAGGCGCGAAGCGCCGACCGCGGTGTTGGTCGGGCTGCCGCCGATGTACTTGGCGAAGGACGTCATGTCCTCCAGGCGTCCGCCGATCTGCTCGCCATAGAGGTCGATGCAGGACCGGCCGATCGTGATCAGGTCCAGTTGTCGCTCCGCCGCCATGCAGACCGCCCCTTGCCCGTGCGCGGCGACCATCGCCACGACACGTGTAACGTATATTCTATTTTTTAGAACAACGCAACATTCGTTTCATTTTCTACGGGCTTTCTTCCCGCTCCCCGCCGGCGCGCCGCCGCCAGTGGTGGCAAACGCATACGAGATCACCAGCGCCTGGGCCAGGCACATCGACGCCGACAGCGAGCGGAACTTGCGGATCTCCGCCTCGCGAACCTGCAGCACCTGGGTCGCCGGCTTGGCTACCGGGCTGACCAGGCTGTCGCTGATCGACAGCACTTTGCAGCCGCGGTCGGCGGCCGCGTGCACCAGCTGTACGCTTTCCTCGGCATAGGGGTGATAGCTGACCGCGACCAGCAGATCGCGCGGGGACAGCGCATGGGCCTGCTGCATCGCCATGCCGCCGATCCCGTCGATTAGCACCGTGCGCTTGTCGGCCTGGTGCAGCGAATAGGCCAGGTACGAGGCCACCGCGAAGGACCGGCGGAAGCCGGCGATGAACACCGTCTCGGCCTGGACCAGCAGCTTCACCGCGCGGGCCAGCTCGTCGCGGCTGACCATCTTGGCCAGGTTCTCCAGCGCCAGCGTGTTGCCCTCGACGAACTCGGCCAGCACCTGCCCCGGATCGCCGACGGCCTTGTTGTCCACCGCCTGGGTGAACTCGCGCACGCGCTCGCCATAGCCCTGCTGGGCGCTGCCGAGCAGGCCGTCGACGAACAACCGCTGCATCTGGCTGGCGCCGTCGAAACCGAAGTGCTTGGCAAAGCGCACGATCGCCGAGGGCTGCACCTCGGTGCGCTCGGCCAGCACCGCCACCGTCTCCAGCGCCACCGCGCTTGGCTCGTCCAGCACGTAGCGCGCGATCTGCTTGAGTCGTTTGCTCAGGCCCTCATACTGCTCAAGGATCGCCGAGCGCAGTTCCTCTGCGGTCGCGGGCGGGACGGTGCGCTGGGTCATGCGGGGGCTCCTTGCGGCTGTGCGGGGGTCAGGAGCGACCCGGAAGGACGGTCGCTCGCTGCGGACAGTGTAAATTCTATTTGCATTCCAAAAAAGAACAAATATTCTATTCGCTGCATCCGGCGCCGTGGAGGGCATTGTGGAGCGAATCGATGTGGCGCTGATCGGCGCCGGCAGGATGGGGCAGGTCCACGGGACCAATGCCGCCACCCACCCCGCCCTGCGCCTGAAGTACGTGATCGACCCCCGCCCGGAGGCCGCCGCGGCGATGGTCGGCCGCTTCGATGCACAGATCGCCCCGCTGGAACAGGCCCTGGCCGACCCGTCCGTGGCCGGCGTGCTGGTCTGCAGCTCCACCGACCAGCACCTGCAGCATGCGCTGGCCGCGGTGCGAGCCGGCAAGGCGGTGTTCTGCGAGAAGCCCATCGACCTGGACCTGGACAAGGTCCGCGAAGCGGCACCGGAGTTCGCCGGCACCCGCTTCCAGCTCGGCTTCAACCGGCGCTTCGACCCGCACTTCCGCGCATTGCGCGAGCGCCTGCTCGCCGGCGAGATCGGCCGGCTGGAGACGCTGCACATCGTCAACCACGACCCGGCTGCACCGCCCCCTGGATTTGTTCCCACCAGCGGCGGCCTGTTCAAGGACTTCACCATCCACGACCTGGACATGGCCCGCTGGCTGCTGGGCGAGGATCCCAGCGAAGTGTTCGCCCTGGCCAGCTGCCTGGTGGATCCGGAGATCGGCAGGCTCGGCGACGTGGACACCGCACGCACGCTGCTGCGCACGCCCAGCGGCCGGCTCTGCGTGATTTCCAACACCCGCCGCAGCGGCTACGGCTACGACCAGCGGATCGAAGCCTGCGGCTCGGGCGGCATGCTGGTGGCCGGCAACGTCCAGGCCGACACCGTGCTGGCGCTGACCGAGGGCGGCACCGCAGGTGCGCCGATCCAGCCCGATTTCCCGCGCCGCTATGGCGAGGCCTACCGCCTGCAGCTGGATCATTTCGCCAGCGTCCTGCGCGGCCAGGCGCAGCCGCAGGTCGGCTACACCGATGGCATCGCCGCGCTCGTGCTGGCCGAAGCCTGCCAGCAATCCGTGCGCTCCGGCGCGCCCGTCCTCCTCTGAAGGAACCGCCATGCATGACATCGTCCTGATCGGCGCCGGCCGCATCGGCCGCATCCACGCCCGCAACGCGGCGCTCAATCCGCGCCTGCGCCTGGCCGGCGTCGTCGATCCGGTGGACGCGGCCGCGCAGGCGCTGGCCGCCGAGTGGAACACCGCCGTCACCACCCTGGACCACGCGCTGGCCGATCCGGCCGTGGCCGGGGTGATCATCGCCAGCTCCACCGACACGCACCTGGAATACAGCCTGCGTGCCGCCGCGGCCGGCAAGGCGGTGTTCTGCGAGAAGCCCATCGACCAGGACCTGGCGCGGGCGCGTTCGGCGGCGCGCGAACTGTCCGCCGCGCGCCTGCTGCTGGCCTTCAACCGCCGCTTCGATCCGAACTTCCAGGCGCTCAAGGCGCGCCTGGACGGCGGCAGCGTCGGCAGCCTGGAAACCCTGCAGATCACCTCCAACGATCCCTCGCCGCCGCCACCGGCCTACGTCGCCATCTCCGGCGGCCTGTTCAAGGACATGGCGATCCATGACTTCGACATGGCCCGCTGGCTGCTGGGCGAGGAACCAGTGGCGGTGTTCGCCAGCGGCAGCTGCCTGGTCGATCCGGAGATCGGCAAGCTGGGCGACGTGGATACCGCGCGCACGCTGCTGCGCACCGCGTCGGGCAAGCTGTGCGTGATCTCCAACAGCCGGCGTTCGGGCTTCGGCTACGACCAGCGCATCGAGGCCTATGCCTCGGCCGGCATGGTCCGCGCCGACAACGTCACCGAATCCACGGTGCAGGTCTGGGGCGAAGGCGGCGCGGCGGCCGATCGCTTCCAGAACTTCTTCCTGGACCGTTACGCCGAGGCGTACCGCCGCGAGATGGAGCACTTCGCCGACATCCTCGACGGCGCATCGCCTTCGGTGGGCTATGTCGACGGCGTGGCCGCGCTGGCGCTGGCCGAGGCGGCCGCCGAATCGGCCCGCACCGGCAAGGTCGTGCAGCCCTGAATCGCAGGCTGCATTGGCCGGAATGAAAAGACCCGGCGATGCCGGGTCTTTCTTTGCAGCCGCGCTGGCAGTCAGTGCGTGGTAGCGGCCGCAGCGGCAGGCAGCGGCGCGACCAGCTTGGCGCGGACCATCTGGCCGAAGCGATCCAGGCTGCAGGGCTCGGCGCAGCCGGGGATCGGCAGGTATTCCAGCGCGGCCGGATTGGATGCATCCAGCGTCTGCAGTTCGCGCACCTGCGGCATGGTCTGCGAGCGGTAGAACGCGCGCACGAACTGCTGGCCCTTCGCGTCGGACAGCACCTCGAAGCCGAGCGCGCCGCCCGGTGGCGGGTCGTCGCGCGGATAGCCCGGCACGGTCCAGTGCAGGTCCAGGAAGCCGCCCAGGTCGGCGATGTTGGTGTCGTGGCCGACCAGCACGGTCAGCCTCGGCCCGTCCTCCATCGCCGCCAGCATGCGCGTGGCCAGCGGCGAGGCCGCGCGCGCGGCGACATACGGCGTGCGCCCTTCGTAGCGGAACTTGAGCGAATGGAATTCCAGCAGCTGCCCGATCTGCTCGGGAGTGAGCCGGCCCCAGGCCACCTCCTCCATCGGCTTGCCCTCCAGGTACTCGAGCAGGAAGGTCTGGCTGATCGTGGAGGCCAGCCCGAACGGATCGCCGACGTCGGGACGGTCGTCCGCGTTGCGCACGATGCCCGGCGTCATCCGCGAGATGTCGCAGGCCTGGCCGGCCTGACATCCCAGCGCCTGGTTCAGCAGCGCGAACAGCGGTGCGCGTGCGCGCAGCTCCGCTTCCATGCCGCCCGGCGGCGCCATTGCCTGCATCGCACGAAAGGCTTCGTCCGGATCGATCGGCATGACCCCGGCATCGAGCGGATGGAATTCCACGTCGGCCCCGGGGCTGGCCGGGAAGGCGATATCCACCGCGCACCCGGGCCACATGCCGGCCACCAGCGCGCGTGCGGTGTCCTGCGTGCGCGACTTGGAGCTGGCGGCCACTTCGACATCGCCCGGCGCCGGACAACCACTGGCCGCCAGCAAACCGCGCTGGCGCCATTGCGCGATGTCCCAGGCGCCCAGTCGTTCCACGGCATCGAAGCCGTGTCCGGTGAGCTCGCCATACCCGACCGGCCACGCCGGCCAGGGCTGGTCGGCGACGCCGTCGGGCGCCACCTTGGGCTTGGTCGGCGGCCGCACGCCGTGGCGCATGAGCATGACCACGCGCTCGAGCTTGGGGGGTTCCTGCGCGGCGGACGCCTCGACGGAAGACGCTGCGGCAGTTTCGGCCTGCGGCGAGTTCGCGCCGCGGTCGGTGCAGCCGGCGATCGCCAGGGCGACGGATGCGGCCAGCAGGCCGCGGAACAACGGCGTGTTTCTCATGGTTTCCGTACTCCGGACAAAACTGGCGGCCCCGCAGGGCCGCCACAAGCACGTCAGCACGCGGGGAGCGTCAGAACTTGTACTGCAGGCCCAGGCGGATGGTGGCGCCGTAGATCTCCTTCTCGCCCAGCCGGTCGCGGTAGCCCATGTAGGTTCGCATGGCCGCGTCATTGAGGTTGCTGCCCTCGACGAACACGGTCAGGTCCTCGCCGAAGGTGTAGGCCACGCGCGCATCCCACTGGTCCAGGCGGTCCAGGTAGATGTCCTCTTCCGGATCGCCGCCCACTTCCATCAGCTGCTCGGAGCGGTAGGTGTAGGCCACGCGCGCGGAGAACCCGTACTTCTCGTAGGTGATCTGCGCCGAGGCGACGCGGTCGGACTGGTCGATCAGCGGCAGGGTGTCGTCGCGGCCGGGCAACCCTGAGGCCTCCGAGTCGGAGAACGTGATGTTGCCGCCCACGCTGAAGCCATCGAACGGCGCGGGCAGGAAGCTCAGCTCGTACTGGGCGTTGAGTTCCAGGCCCTTCAGCTTGGCCGAGTCGGCGTTGGTCCAGGTGCCGACCTCGGCATTGACCAGGTCCATGCCGCCGAAGGTGCCGTCCTGCCCTGGACTGGTGGACTCGAAGATGGGGTTCTCGATGTCCTTGTAGAACACGGCCGCCGACAGCAGGCCCATGTTGCCGACGTAGTACTCCACGGACAGGTCGAAGTTGTTCGAGTACAGCGGGTCCAGATCGGGGTTGCCCATCGTGACCTGCGGCTCGGAACTGTTGGCATCCTCGATCTGCACGAACGGCGCGAGCGATTCGTAGTTTGGCCGGCCGATCGCCCGGGTCGCCGCGGCGCGCACCACGAAGTTCTCGCTGGCGTCGAAGCGTACGTTCAGGCCCGGGAAGAAGTCGGTGTAGCTGCGCGATCCGAAGCTGTTGAACGGGTCGTCCAGCGCGGCGTCGTCCAGGTCGAAGGCGTAGGCGGCGTAGTCGCCCTTGGTGTGCTCCATGCGCACGCCCGGGATCCAGGTGAAATCGCCGAAGCGCAGCCGGCCCATGACGTAGGCGGAGGTGATCTTCTCGGTGATGCGGTAGTCGCCGGCCAGCGAGGTCGACAGCGTACCCGCCTCGTCCTCCTCGAACTCGCCGGTGTTGGCGTTGAAATAGGCATTGGCGGCCGGGCCGTAGATCGTCGGCCCGAAGCGGTAGCGCCCGTTCCAGATGCTTCCGATCGGCCTGCCGGCGACGTCGGACAGCACCAGGTCGCCGTCGTCGTATTCCCAGGCTTCGCCGTCCTGGTTGTTGGTCTTGCGGCGGTCGATGTACTTGGCGCCGAACTGCAGGTCGGAGCCATCGCCGATCTGGATCGGCATCATGTAGTCCACGCGCGCCTGGTACAGGTCCTCCACGGCGCGGCGCGACTCGGGCTCGTAGAAGTCCGGTTCGTACAGCGACGCGTCGTAGGGCTCCTCGCCCCACGGCACGACCAGGTACGGATCGGGCACCAGGTTGTACTCGCCGCTGATGCCGTCCTGCTTGAAGCCCCATTCGTCCCGGTGCGGGTCGCGCTTGTCGGCGCGCGAGTAGGTCAGCTCCGTGCGCAGCTCGCTGTCGTCGTCGAACTCGAACTTGCCGCCGATGGAGGACGTGAACGTGCTGGTGTCCTCCTGGCGGGTACGCAGCGCGCGCACGCCCTCGGCGTCGGTGAAGGTTCCGGCGTCCGCATTCAGCGGGACGATCCCGTCCTCGTCGAATTCCACGGAGAACCGGTCGCGGGTCTCCGAGTCCTCGTACTTGGAGTACATCAGGCGCAGGAACAGGCTGGTGTCCTCGTTGGGCCGCCAGTCGAGGTTGGCGACCGCGCCGCTGCGCTGGCGGTGCGTGTTGTACTGGCGCATGTCCAGGCCCTCGGGGACGATCTCCCCGTCGACCTCGATCCAGTCGCCGGTGTTCTGCACGTTCTGCGTTCCGATCTTGCGATCGGAGTAGTTCAGCGCAACGACCGCGCCGAACTGGTCGTCCGCGCCGAAGCGGCCGCCGAACGAGCCATCGAACTCGTACGGGTTGGAGTTGTTCAGGTCGTTGTGGCCGTAGGCCCCGCGCAGGTTGCCGAAACTGCCTTCGCGGTCGAACGCGCTGAGCGTCTCGATGTTCACCGCGCCGGCGATCGCGTTGGCGTCCATGTCCGCGGTAAGCGTCTTGGACACGGTGACCGCGCCGATCAGCGCCGACGGGATGTCGTCCAGTTTCACCTGCCGCCCGTCCGGTTCCGGCGCGGGCGCCGTCTGGCCGTTCAGGGACACGTTCAACAGGTCCGGCGAAACGCCGCGTACGGTGAGGTAGCGGCCCTCGCCCTGGTCGTTCTGCGTGGTCACGCCGGGCAGGCGGCGCACGGCCTCCGCCACGTTCTGGTCGGGCAAGCGGCCGACGTCGTCGGACCGGATCGCGTCCACCTGTGCATCTGCGAATCGCTTGTCGTCGATCGCCGCGCGGTCCGCCGCACGCCGGCCGGTCACCTGCACGGTGTCCAGCTGGGTGACATCGGCCTTGCCGTCCGCCGTACCGCCTGGATCCTGGGCCGAGACCTGGCCCGCCATCACCGCAAGGTTGCTCAAGATGAATGCCGCCAGGGCATTCCGTCGGATCTTCCGCATCGTCTAGTCCCTCCCAAGGACAACGGCCGCGAGCCCGTGCAGTACCGCCGGACCGGAGGCTGCGGGACCACATTACGAACAAAAATTCCATTTTGCAACTGTTTTGGAATTTCTCTTGCAAACGGCGGAAATCGCCATGTAAGGTGGCCGCACGCCCGACACGGCGCTTCCGGGGAGGAAACCTCATGAAATCCAAGCACGCCCTTGCCTTCGGCATCGCGGCCGCGCTCGCGCTTCCTGTCATCGTGGCCGGCTGCCGGTCGCAGGAGGGGGATGCAGGCGCGGACAAGGCCGCCGCCGCAACCCTCGTTCCGGCAACCGGCCAGACCGAGCCGACCGCCAGCGGCCAGACCAATGCGGCCATTCTGGTGCGCGACGCCGCCGATCCGGCGCGCGCGCAGCTGATCGCCACCGCCGCACTGGGCGGCCTTGAAACCTATGGCGTGGACGGCAAGCGCGTGGCGACCACGCCGGCCGGCGAAGTCGCCGCGCTGGATATCGCCAGCGGCGTGCGCCTGGGCGGCGGCCGCGTGGCCGATGTCGTGGCCGCGGTGGATACCACCGGCAATTTCCTGCGGCTGTTCCAGAAGACCGGCGAAGGCCTGGTCGAAGTCGGCGCGCGGCCGTTGCCGCTGGGCTTCGCCGGCGAAGGCATCTGCCTGTACCAGCACCGCCTGGACGGCTCGCTGCATGCGTTCATCGTCGGCGACGGCGGCGAGGTGGACCAGCAGGTGATCTTCGACGCCGGCGACGGCAAGCTCGATGCCCGGCCGGTACGCCGCATCAGCCTGCCCTCCCCGCTCAAGCAGTGCGTGGTCGACAACAACGGCCACGTGTTCGCTTCCGAAGAGACGGTCGGCATCTGGCGCTTCAATGCCGATCCGGAAGCCGATGTCTCGGCCACGCTGATCGACGCGCCGCGACTGGGCCACATCGAAGAGGAAGTGGGCGGCCTGGCCGTGCATGACGGCGGCGAAGGCCGCCAGTGGCTGTTCGCTTCCGATGCCACCGCCGGCCGCATCAACATCTACGACCGCGCGAAGGACGGCGCCTACCTGGGCAGTTTCCAGGTCTCGGCACCGGGCGAAGGCGCCGAAGCGGTGAAGGAACCGGGCCTGCTGTTCGCCGACAGCCGCCCGCTGGGCACCGATTTCCCAGCCGGCGTGCTGCTGGTCAACGACGAAGATGGCGCGAACACCAAGCTGGTTTCGCTGGCCGCGATCGGCAAGGCGCTGGGCCTGGATCCGGGCAAGCCCGCACCGGCCGCTGCGCCGCCAAAGGTGGCCGCGGTGACCGCGCGCGTGGAGACCGTGCCGGCCGGTAGCTACGGCGACGCGGCCGACGATCCGGCGATCTGGGCGCACCCGACCGATCCGGCGCGCAGCCTGGTCATCGCCACCGACAAGAAGGCCGGGCTGTACGTGTACGACATGCAGGGCCAGGTGGTGCAGTTCCTGCCCGACGGCAAGATGAACAACGTCGACCTGCGCGAGGGCTTCGACCTGGGCGGCCGTCCGGTGGTGCTGGTTACCGCCAGCAACCGCACCGACAAGAGCATCGCCATCTACGTGCTGGACACCGACAAGCGCCAGCTGGTCAATGTCGCCGACGGCGTGCAGCCGACCGGCCTGGGCGATCCCTACGGCCTGTGCATGTATCGCGCGGCCGGCAGCGGCGATACCTACGTGTTCATCAACGGCGACGACACCGCCATGCGCCAGTGGCGGCTCGTGCCCACCGCCGACGGCAAGGTCCGCGCCGAGCACGTGCGCGACCTGGCCTTCGATTCGCAGACCGAAGGCTGCGTGGTCGACGACGCCAGCGGCACGCTCTACGTCAACGAGGAGGACGTGGCGTTGTGGCGCCTGTCGGCCGATCCGGTCGCCGGCGACACCAAGGTCGCCGTGGCGCGCGTCGCCGACAACCCGGCGATGAAGGACGACCTGGAAGGCATCGGCATGTACGACCTGGGCGATGGTCGCGGCTACCTGGTGTTCTCCAGCCAGGGCAACGACACCTATGCGGTGTACCGGCGCGAGGGCAAGCAGGAATACCTGGGCTCGTTCGCAGTGGTCGCCGATCCGGCGCGCGGCATCGACGGCATCTCCGAAACCGACGGACTGGAGATCACCAGCCGCAACCTGGGCCCGGGCTTCGAGCACGGCGCGATGGTCGCCCAGGACGGGCGCAACGTCATGCCGGTGGAGAACCAGAACTACAAATACGTTTCCTGGGAAGACATCGCCAAGGCGCTGGGCCTGGAGATGCGCTGACCGGGCCGGCGGGCGCGTGGTGCAGGCCACGCGCCCGATCCGGTTTGCCGCATCGCGACGCCGTCGCGATCGCCGGCGCCCGGCATGGAATCATCCACGTGGCTCGCCACGCTACTGCGCCGCGCAGCGTTGCCGGCCATCGCCCGCATCCTGGTCCATCGCCGAACCATCGACGGCCTCGGCCAATGCCGGCCCGACCAGGATCACGCCCGGCTGCCCCACCTCCAACGAAAGCGACGACCGCGCCAGCGCGCGCAACGCCAGCACCTGGCGACGCTCACCCGGCTGGCTGGCGGCCTGGACCACGGCCACCGGCGTATCGGCCGGCAGGTGCCGCAGCAACGAAGCGGCGATCGAGCCGATCCGGCCTATGCCCATGTAGATCGCCAGGGTGGTGCCGCCGCGCGCCAGCGCCTCCCAGTCCGGCTCGCCGTGGTCGGCGGTATGCGCGGTGACGAAGGTGATGCCGTGGCAGTGCTCGCGGTGGGTCAGCGACACGCCCAGCGAAGCGGCGGCGGCGAACGCGGCGCTGATCCCGTTGACGATGCGCACCGGCACGCCGGCTTCGCGCAGGAACGCGATCTCCTCGCCGGCGCGGCCGAACATCAGCGCATCGCCGCCCTTCACCCGGACCACGCGCAGTCCCTGCAGCGCGTAGCGGCGCATCAGCCGGCAGATGAACGACTGCGGCGTGGAGCGGCAACCGCCGCGCTTGCCCACGCGCACCACGCGTGCCTGCGGCGCCAATCCGACGATGTCCGGGTTGACCAGTTCGTCCAGCAGCAGCACCTCGGCCTGTGCCAGCGCGCGCACCGCCTTGAGCGTGAGCAGCTCCAGGTCGCCGGGACCGGCCGACAGCAGCACCACTTCGGCCCGAATGCGGCGCGGCCCGGAAGGAAGGGGTGACGTGGTGGATGGCATCGCGGGCTCCGGGGAGGAAGGAGGATTCATGCGCTGGCGACCTCGCGGGCGAGACGGGTCAGTTGGGGTAGGCAGGAGCCGCAGACCGTGCCGCAGCCCAGGCGCTGCTTCAGCGCGGGCACGTCGGCGCCGGCACGCACCTCGGCGCGGATCGCCGATTCGGTGACCTGGCGGCAGGCGCACACCACCGGGTCGCGCGCGACTTCGGCGACGGCGGCGAACGCGGCCAGGCGCGGGCCCCGCCAGGCGCCCCCGCCCACCGCCGTGCGCAGCAGCGATTCGCCGCCCGGCTGCGCGTCGGTCCACAGCAGGCCGTCGACGAAGTTCGCGCCGGCCTCGACGCGCCAGGCGACGCGCTTGAGCAGTCCGCGGCGCGCATCGCGGTACTCGAGGGTGTCGGGGCCCGCGCCCAGCGCCAATGCCGCATCCAGCGCCGCCAGCCACTCCGCCGGCATCGCCTGTTCGGTCGCGGCGCGCATCACCAGCCAGGCGACGCCATCGTCCGCGCCCGGCCCGGCCTGCAGTGTCAGGCTGGCGTAACCGCAATCCCTCAACAGCGGCTGCACCGCCGCGCGCAAAGCCAGCGCGTCGCCACGGCGCGCGGCCAGCAGGTGCCAGCCGAACGCAGCCTTCTCCACCCGCACCGCCGCGTGCTTGAGCTCGGGCTGGCGCGAGCGCGCGTCGAACGCCGGCTGGCTGACCTCGTTGATGCCGCCACTGGACAGGTGCTGCCCGCTCCAGTGCATGGCCGCGAACACGGTGCCGGAGCCGACCTCGTCGGACAGCTCCAGCGGCAGCACCAGCGCGCCACGCTTGCTGGCGATGCGCACGAGCTCGCCGGCTTTCAGGCCGCGACGGGCGGCATCGTCCGGATGCATGCGCAGGCCGGGCTCGGGACTGTGCGCGAACAGCTGCGGCACCCGGCCGGTGCGCGACATGCCGTGCCACTGGTCGCGCAGGCGGCCGGTGAGCAGGCGCAGCGGATAGCGCGCCGAGGTTGGCTCGGCCACCGGCTGGTAGGCGGTGGCGTGGAAACGTGCGCGGCCGTCGGCCGTGGCGAACACGCCGTCGGCGTAGCGGCGGGCCTGCCCGCGGGATCGCCCGGCCGGAAACGGCCACTGCTGCGGGCCGTCCTGTTCCAGCTTCGCGTAGTCCAGTCCGCCGATGTCGAGGTCGCGGCCGACGGTCAGCGCGCGATGCTCCTCGAAGATCGCCGCCGGCGCGTCGGCCAGGAACAGCGGCTGCGCGCCCGGAGCCCCCAGCCGCGCCTCGACCCGGCGCGCGACCTCGCGCACGATCCACCAGTCCGCCCTGGCCTGGCCCGGGGCCGGCACGGCCGCTCGCACCCGCGAGATGCGGCGCTCGGAATTGGTGACGGTGCCTTCCTTCTCGCCCCAGGTGCTGGCCGGCAGCAACGCGTCGGCATAGGGCACCGTATCGGTGTCGGCGAACGCCTCCTGCACGACCACGTACTCGGCGCGCTGCAGCGCCTCTCGCACCTGGCCGATGTCGGGCATCGAATGGACCGGGTTGGTGCAGGCGATCCACACCGCCTTGACCTTGCCGGCGCGCACCGCCTCGAACAGCTCCACCGCGGCCAGCCCCGGCTTGCCCGACAGGCTGCCCGGCGCCAGCTTCCACAGCGCCTCGACCTCGGCGCGATGGTCCTCGTCGGCGATCTCGCGGTGCGCGGCCAGCATCGTCGCCATCCCGCCGACCTCGCGCCCGCCCATCGCGTTGGGCTGGCCGGTGAGCGAGAACGGACCGGCGCCGGGGCGGCCGATCTGGCGCGTGGCCAGGTGCAGCTGGATCAGGGCGAGGTTCTTGTCGGTACCGTGCGCGGACTGGTTCAGGCCCATGCAGTACAGCGACAGCGCCGCCGGGCTGCGGCCGAACCACTCGGCGGCGGTGACCAGGTCCTGCGCCGGGATGCCGCAGATCTCGGCGGCCATGCGCGGGGTGTACTCGCGCAGCAGGGCCTTCAGCGCGGGGAAGCCGCTGGTGTGCGCGTCGATGAACGCCTGGTCGAGCAGGCCTTCCCACACCAGGTGGTGGAGCATGCCGTTGAACAGGGCCACGTCGGTGCCGGGCTGGATCGCCAGGTGCAGGTCCGCCATCGCGGCGGTGTCGGTGCGGCGCGGATCGACCACGATCCAGCGCACCCCGGGATCGCGCGCCTTCGCATCCTCGAGCCGCCGGAACAGCACCGGGTGCGCGTAAGCGGCATTGCTGCCGGCGAACAGCACCGTCTTCGCCAGCTCGAGGTCCTCGTAGCACGTCGGCGGGCCGTCGGCGCCGAGCGCCAGCTTGTAGCCGGTTACCGCGCTGGACATGCACAGGCGCGAGTTGGTGTCGATGTTGTTGGTGCCGATCAGGCCCTTGGCCAGCTTGTTGAAGACGTAGTAGTCCTCGGTCAGCAGCTGGCCGGAGATGTAGAACGCCACCGCGTCCGGACCATGCCGCTCCACGATCCGGGCCAGCCGCTCGGCGACGGTGTCCAGGGCCAGCGCCCAGTCGACCGCGCGACGCGGCTCGTGGCGCTGGCCGCGCACCTCCGGCGCCAGCACCCGGCCATCCAGGCGGCGGGCGCTGTCGGCCAGGGCCAGCCCCTTGCTGCACAGCCGGCCAAAGTTGGCGGGATGCTGCGGATCGCCCTCCACGCCCGTGATGCGCTCGCCGCCGGCGGTGCGCTCGCTGTGGATGAGCACGCCGCAACCGACGCCGCAGTAGCAGCAGGTCGAGCGCGTGGTCCGGCGCTCGCCGGGCTGCAGCGGGGCGCCGGCGCCATCCATCAGGCAACCGCCTCCGCCACCGTGGCCGGCGGTGCAGCCACGTCGTCGACCGGCCCGGGCGAAAGCCACACGTACCCGTCGCGCACCTGCACCGGGTACCGGCGCGCGCAGCCCACGTCCGGCGCGCAGGCCTGGCCGCTGTCGAGCTGGATGTTCCAGCCGTGTAGCGGGCAGGTCACGGTGTCGCCGGAGACGATTCCCTGCGACAGCGGCCCGCCCTTGTGCGGGCAGCGGTCGGCGAGCGCGAACACCCGCGCCGCCGCCGGCCGGAACAGGGCGATGTCGTCGCCGCCCTCGCGCTTCAGCACCCGCGAGCCCAGCAGCGGGATGTCCTCGACCGCGCACACGCGGACCCAGTCCTCGACGGTTGCGTCCATGTCATTCCTCCAGGGCCACGGCGATCCGCCGGCCGGTCTTTGGCGATTCGAGCGTCAGCGGCGCGTACTCGCGCGCCTGGGTCCCGGCGATGCGCGCCGCCCACGGATCGGGCAGGCCTTCCAGTGCGTAGAGCAGGCGTTCGAACAGTGCGCGGCGGCTGGCGGCGTCCTCGACCACCTTCTGCTTCACGTAGTCCAGGCCCACGCGCTCGAGGTAGTGCACGGTGCGGTCGAGGTAGTAGGCCTCCTCGCGGTACAGCTGCAGGAAGGCGCCGGTGTGTTCCTTCACCTCCTCGGCGGTCCTGACCTTGCACAGGAAGCGGGCGACCTCGGTCTTGATCCCGCCGTTGCCGCCGACGTGGATTTCCCAGCCCGAGTCCACGGCGATGATGCCCACGTCCTTGATCCCCGACTCGGCGCAGTTGCGCGGGCAGCCGGACACGGCCAGCTTGACCTTGTGCGGGCTCCACATGTTGGCCAGCATCGTCTCCAGGTCGATGCCCATCTGCGTGCTGTTCTGGGTGCCGAAGCGGCAGAACTCGCTGCCCACGCAGGTCTTCACCGTGCGGATCGACTTGCCGTAGGCATGGCCGGAGTTCATGCCCAGGTCCTTCCAGACCGAGACCAGGTCCTCCTTCCTCACCCCGAGCAGGTCGATGCGCTGGCCGCCGGTGACCTTGACCATCGGCACCGCGTACTTGTCGGCTACGTCGGCGATCCGGCGCAGTTCGCTCGCATTGGTCACCCCGCCCTTCATCTGCGGGATCACCGAGAACGTGCCGTCCTTCTGGATGTTGGCGTGGGCGCGCTCGTTGATGAAGCGGCTTTGCGGATCGTCCACCGCCTCGCGCGGCCAGGTCGAGAGCATGTAGTAATTGATCGCAGGCCGGCAGGTGGCGCAGCCGTTGGGCGTGCGCCACTCCATGAATGCGTACGCCTGGGGGTGGCTGACCAGGTGGTGCTCGCGGACCGCCTGGCGGACCTCGCCATGGGTCAGCGCGGTGCAGGCGCACACCGCCTTGGTCTTGGGCGTCTCCTGGAAGTTGGAACCCAGGCAGTTCATCAGGATCTGCTCGACCAGGCCGGTGCACGATCCACAGGAACTGGCCGCCTTGGTGTGCTTCTTGACCTCGTCGACGGTGAACAGCCCCTGCTCGCGCACCGCCTTGACGATCGTGCCCTTGCAGACGCCATTGCAGCCGCAGACCTCGTCGCCATCGGCCATGCTCGCGGCGCGGTCCTGGCCGGCGGTCCCGGCGTCGCCCAGCGCGGTCTCGCCGAAGGCCAGGGTGTCGCGGCGCTCGCCGATCGCGCTGCCGTCCTTGATCTGGCGGAAGTACCAGGCGCCGTCGCCGGTGTCGCCGTACAGGCAGGCGCCGACCAGCCTGTCGTCGCGGATCACCAGCTTCTTGTACAGCCCGCCGGCCGGGTCGGAGAGCACGATCTCCTCGGTGCCCTCGCCCCCCATGAAGTCGCCGGCGGAGAACAGGTCGATGCCGGTGACCTTGAGCTTGGTCGAGGACACCGAGCCCTTGTAGATGCCGATGCCGTAGGTCGCCAGGTGGTTGGCGCAGATCTTGGCCTGCTCGAACAGCGGCGCCACCAGCCCGTAGGCGATGCCGCGGTGGCTGGCGCACTCGCCGACCGCGTACACGCGCGGGTCGTAGGTCTGCAGCGTGTCGTTGACCACGATGCCGCGGTTGCAGTGGATGCCGGCGGCCTGGGCCAGGGCGGTGTTCGGGCGGATGCCGGCGGCCATCACCACCAGGTCGGCCGGGATCTCCTCGCCGTCGGAGAAGCGCACCGCCGCCACCCGGCCATCGGCGTCGCCGACGATCTCGGTGGTGGCGGTGTTGAGCCGGAACGCCAGGCCGCGCTCGGCCAGCGACTTTTCCAGCAACGCGCCGGCGACCGGGTCGAGCTGGCGCTCCAGCAGCCAGCCGGCCAGGTGCACGACGGTCACCTCCATGCCGCGCAGCTTCAGGCCGTTGGCGGCCTCCAGGCCGAGCAGCCCGCCGCCGATCACCACCGCATGCTTCTTCTGCCTGGCGGTGTCGATCATCGTCTGCGTATCGTGGATGTCGCGGTAGCCGATGACGCCTTCCAGGTCCTTGCCCGGGACCGGCAGGATGAACGGCACCGAGCCGGTGGCCAGCAGCAGCCGGTCGTACTCGGCCTCGGTTCCGTCGGCGGCGACCACCCGGCGGCGCACGCGGTCGATCCTGGTGACTTCCTTGCCCAGGTGCAGGGTGATGCCGTTGTCGGCGTACCAGGACAGCGGGTTGAGCACGATCTCGTCGAAGGTCTGTTCGCCCGCCAGCACCGGCGAGAGCAGGATCCGGTTGTAGTTGGGGTGCGGCTCGGCGCCGAACACGGTGATCTCGTACATGTCCGGCTGCAGCTTGAGCAGCTCCTCGAGGGTGCGGATGCCGGCCATGCCGTTGCCCACCACCACCAGTCTTGGCTTCTTCATCGTTCGTCCCGGTTGTGCGCACCGGCGAGGGTGCGCGTCATGAAGGTGCTGCACGGATCCTCGGCATAGCCGCCGAACGGCCCGCATGGCGCGAAGCCGAAGCGCCGGTACAGCGCGCGCGCCGGCGCGAACTCGGGCTGCGAGCCGGTCTCCAGGCTCAGCCGGCGGTAGCCGCGCTGTTCGGCCTGCTCGAAGATCCGTCGCATCAGCGCCGCGCCCACCCCGCGACCGCGATGGGCGGCGGTGGTGCGCATTGACTTGACCTCGCCGTGCCAGCCGTCCAGTTCGCGCAGCGCCGCGCAGCCGACCAGCCCGCCGTCCGACCACGCACTCCAGAAGGTGATGTCGGCCTGGCGCAGCTTGGCCAGGTCCAGCGCGTGCACGCTCTCCGGCGGCGAGATCCGCTGCATCTCGTCCAGGTGCTCGCGCAGCAGCGCGGCGACCTCCGGCCCGGTCAGCGGGTCGATGCGGATCTGCAGGTCCATCGCTCAGAGCCGCGCCGCGCCGGCGGCGGCCCAGTGTAGGCGCCAGCGCTGCTTGACCCCGACCAGGCACAGCGAGGCGGCCAGGGCGATGGCGGCGAAGGCCCACAGTCCCGGCGCATACGAACCGGCATGCTGCTTGACCACGCCCAGGCCGGCCGCGAGCAGGAAGCCGCCGACGCCGCCGGCCATGCCGATCAGCCCCGTCATCAGCCCGATCTCGGCGCCGAAGCGCTGCGGCACCAGCTGGAACACCGCACCATTGCCGGCGCCCAGGCACAGCAGGGTCAGCACGAACAGCGCCACCGTCGCCTGCGCGCCGCCGATGCCCAGCGCCGCAGTCGACACCAGGACGGTCACCGCGACATAGACCATCTGCAACGAGCGGGTGCCGCCGATGCGGTCGGCGATCACCCCGCCCAGCGGGCGCATCAGCGAGCCGGCCAGCACGCACGCCGCGGTGGCCCAGCCGGCGATCTTCGGCGCGAAGCCGAACTGGTCGTGGAAGTAGCCCGGCAGCGCGCTGGCGAAGCCGGCGAAACCGCCGAAGGTGATCGCGTAGAAGAACATGAACCACCACGAGTCACGGTTGCCGAGCAGCACCCGCCCGTAATCGCCCAGGCTCTTGCGCGCCACCGGCACCGGCGCGTCCTTGGCGCAGGCGGCGAAGATCGCCAGCACCACCAGCAGCGGGAGCGCGGCCAGGCCGAACACGTTCTGGAAGCCGAACGCGGTCGCCAGCACCGGCGCGAACAGCGCGGCGAACACGGTGCCGGAATTGCCCGCGCCCGCGATCCCCATCGCCGTGCCCTGGTGCTCCGGCGGATACCAGCGCGAGGCCAGCGGCAGGGCCACCGCGAACGACGCCCCGGCCACGCCCAGCATCGCGCCCAGCAGCAGCACCTGGCCGAAGCTGTGCACGCCCAACCGCCAGGCGGCGACCAGCGCGACGATCACCACGACCTGGGCGATCACGCCGGTACGCTTGGCGCCGATGCGGTCGGCCAGCAGGCCGAGGAACAGGCGCAGCACCGCCCCGCACAGGATCGGCACGGCGACCATCAGCGCGCGCTGCTGGGTGTCCAGCGCGAGTGCCTGCGCGATCTGCACCTGCAGCGGGCCCAGCAGGTACCAGACCATGAAGCTGACATCGAAGTAGAGGAACGCCGACAGCAGGGTCGGTGCGTGTCCGGCTTTCCAGAAGGATCGGTTCATGCCAGGCCATCTCCGGATTGGCCGCTCGCTGGAGCGGGGGTGGGACGGGTGAGCGGGAAAACAAAAACGGCGCCTCCCGGTTCGCACCGGGAAGACGCCGTTGTCTGCGTGGCCGCGGCCGTCGTTGGCCTGGCTACGTGATCGGGTTGTGGGCAGGCGCGCCGTTGCACCTGCGCTTTGTTGCAACGCAATGGCCGTGCCAGTTTCTGGCGCAGCGCAGCATCAGCCACGGAACCGGATTGTTTTCATGGACTTGGCGTGCGCCGGCACGCCCCGCCGATCGCCACGCGCACCGGCGGACCGCATCCACGTTGCACCCTGCCGGTGCGTGGAGCACCGCGATCGTGCAATACGCACCAACGCGGCTCATGCGGGCAGGTCACCGTGGTGGTGCCGCATCGGCAAGAAGCAGCGGGGCGAGCCCCGCTCTACGGGGGCCGTCGTGAAACCGGGCCTGCCCGGCTGGCCACGTCCGCTGGCGCGGCATTGGCAGAAAGCAGCGGGGCGAGGGATGCCGTCGTAGAGCCGGGCTCGCCCGGCTGGCCACGCCGGCTGGCGCCGCATTGGCAACACGCAGCGGGGCGAGCCCCGCTCTACGGGGGCGGGAACACCGCGCGGGCGTCGCGTGCCGGCACGGGCACGCCCAGCTCGCGCGCGGCGGCGCGCCAGGTGTCGAGGCGGTAGACGTCGTCGAGCCACGCATCACCATCGCCGGCAGGCGGCAGCCAGCCCAAGCGGCGAAACTGGCCCAGGAACCATTCCCCGTCCGCCCGCCACGGGTAGTTGGCCTGGCCATCGGCATGGAACTGCAGCGCCTGGTGCGGCGGCAGGCTGCCATCCGGGACCATGCAGGCTTCCAGCCTTGCCACCGGCAGGCCGATCGCCTCGGGCACCGACAGCCACCGCGCCGCCTGGCGGCGATGGTCCGCGCCGGCGTCGAGCCAGCGGCAGGCATCGAGCACCACCGCGGTCAGCGCCGTCGCCAGTTCCGGCTGCAGGGCGGCGAAGTCGCGGCGGCAGGCCAGCACCTTTTCCGGATGTCCCGGCCACAGCTGGCCGCTGCGCAGCACGCGGCGCCCGGCACCGGTGGCCTCGGCCTGCTCGCCCCAGGGTTCGCCGGCACAGAAGCCGTCCAGGTCGCCGTCGGCCAGCGCCTGCGGCATCTGCGGCGGCGGCAGCGTGACCGCCTCGATGTCGCGCATCGGGTCCACTCCCTGCGCCGCCAGCCAGTGGTAGAGCCACAGCGCGTGCGTGCCGGTCGGGAAGGTCTGCGCGAACACCGGCCGCCGCGGCAGCGAGCGCAGCGCCTGCGCCAACGGCGGCCCGCCGCTGGCGGCGCCGGCCAGCGCGTCGGCCAGCGGCGGCGACAGCGCGATCGCCTGGCCGTTGCGGTTCAAGCCCGCCAGCACGGCCAGGTCGGCCTGGGGCCCGCCGATGCCGGTCTGCACCGCCAGCACCAGCGCGGCCATCGCGTGGGCCGCGTCCAGCTCGCCCGACAGCAGGCGGTCGCGCAGCGTGGCCCAGGACGATTGCCGGTGCAGGCGCAGCGCCAGCCCATGCCGGCGGTCCAGTCCCAGGTGCACCGCGGCCACCAGCGGCGCTGCGTCGAGCAACGGCATGAAGCCGATCTCGAGCGTGCGGGGATCGTTGGCGGCGCGGGTCGTCATGCTCGGTTCCTTCTCATCGCAGGCTTACAACAGGTCGGCCATGGCCACGATCCGGCGCGCCACGTCGGCCAGCTTCAGGCCCTGGTTCATCGCCTGCTGGCGCAGGGCGGCGTAGGCCTCGGCCTCGCCCATCCCGCGCCGTTCCATCAACAGCGCCTTGGCGCGGTCGATGTCCTTGCGGTCCTCCAGGGTGCGTTCCAGCGCGTCGAGCCGCTGGCGCACGTGTGCCTGCTGCTCGAACCGTGCCAGCGCCACGCTCAGCACCGGCGCCAGCCGCGCCGGGGACAGGCCGTCGACCACGTAGGCGGCCACGCCGGCGCCGACCGCGTCGCGGATCAGCGCGTCGTCGCCGTCGGCCGAGAACATCACCACCGGCCGCGGCGCGTGCCGGTGCAGCATCGCCAGCTGCTCGAGCGTGTCGCGCGAGGGCGATTCCACGTCCAGGATCACCACGTCCGGCTGCTGCTCCTGCACCGCCTTGAGCAGCCGGGCGGCGACCGCCACGTGCGGCAGCACCTCGTAACCGGCCGCGCGCAGCGCCTGCGCCAGGTCGGCGATGGGCTTGTCCGTATCGTTGACCAGCAGGACGCGGAGCATGGGCGCGGGCGGGCCGGGCAGAGGGGGGGCGGGTTCGATGTTGCCATGCAACATTAACCGGCGGCGAGCCCCGCCCGGGCCCGGAGCCTTCCGCGGCCACGGGCCGCGGCACCACCCCGGGCCGGATTGACCTGCATCAAGGACAGCCGGGCGGCGCGCCCCTAGCCTGTCCGCATGGCCAGCCTGCCCCCCCTGTTCGACCCGGACCTGCTGCGGCGCCACGACAAGCCCGGGCCACGCTACACCTCCTATCCGACCGCGCCGCAGTTCGGCGCCGGCTTCGGCGAGGTGGACCTGCGCCGGATGGCCGCGGCCACCAACGGCGACCCGATCCCGCGGCCGATCTCGCTGTACCTGCACATCCCGTTCTGCACCAGCCCGTGCTTCTACTGCGGCTGCAACCGCATCATCACCCGCGACAGCGCGCGCGGCGCGGCCTACCTCACCCGCCTGTACCGCGAGATCGCGATGGCCGCGGCGATGTTCGACCGCGACCGCGACGTGGAGCAGGTCCATTTCGGCGGCGGCACGCCCAACTTCCTCTCCCCGGAGCAGATCGCCGAGGTGCTGGACGTGCTCCGCCACCACTTCCGCTTCGCCGCCGGCGAGCGCATGGACTGCTCGATCGAACTGGATCCGCGCTTCATCACGCCCGCCGAGGTCGGACAGCTGGCGCAGGCCGGCTTCAACCGCGCCAGCCTCGGCGTGCAGGACTTCGACCCGGCGGTGCAGCAGGCGGTCAACCGCGTGCAGGGCGTGGAGCAGACCCTGGGCATCATCGAGGCCTGCCGCGCCCACGGTTTCCGCTCGGTGAACGTCGACCTGATCTACGGCCTGCCGAAGCAGACGCTCGATGGCTTCTCGCGCACGCTGGACATCACCCTGGAGGCGCGCCCGCACCGGCTGGCCATCTACGGCTATGCGCACCTGCCGAACCTGTTCCGCCCGCAGCAGCGCATCGACGCAGCGGAGCTCCCCAGCCCGGAAGCCAAGCTCGACCTGCTGCGCCTGGCGATCGAGCGGCTCGGCCAGGCCGGCTACCAGTACATCGGCATGGACCATTTCGCCCTGCCCGACGACGAACTGGCGCGCGCGCAGCGCGAGGGCGGGCTGCACCGCAACTTCATGGGCTACACCACGCACGCCGAGAGCGACCTGGTCGGGCTGGGCGTGAGCGCGATCAGCCATATCGGCGCCAGCTTCAGCCAGAACCCCCGCGACATCGCCGGCTGGGAGCAGGCCATCGACGCCGGGCGCCTGCCGGTCTGGCGCGGCATGGCGCTGGACGAGGACGACGTCATCCGCGCCGACGTGATACAGGCGTTGATGTGCCACGGCGCACTGGACTACGACGCGCTGGGCCAGCGCCACATGATCGACTTCCGCGAGTACTTCGCCGACGCGCTGGCGCAGCTGCCGGCACTGCGCGACGACGGGCTGGTGGAGCTCGATGAGGGGGGCCTGCGCGCGACCTCGCGCGGACGGCTGCTGCTGCGTATCATCGCCATGTGCTTCGACCGCTACCTCGCCACCACCGCCGACGCGGCCACGCCCCGTTACTCCCGCACCGTCTGAGTGCGCCGGGAGCCACTGCGTGAGCCCATCGCGCCCGCCGGGCCCGCCCGCGCGAACGGTATTCCCGCGGACCAGCCCCTCGGTCCTGGCCGACGACGGCGACGCCCTCACCTTCTGCACCACCTGCGCATTCTCCCAGGCGTGCCTGTCCGAGGGCATGGACAAGAGCGCGCTGATGGACCTGCACGTGCTGGTCGAGCACGTCGGTCCGCTGCATGCCGGCGAGCACGTGTTCCGCGAGGGCGACCCGTTTACCGCCATCGCCGCGGTGCGCGCCGGCACGGTCAAGACCTACCAGGTCGACCGCAACGGCCACGAGCAGGTGCTCGGCTTCCATCTCCCGGGCGAAGTCATCGGCCTCAACGCGATCCACGGCGACCGCTACCCGTGCAACGCCATCGCCCTGGACACGGTGATGCTGTGCCGGTTCTCGTTCCCGCGGATCGCGACCCTGGCCCAGCGCCTGCCGAACCTGCAGCAGCACCTGTTCCGGCTGATGAGCCATGACATCGGCGTGGCCTCGCTGTTCGCCCGCGACAACAGCGCCGACGAGCGCATGGCCGCGTTCCTGATCGGGCTGTCGCGGCGGCTGGCCGCGCGCGGCTTCTCGCCGCGCCGCTTCCAGCTGACCATGTCGCGCACCGACATCGCCAACTACCTGCGCCAGGCGCCGGAGACGGTGAGCCGCGTGCTGCGCCGCTTCGAGCAGGACGGCCTGTTGCACATCAAGCAGCGCGACGTCGAGATCGTCGACCTGCCGCGGCTGGAAGCCCTGGCCCTGGCGGTGTTGCGTTCGTAGAGCGGGGCTTGCCCCGCTGCTCTTCGCAGCACGCTGCAGGATGCAGCAAGGGCAGCGGGGCAAGCCCCGCTCTACGTGGGGACGGACAGTCGGACGCATGGCGGCTGGTTCGAGGCGACTGGTTCGCGCCTGGCCTCCGGCCCCGCTCATGGTGGCGTCGCGGCCGCATCGCACGGCCGCAGGCGTTCCTCGTGCAGGATGCCCAGGACGTGCGCGATCACTTCCGGGTCGCTGTAGAGCGTGTGGCCGCGGTCGACCACCCGGGTCGAGTCGGCGCCCGGCAGCCATGCGCTGGCCAGCGGCACCACGCCATCGCCGCCCTGGCCGTGCAGGTCGCCGGCGATGGTGTGGTAACGGACGCCGGCCACCGGCAGCAGCGATTCGCCCGCGCGCCGCACCGGCTGCATCGCCTGCAGGGTGGAAATGCTGTTGAGCCGTGCGAACCGGTAGCTTTCGGCCACTTCCGGGCGGACCGCGTGCGGATGGTCGCGCGCCAGCCGCTTGAGCGCCTGGATCTCCGGAGCGCACCGGCCGACCAGCACCCGCGCAGGCGGCCGGCCAGGCTGGACGCGGTCGGGCTGCCCTTGTGCGGGGCGGCGAGCATCACCAGCGCGCACGCACCCGGGTAAGGCCTGAGCAGGAAGGTGTCGCGGATGCCGGCGAGCTCGTCGGCAGGCCCCGGCACCCGCTCCGGCGGCCGACATCGGCGCGGCGCGCCATCGGCCCCGGCTTGACCTGCGTCATGGAGCCGGCCGCGGTGCGCGCCGAACATGCGGCCATTCCCCGCAGGAGAGAACCGCGCCATGAATTCCACCCGCAAGCTTTGGGCAGGCCTGGCGGTCCTGCTCATCGCCTCGTTCGCCGCCCTGCTGTGGGTCGGCAGCGAGATCCACCGCCAGGCGCCACCGATGCCCGAACGGGTGGTCAGCACCGACGGCAGCGTGGTCTACACCCGCCAGGACATCGAGACCGGCCGCCAGGTGTGGCAGTCGATCGGCGGCCAGCAGCTGGGCTCGATCTGGGGCCACGGTGGCTACGTCGCCCCGGACTGGGGCGCGGACTGGCTGCACCGCGAGGCCGAGGCGATCCTCGACCGGTGGGCGCAGCGCGAACACGGCGTGGACAGCTACAAGAAGCTGGACGCGCCCACCCAGGCCGCCTACGCACGGCGCGTGCAGGACCTGCTGCGGCCGAATACCTACGACGCGGCCACCGGCACGATCACCATCGACGCCGACCGCGCCGCCGCGATCCGCACCGTCGCCGCGCACTACGTCGACCTGTTCGGCACCGACCCGGCCACCGCCGGGCTGCGCGAGGCGTACGCCATGCGCAACGACACGGTGCCCGACGCCGAGCACCGTCGCCAGCTGGGCGGCTTCTACTTCTGGGCGGCCTGGTCCTCGGTGACCGAGCGCCCGGGTTCGGACATCACCTACACCGCCAACTGGCCGCACGACGAGCTGGTCGGCAACACGCCGCCGTCGAACCTGTTCATGTGGACGGTGTTCAGCGTGCTGTTCCTGGTCGCCGGCATCGGCCTGCTCGGCTGGCACTATGCGGCCAACCATGGCGAGGAGATGTCGCCGGTCCTGCCCAAGAGCGACCCGCTGGCCTCGATCAAGGTCACCCCGTCGATGCGCGCCACCGCCAAGTATTTCTGGGTGGTGATCGCGCTGTTCCTGGTGCAGATCCTTCTGGGCGCGACCACCGCGCACTACCAGGTCGAAGGCCAGGAGGCGTACGGCTTCGCCCTGTCCGAGATCCTGCCCTACGCGCTCACCCGCACCTGGCACACGCAGCTGGCGGTGCTGTGGATCGCGACCGCGTGGCTGGGCATGGGCCTGTACATCGGCCCGGCGATCTCCGGGCATGAGCCGAAGTTCCAGCGCCTGGGCGTCAACGTGCTGTGGACCTGCCTGATCGTGATCGTGGTCGGCTCGTTCGCCGGGCAGTGGCTGGCGGTCATGCAGAAGCTGGGCCTGGACAAGAACTTCTGGTTCGGCCACCAGGGCTGGGAGTACGTCGACCTGGGCCGCTTCTGGCAGTGGTTCCTGTTCATCGGCCTGCTGCTTTGGCTGACCCTGGTGGGCCGCGCGCTGTGGCCGGCGATGCGCACGGGCACCGAGTCGCGCTCGATCGTCAGCCTGCTGTTCCTGTCGGTGGTCGCGATCGGCATCTTCTACGCGGCCGGGCTTATGTGGGGCGAGCACACCCACCTGTCGATGGTCGAGTACTGGCGCTGGTGGGTCGTGCACCTGTGGGTCGAGGGCTTCTTCGAGGTGTTCGCGGTGGCCGTGATCGCCTTCCTGTTCACCCGCCTGGGCCTGCTGCAGACCCGCACCGCGACCATCGCCGTGCTGTTCGCCACCATCGTGTTCATGGCCGGCGGCGTGCTGGGCACCCTGCACCACCTGTACTTCACCGGCACGCCGACGGCGGTGATCGCCCTGGGCGCGAGTTTCTCGGCGCTGGAAGTGGTGCCGCTGGCCTACGTCGGCTTCGAGGCCTACCACAATTACAGGCTGGGCAAGGCCACGCCGTGGATGGCCAGGTACAAGTGGCCGATCATGTTCTTCCTGGCGGTGTCGTTCTGGAACCTGGTGGGCGCCGGCCTGTTCGGCTTCCTGATCAACCCGCCGCTGCCGCTGTACTACATGCAGGGCCTGAACCTGACCGCCAACCACGGCCACACCGCGCTGTTCGGCGTGTACGGCATGCTCGGCATCGGCCTGATGCTGTTCTGCCTGCGCGGCCTCAAGCCGGACCTGAAGTGGAGCGACAAGCTGCTGGGCACTTCGTTCTGGGCGCTCAACATCGGCCTGGCCGGCATGTCCGCCTTCACCCTGTTGCCGCTGGGCATCCTGCAGCTCAACGCCGCGATCAAGCACGGCTACTGGTACGCGCGCTCGGCCGAGTTCATGCAGCAGCCGATCGTCGACCTGCTGGTGTGGATGCGGGTGCCGGCCGACACGCTGTTCAGCGTCGGCGCGGTCGCCCTGGCCTGGTTCGTGTTCCGCCTGTGGGTCGCGCCGAAGCGCGAAGCGCCGGTGCCTTCGGCGACCGCGGTGGCTGCTGCCGCGATCACGGCCAAGTACTGATCCACGCAGCAACGGCTACATCCATCGGGGCCGCCTACGTGCGGCCCCGATGCGTTGCAGGCCAACTTCCGATGGATTGAATCCGGTGTCCGGCGTGGCGCCGGTAGAGCGCAGCATCGGGCGGCGAGCCGGCGGTGCTGCGCCGCCGGCTCCGCCGCGCGAGCTCGACTAGCCTTGCCCGCTGCGGCAGCCGCAACCGCAGCACGCGTCCGCGCCCGCGTCATCCGCGGCGGTGGACAGCGTGGCCGGCTCGCCCAGTTCGCGCAGGATCCGCACCACCTCGGCCTCGGGCAGCACGGTAAGCACCTTCATCCGCCCGCTCGCCGCTTCCAGCGCGACCTGCGCATCGGGGTCGAGCCGCCGCAACGCGGTGTTGATCATGGCCAGGCGCGAGAGCCGCGCGGTCGGGTCGGACAAGGTGTCGGGCAGGCTGGTCATGCGGCGGCTCCGGTGGTGGGTGGTGGGTGGGTGGCGCATGGGCGCCGATGGCGGTGATGGACGATGCCGTCGACTGTAGGCAGTGGTGGCCGGAGCAGCCTTGACCGGTGTCAAGGCGCGTACCGGCGCGCGCACGCACACTCGATCCACACCCGCGCTGGAGCCTTCGCATGAGCGTGCTGCACCTGGACCTGCGCGACAGGCCGCCACCCGAACCGATGGAGCGCATCCTCCAGGCACTGCCGATCCTCCCGGACGGCTGGCGGCTGGTGGCGCTGACCCCCATGCGTCCCCTGCCGTTGTTGCCGATACTCGAAGCCGACGGCTACGCGTGGCGCGTGCTCGACCTCGAGCAGGGCGGCGCGATGGTGACCATCTGCCGCGGCCAGGAAGCGCACCTGCTGGACCGCGCCGACGGCCGATGACCGGCCTGGCCTTCGGCCAGGCGCCGCCGCCATCGCTGCCGCTTCGCTTCCTGCTGGCGGCGCCGGCCTGGGGCGTGGTCGCCGGCGCGTGGCTCGCGCTGCATGGCGCGGAAATCATGGCCTCGCGCTGGACGCCGGCCACGCTGGTGCTGGTCCACGTCCTCGCACTGGGCGTGCTGGGCAACGCGATGCTCGGCAGCCTGGTCCAGTTCCTGCCGGTGGCGGCGGGAAGCCCGATGCCGGGACGGCGCGCCGTGCCGGCGCTGCACCTGGCGTTCAACGCCGGCATCGCCGCGCTGCTGCCCGCGCTGGTCCCCGGCACGGCGGTGCCGGCATCGCTGGCGGCAGTCTTGCTGGGTGGATCGCTGTGCGCATTCGCCACCCTGGCGCTGGCCGGGTTGGCACGCGGCAGCGGCCCCTTCGCGACGCGCGCGGGCATCGCCGCCGCGCTGCTGGCCCTGCTGGCGACGATGGCGATGGGCCTGCGCCTGCTCGCCGCGCGCCACGGCTGGCTCGGTCCACTGGCCTGGCCGCTGGTCGACCTGCACGCGGCCACCGGCATCGGTGGCTGGATGCTCGGCTTGCTGGTGGCGGTGGGCGCGACCGCGATGCCCATGCTGCAGGGCACCGCGGCATGGACGACACGGCAGGTCGCGATCGCCTGGGCGCTGCTGGCCACCGCGCTGGTGGTCGCCGCCGCAGCCGCCGCCGGCGCCGTGCCCGCCCCGGCGTGGCGCGTGGTCGCGCTGCCGCTGGCGCCCCTGGCATTGGCCGCGTGGTGGCGGCAATGGCGGGCGCCGCACCACCGCGGCCCGGTCCTGCGGCGCTTCTGGGCCAGCGGCTGCATCGCCCTGCTGTTCGCAGTTGCTATCGCCGCCTGGCCGGAACCGCTCGCGTTCGACCGCACGCTGGCGGTGGCGGCGCTGGTGCTCGCCGTGGCGCTGCCCCTGCTGGTGGTAGGGATGCTGCTGGAGATCGTGGCGTTCCTGGCCTGGATCCGGCTACGCCAGCAGGTGCCGCGCGGAACGCGGATCCCCGGCGTCGGCAGCCTGTTCCCCGGACCGGACAAGCGCCGGGTCTGGACGTTGCACGTGCTGGCGTCGCTGGCGACGGTCGCCGCGGTGGCCCGGCCGACGATCGCCGGCGCGGCTGGCATTGCGATGGCCTGGGCCTACGCGGCAACGCTGCGCGGCGCATGGCGCTGCTGGCGGACGCCGCTCAGTAGCTGAAGTTGAGCTTGACCCAGGCGGTGCGTCCCGGCTCGTTGATCCGCTCCGGGTCGGCGGGGTAACCGAAGGCGCTGTTGCCGGCCAGGTTCAGGTGCTCGCTGTAGGCGCGGTCGAACAGGTTGTCGATGCCGGCGGCCAGCTGCAGCCGCTCGTCGAAACGGTACCTGCCATTGATCGAGAACACCGCGAAGCCGGCGCTCGGGCCGAGGTCGCGGCCCACGACATTGCCCTGGTCGGTCTTGACCCGCTCCTGCGCGGCGGCGATGCGCAGCAGCGCGCCCCACGACCATGCCGCACGCTCGCCGCTGGCCGACAGCCGCGCTTCCAGCGGCGGCATCTGCGGCAGCGGGCCTTCGCCGGTTTCGCCCCACGCATAGGCCAGGACGCCGGACAGCTTCAGCCCGTCGCGCGGCTTCCAGTCCACGCCGGCCTCGCCGCCGGCGATGTCGGCGTCGAGGTTCCGCGCGCGCGTGGTCGAACCCATCATGCCGCCACCCAGGTAGTCGAACACGATGTAATCGTCGATGCGGCCGGCGTAGGCCGTCAGCCACGCCTCGACACCGCCCCGGCGCCACTGCAGTCCTGCGTCGAGCTGGGTGGTGCGCTCGGGCTGCACGCCGGCGAACGCGTTCGGCGCGCCCGCCGGGCCGCTGGTGGGCGAGAACAGCTCCCAGTAGTCGGGCATGCGCTCGGCATGGCCGATGCCGGCGTACCAGCCGGCCGCCGTGTCCATGCCGTGCTCGTAGCGGATGAATCCGCCGGGCAGCGTGTCGCCGCGGCGCTGGCCGGCGGTGGGGTTGGGCATCGGCATCATCCCGTTGCCCGTGGTGGCGCGCAGGTCCTCGACCCGGGTACGGTCGATGCGCAGGCCCGACATGAGGTGGTGCACGTCGCTGAGGTGCCAGTGCGACTCGGCGAACGCGCCCAGCGTGCGGAAACCCGCGTCGTCGGTCCACGGCTGCGCCAGGTACGTACCGCGACCCGTCGCGCTGCGCTTGCGGTGCTCGCTCTGCCGTCCGTCGACGCCGGCGGTCACTTCCCAGCGGTCGCGCTGCCAGGTCAGCGCCGCGCGCCCGCCCTGCGTGGTGTCGCCGACATTGCTGGCCATCGGCATCGGCATGCTGCTGCCCGGGTCGGGATCGCGCAGGCTGTAGTTGTCCATGACGTGGTCGACCTCGTTGCGGTAGACGTTGGCCGCCACCGCGTCGAGCACGCCGCCGATGTGCTTCTTCTCGAAGCGCAGGCCGACGCCGTCGCGGCGGAAGCGCGCGCCGTCCATGCCGCGGCCGGCGTAGCGCGCCTGCGCATCGCCGGTGCCGGCGGACAGTTCCAGCACGCTGTCCGGGTCGGGCGTCCAGCCCAGCGCCGCGTCCGCGTTCCACTTGCGCCATGCCGACGGCACCTCGTCACCGTTGCCGTCGCGGTAGTCGTCGGCCTCCGAACGGTTGGCCGACAGCCGCGCGTAGCCGGCGGTAGTGCCGGCGCTGATGTCGGCGACCTGGTCGTTGCGGTTGCGGCTGCCGGCGAGCAGGCTGCCCTGCGCGCGCACGCCGGGGCGGTCGAAGTACGGGATCTCGCGCTCGAACCGCACCGTGCCGGCCGAAGCGCCGCCGCCCCACAGCACCGTCTGCGGACCCTTGACCACGGTCAGCCGGTCATAGGTCTCCGGCGCGATGTAGGACATCGCATTGTCCATCCGCGAGGGGCAGGCGCCGCTGAGCGCGCCATCGTTGGTCAGCAGCGCGATGCGCGAGCCGAACATGCCGCGCAGCACCGGATCGCCATTGGTGCCGCCGCTGCGCAGGGTCGAGAACCCGGGGATGGTCTTCAGGTAGTCGGCGCCGTCGCTGGCCGGCACCGGTTGCCGTGGCAGCCTGGGATCGGTGACGAAGGTGCTGGCGGCGATCGGCGCCACGCCCAGCACCACCACGCCGTCGAGCGTGGCGACCGCGGCGTCCTGCGCGGGATGGGCATGGTCCGGCGCGGCCGATGCCGGTCCCGGGGTGGCCGCGGCGGCGAGGGCCGCGGCAAGCAGTGCGCGCTTCATGGGTCGTTCCTTCCCGATCGGTCCGTTTTGTCGGTTGCGATTCTGGGCCCGTGCCTGCGCGCCGCCATTGGACAAAACGTCCACTCCGCCGTTCGCTTGACCTGCGTCAACCGGAACGCCGGCGCCTGCGCCGGCTTGATGCAGATCAATGAATGGGCGCCGCCCTGGCCCCAACCTTCGTGCCGTGAACAACGACCGAAGAGAGAAG
The DNA here is from genome assembly GCF_040446535.1 of Pseudoxanthomonas sp. Soil82. Classification (NCBI taxonomy): domain Bacteria; kingdom Pseudomonadati; phylum Pseudomonadota; class Gammaproteobacteria; order Lysobacterales; family Lysobacteraceae; genus Pseudoxanthomonas; species Pseudoxanthomonas sp. Soil82. Next base: position 377,767 of record NZ_JBEAAK010000005.1, read on the forward strand.
ACCATGAAGACCCGCCACCATCCCCTGCTCGCCTGCGCCCTCGCCGGCGCGATCGCTGCCACGCTCGCCGGCCACGCCGGCGCCGCCGGGCCCGCCGCCGGCGCACCGCTGGAAACCATCCAGGCGGTGTTGACCGCCCCGCCGCACGTGCCGGCGCCGATCACGCGCAAGACGCCGGCCAAGGTCGTCGTCGACCTGGAGATGGTCGAGAAGGACATGCCCCTGGCCGACGGCGTGACCTACAACTTCTGGACCTTCGGCGGCACGGTGCCGGGCAGCTTCATCCGCGTGCGCGAAGGCGACACGGTCGAGTTCAAGCTGAAGAACCACCACAGCTCGCACATGTCGCACAACATCGACCTGCACGCGGTCACCGGCCAGGGCGGTGGCGCCGAAGCCACCTTCACCCTGCCCGGCAAGGAAACGCAGTTCACGTTCAAGGCCCTCAACCCCGGCCTGTACGTGTACCACTGCGCCATGGCCCCGGTGGCCATGCACGTGGCCAACGGCATGTACGGCCTGATCCTGGTCGAGCCGGAGGAAGGACTGGAACCGGTGGACCAGGAGTTCTACGTCATGCAGGGCGACTTCTACACCGAAGGCGCCCACGGCGAGCCGGGGCTGCAACCCTTCAGCCTGGAGAAGGGCATCGCCGAGCACCCGGACTACGTGGTCTTCAACGGCTCGGTCGGCGCGCTGACCGGCGACAACGCCCTGACCGCGAAGGCGGGCGAGAAGATCCGCATGTTCGTCGGCAACGGCGGCCCGAACCTGGTGTCGAGCTTCCATGTCATCGGCGAGATCTTCGACAAGGTCTACGTCGAGGGCGGCACCAAGTACCAGGAGAACGTGCAGACCACGCTGATCCCCGCCGGCGGCTCGGCGGTGGTGGAGTTCAAGGCCGACGTGCCCGGCAACTTCGTGCTGGTCGACCACAGCATCTTCCGCGCCTTCCACAAGGGCGCGCTGGGCATCCTCAAGGTCGACGGCGAGAAGAACCCGGCGATCTACACCGGGCAGCAGCACGACATCGAGTACCCCGAAGGCACGCCGCAGGGCAGCAAGTAAGAGGCCCCGGGAAGAAGCGATGGACTGGAAACCGCCCCTGTTGCTGCTGGCCCTGGCCCCGGCCCTCGCCGCCGCCGGGCCGAGGCACGACGAAGGGATCGCCTGGCGGGCGATCCCGGGTGGAAGCTTCCGTTCATCGGTACGCTTCGAGGAAACGGCCGGCACGCTGCCGGTGGCGTCCTACGCCCTGATGGAACGGCCGGTGAGCAATGCCCAGTTCGCCGCCTTCCTCGCCCGCCAGCCGCGCTGGCGGCGCGACCACGCGCCGTCGCTGTTCTCCAGCCCGGCCTACCTGGGCCACTGGGCCCAGGCCGACGTGCCCGGCGCCGCCATCGACCCGCATGCGCCGGTGGTCCATGTCACCTGGTACGCCGCCGACGCGTACTGCCGCGAACAGGGTGCGCGCCTGCCCACCTTCCTGGAGTGGGAGTACGCCGCGGCCGCCGGACCGGCGCGCCGCGACGCACGCGGCGACCGCGGCTGGCGCATGCGCCAGGTCGACGACGGCACGCCCAGGGCGATGGATGCGCAGGCCGATGCGCCGGCCAATGCCTATGGCGTGCGCGGCCTGCACGGCGCGTACTGGGAATGGAGCGCGGACTTCGCCTCCCTGCTCGGTGAAGGCGATCGCCGCGGCCAGGACGACGGCGACAGCCTGCGCTACTGCGGCGCCACCGCGCTGGCCTTCAGCGACCCGGGCGACTACGGCGTGGTCAAGCGCTTCGTGCTGCTGTCGGCGCTGCAACCACGCGACACCCTCGGCAACCTCGGTTTCCGCTGTGCAAGGAGCCAGCCATGACCCTGTCCTTTCCGCGCCTGCCCGTCCCGGTGGCGCTGGCGCTTGTATCCGTGCTGGCTGCCTGCCCGCTGCAGGCGGCTGACCGCGATGCCGCTGCCCTCCCGGGCGACTCGCTCTACCAGCTCGACGCGCGCGCCGTCGACGCGCACGGCCGTCCGCTGCAATGGTCGGACCTGGCCGGCAGGCCGCAGCTGGTGTCGATGTTCTATGCCAACTGCCACCTGATGTGTCCGCTGATCATCGAGAACGCCAAGGCGGTGCAGAAGCAGTTGCCCGCGGCCAGCGGCGCGCGCCTCGGCGTGGCGATGGTCAGCCTGGATCCGCAGCGCGACACGCCTGCGGCGCTGGGGCGGGTCGCCCGCGACCATCGCGTGCCCGAGGACTGGCGCTTCCTGCGCCCGGCCATCGACGACGTGCGCGCGCTTGCCAGCGTGCTGGACGTGCGCTACCGCTTCCGCGAGGACGGCAGCATCAACCACACCAGCGTGCTGGTCCTGCTCGATGCACAGGGGCGAGAATTGGCCCGCTCGGAAGTCGAGGGCATCGCGCCCGACCCGGCCTTCGTCGAGCAGGTCCGCCTCGCCGTGGCATCGTCCCCCTGACGACGGCGCGTGCGCCGTCCCGACCCATCCTCCCACCACACCGCAACAGGAGTACCCATGAACGCCACCCGCACCCTCCTCGCCCTCGCCCTGCTCGGCGCCGCCGGCATGGCCCACGCCGCGGGCAACTGCACCATCGCGCTCAAGGGCGACGACGCGATGAAGTTCGACCTCAAGGAAGCCACCGTTTCGGCCGGCTGCGCCACCATCACCATCGAGCTGACCCACACCGGCAAGCTGCCGGCCACCGCGATGGGCCACAACGTCGTCATCTCCAAGACCGCCGACCTGGCGGGACTGGCGCGCGACGGGATCAAGGCCGGTGCCGCCAAGGACTACCTCCCCGCGGGCGATGCCCGTGCGATCGCGCACACGAAGATCATCGGCGGCGGCGAGAAGACCAAGGTCACCTTCCCCGGCAAGGCGCTCACCGCCGGCGGCGACTACAGCTTCTTCTGCAGCTTCCCCGGCCACTCCACCCTGATGAAGGGCAAGCTGGTCGTCACCAAGTAACCCACCTCCCCGGTGGTTGCGCCGTGCCGCCGGGTCGACGGCGGCACGGTCCTTTTTTCCCGCCGCCCGCCTTGCGACGGAAGCGGCGTCGTGGAGCGCGCGCATGCAACTCGACATCCCCCTCCAAGGCCGCCAGGTCGACGTAGCCCGCATCGAGCAGCGCTTGCTGGAGGCGGACCCGGCCGTCGTGGTGGATCGCGACCCGGCCACCGGCCACCTGCGCATCTCCACCTGCGCCGGCCGCGACGAGGTCGCCGCCCTCCTGCGCGCGACCGGGCTCGCGGTCCAGGAAGGCGACATCGCAATCGTCCCCTCGGTCTGCTGCGGTGGCTGCAGCGGTTGAGGCGGCTGCTGCGCGCCGCCTAGGCGCGCAACGGCGAAGATCACTTTCCCGCCGTGGATGCCTGCCGCGTACCGGCCGGCAACGCCGTTGCGCGGATGCGCCTGCGAGGCGGCAACGCGGGTAGCGGCGGCTCAGTCCCTGCGCTCGCGGACGACGCAGCGGAAGCCGACATGGCTGGTGGAGGTGTCTACCGGCTGCGCCATGCGCGCGGCAGGACGGTAGCGCCGGCAGTAGTTGGGCGCGCAGGCGTGCGATCCGCCCTTGGTGACGCGGCGCGGGATGCGTACCTGGGGGCTGCGCGGATCGATGCTGTCGTCGCGGTCGCCGCCGCGCGGATTCTCCCGGGTGCAGCAGCTGCGCACGATGGCGCCATGCTCCTGGTACCAGTCGCTGGTCCATTCCCACACGTTGCCGATCATGTCGTGCAGGCCGTAGCCATTGGCCGGGAACGCGCCCACCGGCGAGGTGAACTCCCACCCGTCCAGCCGCAGGTTCTCCCAGGGAAACTCCCCCTGCCAGGTATTGGCCATGTAGCGGCCGCCGGGAACCAGTTCGTCGCCCCAGGCGAACTCGGTGCCGTCGTTGCCGCCCTTGCTGGCGTACTCCCACTCGGCCTCGCTCGGCAGTTCCTTGCCGACCCATTGCGCGTAAGCCGCCGCGTCCTCGTAGGCCACGTGCACCACCGGGTGGTCCTCGTGGCCCTTGATCGAACTGCCCGGCCCGCGCGGATGGCGCCAGTCCGCGCCGGCGACGTACTGCCACCAGTTGTAGTGGTTGGCCAGGTCGACCCGTCCCGGCGGCGGCACCAGCACGACGGAAGAAGGGGCCAGCAGTGCCGGATCGGCACCGGGGTAGTCCGCCGGGTCGGCCGGCTTCTCGGCCAGCGTCACGTGGCCCGTGGCATCGACGAAGCGGGCGAAGTCACGGTTCGTCACTACATGGCGGTCGATCCAGAAAGCATCCACCCGCACCCTGTGCGCGGGCTTCTCCTCCGCGTAGTGGTGGTCCGACCCCATGGTGAAGGCCCCGCCCCCGATGCGCACCATGCCGTCCAGCGACAACGCCATGCCTGCCTCCCTGCCCCGGTCCGGGCCACGCCCGCCAGCGTATACCGGCGCATGCACCGTCGCCATCGGGCCGACCGCGATCGTGCGAAACACCGGGCGGTCCGGTGGTCACACGGGAGGGGCACGTGATCGCCCGCGGCCGCTCCTCCGGTCATCCCCGCCAGCACGTTGCCGATGGCGAAGGCCCTGGGCGCATGGACGAGCGCGACCGGTACGTGACCCCGTCGGTGCCCGCCTTCAGTCCCACTCCATCCGGAACCAGGCCTGCAGAGACTGCCCGGGCGCGAGCACGCGCGGGGCGATGTTGAACGCGTCGGCCGGCCCGGTCTGCGGTTCGATGCAGGTGCTGTGCGCGGTCTCGTCGTAGACCACCCAGTGGTCGCAGTCCGACCTCAGCCGCAGGCGCTGGCCGTGGCGATGGACGATGACTTCCTGCGTGTTGACGAAGCAGTCGTCCCAGGGACCGGGGGTCGGTGCGACCGGCGGCATCGTGGCGATGCCATGGCCGTCCCGCGGATAGATCGCCGCGGGATGGAACTCGATCCGCCCGGGCTTGCGCAGCCACGGATGCCAGCCGAAGGCGACCGGCATGGGCTGGTCGCCGGCGCCCACCGACAATGTCATCGCCAGCGTGCGCGGGCCGACCTCGATCCGCTGCAGCGCGCTGCCACCGAACGGCCAGCGGCGGTCCCGCGGCAACGCCAGCGACAGCTCGATGCGGTCGGCAGCGTGCGCATCGACCTGCCAGGGCAGCCACATCGACACGCCGTGGATCGCGTGCCCGCCGAGGTTGGCCGGCAACTGCCATTGCCGGCCGGCGAACTCGAAGCGGCCGTCGCGGATGCGTCCGGCCCACGGCAGCATCGGATAGCTGCCCCAGGCGATGGCGGCCGGGAAGCCGTCGTCGGGACCCACCAGTTGCTCCACGCCCTGGTAGCGGATCTGCGCGATGCGCCCGCCGGCCTGCGGGGCGATTTCCAGCTGGAGCTCGCCGCTGCCGATCCGCAGCAACGGCCCGGGGGCGAGCGGTGCTTCGGGATCGCCTGCCTCGGCCGACCCGTCGCCGCCTTCGTCAGACACCATAGGGATTGATCGGGACGATGCGTCCTTCCGCATCGTGCTGCAGCTCGACCATCTTCACCGAGCGCAGGTGGGTGACGCCGCCCGACAGCAGGGAGTCGTGGTAGAACAGGTACCAGCGGCCCTCGTACTCGCAGATCGAATGGTGCGTGGTCCAGCCCACCACCGGGCGCAGCACCTGGCCCTGGTAGGTGAACGGGCCATACGGGTTGTCGCCGACCGCGTAGCACAGCAGGTGGGTGTTGCCGGTGGAGTACGACAGGTAGTAACGGCCCTCGTACTTGTGCAGCCAGGGCCCTTCGAAGTAGCGGCGGTTGTGGTCGTCCGCGCGCAGGGGCCGGCCCTGCTCGTCGAGGATCTGCACTTCGCGGGTGGGCTCGTCCAGCTCCAGCATGTCCGCGCGCAGGCGGGCGATGCGCGGACCAAGCGCCGGCTCGCCGTCGCCCGGCTCCTCGTTGCCGGCGTCGTAGGCATTGTCGCGGTACTTCTGCAGCTGGCCGCCCCAGATGCCGCCGAACAGCAGGTAGTGCTCGCCGTCGTCGTCGGCGAACACCGAGGGATCGATCGAGTAGGTGCCATCGATGGGCCGGGGCTGGGGCGTGAACGGCCCGGCCGGGCGCTCGCCGACCGCCACGCCGATCCGGAACAGGCCCTCGGCGGTCTTGGCGGGGAAGTACAGGTAGTAGCGGCCATCGCGGCAGGCGGCATCCGGCGCCCACATCTGCCGCTCGGCCCAGGGCACCTCGCTCACGTGCAGCGCCAGCCCGCAATCGGTGGCCGGGCCGTCGGGCGAGTCCATCGACAGGACGTGGTAGTCCTCCATGCAGAAGTGCGCGCCGTCGTCGTTGAACGCCACCCCGCCCTCGATGTCGTGCGAGCAGTAGACGTACAGCTTGCCCTCGAACACGTGCGCCGATGGATCGGCGGTGTAGATGTGCGTGACCAGCGGCTGGGAGATGGCGCGGGCGGCGAGGTCCTTCAGGTCCTCGTCCAGCGCGGGCGTTTCGTTTGAGGGTTGGTCTGCCATTGCCGTTTCGGCTCCTCGTGTGTTCATGCCGGCGCTCCGGACGCGGCCCGGCGCTGGGCCAGCTCGCGCTCGATGCGCGACTCCATGGGCTTGTTGATCTCGTAGAAGAACAGCAGCGCCACGCAGGCCAGGAACGGCAGCGAGGCGTAGACGCTCACCGCCAGGCGGATGCCGTCGACGGCCTGCTGCGGCTGGGTGGGCGCACCCGCCTGGTACGCGTAGTGGGCCAGGATCCCCGCGACCAGCGCGCCGCCGATGCTCAGGCCCAGCTTCAGGCCGCACAGCATGGCCGAGAAAATGATCGCCGTGGCCCGGCGGTGGTTCTTCCACTCCGAGTAGTCGGCCACGTCCGCGATCATCGCCCACAGCAGCGGGATGGTGATGCCGTAGAAGAAGCCGTGCAGCACCTGCGACAGGAACACCACGCCGATCGCATCCGGTGGGTAGAAGTAGAAGCCGAGCAGGAACAGCGTGGAGACGAACAGCGCGATGCCGAACACGTCGCGCTTGCCGAAGCGGTCGGCGAGCTTCTTGGAGAAGCCGATGCCGACGATCATGAAGATGATGCCGCCTGCGTTGAACAGGCTGAAGGCGGAGGTCGCCGCGTCTTCCGGCCACTGGAACTCGGTCAGGCCGATGCCGGTGAGCAGCGCGTTGAGCCCGTCGATGAAGCCGTTGAAGCCGACCCACTGCAGGAACGCGGCCAGCGCCGCCTCGTCGAGGTAGTACTCAAAGTAGTAGACGTAGGTGCCACCCTTCAGCGCCAGGTTGGTGAACACCAGGATGGTCAGCACCAGCATCACCAGCCACGGCCGGTTGGTGGCGAGGTCGGCCAGGTCCTGGCGGATGCTGGACTTCTGCTCCGGAGCCGGTACCACGCGCTCGCGGGTGGTGGCGAAGGTGATCAGGAGGAACACGGTACCGACGATCGCGAACAGCATCATCGCGTTGTGGAAGCCCTGCACCTTGTCGCCGCCACCGAGGATCAGCACCAGCGGCAGCAGCAGCGACTGCACCACCAGCTGCGCGATCATCACCGCCACGAAGCGGTACGCCGACAGGCTGTTGCGCTGGCCCATGTTGCCGGTAAGCACGCCGCTGAGCGCCGCATACGGGAGGTTGTTGGCCGCGTAGACCAGCACCAGCAGGGTGTAGGTCGCGGCCGCGTAGAAGACCTTGCCCTGCGGGCCGAGGTCGGGCGTGCTGAAGGCCAGCAGCGACAGTGCGCCGAACGGCACCGCCGTCCACAGCACCCACGGCCTGAACTTGCCCCAGCGGCTCTCAGTGCGGTCGGCCAGCACCGCCACCAGCGGAGTGAAGGCGAAGGCGCCGAGCAGGCCGACCACGAAGATGATCGTCGCCGCGGTGCCCGCGGGGATGCCGAACACATCGGTGTAGAAGAACGCCAGGAAGGTGATCAGCGTCTGGAAGATCAGGTTGGCGGCGAGGTCGCCCAGGCTGTAGCCAACCTTTTCGGTGACGCTGAGGGTTTCCTGCTGGGTACTCATGTTGCCTCGTTGCTGTCTGTCGGATAGGGGTCGGCGAAGGCCGGCTCCGGTTCCCCGAGCGCTACCCGCCCCCCGGCGCCAGGCGCAGGGGGGCGGGAATGATTCATCGAAAGGATGCCGGCGGATCGAGCCTTACCAAGATCCCCGCACGCCGAGCATCACCGTGCGACCCGGCTCGTAGTACTCGTACGGTGCGTTCTCGAACGCGAAGTACTGGCCGCGCGACTGCTCCTCGGTCAGGTTCTGGATGTTGAGGGTGAGCTGCGGCCGGGTCGGCAGGGAGTTGAAAGTGTAGCTGGCCGACAGGTCGAGCTGGTCCTTGTCGTAGAAGTAGCGTCGGGCGTAGGTGACGCCATTCTCGTTCAAACCGCTGGTCGGGAAAGCATCGGTGTGGTTGTAGGAGACGCGGATGGAAGCGACGTCGTTTTCCCAGTAGAGCGTGGTGTTCCACATCACCGGCGCGATGCCGTAGAGGTTGCCGGCGAGCGCGGTGGCCTGCCGGCCATGGGTGCTCAGGTCGATGTCACTGTAGTTGGCCATGAAACCCAGGCCGTCAAAGACGAAGTCCAGCGGCTGCACCCAGATAGCTTCCCACCCGCGGATACGCAGCGTCGCGTCCGCGTTGACCTGCTGGGTGACGTTGACGGTCGCCGCGTTGGGGCCACCACGCAGGTCGATCGCCGCCTGCTGGGTGTCGCCCAGGTCGTCGTAGGGAACGCCCAGCTGGAGGAACGGGATGGTCCGGGTGCCCTGGTAGGTGTAACCCTCCACTTCCTTCTGGAACAGGGTGAGACCGACCATGCCTTCGTCGCCGGTATACCACTCCGCACCCAGGTCCAGGTTGTCGGACAGGTAGGGCTTGAGGTCCGGGTTGCCCTGGCTGGCCTGGGTCGCCGACGGATCGGTGAAGCTGGTGGCCGGCAGCATCGAACTCGGGTTCGGCCGCGTCATGGTCCGCGACGCGGCAAAGCGCACCACCCAGTCGTCGGCCACGTCCCAGGCAAGGTTCATCGACGGCAGCGACTGGCGGTAGTCGCCGCTCAGGGTCTGGTACTGGCGCACGCCGCCGATGGTCACCGGACCGGTGATGTCCTGCTGGGTCGCGACGAAGCGGACACCGGCGTTGTAGCGCAGGTTCCGTCCGAACAGGTCCCAGTCGCCATTGGCCTCGATGTACGCGCCGATGTTGGTCTCGGCGATGGCGCCGGACGGCGTGCCGGTGGAGGTGTTGTTGTTCGTATCCGTATTCCGGGCGGCGTACTCGTGCCAGTCGGTCGCGTCCTTGAACGCATCGTAGTCGAAGGTGATGAAGCCGAACGGGCCAGGAACGAGGTAGTTCACCAGCTCGGCGTCGGTGATCGTCGCCTGGACGTGTGCGAAGTAGTCAGGGTTGGAGGAAGAGACCAGGCGCCTGGATACCTCGTCGTAGGCCAGGCCGAAGCGCAGGTTGCGGCTGTCCTCGCCAAACTGGAAGTCTACCCGGCCGCTGGTCGTCTCGGTCTCGCGCCTCTCGGAGTCGGTGTTGAAACGCCCCCCCGCGATGGTCCAGCCAGCCGCGGGATCGTTCAGGTCGAGCTCGCTGGTGATCACCGGCAGGTCGCCGGTGCCATCGTAGGTGACGTTGGTGTAGGGCGAATTGACGAAGAAGGTCGGCAGCGAACGATCCATCTCGCTGCGGCTGTGGCTGGCCTGGGCGTCGACGCGCACGCTGTCGCCTATCCACCAGGTGGCACCGGGGTTGATCCGCCAGTAGTCCGCGTCCTGGATGAACGGACGCGCCTCCAGGAAGTATTGCGCGTTGGCGAATGTGGCCGTCTGCACCACCCAGTTCTGGTCCGTGGGCGCCGATCCCGGGTCGCCACCATCGATTGTCATGTCGATGGGGATCAGCTGGCCGCTACGGCCGATCAGGTTCATGTCCACGCGGTTGTTTACCGTGTGCTTCTTCGTGTACATCAGGTCGAGGTAGTAGTGCGCTGCCTCGGACGGTCGCCACTCGAGCGAGGCGACATAGGCGTCCCGGTCGCTGTCGCCGGCGGTGTGCATCGGACGCGCCAGCCGCGGGATCAGCGCCTCGCTGATCTGCTCAATGGTCAGGCCGGGATTGTTGGCCAGCAGCCAGGCCTGGTCGATGGTCTGTCCAGGGACCAGGCCGGCACGAATGTTCGACGGCCGGTCCGGCACCGTGTTGGGAATGCTCCAGTTGCCGCCGCCATATACGTTGCACGCCGGCGCCTGGCTGTTGGCCGCACTGCCGGGCGGCGGTGTGAGGCCGCATTGCTGCCAGGTCAGGCCCGGGTTGGTCCAGCCGATGGATTCGAAGCCGGTGGCACCGGTCTTGCCGCGGACAATCGAGGCGCCGCCGAGCACGCCGAAGGTGCCTTCCTCATTGGTCCAGCTGCCGAACACCGAGCCGCGCGGCGAGATCTTGTCGACGACCTCGTTGCGGTCGAACTGCAGGTTGTAGACACCATGAGTGCCGGGGTTGTCGAACGGGCGCACGCTGCGCATGTCGACCACACCGCCGATGCCACCTTCCTGGAGGCTGGCCTTGGATGACTTGTTCACCGTGAGCTGACTGAAGAACTCGGTCGGGAACAGGTTCAGGTCGACTTCGCGGTTGCCATTGCCATCGATCAGGCCCACCGAGGCGGTTGCGACCTCGCCCCCGTTGATGAGGGTCTTGGTGAAGCTGTTGCCGAGGCCGCGGATGGCCACGTTCAAGCCTTCGCCGTTGACGTCGCGCTGCAGCTGGATGCCCGGCACGCGCATCAGCGACTCCGCGATGTTCTGGTCGGGGAACTTGCCGATGTCCTCGGCAAAGATCGAATCAGTGAAGCCGGTCGCATCCCGCTTGGCCTGGGTCGAGTACTGGATGCTCTGGCGGAACCCCCTGACCTGCACGCTGTCGAGCTGCGTGACCTCGTCGGCGGGATTTGCCTCGGCCGGCGGCGCGGGAGTGGCGGCTTGTTCCTGCGCCATTGCCGCAGTGGACACGCCGAGGATGCCCAGGGCGACTGCGCTCGAAAGCGCGCTTCTTGCCAGAAGTTTCTGCACCGTACTCCCCTCCCGTTTCTGGTGATGTGCCGCCTGCCTGGGTGGCGGACGGTAGGCGTCGTAACGTGGATGCAGGAACCGGTGGACACGGTCCGGAGCCAAGCCTGCCGACGGTCGCCGGATGGTAGCGCTACCACTCCTGGGCGTGCACGCTGCATAGCAACATGGCCATCGGCCCCGGCCCGGCGCAGCCGCGGAATGATGCAATGCACCATGTTTTCAGCGGTTTCCCGCCGGTTCGCATGCCCACGGAGGCGAATTGGGCATGTGCGCCGTGCTGTGATAATGATAGCGCTATCAGCAGAACCGGCCCCCGGGCCGCGCCCTGGGAGGGGCGTGACATGCATCACGCGCGATTGGGCCGGCGCATCGCCGGCGTGCCGGCATGAGTGTCGAAACCGTCGCCGGGGCGGCGGCGCGACCGGTCGGGCGCTACCGCTGGCGCGTCTGCGCGATGCTGCTGGCGGCGACCACGATCAACTACATCGACCGCCAGGTACTGGGCGTGCTGGCGCCGTTCCTGCAGGACGAGATCGGCTGGAGCGAGATCCAGTACGGCTACATCGTCATGGCCTTCCAGGGCGCCTATGCGATCGGCCTGCTCTGCGCCGGCGCGCTGATCGACCGCTTCGGCACGAGGATCGGCTATGCGCTGGCGATCAGCGTGTGGTCGCTGGCGGCGATGGGCCATGCACTGGCGGCCAGCGTGGCCGGCTTCGTCGTCGCCCGCTTCCTGCTCGGCCTGGGCGAGGCCGGCAATTTCCCCGCGGCGATCAAGACCGTGGCCGAGTGGTTCCCGCGGCGCGAGCGCGCGTTCGCCGTCGGCATCTTCAATGCCGGTTCCAACATCGGCGCGATCGTTGCGCCGCTGATGGTTCCGGTCGTGGCGGCGGCGTGGGGCTGGCAGGCGGCGTTCCTGTGCACCGGCGTGCTCAGCGCCGCCTGGCTGGTGACGTGGCTGGTGTTCTACCGCACGCCGGAACAGCACCCGAAGCTGTCGGCGGCCGAACTGGCGCACATCCGCAGCGATCCGCCCGAGCCGGCGGTGAAGGTGCCGTGGCTGCAGCTGCTGCGCCACCGCCAGGCCTGGGCGTTCGTCGCGGCGAAGTTCATCACCGACCCGGTGTGGTGGCTGTTCCTGTTCTGGCTGGGCAAGTTCCTGGCGTCCGAGTACGAGCTGTCGCTGGCGAAGATCGGCCTGCCGATGATCGTGGTCTACCTGATGGCCGACGTGGGCTCCATCGCCGGCGGCTGGCTCGCGGGGCGCTTCATGCGCCTGGGCTGGAGCGCCAACCGCGCGCGCAAGGGCGCGATGCTGGTCTGCGCACTGTGCGTGGCGCCGGTGACCCTGGTCACCCAGGTCGACAACCTGTGGCTGGCGGTGGGCCTGATCGGCCTGGCGATGGCCGGCCACCAGGGCTGGTCGGCCAATGTGCTGACCCTGCCTTCGGACATGTTCCCGCGGCAGACGGTGGCCTCGGTGGTGGGCATCGGCGGTTTCGCCGGCGCCTTCGGCGGCATGGGCATGTCGTACTTCACCGGCAGCCAGCTGCAGTCCACCGGCAGCTACGGCACGGTCTTCCTCATCGCCGGCTCGGCCTACCTGGTCGCGCTGCTGTGCGTGCACCTGCTGGCGCCGCGGCTGGAACCGGCGCCGTTCGACATGCCGCGGCCGCCCGGCGGCTAGGCCCGCGCCCAACCCGTCCATGGCGTGACCGCGAAGTTCCCGTGTCGCCGCGGTCCACAGGTACCGAGAGACCCGCGATGATGCTGCAACGCCTCGCCCTGATGTTCTGCGCCGCCCTGCTGCCGGGCACCGCGCTGGCCGCCCGCGACTGCGCGGCGCCGGCCGCCGTATGCGAAGCGCGCGGCGACGGCGGCCTTGCGCTGATCGAACGCGGCACGCCGCTGCCGGTGCTGGTCGATGCAGGCGACTTCACCGCGGTGCAACGCGCCGCGGAGGCATTGCGCGGCGACCTGGCCGCGGTCGCCGGCAAACCGGCCGACGACGCCGCGAGCCCGTCCATGGCGATCATCGCCGGCACCCTGGGCCACAGCGCGCGGATCGACCGGATCGTGCGCGACGGCCAGGTCGACACCACGGGCGTCGCCGGCACCTGGGAGTCCTACCTGCTGCAGGTGGTCGAGAATCCGGAACCGGGCATCGACCGCGCCCTGCTGGTGGTCGGTGCCGACCGGCGGGGCACGGCCTTCGGCCTGTACGAACTGTCGCGCCGGATCGGCGTGTCGCCGTGGACCTGGTGGGCCGACGTGCCGCCACCGGTGCGCCCCACCCTGCATGTCGCGCCCGGGCGCTTCGTCGACGCGCCGAAGGTCCGGTACCGCGGCATCTTCATCAACGACGAGGAGCCTGCGCTCGGCGGCTGGATCAGGGCCACCTACGGCGGTCCGAACCACCAGTTCTACGAGCGCGTGTTCCAGCTGCTGCTGCGGCACAAGGCCAACTACCTGTGGCCGGCGATGTGGCAGCCGCGCGCGTTCTACGACGACGATCCGCGCAACGCGGGGATGGCCGACGAGTACGGCGTGGTCATCGGCACCAGCCACCACGAACCGATGATGCGCGCCCACGACGAGTGGAACCGCTACGGCAAGGGTCCGTGGGACTACACGAAGAACGCTGCCACGCTCCAGCGGTTCTGGCGTGGCGGGATCGAGCGTCTGCAGGGCCGCGAGGCGGTGGCCACCCTGGGCATGCGTGGCGACGGCGACGAAGCCATGACCGAAGGCACCGCCACCGCCCTGCTCGAACGCATCGTCGCCGACCAGCGCAGGATCATCGCCGACGCCACCGGCAAGCCGGCCGAGGCGACCCCGCAGGTCTGGGCGCTGTACAAGGAAGTGCAGGACTACCATGACGCCGGGATGAAGGTGCCCGACGACGTCACCCTGCTGTTCGCCGACGACAACTGGGGCAACATCCGCCGCCTGCCCGACCCGGCCAGCCGGCGCGCCGGCGGCTATGGCGTGTACTACCACTTCGATTACGTCGGCGGCCCGCGCAACTACAAGTGGCTCAACACCACCCAGGTCGAGCGCAGCTGGGAACAGATGCGGCTGGCGTGGGCGCACGGCGTGGAGCGGCTGTGGATCGCCAACGTCGGCGACATCAAGCCGATGGAACTGCCGATCAGCGCCTTCCTCGACCAGGCCTGGGACCCGGACGCGGCCGACCTGGCATGGATCGAAGGCTATCCGGCGGCCTGGGCGGCCGAGCAGTTCGGGCCGGAGCACGCGAAGGACATCGGCGAAATACTCACCCGCTACACCCAGTACAACGCGCGCCGCAAACCCGAGCTGATCTCGCCCGACACCTGGAGCCTGGTCCACGAGCGCGAGGCCGAACGCGTGCTCGCCGGCTGGAACGCGCTGGTCGGGCGCACCCTGCTGCTCGGGGCGAAGATCCCCGCCAGCCACCGCGATGCCTGGTACCAGCTGGTCGAGTACCCGGTGCTGGCCAGCGCCAACCTCAACCACCTGCACGTGGCGGTGGGCCGCAACCGCCTCTACGCCGCGCAGGGCCGCGCCTCGGCCAATGCCTGGGCCGACAGGGCGCGCGAGCTGTTCGCGCGCGACGCCGAGCTGCAACGCGTCTACGAACGCGAGATCGCCGGCGGCAAGTGGACGAGCATGATGTCGCAGCCGCGCATCGGCTACACCCACTGGCAATCGCCCGAGCGCAACATCCTGCCGGCGCTGGCCACGGTCGACGTCCCCGAGAAGGGCGTGACCGGCGTGGCCATCGAGGGCGATGCGCGGCGCTGGCCGGTGCCGCTGGCCAGCGCGCGCCTGCCGGTGCTCGACCCGGTCGCCGCGCCGACCCGCGAGGTGGTCGTGTTCAATGGCGGCCGTCAGCCCATCGGCTTCACCGCTTCCAGCCGCACCCCATGGCTGAAGGTGTCGCCCGCCTCCGGCGAGGTCGTCGACACGCAAGCGCTGGATATCCGGGTCGACTGGGCCGCGCTGCCGGAAGGCGAGCACGAGGGCCTGATCCACATCCGCGGCAAGGACTGGACCGAGGTCACCGTCGTCGTGCCGGTGCACAAGCCACCGGCTCACCGCGGCGTGCGCGGCTTCGTCGAGGGCAACGGCCTGGTCGCGATCGAGGCCCAGCACCATGCCCAGGCCGTGGCGCCGGCGGACGGCCAGTGGCAGGTGGTGCCGAACCTCGGCCGCACCCTGTCGGGCGTCACCGCCTGGCCGGCGACCGGCGCCCCGGCCACGCCCGGCGGCGACGGCGCGCGCCTGGAGTATCCGCTGGTGATGGATCACGACGGCGAAGTCGAGGTACGCGTGGTGCTGTCGCCGACCCTGGACATCCGCCACCGTGGCGGCCTGCGCTACGCGCTGTCCATCGACGACGAGACCCCGCAGGTGGTCGGCATGCGCCTGGATCCGACGCCCGGTGATCCCGATTTCCGCGCCTGGGAGGCGGCGGTGATCGACAACGCCCATGCGGCGACCTCGCGCCACCGCGTGCGCGCCGGCGCCAACACGCTCAAGCTGTGGCTGGTGGACCCGGGCCTGGTGTTCCAGCGCATCGAGGTCGTGCGCCGGCCGCTGCCTCCCACCACCCTCGGGCCTCCCGAAAGCACGCGCCGCTGACGCGCACCTCCCGCTCCGCAGGATCCGATCCGCCATGACCTCCGACGCCAAGCCCCTGCACCTGCATCCCGACCGCCTGTTCCCGTCCGACCCGGCGCAGCGCTCGATCGCGCGACGCCTGTACACCCAGGTCGCCGGGCTGCCGATCATCAGCCCGCACGGGCACACCGATCCGGCCTGGTTCGCCGGCGACGAGGCCTTCGCCAACGCCACCGAGCTGCTGCTGGTCCCGGACCACTACGTGTTCCGCATGCTCTACAGCCAGGGCGTTCCGCTGGACGCGCTGGGCATTCCCCGGGCGGATGGATCAAGGGCGGCGGTCGATCCGCGCGCGGCCTGGCGCGTGTTCGCCGAGCGCTTCCACCTGTTCCGCGGCACGCCCTCGTCGATGTGGCTCAACCATGTCTTCCACGACGTGTTCGGGCTGCGCACGCGCCTCGACGCCGGCACCGCCGACGAGTACTACGACACCATCACCGCCGCGCTGCAGACCCCGCAGTTCCGGCCGCGCGCGCTGTTCGAGCGCTTCGGCATCGAGGTGATCGCCACCACCGAGTCGCCGCTCGATCCGCTCGAACACCATGCCGCGATCCGCGCCAGCGGCTGGAAGGGCCGCGTCATCACCGCCTACCGCCCCGATGCGGTGGTCGACCCGGAGCACGAGCAGTTCCCCGAGGCGCTGCGCCGCTTCGGCGAGCTCACCGGCGAGGACGTGCACAGCTGGCAGGGCTACCTGCGCGCGCACCGGCAGCGCCGCGCGTTCTTCGCCTCGATGGGCGCGACCTCCTCCGACCACGGCCACCCCACCTGCGCCACCGCCGACCTGCCGGCCGACGAGGCGCGGCTGCTGTTCGCCAAGGTCGTGTCCGGCCGCTTCACCGCCGCCGAGGCCGAGCTGTTCCGCGCCCAGGTGCTGACCGAGATGGCGGCGATGAGCCTGGACGACGGCCTGGTGATGCAGATCCATCCCGGCTGCTTCCGCAACCACAACCGCGGCCTGTTCGAGCGCTTCGGGCGCGACAAGGGCGCCGACATCCCGTTGCGCACCGAGTACGTGCACGCGCTCAAGCCGCTGCTGGACCGCTTCGGCAACGAGCCCGGCTTCACCCTGATCCTGTTCACGCTGGACGAGAGCACCTACTCGCGCGAGCTCGGCCCGCTGGCCGGCCACTACCCGTGCCTGTTCCTCGGGCCGGCCTGGTGGTTCCACGACGCGCCCGAAGGCATGTGGCGCTTCCGCGAGCAGACGCTGGCCACGGCCGGCTTCTACAACACCATCGGCTTCAACGACGACACCCGTGCGTTCCTGTCGATCCCGGCACGGCACGACGTCGCCCGCCGCATCGACTGCGCGGTGCTGGCCAGGCTGGTGGCCGAGCACCGGATCGACGAGGACGAAGCGATGGACGTGGCGATCGACCTGGCCTACCACCTGCCCAAGCGGGCCTATCGGCTGTGAGCGCGCCAGCGCCTGCGCTGTCTCCGCCGGGGTCACGACACGTAGAGCGGGGCTTGCCCCGCTGCCCTTCGACGACCGTGCCGGGCACAGGCAAGGCACAGCGGGGCAAGCCCCGCTCTACGGTGGCCGCCTGGCTGGGCGTGGTGATGGTCGCGTTCCTGGCCATGCCGGCACCGGCCGCGGCGGCCGGGTCGCTCCCGCGCGAACAGGTCCGCCTCGACGATGGCTGGCGCTTCCACCGTGGCGACCCGCCCGGTGTGGATGGCAGGCTCGACTACGACGTGCGGCCGGAGGTGGTGCAGAGCGCGGACGGCAAGGTCGCCGATGCCCGGCCGGACGCGGCCGTGAAGGTCGCCGCGTCGCGGCCGGTACTCAAGCCCTGGATCCTGCCCACCGCCAACCCCTTCATCGCCGA
Source organism: Pseudoxanthomonas sp. Soil82 (assembly GCF_040446535.1). Taxonomy (NCBI): domain Bacteria; kingdom Pseudomonadati; phylum Pseudomonadota; class Gammaproteobacteria; order Lysobacterales; family Lysobacteraceae; genus Pseudoxanthomonas; species Pseudoxanthomonas sp. Soil82. Next base: position 395,331 of record NZ_JBEAAK010000005.1, read on the forward strand.
TCCGGCACGACGCCACGCGCGGCCGCTGGCCGAGCCGGCGGTCGGCGACGTGGCCTTCCTGCGGCCGGGCTTCGACGACAGCGGCTGGGAAGAGGTGACCCTGCCGCACGACTGGGCCATCGCCGGTCCGTTCATCGAGGAGGGGCCGTACGGCGGCATGGGCCGGCTGCCGAGCTGGGGCGTGGGCTGGTACCGCCGCGCGCTCGACATTCCCGCCGCCATGGCCGGACGCCGCGTGTTCCTCGACATCGGCGGCGCGATGTCCTACGCGACCGTGTGGCTCAATGGCCGGCTGGTCGGTGGCTGGCCCTACGGCTACAACTCCTGGCGCGTGGACCTGACGCCGTACGTGGAATTCGGCGGCCGCAACCAGCTGGCCATCCGCCTGGACAACCCGCCCGAATCGGCGCGCTGGTACCCCGGTGGCGGCCTCTACCGCGACGTGTGGCTGACCGTGACCGACCCGGTGCATGTCGGCCAGTGGGGCACCTACGTGACCACCAGCGCGGTGTCGGAGGCGTCGGCGACGGTGAGCCTGCGCGTGGACGTGGACAATACCGGCGGCGACGGCGCACGGCTGCAGGTGGCCAGCGAGATCTTCGCGCTCGACGCATCCGGCGCGCAGCAGGGCGAGCCCGTCGCGCGGATCGCGCCGCAATCCCTGGACGTAGCCGCCGGCGCCAGCGCGCGCCTGCAGTCGTCCACGCGCATCGACAACCCGCGCCTGTGGGGCCCGCCACCGACCCAGCAACCGCACCGCTACGCCGCCATCACCACCGTGGCACGGGACGGCCGCATCGTCGACCGCTACGAAACCCGCTTCGGCATCCGCGAGGTGCGCTGGGATCCCGGCCGCGGCGTGGTCGTCAACGGCGAGCACATCCCGTTGCGCGGGGTGAACCAGCACCACGACCTCGGCGCGCTGGGCGCGGCGTTCAACGTGCGCGCCGCCGAGCGCCAGCTGGAGATCCTGCGCGGGATGGGCGTGAACGCCATCCGCATGGCGCACAACCCGCCCGATCCGCAGCTGCTCGAGCTCACCGACCGCATGGGCTTCCTGGTCGTCGACGAGATGTTCGATTCCTGGGAAAAGAAGAAGACCCCGCTGGATTTCCACCTGGTCTTCCCCGAGTGGCACGAGGCCGACCTGCGCGCGATGCTGCGCCGCGATCGCAACCACCCTTCGGTGATCCTGTGGAGCGTCGGCAACGAGGTCGGCGAGCAGTACGACGGCGAGGCCGGCGCGGCGATCGGCCGCGCGCTGGTGCGGATCGTGCGCGAGGAGGATCCGACCCGCCCGGCCACCGCCTCGATGAACTGGGCCAAGGCCGACATGCCCTTCCCCGCGGCCTTCGACGTGGTCAACCTCAACTACCAGGGCGAAGGCATCCGCCAGGACCCGGAGTTCGAGGGCACCGAGCGGATCCGCACGCCACCTTCGTACCCGGCGTTCCGGGAAGCGTTCCCGGGGAAGGTGATCTTCGGCAGCGAGACCGCCTCGGCCTTCAGCAGCCGCGGCGTGTACCTGTTCCCGGTTTCGCAGCAGATGAGCGCACCGGTGCGCGACGGCCGCGGCGGCGATTCGACGATCCGCCAGGTCAGCAGCTACGAGTTGCACGCGGTGGATTTCGGTTCCAGCGCCGACAAGGTCTTCGCCACGCTCGACCGCCATCCCTACGTGGCTGGCGAATTCGTCTGGAACGGCTTCGACTACCTGGGCGAACCCACGCCGTACTACGACTCGCGCAGCTCCTACAGCGGCATCGTCGACCTGGCCGGCTTCCCCAAGGACCGCTACTTCCTCTACCAGTCGCGCTGGCGCCCGGAGCTGCCGATGGCCCACATCCTGCCGCACTGGACCTGGCCGGGACGCGAGGGCGCGGTGACGCCGGTACACGTGTTCACCTCCGGCGACGAGGCCGAGCTGTTCGTCAACGGCGTCTCGCAGGGACGCAGGAAGAAGACCGCAGCGGCGAACCTGGCCGCAGGGCGCGCACCGGGTGTCGAAGACTACCGCCTGCGCTGGGACCAGGTGGTCTACCAGCCCGGCGAAGTGCGCGTCCAGGCGTACCGCGACGGCAAGGCGTGGGCCAGCGAAACCGTGCGTACCGCCGGTGCGCCGGCGAGGCTGGAGCTGTCGCTCGACCGCGGCCACATTGCCGGCGACGGCCGCGACCTGACCTTCGCCACGGTGCGCATCGTCGACGCCGAGGGCAACCCGGTGCCCGACGCCAGCGACCGCATCCGCTTCAGCGTCGACGGCCCGGGCCGGATCGTCGCCACCGACAACGGCGATGCCACCGACATGACTCCGTTTCCCTCGCCCGGGCGCGATGCCTTCGGCGGCCTGGCGCTGGCGATCGTCGCCGGCACGCCCGGTGCCCAGGGCACGCTCACCGTGCGCGCCGAGTCCGGCGGGTTGCGGGGCGCCAGCGCCACGCTGCAGGTCGGTGGCCGGCCTTACGTCAAGGATCCGCGCCACTGGCCGACGCCGGTGATGGACACGCTGCCGCCGGAGCTGCCGGCATTCGGGCGCGAGCATGCGGTGCTGGTGTTCTCCAAGACCAATGGCTTCCGCGACGACGCGCAGATCCAGGCCGCCAATGCCGCGGTGCGCACACTGGCCGAAGCGCGCGGCTGGGACGTGTTCGTCACCGAGAACGCGGCGGTGTTCAATCCCGACGCGCTGGCCCGCTTCGACGTGGTCGTGCTCAACAGCACCAGTGGCGACATCTTCCTGCCCACCCAGCGCGACGCCTTCCGCCACTGGCTGGAGCAGGGCGGCAGCCTGCTCGCCCTGCACGGCGCCGGCGGCGATCCCCGTTACGACTGGCGCTGGTACGTCGATACCGTGCTCGGCGCGCAGTTCATCGGCCACACCTACTCGCCGCAGTTCCAGCAGGGCGTGGTCGAGGTCGCCGAACCGGCGCACCCGGCGATGCGCCCGCTGCCGGCACGCTGGCAGCGCAAGGAGGAGTGGTACGCCTTCGACCGCGTGCCGAGTGGCCATGGCACCCGGATCCTGGCGCGCCTGGACGAACGCAGCTACGCACCCGAACCGGGCCAGCGCATGGGCGACCACCCGGTGGTGTGGACCCGCTGCATCGGCCAGGGCCGCGTGTTCTATTCCGCGCTCGGGCACAAGGCCGAGACCTATTCCGAACCGTTGCACCTGCGGATGATCGATGGCGCGCTCGGCTGGGCCGCCGAGGCCCGCCGCGACGGCTGCGACTGATCCACGACCATGCGCCGACGTCCGCACGGCGCCACCGCAAGGACCACCCGATGAGAAGGCACTACCCCATGACCCTGACCCTGCTGGCGCTGCTGGCCGGCGTCGTTCCCGCCGGCCACGGCGCAACGCCGCAGCGGTCCGCGGCACCGTCGCTGAAGCAGGCCTTCGCCGACGCCTTCCTGCTCGGCACCGCGGTCAACGACGACATCGTCAGCGGCCGCGACGCGCGCGCGCAGGCGCTGGTGCCGCGGCACTTCAACGCGATCACGCTGGAGAACTCGATGAAGGCCGAGGTGGTCAACCCGAGGCCTGGCGAGTACGACTTCGCCGCCGCCGACGCCTTCGTCGCGTTCGGCGAGCAGCACGGCATGTTCATCGTCGGCCACACCCTGGTCTGGCACAACCAGACTCCGGAATGGTTCTTCCAGCAGGCCGATGGCACGCCGGTGGGGCGCGAGGCGCTGGCCGAGCGCATGCGCCAGTACATCGAGGCGGTCGCCGGACGCTATGCCGGGCGCGTCGATGCCTGGGACGTGGTCAACGAGCAGATCGGCGAGAACGGCCAGTACCGCGACACCACCTGGGTCAAGGGCATCGGCGATGGCGACGAACTCATGCGCCTGGCCTTCACCCATGCCGCCCGCTACGCACCGGATGCCGAGCTGTACTACAACGACTTCAACGCCTGGCGACCCGAGAAGCGCGACGGCATCGTGCGCATGGTGAAGATGCTGCAGGCGCATGGCATCCGCATTGACGGCATCGGCATCCAGGGCCACTGGGGCCTGGACTACCCGGCCACGGCCGACATCGAGGCGGCGATCGACGCCTACGCCGCGCTCGGGGTCAAGGTGATGATCACCGAGCTGGACGTGGACGTGCTGCCGCTGACCAAGGAGGGCCAGATCATCGGGCAGGGCATGATGCATCCGCAGTTCCAGCTGCCCGAGTTCAAGCGCTTCCTCGATCCGTACCGGGACGGCCTGCCGGCTGCGGTGCAGGAGCGGCTGGCCGCGCGCTACGCCGAACTGTTCGAACTCTTCCACCGCCGCCGCGACGTGATCGACCGGGTCAGCGTGTGGGGCGTGCACGATGCGATGTCGTGGAAGAACGACTACCCGATCCCGCACCGGACCAATTACCCGCTGCTGTTCGACCGCGACTACCGGCCCAAGCCGGCGCTGGAGGCGGTGCTGGCCGTGCCCGCGCGCGACTGAGCGCGCGCCGCCGGCCTACTGCTCCGGGCCGGCGTTCACCACCGCCCAGAAATAGCCCAGGGTCTTGACCGCGTCGAGGAACTGGCTGTCGTCGACCGGCTTGACCACGTAGGCGTTCACGCCCAGGTTCCAGCTGTCGACCAGGTCGCGGTCTTCGCGCGACGAGGTGAGGATCACCACCGGCATGGTCCGCAGCCGCTCGTCGGCACGGACCTGGCGCAGCAGGTCCAGCCCGTTCACCCGCGGCATGTGGATGTCGAGCAGCACCAGCGCCGGGTTCTCGGGCGAGCGGCCCGCGAACGCGCCCTTGCAGTGCAGGTAGTCCAGCGCCTCGGCGCCGTCCTCGACGTGCACGATCGGGTTGGCCAGCTTGGCCTCGCGCAGCGCGTCGATGGCCATCTCCGCATCGGCGGGGCTGTCTTCGACCAGCAGGATCGTCTTGAACCTGTCCATGGGTGCATCCGTTGTGGCGTTGTGACGTGGCATGAGGGTAGCGCATGGCCGGCCCCGCCTGTTCATCACCACGACCGCGGGCTGAACGGCGCCCGCGATTTGCCTTTCCTGTACCCCGGACTCACCGCCCGATGACGGCGTTCGCGGTGCAATCGGCGCACGCCCACCCGGGAGCACGCGATGACGCGCGACCAAGCCACGACCCCGCCCGCCACCCACCCCAACCGTCGCAGCGACGAGGCGCATGTGCCCGCCGCCGACAAGCTGCGCAATGACAAGGCGCGCTGGAAGGACCACGACCAGCCCGACGATCCGCGCAGCGATCGGCCCGATCCCGAACACGACTACCCCGATGCCGGCACGGCCGTCCCGCGCTGAGTCTGCCGCCGCCATCGGTCCCGACCGAAGCGCCGCCATGCATACGCGTCCCGACATCGATGCCGAACTCGAGCGCCTGCAGCAGCGGCTGCGATGCTGGTGGAGCAGCTGCCCGCCGACCAGGTGCTGGCCGCGTTCGCCCGCGAAGCCGGGCCACTCAACGAGCGCGTTCCGGAAGAGCACCGCGCCTACGTCACCGGCCGCCTGAACTGCATGCTGGCCGCCGCCGGCCTGGTGCCGGGCGAGACCGAGGGCGAGCCCTGCCCGACCGGCGACTGACGGCGGCGGCAACCCTGCACGGCGGGGGCAATCCGCAGGCGGCCGGACGCCGGTCGCCACGCGCGGCCCACGCCGCGTCCGGGCCGGCTCGCTCGTCGGGGACGCCGGATGCCGTTGCGCTCATGCCCCGCGCCCGAAACCGAACAACGCCTGCAGCGGATGCGATCGCCGCTTGACCAGCGCGGCCAGCAGCCCCGCGCCCAGCACGCTGTATGTAATGCCGTTGCCGCCATAGGCCATCGCGAAATGCACCCGCGGCCCCCACTGCCGGTGCGGGCCGAAGAACGGCAGCCCGTCGCCGGTTTCGGCGAAGGTGCCGGCCCAGGAGAACGCCGGGGTCAGCTGCAGCTGCGGGAACAGCGCGCCGAAGCGCTTGATCAGCGTGCGCGCCTTCTTCTCCACCCGTGCGTCGCGTCGTGCGGGCACGTCGACCGCGTCGTCCTCTCCGCCCAGCAACAGGCGGCGGTCGGCGGTCGAGCGTGCGTACAGGTACGGGCGCGCCGTCTCCCACAGCAGCGTGTCCTGCAGGAAACCGAGCTCGCCCTCGCCCAGCGGATCGCTGATCAGCGCGTAGCTGCTGCGGTTGCGCGCCACCGCCTCGGCCAGCCAGTGCTGGCTGGCATAGCCGGCGGCCAGGACCAGGTGGCCGGCGCGGACCACCGGCCCGTGCTCCATCCGCAGCGTCACCGTGCGCGTACCGACCTCGAAATCGAGCATCCGGGTGCGGTCGAACACCGCCACGCCCTCGCCCTGCAGGCGCTGCAGCAGGCGGTGTGCGAGCCGGTACGGGTCCACCCGCGCGCCGTCGGCGCTGAGCAGCGCGGCGGGCGCATCGAGGCCGTATTCGCGGCGCAGCGCCTCGCGCGAGAGGTATTCGACCGCGATCCCGTGGCGGGTGCGCGCGGCATGCTCCTCGCGAAGGGCACGGACGTCGCGCCGCCGGCTGGCGAAGTACAGGCTCCCATTGCGCGCGAACTCCACGTCGCGCCAAGGCGCGGCGATCGCGCGCAGCTGCTCCAGCGCATCGACGCAGGCCCGGTAGGCCAGCGCGGCCTGCGCCTCGCCGTGGCGCCTGGCCAGGTCGACCAGGTGGGTGTCGATCTCGTACTGCAGCAGCGCGGTGCTGGCGGCGGTGCTGCCCCAGCCGATGTCGCGCTGCTCGACCACCGCCACGTCCAGCCCCTCGCCGGCCATCGCCTGCGCGATCAACGCCGCGGTGATGCCGCCGCCGACGATCGCCACGTCGCAGCGGTGGTCGGCCTCCAGCCGCGGGAACGGCTTCATCAAGCCGTTCTTCACCGCCCAGTACGGGTAACCGCTCTTGAGGTCCATGCCTGACTCCGAAGTGGGCACGCATGCTCCCAGCGCGGGCCGGTGCGCCGGGTGAAGGCCGCGGGTCGCACCGGCTCCCGATGGTGTGGGCTTCACGCAGCCGCGACGGCCGGTTCGGCAGTTTCACCAAACTGAACTTCCCACCCCGGAACCGACCATGCGCCAGACCACCGGAATCGTCCTGATCGTCGAGGACAACCGCAGCCTCGCCGAGACGCTCGGCAACTACCTGGAAAGCCAGGGCTTCGATGTCGACTACGCCGCCGACGGCCTGGAGGGCTACCGCCTGGCCGCGGAGAACCACTACGACGCCATCGTCCTGGACGGCAACCTGCCGCGCATGGACGGGCTGGAAGTGTGCCGGCGCCTGCGTGGCGAAGCGCGCAACTCCACCCCGGTGATCATGCTCACCGCGCGCGACACCCTGGACGACAAGCTCGCCGGCCTGGACAACGGCGCCGACGACTACCTGACCAAGCCGTTCGCCGCGCAGGAGCTGGATGCTCGCCTGCGCGCGGTGATGCGCCGCAACCGCAAGGAGCTGGGCCAGCAGGTCCTGACCGTGGGCGACCTGGTGTTCGATCCGGCCAGCCACCGCGTCACTCGCGCCGGCCAGGAACTGATGGTCTCGCCGATCGGCACCAAGCTGCTGCATATCCTGATGCGCGAATCCCCGCGCGTGGTCACCCGGCGCGAGATCGAGGGCGAGATCTGGGGCACCAGCCTGCCTGACTCGGACACCCTGCGCAGCCACCTCTACAACCTGCGCAAGGTCATCGACAAGGGCTTCGACACTCCGCTGCTGCACACCGTGCAGAGCGCCGGCTACCGCATGGCCGACCTCGCCCGCCCCGTGCAGAAGACCGCCGCGGCCCAGCCGGCCGCCAGCGCCGATCCGATCGCCGCCTGAGCCGGAGCCGCCGCCACCCGCCCGACGCCGTACGCGCATGAGCCGACCCGCCATGCGGTTCCCGGTGGACCCCGAGCACCTGCTGCTGTCCGGGGTCACCGACTATGCGATCTACATGCTCGACCCGTCGGGCGTCATCCTCAGCTGGAACACCGGCGGCGAACGGATCAAGGGCTACTCCGATGCCGAGGTGCTCGGGGAGCACTTCTCGAAGTTCTACACCGCCCAGGACCGCGCTGCCGGCGAGCCGGCCAGGGCCCTGGCCACCGCCGCGCGCGAGGGCCGCTACGAGGCCGAAGGCTGGCGCGTGCGCAAGGACGGCTCGCGCTTCCGCGCCAACATCGTGATCGACGCGATCTGGCACGAGGGCCGGCACGTGGGCTTCGCCAAGATCACCCGCGACATCACCGAGCGCTACACCGCCCAGCAGCAGCTGCGTGCGGCGCAGCATTCGCTGGCGCAGGTGCAGCGGATCGACGCGCTGGGCCAGCTCAGCCTCGGCCTGGCGCACGACTTCAACAACCTGCTGGCGGTGGTCACCGCCAGCCTGGACCTGCTGCCCGGGGCCGACGAGGCCCGCCGCCAGCGCCTGGTCGACGTGGCCCGCCAGGCCACCGAGCGCGGCCAGCGCCTGACCGGGCAGATGCTGGCCTTCGCGCGCGGGCAGCGGCTGGCGCCGGCGCTGCATGACATCAACGCGCTGGTGTTCGATGCGGCCGACGTCTACCGCCGCGCCGCCGGCGCCATCACCCAGTGCGAGTTCGCCCTGTCCGAGGTGCCGCCGGTGATGGTCGACGCCGGGCAGCTCGAGGCGGCCCTGCTCAACCTCGTGGGCAACGCGCGCGACGCGCTGCAGTCGCCCGGCACCATCCGCATCTCGACCCGTCGCGCGCGACCGGACCCGCGCGAGCACGTCGAGGCCCGCGAGGGCACCGACTACGTCTACGTCACCGTCGCCGACGACGGCCCCGGCATGGACGAGGAAGTGCGCCTGCGCGCGATGGAACCGTTCTTCACCACCAAGGACGTCGGCCACGGCAGCGGCCTGGGCCTGAGCCAGGTGTTCGGCTTCGCCAGCCAGTCCGGCGGCTTCGCCTTCATCGACAGCCAGCCCGGGCGCGGTACCCGCGTCACCCTCGCCCTCCCGATACCGGTCCCTGCCCCATGACCCGCCTGCTCTACGTCGAAGACGACCCGCTCCTGCGCACCGTCACCACCATGGCCCTGGAAGACGCCGGCTACGAGGTGGTGCTGGCCGAGGACGGCCGCGAGGCCCTGCGCCTGCTCGAAGAGCACGGCGGCTTCGACTTCGTGGTCAGCGACATCAGCATGCCCGGCGGCGTCAGCGGCCTGGACGTGGCCCAGGCCGCGCGGCAATCGCGCCCGGGCTGCCGCATGGTGCTGATGTCCGGCTACGCGACCTCGCAGTTGCCGGCGCTGCCGGACGACGCCCTGTTCATGACCAAGCCGTTCCGCGTGCCCGATCTGCTGGCGATGCTGGCCGACGGTGCGCAGCCCAGCGCGGCGGCCTGATCCGCCCAGGCGACGGCCCTGGCCCGCTCGAAGAACCCGCGTCGGCGGACCCAGCGCCGGTCGGCGCCATGCGCCTAGCCGCCGCGCCCCGCGGCGATATCGCCAGGACGATCGCGACCAGGAGGATCAGCGCCCCGGCGAGCTGGAAGCCGCCGTTGCCCGTGTACAGGCCGACCGCCAGGACCAGCATTGCGGCGACCACCAGTGCAAGCGTTCCGGAAGTGATCCGCTTCGGGTTCACGGGGGCGCTCCGCGTGAGGGACGCCGGGATGGTACCGCCGTGCTGTCGGCGGCGTGGCCCGGCCGACTACCGGAAGTGCTCGGCCGCGGCCGGTGGCACGACCCAGGCATGCATGCGCTCCTCGTACACCGACACGGTCGGCGCCGGGAAACGCGGATCGGCGAACGCACCGACCGGAATGCTGACGTAGTCGGGCAGGCCGAGCGGCTCGTAGTAGACGGTAGCCCCGCAGCGGGGGCAGAAATGGAAGCGCGCGCCCGGGCCTTCGTCGCCCGCCTGCACGTACTGCGACGACTCGCCGGCAGGCGCGACGTCCGCGCGCGGGAACCGCGCCTGCGCGCTGAACGGACCCCCGGTGCGCCGCTGGCACGCCAGGCAGTGGCAGATCGACACCCGCACCGGTCCGCCGACGACGCGGGCGGTGAGCTGGCCACAACTGCAGGAGGCGATCCGTTCCATCATCCGTTTCCGTGGTGAAGCCATCGCGGGAGCCCGGTCGCGTGGCAAGCCACGTTCGCCTGCGACCACGACCTAGGTGCCGAGCCTGAGCGCCAGCACGTGGTCATCGTACGCCTTCCCGCCGACGTGGAACGTCCGCTCGGCGACATGCGAGAAACCCTGCTTGAGGTAGAAGCCAGCGCCGCCTCGTTGCCCGCATACACAACCCGGAGCGACTGGCGCTTCTAAGCCGTGCCTGCCTGGCGCGCCTTGTCGATCCTGTAACGCAGCTCAGCCATACCCTCGTTGACATGCCGCACAGAGACAAGCTGAAGGGCGGGACTGAGGACCCGACGTGGGAAAACGGGCTTGCCGGACCCAAGGGACACCGAGCCGATCTGGACGATGATCTCGTCCAGAAGACCGGCGTCGTAGAACTGCCCCGCCAGATCCCCTCCCCCCATGACCCAGATGTTCCTCGAGCCGGCGACTTCCTGCATCTGGGCATGGACGGGACGAACATCGCCCTGGACGAAGCGGATGTCCGCCCCTGCTGGGGCTTCGAGCTCGCGGCTGGAGAATATCCAGACGGGCTGGGAATAAGGCCAGTCGCCCTCGTCCGCAGCGCCTGGCTTGACCGCGTGCTCGAGCAGCCATTCGTAGGTGGACGAGCCCATTGCGATGGCGCCGACCTCCGCAATGAAGGCGGGGTAGCTCGTTTGCTCCAGCTCTGCCAGCGGGAACAGCCAATCCAGCGAATCGTCTTCAGTGGCAATGAAGCCATCGATGCTCGAGGCGGTGTAGTACTGGGTCGTCATTCTTTCCTTTTCCATTCAAGCGAACGCGGGCGGAGTCGCCCAAGGCTTGAGTCAAGCCGCGCCGCGGAGCGGTGTCGGCTTGAGTGATGGGATGGACTCCTCCCGCGTCACCACACGGCTTCGATGAGCCAGACCGATACTGGATCGGGACACGGGATCACGAGAGGAGTCCACGCCATGCATGCTAGTACCGTTGCCATCGACCTG
>NZ_JBEAAK010000006.1:0-17430 GCF_040446535.1 Pseudoxanthomonas sp. Soil82
TCGGCGCGCCTGGCGCTGGAAGGCGACCAGAGCGAGATCGGCGTGCCGGCGATCCTGAAGCTGGTGGACGCGCTGGACAGCTGGATTCCGCTGCCGGAGCGCGACATCGACAAGCCGTTCCTGATGCCGGTGGAAGACGTGTTCTCGATCTCGGGCCGCGGCACCGTGGTGACCGGCCGCATCGAGCGCGGCATCATCAAGGTGGGCGACGAAATCGAGATCGTGGGCATCCGTCCGACGCAGAAGACCACGGTCACCGGCGTGGAGATGTTCCGCAAGCTGCTGGACCAGGGCCAGGCGGGCGACAACGCGGGCCTGCTGCTGCGCGGCACCAAGCGTGACGACGTGGAGCGTGGCCAGGTGCTGGCCAAGCCGGGTTCGATCACCCCGCACACCGAGTTCGAGGCCGAGGTGTACGTGCTGTCGAAGGACGAGGGCGGCCGCCACACCCCGTTCTTCAAGGGCTACCGCCCGCAGTTCTACTTCCGCACCACCGACATCACCGGCGCGGTTCAGCTGCCGGAGGGTGTGGAGATGGTGATGCCGGGCGACAACGTGAAGATGGTGGTCACGCTGATCAACCCGGTGGCGATGGACGAAGGCCTGCGCTTCGCGATCCGCGAGGGCGGCCGCACCGTCGGCGCCGGCGTCGTGGCCAAGATCATCAAGTAAGCCCCCTGCGGATCCCGGCGACGGGTTCGCCGGAAAGCGCGAAGGGCGGGCCGGAACCACGGTCCGCCTTCGCCGTCTAAGGGAAGCCAGCGTTTTCAACGTACGCCAGTAGCTCAATTGGCAGAGCAGCGGTCTCCAAAACCGCAGGTTGGGGGTTCGAGTCCCTCCTGGCGTGCCACTTCCCGCAGTTCCGCGAGGCAGGCCCCACCGGGCCGCAACGGCAAGAGAGCGACAAGACTTGAACAGCAAGATCAACCCGGCACCGTCCGCTTCCGGCGGCGACATCGTCAAGTACGTCATTGCCGCGCTGCTGGTGCTGGGCGGACTGTTCGTCTGGTTCTGGTTCTCGGCGCCCGAGCGCGCCGTGGCGCTCGGCACGTGGGCCCCGCAGCTGCGCGGCCTGGCCGTCGCGCTGGGCCTGGTGGCGGGCACGCTGGTGTTCCTCACCAGCGCCAAGGGCCACGACGTCCGCGATTTCCTGTCCGAGTCCCGCTTCGAGCTGCGCAAGGTGGTCTGGCCGACCCGCCAGGAAACCACCCGCATGACCTGGGTCGTGATCGCGGTGGTCATCATCCTGAGCCTGATCCTGGCCGGGTTCGATTTCGTCGTGCAGAAGGCGATCCAGTGGTTCCTGGGTCGCTGAGGAGAATGTCGCAGTGAAGCGTTGGTACGTGGTTCATGCCTATTCCGGTTTCGAGAAGAGCGTCGCCCAGGCGCTGCGCGACCGCATCGTCCGCAACGGCATGGAAGACCGCTTCGGCGAAGTCCTGGTCCCGACCGAGGAAGTGGTCGAGATGCGCGCCGGCCAGAAGCGCCGCTCCGAGCGCAAGTTCTTCCCGGGCTACGTGCTGGTGCAGATCGAGACCCACGACGAGGGCGGCATTCCCCGCATCGACAGCGAGAGCTGGCACCTGATCAAGGAAACCTCCCGGGTCATGGGATTCATCGGCGGCACCGCCGACCGCCCGCTGCCGATCCGCGACGAGGAAGCCGACGCCATCCTGCAGCGTGTCCAGGAGGGCGTGGAGAAGCCGCGTCCGAAGGTCCTGTTCGAGCCGGGCCAGATGGTCCGGGTCACCGACGGTCCGTTCAACGACTTCAACGGCGTGGTCGAAGAGGTCAACTACGAGAAGAGCCGCCTGCGCGTGGCCGTGCTGATCTTCGGCCGCTCGACCCCGGTGGAACTGGAGTTCGGCCAGGTCGAGAAGGCCTGACCCCCCGGCGGCCCCGGCCGCCGCCCAAGGGGTCGAAAACCCTGCTATACTGCGCGGCTCCCTGCCCGGGTCAGCCGGGCTACCGCACCGGCCGCCGCCCTGGCGGCCGTTCGCGCGAACGGATTCCAAGCGTCAACGCGACGCCGGGACGCGTGATTTTCCCGGAACGATGGGGAGCCTGCCTGGCAGGCGCTAGCACCCGGAGAGCATTGAAATGGCAAAGAAAGTTGTCGGTTACATCAAGCTGCAGGTGAAGGCCGGCCAGGCCAACCCCTCGCCGCCGGTCGGTCCTGCGCTGGGCCAGCGCGGCCTGAACATCATGGAGTTCTGCAAGGCGTTCAACGCGGCGACCTCCAAGCTCGAGCCGGGTCTGCCGACCCCGGTCATCATCACGGCCTACTCGGACCGTACCTTCACCTTCGTCACCAAGAGCACCCCGGCCACCGTGCTGCTCAAGAAGGCGGCCGGCCTCACCTCCGGCTCCAAGCGCCCGAACACCGAGAAGGTGGGCAAGGTCACCCGCAAGCAGCTCGAGGACATCGCCAAGGCGAAGGAACCCGACCTGACCGCGGCCGACCTGGATGCGGCTGTGCGCACCATCGCGGGCTCGGCCCGTTCGATGGGCCTTGTGGTGGAGGGCTGAGAACATGGCACTGAACAAGCGACAGAAGGCGATCAAGGCGGCAGTGGAGCCGGGCAAGGCTTACTCCATCGATGAGGCGCTGAAGATCATCAAGGGCTTCACCAAGGCCAAGTTCGTCGAGGCCGTCGACGTCTCGGTGCGCCTGGGCGTGGACGCCAAGAAGTCCGACCAGCAGGTGCGCGGCTCGACCGTGCTGCCGGCCGGTACCGGCAAGAGCGTGCGCGTGGCCGTGTTCGCCCCGGCCGGCGCCAAGGCCGACGAGGCGCTGGCTGCCGGCGCCGAGGCCGTGGGCATGGACGACCTGGCCGAGAAGATGCTGGCCGGCGACCTGAACTACGACGTCGTCATCGCCACCCCGGACGCCATGCGCGTGGTCGGCAAGCTCGGCCAGGTGCTGGGCCCGCGCGGCCTGATGCCGAACCCGAAGGTCGGCACCGTGTCGCCGAACCCGGCCGAGGCGGTGAAGAACGCCAAGTCGGGCCAGGTCCGCTACCGCACCGACAAGGCCGGCATCATCCACGCCACGATCGGCAAGGCCGATTTCGGCGACGACGCGCTGAAGTCGAACCTGCAGGCGCTGCTGCTGGACCTGATCAAGGCCAAGCCGGCGACCTCCAAGGGCCAGTACCTGCAGAAGATCTCGCTGAGCTCGACCATGGGCCCGGGCGTGACCGTCGACCAGGCGTCGCTGAGCCTGAAGTAATCGTTTCACCCCGCTTCGCCGCGCATGTGGCGGAGCGGGCTTTTGAGGGCAGTCGCCGCGCTCCGGCGTGGCGACAGCCGTCAAAGACCGCAGGTGCGGTCCGCGCACATCGGCGACGGGCAGGGAAGCTCGGGAACGGCAGGGATTCGCCGTCGATGCAGCGGGGTCGCTTAATCAAGGGTCCGTCCGGACCCAAGCCTGCGTAGATGGTGCCGCCTTCTGGAAGTTTTCCCGGCACGACCGACCATTCGGGCGTACGGATCAGAAAGGCCAGCACCGGGATGCCCGAGGCATCCCCGGCGCGCACGGAAGGGCGCCGCCCAGGACCGCAAGCGGCAGGAGCCGCGAGCGGAGTTACTACGGAGGAGTGTTATGGCTCTCAATCTGTCCCAGAAGAAGGAAGTCGTCGCCGAACTGGCCGACGTCGCCGCCAAGGCGCACTCCCTGATCGCCGCCGAGTACGCAGGCACCACGGTCTCCCAGATGACCGCGATGCGCAAGAAGGCCCGCGAGAACGGCGTGTTCTTGAAGGTTGTCAAGAACACGCTGGCCGCGCGCGCCGTCGAAGGCACCGAGTTCGAGTGCACGAAGGACGTGCTCACGGGCCCGCTGCTGTACGCGTTCTCGACCGAGGAGCCCGGCGCTGCCGGTCGCCTGATCAAGGAGTTCGCCAAGACCAACGACAAGCTGCAGCCGAAGGTGGTCGCCGTGGGCGGCCAGCTGTACCCGGCCAGCCACGTCGAGGTCCTGGCTTCGCTGCCGACGCTCGACCAGGCCCTGGCCATGCTGGCCCGCGTCCTGGCCGAACCGGCCACCATGTTCGCCCGCGCGGTCAAGGCCGTCGCCGAGCAGCAGGGTGGTGGCGAAGAAGCCGCCCCGGCCGAAGAGGCTCCGGCCGAGGCCTGAGCCGCGTCGACGATTCCCGAAATCCCTTTCCAGAAAACATTCAGAAGGTAATCACAATGTCCCTTTCCAACGAGCAGATCGTCGAAGCCATCGCCGGCAAGACCCTGATGGAAGTGATGGAGCTGGTCAAGGCCATCGAAGAGAAGTTCGGCGTCTCCGCCGCCGCCCCGGTCGCCGTGGCCGCCGGCCCGGCCGCCGCCGCCGCCCCGGTCGAGGAGCAGACCGAGTTCACCGTCGTGCTGAAGGCCGCCGGCGAGAAGAAGGTCGAGGTCATCAAGGCCGTCCGCGCCATCACCGGCCTGGGCCTGAAGGAAGCCAAGGACCTGGTCGAAGGCGCCCCGAAGGACGTCAAGGAAGGCGTGTCGAAGGACGACGCCGCCAAGTTCAAGAAGGACCTGGAAGCCGCCGGCGCGACCGTCGAGCTCAAGTAAGCGGCATCTTGCATCGCCGGCATACTCGGTGATGCGCGGAGGCTGGGGGCGAAAGCCCCCGGCCTTTGGTCGTTCCGGGGCTCCATGCCGCGGGATGGCGGAAACACCTCGAAAACCCAGCCTCACGCACATTGCGGAGCTGGTAGTCGGAAGTAGCGGGATAGGGCGTGCTGGTGCCGGCAATACCAGCGACTACCGACTGACAGCTTCATGTTCCCCCCGGTCCGCGGACGCGCGGCCCGCACTGCCAAAGGTGGTACATCCATGACGACGTATTCGTTCACCGAGAAGAAGCGCATCCGCAAGGATTTCGGCAAGCAGCGCTCGATCCTCGAGGTGCCCTTCCTGCTGGCCATCCAGGTCGATTCCTACCGGGACTTCCTGCAGGCCGACACCGACCCGGCCAAGCGCCGCGACCAGGGCCTGCACGCCGCCCTGAAGTCGGTGTTCCCGATCAGCAGCTACAGCGGCAATGCCGCGCTGGAATACGTCGGCTACAAGCTCGGCGAGCCGGTGTTCGACGAGCGCGAGTGCCGCAACCGCGGCCTGAGCTACGGCGCGCCGCTGCGCGTGACCGTGCGCCTGGTGATCTACGACCGCGAGTCGTCGACCAAGGCGATCAAGTACGTCAAGGAGCAGGAGGTCTACCTCGGCGAGATCCCGCTGATGACCGAGCACGGCACCTTCATCGTGAACGGCACCGAGCGCGTCATCGTCTCGCAGCTGCACCGTTCGCCGGGCGTCTTCTTCGACCACGACCGCGGCAAGACCCACAGTTCGGGCAAGCTGCTGTACAGCGCCCGCATCATCCCCTACCGCGGCTCCTGGCTGGACTTCGAGTTCGACCCGAAGGACGCGCTGTACACCCGCATCGACCGTCGCCGCAAGCTGCCGGTGACGATCTTGCTGCGCGCGCTTGGCTACAACAACGAAGAGATGCTGCGCGCGTTCTTCGAGATCAACACCTTCCACATCGACCCGAGCGAGGGCGTGCAGCTGGAGCTGGTGCCCGAGCGCCTGCGCGGCGAGACGCTGAACTTCGACCTGGCCGACGGCGAGAAGGTCATCGTCGAGGCCGGCAAGCGCATCACCGCGCGCCACGTCCGCCAGCTGGAGCAGTCGGGCATCACCGCGCTGGCGGTGCCGGACGAGTACCTGCTCGGCCGCATCGTCGCCCATGACGTGGTCGACGCGAACACCGGCGAACTGCTGGCCAGCGCCAACGACGAGATCACCGACGAACAGCTGGCCGCCTTCCGCAAGGCCGGCGTGGCCAGCGTCGGCACGCTCTGGGTCAACGACCTGGATCGCGGCCCGTACCTGTCCAACACCCTGCGCATCGATCCCAGCCGCACCCAGCTCGAAGCGCTGGTCGAGATCTACCGGATGATGCGCCCCGGCGAGCCGCCGACCAAGGAAGCGGCCCAGAACCTGTTCCACAACCTGTTCTTCACCTTCGAGCGCTACGACCTGTCGGCCGTGGGCCGGATGAAGTTCAACCGCCGCGTTGGCCGCAAGGACGTGCTCGGCCCGGCCGTGCTGTTCGACTCCAAGTATTTCGGCGATCGCAACGACGAGGATTCCAAGTCGCTGGTCGCCGCGCAGGGCGACACCTCCGACATCCTCGACGTGCTTCGCGTGCTGACCGAGATCCGCAACGGCCGCGGCACGGTGGACGACATCGACCACCTGGGCAACCGCCGCGTGCGTTCGGTCGGCGAAATGGCCGAGAACGTGTTCCGCGTGGGCCTGGTCCGCGTCGAGCGCGCGGTCAAGGAGCGCCTGTCCATGGCCGAGTCCGAGGGCCTGACCCCGCAGGAGCTGATCAACGCCAAGCCGGTGGCCGCCGCGATCAAGGAGTTCTTCGGCTCCTCGCAACTGTCGCAGTTCATGGACCAGAACAACCCGCTGTCGGAAGTCACCCACAAGCGCCGCGTGTCGGCCCTGGGCCCGGGCGGCCTGACCCGCGAGCGCGCCGGCTTCGAAGTGCGCGACGTGCACCCGACCCATTACGGCCGCGTCTGCACCATCGAGACCCCGGAAGGCCCGAACATCGGCCTGATCAACTCGCTGGCGGTGTTCGCCCGCACCAACCAGTACGGCTTCCTCGAGACGCCGTACCGCAAGGTCGTGGACGGCCGCATCACCGACGAGGTCGACTACCTGTCGGCGATCGAGGAGAACGAGTACGTCATCGCCCAGGTCAACGCCGCGCACGACAAGAACGGCAAGCTGACCGAGGCGTTCGTGCCGGTCCGCCACCAGGGCGAGTCGCTGCTCAAGCCGCCGTCCGAGATCCACTACATGGACGTCTCGCCGATGCAGACCGTGTCGGTCGCCGCGGCGCTGGTTCCGTTCCTCGAGCACGACGACGCCAACCGCGCGCTGATGGGCGCCAACATGCAGCGCCAGGCCGTGCCGACGCTGCGGGCGCAGACCCCGCTGGTCGGTACCGGCATCGAGCGCGCCGTGGCGCGTGACTCGGGCGTTACCGTGAACGCGCGCCGTGGCGGCGTGATCGAGCAGGTCGACGCCGGCCGCATCGTGGTCAAGGTCAACGAGTCGGAGATCTCCGGCGAGCATGACGCGGGCGTGGACATCTACACCCTGACCAAGTACACCCGCTCCAACCAGAACACCTGCATCAACCAGCGTCCGCTGGTCCACGTGGGTGACGTGGTGGCGCGCGGCGACGTGCTGGCCGACGGCCCGTCCACCGATATCGGCGAGCTGGCCCTGGGCCAGAACATGCTGATCGCGTTCATGCCGTGGAACGGCTACAACTTCGAGGACTCGATCCTGCTGTCGGAGCGCGTGGTCCAGGAAGACCGCTACACCACGATCCACATCGAGGAGCTGACCTGCGCGGCCCGCGACACCAAGCTGGGCCCGGAGGAGATCACCGCCGACATCCCGAACGTGTCCGAGCAGGCGCTCAACCGCCTGGACGAGTCCGGCGTGGTGTACATCGGTGCCGAAGTGCGCGCCGGCGACATCCTGGTCGGCAAGGTCACGCCCAAGGGCGAGAGCCAGCTCACCCCGGAAGAGAAGCTGCTGCGCGCGATCTTCGGCGAGAAGGCTTCGGACGTTAAGGACAGCTCGCTGCGCGTGCCCCCGGGCATGGACGGCACGGTCATCGACGTGCAGGTCTTCACCCGCGACGGCATCGAGAAGGACAAGCGCGCCAAGCAGATCGAGGAAAGCGAGATCAAGCGCGTCAAGAAGGACTTCGACGACCAGTTCCGGATCCTGGAGGCGGCGATCTACGCGCGCCTGCGTTCGCAGATCGTCGGCAAGGTCGCCAACGGCGGCCCGGGCCTGAAGAAGGGCGACACCCTGACCGACGCGTACCTGGACGGCTTGAAAAAGGCCGACTGGTTCCTGCTGCGGATGAAGGACGAGGATGCCTCCGAGGCCATCGAGCGCGCGCAGAAGCAGATCGCCGCGCACGAGAAGGAGTTCGAGCGCCGCTTCGACGACAAGCGCGGCAAGATCACCCAGGGCGACGACCTCGCCCCGGGCGTGCTGAAGATGGTCAAGGTGTTCCTGGCCGTGAAGCGCCGCATCCAGCCGGGCGACAAGATGGCCGGCCGCCACGGCAACAAGGGCGTCGTCTCCAACGTCGTCCCGGTCGAGGACATGCCGTACATGGCCGACGGCAACTCGGTCGACATCTGCCTCAACCCGCTGGGCGTGCCGTCGCGCATGAACATCGGCCAGATCCTTGAGGTGCACCTGGGCTGGGCCGCGAAGGGCCTGGGCAAGCGCATCCAGAAGATGCTGGACCAGCAGCGCGCGGTGTCCGAGCTGCGCGAGTTCCTGGGCAAGGTCTACAACCATGACTCGGCCCTGGCCGGTGCGCGCGTGGACCTTGGCCAGTTCAGCGACGAGGAGCTGCTGAACCTGGCGCAGAACCTGACCGGCGGCGTGCCGATGGCCACCCCGGTGTTCGACGGTGCGCACGAGGACGAGATCCGCAGCATGCTGGAGCTGGCTTATCCGGACGAGGATCCCGAAACGGCGCTGCTCGGCTTCAATGCCAGCAAGACCCAGATGCAGCTGCACGATGGCCGCACCGGCGAGCCCTTCGACCGCAAGACCACCGTCGGCTACATGCACTACCTGAAGCTGAACCACCTGGTCGACGACAAGATGCACGCCCGCTCGACCGGCCCGTACTCGCTCGTTACCCAGCAGCCGCTGGGTGGCAAGGCGCAGTTCGGCGGCCAGCGCTTCGGCGAGATGGAAGTCTGGGCGCTCGAGGCGTACGGCGCGGCCTACACCCTGCAGGAAATGCTGACGGTGAAGTCCGACGACGTGCAGGGCCGCAACCAGATGTACAAGAACATCGTCGACGGCAACCACGAGATGGTCGCCGGCATGCCGGAATCCTTCAACGTGCTCGTGAAGGAAATCCGTTCGCTGGCCATCAACATGGAGTTGGAGGACGAGTAAGGCGCCAGGCGCCCCATCCCCCGGGATGGGGCGTCGCGATCCCCATCGACCCCTCGACCTGCCTTTACTCCTGACGGAGACACGAAATGAAAGACCTGCTCAACCTCTTCAACCAGCAGCGCCAGACGCTGGACTTCGACGCGATCAAGATCGCGCTGGCCTCGCCCGACCTGATCCGTTCGTGGTCCTTCGGCGAGGTGAAGAAGCCGGAGACGATCAACTACCGCACCTTCAAGCCCGAGCGCGACGGCCTGTTCTGCGCCGCCATCTTCGGCCCGATCAAGGACTACGAGTGCCTGTGCGGCAAGTACAAGCGCATGAAGCACCGCGGCGTGGTCTGCGAGAAGTGCGGCACGGAAGTGACCCTGGCCAAGGTGCGCCGCGAGCGCATGGGCCACATCGACCTGGCCAGCCCGGTCGCGCACATCTGGTTCCTCAAGTCGCTGCCCTCGCGCATCGGCCTGATGCTGGACATGACCCTGCGCGACATCGAGCGGATCCTGTACTTCGAGGCGTTCGTGGTCACCGAGCCGGGCCTGACCCCGCTCGAGCGCCGCCAGCTGCTCACCGAAGAGCAGTACCTCACCGCGCGCCAGGAGCACGGCGATGACTTCGACGCCGCGATGGGCGCCGAGGCGATCTACGAACTGCTGCGCACGATCGACCTGCAGGCCGAGATGGCCCGCCTGCGCGAGGAGATCGCGGCCACCGGCTCGGAAACCAAGCTCAAGCGCCTGACCAAGCGGATCAAGCTGATCGAGGCGTTCATCGACTCCGGCAACCGCCCGGAGTGGATGGTCATGACCGTGCTGCCGGTGCTGCCGCCGGACCTGCGCCCGCTGGTCCCGCTGGATGGCGGCCGCTTCGCGACCTCCGACCTGAACGACCTGTACCGCCGCGTCATCAACCGGAACAACCGCCTGCGCCGCCTGCTGGAGCTCAACGCGCCCGACATCATCGTGCGCAACGAGAAGCGCATGCTGCAGGAATCGGTGGACGCGCTGATGGACAACGGCCGCCGCGGCCGCGCCATCACCGGCACCAACAAGCGCCCGCTCAAGTCGCTGGCCGACATGATCAAGGGCAAGCAGGGCCGCTTCCGCCAGAACCTGCTCGGCAAGCGCGTCGACTACTCGGGCCGTTCGGTCATCGTGGTCGGTCCGTACCTGCGGCTGCACCAGTGCGGTCTGCCGAAGAAGATGGCGCTGGAGCTGTTCAAGCCGTTCGTTTTCGCCAAGCTGCAGCGTCGCGGCCTGGCCACCACGATCAAGGCCGCCAAGAAGCTGGTCGAGCGCGAAGAGGCCGAGGTGTGGGACATCCTCGAAGAGGTGATCCGCGAGCACCCGGTGCTGCTGAACCGCGCCCCGACCCTGCACCGCCTGGGCATCCAGGCGTTCGAGCCGGTGCTGATCGAGGGCAAGGCCATCCAGCTGCACCCGCTGGTCTGCACCGCGTTCAACGCCGACTTCGACGGTGACCAGATGGCCGTGCACGTCCCGCTGAGCCTCGAGGCCCAGCTGGAAGCGCGCGCGCTGATGATGTCCACCAACAACATCCTGTCGCCCGCCAACGGCGAGCCGATCATCGTGCCGTCGCAGGACGTGGTGCTCGGCCTGTACTACATGACCCGCGCCCTGGAGAACAAGAAGGGCGAAGGCATGGCGTTCGCCAGCGTCGCCGAGGTCAAGCGCGCCTACGACAACCGCGTGGTCGAGCTGCACGCCAAGGTCAAGGTCCGCATCGCCGAGGTGGCCACCGACGAGGCCGGCAACAAGCAGAAGTCGACGTCGATCGTGGAGACCACGGTCGGGCGCGCGCTGCTGGCCGACATCCTGCCGGAGGGCCTGCCGTTCGCCCTGGCCAACACCGAGTTGAACAAGAAGGCGATCTCGCGCCTGATCAACTCGTGCTACCGCCAGCTCGGCCTGAAGGACACGGTCGTGTTCGCCGACCAGCTGATGTACACGGGCTTCGCCTTCGCGACCCGCGCCGGCGTGTCGATCGGTATCGACGACATGCTGATTCCCGACGAGAAGAAGGGCATCCTGACCGAGGCCGAGGCCGAGGTGCTGGAGATCCAGGAGCAGTACCAGAGCGGCCTGGTCACCGCCGGCGAGCGCTACAACAAGGTGGTCGACATCTGGTCGCGCACCAACGAGCGCATCGCCAAGGCGATGATGGACACCATCGGCACCGACCGGGTGATCAACGCCAAGGGCGAGGAGATCGGCGAGAAGTCGATGAACTCGCTCTACATCATGGCCGACTCCGGCGCCCGCGGTTCGCAGGCGCAGATCCGCCAGCTGGCCGGCATGCGCGGCCTGATGGCCCGTCCGGACGGCTCGATCATCGAGACGCCCATCAAGGCGAACTTCCGCGAAGGCCTCAACGTGCAGGAGTACTTCAACTCCACGCACGGCGCCCGCAAGGGCCTGGCCGATACCGCGCTGAAGACCGCGAACTCGGGTTACCTGACCCGTCGCCTGGTCGACGTCGCGCAGGACGTGGTGATCACCGAAGTCGATTGCGGCACCGTGCACGGCCTGACCATGACCCCGATCGTGGAAGGCGGCGACGTGGTCGAGCCGCTGCGCGATCGCGTGCTGGGCCGCGTCGTGGCCGAGGACGTGTTCCTGCCGGGCAACGACGAGGATCCGATCGTCACCCGTAACACCCTGCTCGACGAAGCCTGGGTGCAGAAGCTGGAAGACGCCGGCGTTCAGTCGATCAAGGTGCGCTCGACGATCACCTGCGAATCGGGCTTCGGCGTGTGCGCCCAGTGCTATGGCCGTGACCTGGCCCGCGGCCACATCGTCAACATCGGCGAAGCGGTCGGCGTCATCGCCGCCCAGTCGATCGGCGAGCCCGGCACCCAGCTGACCATGCGTACGTTCCACATCGGTGGCGCGGCGTCGCGTGCGGCCGCGGTGGACAACATCACCGTCAAGACCACCGGTTCGGTCAAGTTCAACAACCTCAAGTCGGTCGCGCATTCGGCCGGCCACCTGGTCGCGGTGTCGCGTTCGGGCGAGATCTCCGTGCTCGATCCGCACGGCCGCGAGCGCGAGCGCTACAAGCTGCCGTACGGCGCGACCATCACCGTCAAGGACGGTGCCGAGGTCAAGGCCGGCCAGTCGGTCGCCAACTGGGATCCGCACAACCACCCGATCGTCTCGGAAGTGGCGGGCTTCATCCGCTTCGTCGACTTCATCGATGGCGTCACCGTCATCGAGAAGACCGACGAGCTGACCGGCCTGGCCTCGCGCGAGATCACCGATCCGAAGCGCCGCGGCTCGCAGGGCAAGGATCTGCGCCCGCTGGTCCGCATCATCGACAAGGACGGCAAGGACCTGACCATCCCGGGCACCGACCTGCCGGCGCAGTACCTGCTGCCGCCGCGCTCGCTGGTGAACCTGCAGGACGGCGCACCGGTCGGCGTGGGCGACGTGGTCGCCAAGATCCCGCAGGAAGCGTCCAAGACTCGCGACATCACCGGCGGCCTGCCGCGCGTGGCCGACCTGTTCGAGGCGCGCAAGCCGAAGGATCCGGCGATCCTGGCCGAGCGTTCGGGCGTGGTCAGCTTCGGCAAGGACACCAAGGGCAAGCAGCGCCTGATCATCAGGGACAACGAGGGCGGCGAGCACGAGGAGCTGATCCCGAAGTACCGGCAGATCATCGTGTTCGAAGGCGAGCACGTGACCAAGGGCGAGACCGTGGTCGACGGCGAGCCGAGCCCGCAGGACATCCTGCGCCTGCTGGGCATCGAGCCGCTGGCCGCGTACCTGGTGAAGGAGATCCAGGACGTCTACCGCCTGCAGGGCGTGAAGATCAACGACAAGCACATCGAGGTCATCACCCGGCAGATGCTGCGCAAGGTCGAGATCACCGACCAGGGCGACAGCAAGTTCCTCAATGGCGAGCAGGTGGAGCGCCAGCGCGTCATCGAGGAGAACGCGCGCCTCGTTGGTCGCAACGAGCTGCCGGCGAAGTTCGACCCGGTGCTGCTGGGCATCACCAAGGCCTCGCTGGCGACCGAGTCGTTCATCTCCGCGGCGTCCTTCCAGGAAACCACCCGCGTGCTGACCGAGGCTGCCGTCCGCGGCACCCGCGACAGCCTGCGCGGCCTGAAGGAAAACGTGATCGTCGGCCGCCTGATCCCGGCGGGCACCGGCCTGGCGTACCACAGCCAGCGCCGCCGCAGTGCGACTGGTCTCACCGAGGCTGAGATGAATGCGCTGTCCGGCGGCCCCGAGCCGGCTGCGGCCGCGGCGACGGTGGTCGAGGCCGTAGACGGCGACGACGCTTCGGAGGCGTGATCGCCGGCCGGGCTCTTCCGGCTCGCAACACATGGGCGGGGCGGGGAAGGATCCCCGCCGAGCCGCCTCGCGTGCCGGGTTGACCGGTGCTGCGGGTGGCGGGGCTGGAAACTGGGTCGGTTGACGCAGTTTCCGGCCGGCCGCTATACTCTCCTGTCTCGGCAGGCCGTCCTTCGGCCTGCCGTCGTTTTCACGTACCGGCTCCGGCTTGCGGAGCCCCAAGCAGAAGAACCTTACCAATGGCGACAATCAACCAGCTGGTCCGCAAGCCGCGGCAGGCGGAAACCTACAAGAGTGCCTCGCCGGCGCTCGAGAAGTGCCCGCAGCGTCGTGGCGTTTGCACGCGCGTGTACACCACCACCCCGAAGAAGCCGAACTCGGCCCTGCGCAAGGTCGCCAAGGTCCGCCTGACCAATGGCTACGAGGTCATCTCGTACATCGGCGGCGAAGGCCACAACCTGCAGGAGCACTCGGTCGTCCTGATCCGCGGTGGCCGCGTCAAGGACCTTCCCGGTGTCCGTTACCACACCGTCCGCGGTTCGCTTGACGCCGCTGGCGTGACCAAGCGTCGCCAGGGCCGTTCGAAGTACGGCGCCAAGCGCCCGAAGAGCTGATTGAGGAAGCCCGACAATGTCCCGTAAAGGTTCCACCCCCCAGCGCGCCGTCCTTCCCGATCCGAAGCACGGGAGCGAGACCATCGCCCGCTTCATCAACATGGTGATGAAGAGCGGCAAGAAGTCGATCGCCGAGAACATCGTGTACGACGCGATGGACGTGATCGGCGAGAAGAATCCCAACGCCATCGAGCTGGTGCAGAAGGCGCTGGACAACGTTTCGCCGTCGGTCGAAGTGAAGTCGCGTCGTGTTGGCGGCGCTACCTACCAGGTGCCGGTCGAAGTGCGTTCGTCCCGCCGCTTGGCCCTGTCCATGCGCTGGCTGATCGATTCCGCCCGCAAGCGCGGCGAGAACACCATGGCCCGCAAGCTGGCCGCCGAGCTGATCGACGCGTCGGAAAATCGCGGTGGCGCCATCAAGAAGCGCGAAGAAACCCACCGCATGGCCGAGGCCAACAAGGCCTTCGCGCACTACCGCTGGTAATGCCGCCGGGCCCGTGATCGGGCCCGAGCGACCAGCCCGGGCGGCGCGGCAGGCTCCGCGCCCCCGTATCCCGGAAGCCGGCGCCGAGCGCCGCTCCGCCATCGAAAGCCCCAAGCAAACGAGAGACTCCCGTGGCTCGCACCACTCCCATCGAGCGTTACCGCAACTTCGGCATCATGGCCCACATCGATGCCGGCAAGACCACGACGTCCGAGCGCATCCTGTTCTACACCGGCAAGAGCCACAAGATCGGTGAAGTGCATGATGGCGCCGCGACCATGGACTGGATGGAGCAGGAGCAGGAGCGTGGCATCACGATCCAGTCCGCCGCCACGACCGCGTTCTGGAAGGGCATGGACAAGTCCCTGCCCGAGCACCGCTTCAACATCATCGACACCCCCGGGCACGTCGACTTCACCATCGAAGTCGAGCGTTCGCTGCGCGTGCTCGACGGCGCGGTGTTCGTGCTGTGCGCCGTGGGCGGCGTGCAGCCGCAGTCGGAAACCGTGTGGCGCCAGGCCAACAAGTACCACGTGCCGCGCATCGCGTTCGTCAACAAGATGGACCGCACCGGCGCCAACTTCTACAAGGTCCGCGACCAGCTGAAGTCGCGCCTGGGCGCCGTTGCCGTGCCCATGCAGGTGCCGATCGGTGCCGAGGACGGCTTCGAGGGCGTGGTCGACCTGCTCAAGATGAAGGCCATCCACTGGGATGCAGCCTCGCAGGGCCTGAACTTCGAGTATCGCGACATCCCGGCCGACCTGGTTGCGAAGGCCGAGGAAGAGCGCGCCTTCATGGTCGAGTCCGCGGCCGAAGCCAGCGAAGAGCTGATGAACAAGTACCTCGAGGGCGGAGACCTGACCGAGGAAGAGATCATCGGCGGCCTGCGCGAGCGCACGCTGAAGACCGAGATCGTGCCGATGTTCTGCGGCTCGGCGTTCAAGAACAAGGGCGTGCAGGCCATGCTGGACGGCGTGGTCAGCCTGCTGCCGTCGCCGGTCGACGTGCCGCCGGTGAAGGGCGTCGACGTCGACGACGAGACCAAGGAGCTGACCCGCGAGTCGAGCGACAAGGCTCCGTTCTCGGCGCTCGCGTTCAAGATCATGACCGACCCGTTCGTCGGTTCGCTGACCTTCTTCCGCGTCTACTCCGGCACGCTGAACGCCGGCGACGCCGTGTTGAACTCGGTCAAGGGCAAGAAGGAGCGCATCGGCCGGCTGCTGCAGATGCACTCCAACAATCGCGACGAGATCAAGGAAGTGCTGGCCGGCGACATCGCCGCGGCCGTGGGCCTGAAGGACGTCACCACCGGCGACACCCTGTGCTCGCAGGATGCGCCGATCGTCCTGGAGCGCATGGCGTTCCCGGAACCGGTGATCTCCATGGCGGTCGAGCCGAAGACCAAGTCCGACCAGGAAAAGATGGGCATCGCCCTGGGCCGCCTGGCGCAGGAAGACCCGTCGTTCCGCGTGCGCACCGACGAAGAGTCCGGCCAGACCATCATCTCGGGCATGGGCGAGCTGCACTTGGACATCATCGTTGACCGCATGAAGCGCGAGTTCAACGTCGAGGCCAACGTCGGCAAGCCGCAGGTGGCGTATCGCGAAACGATCCGCCTGAGCGACGTCAAGTCGGACTACAAGCACGCCAAGCAGTCGGGCGGCAAGGGCCAGTACGGCCACGTCGTCATCGAGCTGTCGCCGCTGACCGCGGAGGACCGCGAGAAGTACGCGGCCGACATCAAGGACGACTTCCTGTTCCTCAACGAGATCACCGGCGGCGTCATCCCGAAGGAGTTCATCCCGTCGGTCGAGAAGGGCATGCGCGAGACCATCACCAGCGGCCCGCTGGCCGGCTTCCCGGTCGTGGGCGTGAAGGCCAAGCTCGTGTTCGGTTCGTACCACGACGTCGATTCGTCGGAAATGGCGTTCAAGCTGGCCGCTTCGATGGCGTTCAAGCAGGGCTTCGCCAAGGCCAAGCCGGTGCTGCTGGAGCCGATCATGAAGGTCGAGATCGTCAGCCCGGAGGATTACCTGGGCGACGTGATGGGCGACGTGAGCCGCCGCCGCGGCGTGCTGCAGGGTCAGGACGAAAGCCCCTCGGGCAAGATCATCAACGCGATGATCCCGCTGGGCGAGATGTTCGGCTACGCGACTACCCTGCGTTCGATGAGCCAGGGCCGCGCGACCTTCTCAATGGAGTTCGACCATTACGAAGAAGCGCCGAACAACATCGCCGAGACGGTCATCAAGAAGGCATGACGTGTGCGCCCCTCCATGGGCGCGAATATCAGGAAGCGGCCATCCGTGGCCGCACTTCTCAAGAAAATCCAGTTCAAGAGGCATAGACAATGGCCAAGGGTAAGTTCGAGCGCACCAAGCCCCACGTGAACGTGGGCACGATCGGTCACGTTGACCATGGCAAGACGACGCTGACGGCGGCGCTGACGAAGATCGGCGCGGAGCGTTTTGGCGGCGAGTTCAAGGCGTACGACGCGATCGACGCGGCGCCGGAAGAGAAGGCGCGCGGCATCACGATTTCGACGGCGCACGTGGAATACGAATCGGCCACGCGCCACTACGCGCACGTGGACTGCCCGGGCCACGCCGACTACGTGAAGAACATGATCACCGGTGCGGCGCAGATGGACGGTGCGATCCTGGTGTGCTCGGCCGCCGACGGCCCGATGCCGCAGACGCGCGAGCACATCCTGCTGTCGCGCCAGGTGGGCGTGCCGTACATCGTGGTCTTCCTGAACAAGGCGGACATGGTGGACGACGCCGAGCTGCTGGAGCTGGTGGAGATGGAAGTCCGCGAGCTGCTGAGCAAGTACGAGTTCCCGGGCGACGACACCCCGATCATTTCGGGCTCGGCGCGCCTGGCGCTGGAAGGCGACCAGAGCGAGATCGGCGTGCCGGCGATCCTGAAGCTGGTGGACGCGCTGGACAGCTGGATTCCGCTGCCGGAGCGCGACATCGACAAGCCGTTCCTG
>NZ_JBEAAK010000007.1:0-10991 GCF_040446535.1 Pseudoxanthomonas sp. Soil82
GGCTCGGCGGGAGCCGTGGTGGACCGGAGGCATCGCAGCCGCTCGGGCGTACATCCCTGTACGCACTCGCTACCGCGGCCACCCATGGCCGCTGCTCCGACGCCTCCGGCCCACCACGTCTTCGGGGTGCGTTGGGGTCGTCGCTCCGGTCATGCCCGTCCCTACAGGAGAGCATCCGTCGTCGCTGGTGCGTGGCCCGCCGACGACGGAAGAGGTGGAGACACCGTGGCATTGGCTCCTGGCGATGTCATCGCGTCGAGCGAAGCCACACCCAAAACGTCGCCCGAGGACGTCGTGCCCTGGGGGCAGGGCGCAAGTGGCACAGGGATGTGCCACGACCCGAGTCCGGACAGGACGTCCGGTCGAGGGATGCGCCCTGCCCCCAGGGCACGGCGGCCCCGTCCGGAGCTGGCACTACCGTCGCGAGTACCGCCTTGTAAGGCGCTCCCCCGTCACCGAACCCCTGGGCATCCCGCCGGGCTTTTGCCGTGCGCCCGGGGGGCGGCCATGCGGCCTGGGCTTTTGCTCCGATACCGGGGCTCCCGGGCCCCAACCGCAAGGCTTTTTGCCTTGCGCCCGGAGCTGCCGGGCTCCGCCATCGGGGCTTTTTGCTTCAACGTCGGGACTCCCAGGCTCCAATCGCAAGGCGTTTTGCCTTGCGCCCGGAGCTGCCGGGCCCCGCGGCCGGGGCTTTTTGCTCCAGCGCCGAGGCTCCCAAGCCCCAATCGCAAAGCTTCTTGCCTTGCGCCCGGGGCTGCTGGGCTCCGCGATCGGGGCTTTTTGCTCCAACGCCTGGGCTCCCGGGCGCCGCCCGCCGGCCTCACTCAGACGTCAGTCGCGCCAGCTCGTCGGCCTGGTGTTCCTGCTGCAGGCGGGTGACCAGCGGCCCGAGCTCGCCTTCCAGGATGTTGGGCAGGTCGTACAGGGTCAGGCCTTCGACCCGGTGGTCGGTGATCCGGCCCTGCGGGAAGTTGTAGGTGCGGATGCGCTGGCTGCGGTCGCCGCTGCCGACCTGCAGGCGGCGCGATTCGGCCTGCGCCGCCTGCTGGCGGCTGCGCTCGGCGTCGAGCAGCTGCGCCTTCAGCCGCTTCATCGCCTTGTCGCGGTTGGCGTGCTGGCTGCGCTCGGTCTGGCTCTCGACCACCACGCCGGTGGGCAGGTGGGTGATGCGGATCGCCGAGTCGGTCTTGTTGACGTGCTGGCCGCCGGCGCCGGAGGAGCGGAATGTGTCGACCTTCAGGTCGGCCGGGTTGATCGCGATGTCCTCGATCTCGTCGGCTTCGGGGATGATCGCCACCGTCGCGGCCGAGGTATGGATGCGACCCTGCGACTCGGTCGCCGGCACGCGCTGCACCCGGTGCGTGCCGGACTCGAACTTCAGCCGCGAATAGGCGCCGCGGCCGACGATGCGCGCCACGATCTCCTTGTGCCCGCCGTGCTCGCCGGGGTTGTCCGATTCGACCTCGACCTTCCAGCCCTGGCGCTCGGCGTAGCGGGCGTACATGCGGAACAGGTCGCCGGCGAAGATCGCCGCCTCGTCGCCGCCGGTGCCCGCGCGCACCTCCAGGAACAGGTTGCCGTCGTCGCGCGGATCCTTCGGCACCAGCAGCAGGGCCAGCTCGCGGTCGAGCGTGTCGAGCTGCGCGCGCGCCGCGGCGATCTCCTCGCCGGCCAGTTCGGCCAGTTCGGGGTCGTCGCGCATGGCCTCGGCGGCGGCCAGGTCGGCCTTGGCGCGGGCTTCGGCAGCCAGCGCGGTGGCGACCGGCTCCAGTTGGGCGAACTCGCGGGAAAGGTCGCGGAAGCGTGCGTTGTCGGCCAGCACGCCGGGATCGGCGAGCAGGCGTTCGAGTTCTTCGCGGCGCTCGGCCAGCGCTTCCAGCTTACGGCGCAGGCTCGGGGTCATCGGGCAGTCGCGGTTCGGCGGTCGGGGGGGGCGCCGGATGGGCGTAGGGCGCCCTGGCCGGGAACAGGCGTTCGGCGGCGCGGGCCAGTTCGGCGTCGCCGCTGAGCGCCGCTTCGCGCAGGGCGGCGGTCGGCGGGTGCAGCAGGCGGTTGGTCAGGGTGTGGGCCAGGAACTGCAGCACCTCGTCGGGATCGCGGCCGCCGGCCAGTTGCTGGCGGGCGCGCGCAAGCAGCTCGTCGCGGGTGTTGTCGCCCAGTATGCGCAGGCGCTTGAGCGTCTCCTGGCGGTCGCCGGCGTGCAGGGCTTCCATGTAGCGGGCGACCTGCAGGTCGATGATCGCCTCGGCCGCCTCGGCGGCCTCATGCCGGCCGCGGCGGTTGTCCTCGACCGCGCGTTCGAGGTCGTCCACGGTATAGAGGTAGGCGTCGTCCAGGCCGGCCACGCCCGGCTCGATGTCGCGTGGCACGGCCAGGTCGAAAAGCAGCACCGGCTTGCGCCGGCGCGCGGCCAGCGCGGCCTCGACCTGGGCCTGGCGCAGCACCGGCTCGCGGCTGGCGGTGGCCGAGAACACCACGTCGGCCTCGGCCAGGTGGCGGTCGAGCTCGGTCAGTGGGAGGGCATAGCCTCCATGGCGGGTGGCCAGGTCCTGGGCGTGGGCCAGGGTGCGGTTGGCGACCAGCAGCCGGCGCACCCCGCCCTTGGCCAGGTGGCGGGCGGCCAGTTCGATGGTCTCGCCGGCGCCGACCAGCAGCACGGTCGAATCGGGCAGGTGGGCAAAGGAGTCCTGGGCCAGCCGCACCGCGGTGGAGGCCACCGAGACCGGGTTGGCCCCGATCCGGGTGTCGGTGCGCGCGCGCTTGGCCACCGCGAAGGTCTGCTGGAACAGCCGGTCCAGGCGGCCGCCCAGTGCGCCGTGCTCGCGCGCCAGCGCCCACGCCTCCTTGACCTGGCCGAGGATCTGCGGCTCGCCGAGCACCATCGAATCCAGCCCGGTGGCGACCCGGAACAGGTGGCGCACGGCGTCGGCGTCGCGGTGCTGGTACAGGTAGGCGCCCAGCCCTTCGGCCTGTTCGTCCAGCCATGCCGCCAGCGCCTGGCCGTCGGCGGCCACCGCGTAGATCTCGGTGCGATTGCAGGTCGACAGCAGTGCGGCCTCGTGCACCTCCGGCAGCGCGCGCAGGGAGGCCAGGGCCCGGCCCAGCGCATCGCCGGCAAAGGCCACCCGTTCGCGCAGGTCGACCGGCGCGGTCTGGTGGTTGAGGCCGAGGAGCCACAGGGTCATGTTCAGGAGCTTGCGCTAATCTGCTGGCTTGTTTGGGCCGCCATTTTACGGCCCGGTGGGTGCCAATGCCCGTACCTGAGCTTTCCGAGATCGACACCGGACGCCCGCGTCCATCGCCCGGCCGCCTGCGAAGGCGGCCGTGGCTGCTGCTCATGGCGCTGGCCACGCCAGTGGCCGCCCCTGCCGCCCCGCTTCCGAAGCCGTCGGCCGAGGCCATTCCGCTGGAGCAGCTCATGGCGGGGGAGTTCGCGCTGCAGGCCGGCCAGCTGGCCGATGCGGCGCAATGGTCGCTGGAGGCGGCCCGGCTGGCGCAGGACGACGTGTTGCTCGCCGAGCGCGCCACCCGCATCGCGATGCTCGCCAATGACGACGTCCGCGCCGCCCAGGCGCTGAAACTCTGGCAGAAGCGTTCGCCCGATTCCCTGTCGCTGAAGGCGGCCACCGCCTCGCTGGCGCTGCGCGAAGGCAGGTTGCGCAAGGCGCGGCAGGAGCTGCTGCAGCTGCTCGCCGCCCCGGATCCGCGTGCATGGCGTTACGCCCTGGTGGCGCTGGCCGGTGGCCGCGATCCCGAGGCGGTCGCCAAGGTGCTGGGGCAACTGGTCGATGCCGGCGCCATTCCCGACCAGCTCCAGGCCTGGCAGGAGTTCGGTCGCCTGTCCCTGCGCCTGGATGCCCCGCAGGTCGCCGCGCGCATCGTCGACCAGATGGTCGAGCGTTTCCCCGACGAGCCGCGGGTAGCGGTGCTGCGCGCCGGCCAGTTGCACCAGGCCGGCGAGACCGCGCGGGCGCGGGAGATGCTGGTGGCCGCCGAACCGCGTGCGGCCGCCGATCCGGAGGTGCGCGGCATGCTCGCGGTCGCCTACGAGGGCATGGGCGATTTCGCCGAGGCCGCCCGGGTGATGGCGCTGGGGCCGCAGGATGTCCAGACCTATGGCATCCGCGCATCGCTGCTGGCGCGTGCCGAGGACAGCGCGACCCTGGAAGGGCTGTACCGGGAGCTTTCCGCCAGCCAGGGCGCCCGGCCCGATCCGGCGAGCCGGATGCTGCTCGGCCGGATCGCCGAGTTCCTCGAGCGCCCGGCCGAAGCGGTGGACTGGTATCGCGGCGTCCCGGGCGGTCCGTTGCGCGCCGAAGCGCGGATCCGGATCGCGGCGGCGCTGTACGAGCAGGGCCAGGTCGAGCAGGCCTACAGCGAGGCCCATGCCCTGCAGAACGACGCCGCCAGCGACGACGACGCGCGTCGCAACGCGTACCTGCTGGAAGGCGAGCTGCGCCAGCGTGGTGGCGACCCTGCCGCCGAGATCGAAGCCCTCAGCCGGGGGCTGGCCGCCTATCCCGACGACCCGGCGCTGCTGTACGCCCGCGCGCTGGCCTGGGAGCGCCAGGATCGCATCGACCGCACCGAGGCGGACCTGCGCAAGGTACTGGTCGCCGAACCGGAAAACGTCGCTGCGCTCAACGCGCTCGGCTACACCCTGGCCGACCGCACCCAGCGCTACCAGGAAGCGCTGGAGCTGATCGACCGCGCGCGCACCGCCGAGCCCGACAACGCGGCCATCGTCGACAGTTATGGCTGGGTGCTCTATCGCCTCGGCCGCAACGAGGAGGCGCTCGTGGAGCTGCGCCGCGCCTGGGGCCTGCTCAAGGATCCGGAGATCGGCGCCCACGTCGGCGAGGTGCTGTGGACGATGGGGCGGCGCGAGGAGGCCATGCGCTACTTCGAGGACGCGCGCAGGCTCGATCCCGACAACCGGTCGCTGGTCCGCGCGCTGGAGAAGCTGCAGGTCGTGCTGCCGCCCGCAGCCCCGGCCGCCGCCCAGCCGGCCCCCGCGGGCCCGGAGCGATGATCCGGGCCCGCGCATGGGCCGGCGCCTGGCTGGTCGTGGCCCTGCTCGCGGCGTGTGGCACCGCGCCGCGCCGGCCCCCGGCGCCCGCCGTGGACCGCGCCCAGGCCCTGGCGCTGCAGGCGCAACGGCAGGCGCAGCTGGAAGCCATCCCCGCCTGGTCGATGCAGGGTCGGATCGCGGTCAGCGTCGACGGCAAGGGCGGCAGCGGTCGCCTGGACTGGCAGCAGCAGGGCCCCGCGTACCGGATTTCGCTCAGCGCACCGGTCACCCGCCAGAGCTGGCAGCTGTCCGGCGGGCCGGATGGCGCGACCTTGGACGGGCTGGAGGGGGGCGTGCGGTCCGGTCCCGATGCCGCGCAGTTGCTGTACCAGGCCACCGGCTGGCCGATCCCGGTCGCGGCGATGGCGGCATGGCTGCAGGGCCTGCCGTCGACCCCGGAGGCCACGCAGGAGTTTGGTGCCGATGGCAGGTTGCGGCGGCTGGTGGCCGACGGCTGGACCGTGGAATACCAGGAGTGGCAGCCGGCGGATGCGGACTGGCCGCAGATGCCGCGCCGGTTGCAGGCCAGCCGTGAAGGCGCGCGGGTCCGGCTGGTGATCGACCGCTGGGACGCCGCCCCATGAATCCCGGCTGGAGCGAGTGGCCGGCGCCGGCCAAGCTGAACCTGTTCCTGCGGATTACCGGTCGCCGTGCCGACGGTTACCACGAGCTGCAGACGGTATTCCGCCTGCTGGACTGGGGAGACCGGATCCGGCTGCGTCCCCGCAGCGACGGCCGCATCGTCCGCCACGGCGACCGCCTGCCCGGGGTGGACGACCTCGCCGACCTGACGGTCCGTGCGGCCAACCTCCTGCAATCTTCGGCGAATTGTCCGCAAGGAGCTGACATCGAGGTGGAAAAGCGCATCCCGGCGGGGGGCGGGTTCGGCGGCGGTTCTTCCGACGCGGCCACCGTCCTTTGCGCCCTGGACCGGCTGTGGGGGTTGGCGCTGGGCGAGGACCGGCTGGCGGCGCTCGGCCTGGAGTTGGGGGCGGATGTCCCGGTCTTCGTCCGCGGTCGCAGCGCCTGGGCCGAAGGGGTGGGGGAACGGCTGGTCCCGGTCGCGCTGCCGCCAGCCTGGTACGTGCTGGTCGACCCCGGGGTCCAGGTCCCCACCGCCGCGCTGTTCCAGTCCACGGATTTGACTAGGGATTCGGCGCCCGCGAAAATATCCGACTTCGCTGCCGGAACCGTGCTCGACAATGCGTTCGAGCCGGTCCTGCGCCGCCGCGAACCTGCCGTCGAGGCCGTGTTCGAAGAGCTGGCGCGGATCGGGGTTCCGCGCCTGACCGGTACCGGCAGCGGCTGCTTCGTCGAGTTCGCCCACCGGGACGCGGCGCAGGAGGCTCTGGCGCGTTTGCCGCGACGGATGCACGCCTGGGTCGCGGCCGGCGTTTCGGATTCGCCGCTGCGGGCGGCGTTGGCGCGTCCGTCGCACCAGCACTGACACAGGGGCGTCGCCAAGAGGTCCAAGGCACCGGGTTTTGATCCCGGCATCCGCAGGTTCGAATCCTGCCGCCCCTGCCACTCGTGCGAGTCACGGACGCAAGTGCCTCGCACAAGCCCGCACATCCGTGTGCGGGGATTCAACGGAAAACCGCAGGGATCGCGGGTGTCCACGTTCCTCCACCTGATCCGAGCCGCCGCCGGTATGTCCAAGATGCAAGACGAACGCAGCCTGCTGGTCTTCTCCGGCAACGCCAACAAGCCGCTCGCCGACAGCATCTGCCGCGAGCTCGGGGTGCGGCCGGGCAAGGCGCTGGTGTCCACCTTCTCCGATGGCGAGGTGCAGGTGGAGATCGAGGAGAACGTGCGCCGCCAGGAAGTGTTCGTGGTCCAGCCGACCTGCGCGCCGACCGCCGAGAACCTGATGGAGCTGCTGGTGCTGATCGACGCGCTCAAGCGCGCCAGCGCCGCTTCGGTCACCGCGGTGGTGCCGTACTTCGGCTACTCGCGCCAGGACCGCCGACTGCGCTCCTCGCGCGTGCCGATCACCGCCAAGGTGGCGGCCAAGATGTTCTCCGCGGTGGGCACCGACCGGGTGCTGACCGTGGACCTGCACGCGGATCAGATCCAGGGCTTCTTCGACGTGCCGGTCGACAACGTGTACGCGTCGCCGCTGCTGCTGGCCGACATCTGGCGCGCCTACGGCACCGAGAACCTGATCGTGGTCTCGCCCGACGTGGGCGGCGTGGTCCGCGCCCGCGCCGTGGCCAAGCGCCTGGATGACGCCGACCTGGCGATCATCGACAAGCGCCGCCCGCGCGCGAACGTGTCCACGGTGATGAACATCATCGGCGACGTGGCCGGCAAGACCTGCGTGCTGGTGGACGACATCGTCGACACCGCCGGCACGCTGTGCGCGGCGGCCGCGGCGCTGAAGGCGCAGGGCGCGACCAAGGTGGCCGCGTATTGCACCCACCCGGTGCTGTCGGGGCCGGCGGTCGACAACATCACCGGCTCGCAGCTGGACGAGCTGGTGGTGACCGACACCATCCCGCTGTCGCCGGCGGCCCGGGCCTGCGGTCGGATCCGCCAGGTCAGCGTGGCCGAGCTGCTGGCCGAGACGATCCGCCGCATCGCCTTCGGCGAATCGGTCAGCTCGCTCTACGTCGACTGAGCCCCGACGACCCGGGCCGGCGGCACGCCGGCCGCCGGGGGACGGCAATGCGGAATCGCTACGGAAGCGATTCCGGATTCCCGATCCCCGGGAACCACACGACTCGTCTGGTCGCGGACGAGTCGCACGGATCGCCGCAAGGCGGTCCCCATCCAGGGCGTCCGCGAAGCGGTCCCCGCAAACTGAAGAGTGATAAAGCAATGGCAACTCATGTGATCAACGTCGAGCGTCGCGAGGACGAGGGCAAGGGTGCGAGCCGCCGCCTGCGTCGCGACGGCAAGATTCCGGCAATCGTCTATGGCGGCGACCTGAAGCCGGTCAACATCCAGCTGGACCACGAAAAGCTGTGGCTGGCCAGCCAGAACGAGTGGTTCTACTCCTCGATCCTGGACCTGAGCCTCAACGGCGACGTGCAGCGCGTGCTCCTGCGCGACATGCAGCGTCATCCGTACAAGCAGCTGATCATGCACCTGGACTTCCAGCGCGTGAACGACAACGAGGTCCTGCGCGCCGCCGTGCAGCTGCACTTCGTCAACGCCGAGAAGTCGCCGGCCGGCAAGTCGGCGGGCGTGGTCATCACCCACGAGCTGAACGAAGTCACCGTCTCGTGCCTGCCGAAGGACCTGCCGGAGGCCATCGAGGTCGACCTGTCCGAGCTGGCCGTGGGTGACGTGATCCACCTGTCGGCGCTCAAGCTGCCGGCCGGCGTGGAGATCCCCGAGCTGAAGCTCGGCCCCGACCACGACCTGGCCGTGGTGATCGCCAAGCATGCCCGCGTCGAGGAAGAGGCGCCGGCGGCCGAAGGCGACGAAGAGAAGAAGTAAGCCGTCCGCATCCTGCCCGGCACGCCGGGCAGGATGCAGGCTGCCAGTGCAATGGCGGAACTGCGACTCATCGTCGGGCTGGGCAATCCCGGTCCCGAACACGCGAACACCCGGCACAACGCCGGGTTTCGTTTTGTCGACGCGCTGGCCGCCCAGGCCGGCGTGCGCTTCGGCCTGGAGTCGAAGCTGTTCGGCGAGACGGCCAAGGCCGACATCGGCGGGCGGACGGTCTGGCTGCTCAAGCCGGCCACCTTCATGAACCTTTCCGGCAAATCGGTGGCGGCGGCGCTGCGCTACTGGAAGATCGAGCCGGAGGAGGCCTTGCTGGCGCATGACGAGCTCGACCTGGCGCCGGGTGCGGTCCGGCTCAAGTTCGACGGCGGCCATGGTGGACAGAACGGCCTGCGCGACACGATCCAGCACCTGGGGCACGGCAGGTTCCACCGCTTGCGGATCGGGATCGGCCATCCCGGGCACAAGGACCGGGTCACCGGCTGGGTCCTGGGCCGGCCGGGCAAGGACGACGCGGTGCTGATCGACCGCGCCATCGACGACGCCCTGGCGGTCATGCCGCTGGTGGTGGCCGGCGACGTCAACGAGGCGATGAAGCGGCTGCATACCGCCAAGGCCTAGGTGGCTGGGGGCTGGGATCCGGCGGGAACGCCGGTCCCCAGCCCCCAATCTCCTGCGGGACAACGGATAACCATGGGCATCAAATGCGGCATCGTCGGCCTGCCCAACGTCGGCAAGTCGACCCTCTTCAACGCGTTGACCAAGGCGGGCATCGCCGCGGCCAACTTCCCGTTCTGCACGATCGAGCCGAACGTCGGCGTGGTCCCGGTACCGGATCCGCGCCTGGGCCAGCTGGCCGAGATCGTCAAGCCGGAAAAGGTCGTGGCCACGGCTGTCGAGTTCGTCGACATCGCCGGCCTGGTGGCCGGTGCCGCCAGCGGCGAAGGGCTGGGCAACAAGTTCCTGGCCCATATCCGCGAGGTCGACGCGATCTCGCACGTGGTCCGCTGCTTCGACCATCCGGACATCATCCACGTGGCCGGCAAGGTAGACCCCATTTCGGACATCGAGACGATCGACACCGAGCTCGCCCTCGCCGACCTCGACAGCGTGGAAAAGGCGCTTAACCGCGCCGAACGATCGGCCAAGGCCGGGGAAAAGGATGCAATCGCGCGCAAGCCGGTGCTGCAGAAGCTGCATGCCGGGCTCAGCGAGGGCAAGCCTGGCCGGGCGCTGGGCCTGGACGAGGAGGAGCGGGCGCTGGTCCGCGACCTGTTCCTGTTGACCCTCAAGCCGGTCATGTACGTGGCCAACGTGCTCGAGGATGGCTTCCACGACAACCCGCTGCTGGAGGCCGTTCGCGCCCGCGCCGCGACCGAGGGCGCCGAGGTGGTGCCGGTGTCGGCGGCGATCGAGGAGGAGCTGGCCCAGCTCGACGATGCCGACCGCGACGCCTTCCTGGCCGACCTGGGCCTGGACGAGCCGGGCCTGAACCGGGTCATCCGCGCGGCCTACCGCCTGCTCGGGCTCCAGACCTACTTCACCGCCGGGGTGAAGGAGGTCCGCGCCTGGACGGTCAAGGCCGGGGCCACCGCGCCGCAGGCCGCCGCGGTGATCCACACCGACTTCGAAAAGGGCTTCATCCGCGCCGAAACGATCGGCTTCGACGACTTCATCCGCTACCGCGGCGAGGCGGGCGCCCGCGAGGCCGGCCGCATGCGCCTGGAGGGCAAGGAGTACCGGGTGCAGGAGGGCGACGTCCTGCATTTCCGCTTCAATGTCTGACCGGAAAAAGTCTCCCGGGGAACGTTGACAGCGCGCGCGGCGGTCGTCAGAATTGCGGGCTGTTTCACCCCGGTCGTACACCTAGGTTGTATGGGTCGCGGTGGCAGATCCCGGAGGGATACCCAAGCGGCCAACGGGGGCAGACTGTAAATCTGCTGGCTTACGCCTTCGGTGGTTCGAATCCACCTCCCTCCACCAGTTTCAGGTTGTACCGAAACATCGAGGCAAGGCCCGGAGCGGTAGGCCGGGAGCGGTTCCCCTCGCGGGAGTAGTTCAATGGTAGAACCTCAGCCTTCCAAGCTGATGGTGCGGGTTCGATTCCCGTCTCCCGCTCCATTGCGCCGCACCCGGTGTTCCGGCAAGTAACAGGTTCCACGCTCACGTAGCTCAGTCGGTAGAGCACCTCCTTGGTAAGGAGGAGGTCGAAGGTTCGATTCCTTTCGTGAGCACCATCTTCGACGCGGGCCCGCCCGCGGGAGCCGCCCGGACCTGAGTCGGGCTGTTCCGCAGGAAAAACGCAGTACTCCATCTACAACCGTCAGCGAGATAGGCAGCCATGGCCAAGGGTAAGTTCGAGCGCACCAAGCCCCACGTGAACGTGGGCACGATCGGTCACGTTGACCATGGCAAGACGACGCTGACGGCGGCGCTGACGAAGATCGGCGCGGAGCGTTTTGGC
>NZ_JBEAAK010000008.1:0-1421 GCF_040446535.1 Pseudoxanthomonas sp. Soil82
TGATGGGATGGACTCCTCCCGCGTCACCACACGGCTTCGATGAGCCAGACCGATACTGGATCGGGACACGGGATCACGAGAGGAGTCCACGCCATGCATGCTAGTACCGTTGCCATCGACCTGGCAAAAGAGGTCTTCGAGCTGGCCTTCGCCGACGACCGTGGCCGGGTCCTGGAGCGCAAGCGGCTGTCTCGCCGGGCATTCGCCCGGGCCTTGGAGCAGCGTCCGCCGCTGCGGGTGCTGATGGAGGCCTGCGGCAGCGCCCATTACTGGGCCCGGCGTTTCCAGCACCAGGGACATGCCGTGCGACTGCTGCCCGCCCGCGACGTGCGTCCCTACGTGCGCGGCAACAAGACCGACCGCAACGACGTGGCCGGGATACTGGAAGCGGACCGCTGCGGCGACATCGCCGGCGTGCCGGTAAAGACCCCCGAGCAACAAGGCATCCAGGCACTGCACCGGCTGCGCGAGCACCTCAAGGCCGAGCGCACCGCCACGATCAACCTGCTGCGCGGCGTGCTTCGCGAGTTCGGGGTGACCATTCCGGCCGGCGCGCTGAAGGTGCCGGCCGCCGTGCGCGATGCGTTGGAGGATGGCGACAACGAGTTGCCCATGCCGCTGCGACACAGCCTGGACGATCAGCTGAAGCGGCTGGCCCAACTGCAAGCGGACATGGCGGCCATCGAGCAGCGGCTGGAGGAATTCGCCGATCGCGACGTGGCCGTGCAGCGCTATCGCCGCGTGCCGGGCGTGGGCCTGCTGACGGCCACGGCATTGCGGGCCAGTGCAGGCGACCTGTCGCGGTTCCGCAATGGCCGCCAGTTCGCCGCCTGGCTGGGCTTGACCCCGCGCGAGCATTCCTCGGGCCAGCAGCGGCGCCTGGGCGGCCTGACCAAGCGCGGCGACGTCTACCTGCGCACGCTGCTGGTCCACGGTGCACGCGCGGTATTGACCGCAGCGCGCCTGAAACAGCGACGCGGGCAACCCCTGGATCCCCTGCAGGCCTGGGCACTCAAGGTGCAGGACGCACGCGGCCACAACAAGGCCGCCTGCGCGCTGGCCAACAAGCTGGCGCGGCGGCTATGGGCGATGGAACACCACGGCCAGGCCTTCGATCCACGGCATGTGAGCCAGCGACCTATTGCCCACTGACCTTCAACCGCTCCAACGACAGCAATTGCCGAAGACGATCTCGATCATGGCGAAGGGTTCGGTCCCGGCGCGGACAAAGCCGATAACAATTCAGGCCGCAAAGCCGTCTGACCGATTGGCACCGGCGCCGCGGATTCCATGATGGCCCGAGCACATCGACCGCTCACCTCAAGGCCGAATACACGACTGCAACCGTTCCGCTTCCCAACGATCGAACATCAGCTGCGGCAAACCTGCTTGACGGAGGAGTCCATACATGAATTGTTAGG